>UQKM01000017.1 GCA_900541685.1 uncultured Collinsella sp.
CTGCGGAAACGCGGGGTCCGTTCAGGCTGTTGCGTTGAGATTGAAAATCAACCCCTGCTATCGAACCCTTGATTCTCATTTTCATTGCAACAGCCTCAGGACTCAGCGCAACGCGTTGCGCTCGGTGTCCCTATTTTCATAAAAGGCCTAGCAGTAGGACGCAAGCAAATTGGGCTTTTTGGTTTTAGAGATCGTGCCAGAGGAGTTGATTTCAGCCAGCTTGGCTAACATTGCAGCCATTGCTTCTGTCTTAGTCTTGCAGTGAACCGTATAAGTTGGGGCTCGTTTATTGCGCCCCGTTTCTTTGAATAGTTTTCAACAATTCATTGAGTGCGGTTTAGCTAAAGCTGTTAGTAATATGTTTGTAAAAGCGTAGGTGCAGCTAGCGGAGGTAAAAGACACAAACTGCCATGTTTATCTGCGATTATATGGTGTTCAATGACGCTGGATGAATGGTAGGGGGTAGCATTAAATCATATCTCCTAAAGCGGGTGTCGACGGTTCGAATCCGCCCGGGGGCACCAGAGATGTGCCGAGCCCGGTACCGCAACGGTGCCGGGCTCTTCTGGTCTTGAATGCGAACGGCCTTACCGTCCTTTATTTCGTGCAGATAATGATGCCCCCAAGAGATGGAACTCTTCGGATAAACTTTACTTTTATATCGCATCAGATAATAGCCCCAGTTAATTAATGGGATAATGGAGAACTACATATGAAAGAGAATAGAGGAGCAAGGGCGGTCTTTATCCCTCACACCTCGCCAAAAGGGGAAAGGATCATCGAATGAAGAGAAAGATGATCGGCCGTGCACTCCTCGCGTTTGCGTGTTCCGTGGTACTGCTTGTCGGCACGCTGGTGGGCTGCGGGGGTTCGGGTGCGGCGGGATCCGATGGCGAACACGAGGCAATAACCATCATGGCACCTTTCCGCAACGTCAGCGCGTTCAAGGACATGGTTGCCGAGAAGTACCCGGAGATCAACCTCGAGATCATCCCTTACAGCGGTAAGAACTACACTGCGTACGCCCAGGCATCCCTTAAAGCGGACGATATGTCGGACATCTACTTTGCGACCGTGTATGAGCCGAGCCATGAGCACGTGGGCGACAAGCTCATCGACTTGTCAGGCTATGATTTTACTGACAAATACACCGAGGCCCGCCTCCAAGACGTGACAGACAACGGTGCCATCTACATGCTGCCCACCTGCTACAGCTGTCTGGGCATTACCTACAACAAGACGCTGCTTAAAGAGCATGGCTGGGAGCTTCCCACTAACTTAAAAGAGCTCGAGGAGCTTGCATCCAAGGCCAAGGAGGCAGGCGTGAACCTCTGCCTCACCCAGATTCAGTACCCGGGCTTTGGCTTCCAGTATTGGTGCAACATCCTTGACACCAGCTTCTTCAACACCCCTGATGGCGTCCAGTGGCGTGCCGACTTCCTTGACGGCAAGGCCACGGTCGCAGGGTCTGAGGAGTTAAAGACGGCTATGGAGGACCTCGACAAGTGGCGTGACTTGGGCATGCTCAACGATGGGGGCGACCCCGTTAGTGATGATGTTACGAGGGAGGAGTTTGCCAAGGGCAACACCCTCTTCATGCTCGGCAACAACAACGACTTCTCCGACGGTGACACCACGGACGAGTTCGGCTTGATGCCCTATCTGTCAAAGGATGGCAGAGACAATGCCTTTATTCTGCAAACCACGAGTTATGTGGGCCTGAACAAGCATCTGCAGGATTCCGGTAACGAGCAAAAGCTCGAGGATGCCCTGCATGTGATGGAGGTTTTCTCCACGGTCGAGGGCATGCAAGCCTTCAACTCCGCGTACAGCGACTCCACGCTGCTGCCGCTCAAGGATTATACGCCCAAGGCCGACGGCTATTATGCGGAGATCTTGGACCAGCTTAACGAGGGCCTCACCGCTCCGTTTATATACTCTGGCTGGGAAGATCTCATCGTTCCCATCGGAAACGCAGGTCTAGACTACATCAAGGGTAAGGCCAGCTTGGCCGACTTCGAGACGGCAATCGACGACAGCCAGTCCCTCATTGTGGGCAACAAGTCTCAGGTGTTCACCACGGTTGCGAAGAAACTCGATACGGACGCCTGCGCCAAGCTCGTCGGAATCTGCTTTGCCAAGGCGACGGGCAGCGACCTGGCACTCATCTCAACCAACAAGTACTATCCCTACTCCGGCACCCGCGACGAGCTCAACGTCGACGGCGTGAGTGGTGCGCTCTTTGCCGGCGACGTTACGGACATGGAGATCTCCTCCATCGTCCCCACGGGTTGGACTGATAACATCAAGACCGTCACGCTTGCGGGCAAGCGCGTCAAGGACCTGATAGGCTCCGGTTACGACCGTGCGGGCGATGGCAATGTCTACCCTTACGTGCTCGCCGCTCCGGAAGGCTTTAAGATCGACGACAACGCTACCTACAAGGTCGCCGTTGCGGGTGTGACCGATGAGGTGGCCAAGGAGGGCAATCTTGAGGACAGCGGCGTGCTCGGCCTGGATGCCATGAAAGAGTACCTGAGCAAGTTTGAGACCCTATCTCCCGCGGATGTAGCTTGGAACGATTAGTGCCGAATCATAACGATAAACAAAGAGGTCTGCGTTCGCTCGTGCTCAAGCGCGCGGATGCGGACTTCTCCGCAAAGCAAGCCAAAACGGTGTTCATGGTGTTTCTCGCCATCGTCATCGCGGGCGCCTTGCTGTTCTTGAATATGTTCGGTCGCTACAACGATCGCGTGCTCTACGAGGAGCGTCTCAGCCAGATGGGCGAGGTGACCACGGAGCTCTTTGACGGCCTCGAGGATATCATCGACAGCAAATGGCACGCCGTTGACACGCAGGTCAACTATCTGTGCGATGAGAGCCCGCAGGATGTGGAAGCGCTCGTGTCCCTCATGGAGAGGCAGCACCGTTTGGCTAATCTTGGGGACGAGGGCACCGATATCATCATGGTTGACGACAAGGGGCGCTACTACACCCAGACGGGCCCCAAGGGGTCCATGCAGGAGATGGATCATCTGCTTGGCAATCCCGAGCGCATCAACTACGTGACCACTACGATGACGACCAACAAGACCTTGATGGTGTTTCTCGAGCGCCTTGAGCAGCCTGTTCGTCTGTCGCTTGGCGACGGCCAAGATACCAAGATCGTTTACGCCGGCCTTCTGTGCAATATGGAGGAGCTCGAGCCCTATTTCTCATGCGAGGCATATGACGGGGCGAACAACGTCATCGTTGTCGACAACGACGGCTCCAAACTCTTCAGCAGCAACAACAGCCCGATCAGGGGACACAACGCCTTCAGCGTCTTGAAGCAGATGCGGTACCTGCACGGCAGCTCCTTTGACAAGGCTGCCGCAGAGCTTGAGGCAAAAGGCGTCGCTTATTCGAACGCCGTTCTTGACGACGAGGAGTACTACTACGCCTTGAGTCGCATGGACAGCGCCGATTGGACGCTCGTCTTCCTGGTGCCGGCTCGCTATGTCGCGACAAATACCGTTGAGCTCGTCAACACGACGGTTAAGCTCGTCATGGGCTTTGCGTTTGCGCTCGTGACAGCATGCGCTGTGGCGATTTACATTGTCTTGCGCGCCAAGCAGCGCCAGGTGCTCGAGATCGAGCATAAGAACGCAGAGGGCCTCAAGCGCGTCAACGCCGAGCTCGACACCAAGAACGAGGAGCTTGAGTTTGCGGTGCGCGATGCCCGGGTGGCGCGCTCCCAGGCAGAGGCCTCCAACCACGCCAAGAGCGATTTTCTCGCCAACATGTCTCACGATATCCGCACGCCTATGAATGCCATCGTCGGCATTACAAATCTCATAGAGCACGGGACGACCAGCCCGGAGCAGCTTGCGGACTACATCCAGAAAATCAAGCTCTCGAGTAATCACATGCTCAGCCTTATCAACGACATCCTCGACATGAGCAAGATCGAGTCCGACAAGGTCGAATTGCAACTCGTGCCGGTGAGCTTGGCGGAGCAGATCAACCAAGTTGACAACATTATCCGTGCCCAAGCCTTGGGACGCCATCACGGGTTCCATATCTTCGTCAACGACCTGCGCCACGAGTATCTTGTTGCCGATGGTGTCAGGCTGCGGCAGACCATCCTTAACCTACTTTCCAACGCGGTCAAGTACACGCCGGACGGTGGTCAGGTCGAGCTCAGCATCACGGAGCTTAACAGCGGCGATGCCGACTATGCGCGCTTGCTTTTCGAGGTGACCGACACGGGCATCGGCATGGATGAGGAGTTCCTCAAGTACATCTTTGACCCGTTCTCCCGCGCGGAGTCCTCGGGTACGAACAAAGTCCAGGGTACGGGCCTGGGCATGGCCATCGCCAAGAACATTGTCGAGCTCATGGGCGGCAGCATCGAGGTCGAGAGCACACCGGGTAAGGGTTCGAAGTTTACGGTCGTCCTCGACTTGGCCATCGACAAGGACGCGAACTACGACATCGGCGTGGGGCGGATGCTGCTTGTGTGCGGCGAGCAGCGTCTCCAGCGCAATGTCAGCATGCGCTGCGAGGAGGCCGGCATCGTCCTCGATGTTGCAAAGAGCGTTGAGGACGCATGTGCGGGCGCAGCTGCTCACATGGCAGACGTCATCCTGCTTGCAGGTTGTGTTGACGACCCTGCGCTCGGGGCGAGCATCGCGGCGCTGCGAGAGGCGGCAGGGGAGGACGGGCCGCTCGTCTTCTGCATCGACTATGCTCTGCGTGGGCAGGTCACCCAGCGCGTCGTGGCTGCCGGAGCCGATGGCTTCGTCTCGCGTCCGTTCTTCTTGGCGGAGCTCGAGGGCGTCGTGCGCCGCGTCTATGGCAGCATGGCGACGCCGACATCCGATACCTCTGTGCTTAACGGCATGCGCTTCTTGTGCGCGGAGGACAACCAGCTCAACGCAGAGATTCTCAGCGCGTTGCTCGAGATGAGCGGTGCGAGCTGTGAGGTCTGCCCCGATGGTGCAGCGATTGTCGAGCGCTTTGCCAGCGTCAAGCCCGGCGAGTTCGACGCCATCCTCATGGACATCCAGATGCCGAGGATGAATGGCTTGGAGGCGACGCGCGCCATTCGCATGGGTGCTAACCCGCTCGGTGCCGTCATTCCCATCATCGCCATGACGGCGAATGCGTTTTCCGAGGATGTGCGCAGCAGCCTGGAGGCGGGCATGACCGCGCACACCTCCAAGCCCATCGACATCAGCCTACTCGAGAAGACGATGGAGAAGCTCGTCGCCCCCCCCGATCCGGCGGCGATAGCTGACGAATAAGCGCCGGCAATGCGCTGGCGCTAAGGCAGGCCTCCGACGTCTACCTATATGCAAAGCGCCCGCTTGCCGGGGGAGCAAGCGGGCGCCTGTGAGCGAATATGTTTGCGGTGAGAGCTGGAATGAGCGGTGGGGTGGCGACTAGTTGGTCGTACCGGAATTGTTACCCGTGCCCGTGCCCGTGCCCGAGCCCGAACCCGAACCCGAACCTGAGCCCGAGCCCGAGCCTGAGCCCGAACCCGAGCTAGAAAGTGCGACCGTCAGCGTGATCGTGCTGTCGGTAGACTGCTTGCCGGTGGGGGAGACGCCCGTAACGGTGGCGTTTTCGTTGCCGCTCACGGGGTTGCCGCTCTGATCGCAGAATGCGATGTTGTAGAACCCGGCGTTGTTGAGCGCGGTGACTGCGGCGGAGATGCTCTTGCCGTACAGGTTGCCCGGAACGCTGGCCTTGCCGGACTTCTTGGCGATGACGACAGTGATCGTGGCGCCGGGCTTCTGCTTGCCGCTGGGGTTCCAGCTAATGACGGTGCCCTCGGTGACAGAATCGTTCTCCTGGTAGCTCACGTTGACGCCAAAACCGGCCACGTCGAGGGCGTTGCGTGCCTGGGCCTCGGTCATGTCGGTCAGATCGGGGACGGAGGTGGTGTCGGGACCGCTGGAGACCTTATACGAGATGGTCGTGCCCTTCTCGACTTCCTTGCCGGCTTCAGTGCCCTGCTCAAAGACCTGACCTTCTTCAGTCTCGTTGGCCTCCTCGGTTGCGTTGCCCTTGAGCCCTACGCTTGCCAGTGCGGCCTCGGCCTGGTCCTTGGTCAGGCCGACGAGCCGCGGAACCTCAACCTTTTCGGAGGGCTTAGGGCCCTTGGAGATTACCAGGTTCACCCTCGTGCCCTTGGCCTTCTTGGTGTTACCGTTGGGGGTTTGCTCGGCGACCTTTCCCTCGTCGACATCGTCGTTGTAGCTCTGGTCGACGGTGCCTACCTCAAGGCCGGCTTCCTTGATCAGCTCAATAGCGGTTTCCTGGTCCTTGCCCAGCACGTCGGGCACCGTGACCTGTTCGCCGCTGAACATGCCCGTGGCAAAGGCCACTACAACGCCAATCACGGCGACGGCGGCAATCACGGCGGCGATGATCTTGTTCTTGTTGGACTTGGGTTTCTCGACCTCGTAGGAGCCCGTGGAGCCCGAGACAGCGCTACGGGCGGTGTTCTGACCGCTCACGCCCGAGACGGGACGAACCATAGCGCGCGTTGAGTCGGAAAGCTCGCGGGTCTTGGTGGCACCCAGGTCGCCGGCGGCACCGATGATGCGCGTGGGCTCCGAGACATTGACGGCACGGCCGGACAGATAGCTGTTAAGCACCTGGCGCAGCTCGTCGGCTGTCTGGAAGCGGTTTGCCGGGTCCTTCTCCATGCACTTGAGGATGATGCGTTCAAGGTCGGCATCGACGCCGGAGTTGATCTGGCTCGGCGGGATGGGGAGCTCGTTGACCTGCTTGAGCGCGACCGAGATGGCGTCGTCGCCGTCAAAGGGCACGCGGCCGGTGGCGCACTCGTACATGACGACACCCAGCGAGTAGATATCCGAGGTGGGGCCGAGGTCCTGGCCGCGGGTCTGCTCGGGGCTTACATAGTGGGCGGTGCCCAGAACGTTGTTATCCTGCGTGAGGTGGCTGTTCTTGGCGCGTGCGATGCCAAAATCCATTACCTTGATGTTGCCGTCGGGTAGCACCATGATGTTTTGCGGCTTAATGTCGCGGTGGATGATCTCGTGCTTGTGTGCGACCGAAAGTGCGGAGCTGATCTGCGAGCCGATCTGCGCGACCTTCTTGGGATCGAGGGCGCCGTGGCTCTTGATGCCGCTCTTAAGGTCGGTACCGCGCAGGTACTCCATGACGATGTAATAGGTGTCGCCGTCCTTGCCCCAGTCGTAGACGCCCACGATATAGGGGGAGGACAGGCCGGCAGCTGCCTGAGCCTCCTGTTTAAAGCGGGCGGCGAAGGTGGCGTCGCCGGCATACTGCGGCAGCATGATCTTGACGGCAACCGTGCGGTCGAGGACCTGATCCTGTGCACGGAAGACGGTCGCCATACCGCCCGTTCCCACCTTATCCTTGAGGAGGTATCTTCCCCCGAGGACCCTCTGTTCCATTCCTGCTCCTAACATAACTATTCGCTCAACGATGTGTGTAGTACCAGTTGTGTGGCCGCTGGGGCCGTGTGGCGCGTTGCCGCTAGCTCATCGGCCGCGGCGCGCCACAAGTATCCGCTTTGATCATGGGCATCACGCTCCCTGTGCGGCGAGCGCCGCGGTCAGGACGATGCCGGCAATCTTGGCAGCCTCGACGTCGTGTTTGTCGTAATCCTCCAGGGCTACCGAGATGGCAACCGTGGGTGAATCGTAAGGTGCAAAGCCAACAAACATAGAGTTGACGTTGGTGCCGCCGATCTCGGCCGAACCGGTCTTGCCGGCAACCTTGACGCCCGGAATCTGGGCATCGGTGCCGGTACCGGACTGGACGACGGCGAGCATGGCCTGCTTGACCTGGTCGGCCGTGGCAGAGCTGACAGCCTGGCCCAGCGAGCGGGACTGCGTGGTCTTGACCACGGTTCCGTCCGGGGCGAGTATCTGGGACACAAAGAACGGGTCCATGACCACGCCGCTGTTGGCGATAGCGGCAGCGATCACGCAATTCTGCATAACGGTGGTCTGCGGGCCAGGCGTGTGGTCCATGCCGACGGGCTGGCCGGCGCCTGCCCAAGCGGTCTCCCACTCGGTCATAAGCGACGGGTCGGCCATGATGGAAGCCGCGGTGGTCAGATCCTGACCGAGCTTTTGACCGTAGCCAAAGGCGTTGGCAAACTGGACGAGCGAGCTGGCGCCAATCTCGTTGGCCACCTGGCCAAAGACGACGTTGGACGACACTGCGAAGGCCTGCTGCAGGCTGATGGTGCCGTAGCTCTCGTTGGCAGAGTTGGTGACCGGCGCGTTGCCAATATCCATGGAGCCGGGCGCCTGGTACGTGCTGGTAAGGCTGGCGGTGCCGGTTTCGAGCGCCGCGGAGAGTGTGACGACCTTAAAGGTCGAGCCCGGGGTGTAGAGCGCGTCCATGGCACGGTCGTACATGGAGCCGTCCTCGCCGCCGCCCGACTGGAGCAGCGCATCGATGTTGGTGTTGTCGTAGGTGGGCGAGCTCGCGCACGCAAGGACCGCACCGGTGCGCGGATCCATGACCACCACGGCGCCCTTAAAGCCCTTGAGCGCCTGCTCGGCAGCCGTCTGGATGCGCGAGTCGATGGTGAGCTTGGCGGTATTGCCCGGCTGGGTCTGCCCCGCGAGCGACGCGATGGCGTTGTTCCAGCTGGAGTAATCCTTGGAGCCGGTAAGCGTATCGTTCATGACGCTCTCGATGCCGGCGGTGCCGTATTGCTGACTCACGTAGCCCACCACGTGCGCGGCCATGTTGCCGTTGGGGTAGGAACGGGCGTAGGTGCCGTCCTCCTGCTGCAGCGACTCGGCTAGCGTCACGCCGTCGGACGTGATGATGGAGCCACGCTGGATGTACTTTGAGCGGGCGATGGTGTGGTTGTTGGTCGGCATGTCCTGGTAGTCCTTCGCCTTGATGACCTGGACATAGGTAAGGTTGCCGATAAGGATGGCGAACAGCGCCGTAAAGGCAAACACGGCACGAGTCAGACGGTTGGCAAGTGCTACGCGGCCGAGCACGCCGGACTCTGGCGTGTCGAGCAGGCGACGACGCATGCGAGAACCCGCGGAGTGGCTGCCGTTGCCGTAGGAAGGTGCGTTGGCAAAACGCGTACCGGTCGGGGCAGCGGCGGATGCGACCTGGTCATCGGTGATGGCGGCCATGGTGCCGGTGCCGGTGAGCTCGGCTTCGCGTCCGGTTGCCTCATCGCCGGCGCGCAGCAGCAGCGCGACGATGATAAAACTCGCCAACAGCGAGGAGCCGCCCTGGCTCATAAAGGGCAGGGTGACGCCGGTCAGCGGGATTAGGCGGGTTACGCCGCCAACGATTAAGAATGCCTGGAAGCTGATGGCCGCCGTAAGGCCGGTCGCGCTAAAGGCGGCAAGGTCGGACTTGGCGCGGGCTGCCGTGGTGAGGCCGCGCACGGCAAAAAGCATAAACAGGATGAGCACGGCGCCGCCGCCCAAAAGGCCCATTTCCTCGCCGATGGCCGAGAAGATAAAGTCAGACTCGACGACGGGGATGTTGTTTGCCATGCCGTTGCCAATGCCGACGCCGGCCAGGCCGCCGTCAGCCAGCGAGTAAAGTGACTGTACGATCTGGTAGCCCTGGCCCTGGGCGTCTTTAAACGGATCGACCCAGACCTGAAAGCGCACCTGCACGTGCGACAGGAACTTGTAGGCGCCCACGGCGCCAACGGCTAGCAGCGCAAGGCCGATGATGACGTACGAAAAGCGTCCCGTGGCAACATAGAGCATCAGCAAAAAGATGGTGTAGAACAGGACGGCCGAGCCCAGGTCGCGTTCGAAGACGACGATGAGCAGGCACACGCCCCACACGGCAAACAGCGGCAGCAGCAGGCGAAAGCGCGGAATCTTGAGGCCCAGGATCTTGCGGTTGGAGATGGAGAGCAGCTCGCGGTTCTCGGCAAGATAGCCTGCCAGGAACAGGACGATGAAGACCTTGGCGAACTCGCCGGGCTGGATGGTGAATCCCGCGATGCGAATCCACAGCTTGGAGCCCGAGATCGTGGTGCCGATAAAGATCGGCAGCATCAACAGGATGATGCCGATAATGCCAAAGGTGTACTTGTAGCGCATGACCACGTCGAGGTTCTTGACCAGTGCGAGGGTTCCCACCATGAGCGCCACCGAGACAAACAGGATGATGAGCTGCGAGATGGCGAGGTCGGGGGCCAGGCGCGTCACGAATGTGATGCCGATGCCCGAGAGCACAAAGACGATGGGCAGGATGGCGGGGTCGGCGCCGGGCGCCAGGATGCGCACGGCGATATGCGCCGCGGCGAAGGCGGCGAACAGGCCGATCGGCACGGCGAGCGTCTCAAAGGAAATCGTGGCACCCGCGGTGAGCACGTACATCGCATTGAGCAGGATGACGGGGAACGCCGAGGCGATGAGCAAGAGCAGTTCGGTGTTGCGGCGACTCATAAGCGGCACTCCCTTTCTAATTCTTATCGGAGGCTTCGGCCTCGGCTGACTGTTCGGCGGTTTTCTCGGAATCTGACTCGGAGGTGGATTTCTGATCGGTGTTGTCGCGAATCGTTTGCGCGTCAATCACCTGACGGGTCTGCTCCTCGTCAATCTGATGGCGGTACTTTGAAATGGTGTCCTGCGCATCGTCGACACTCGTTTGCGGAATGCCTGCCTTCAGGCGGTTTTGCGTGTCTTCGGGCAGGTCGGACAGCTTGATGCTGGTTTCGCTCTCGAGCCAGTGGAGCTCGACCCCGAGCGTCTTGCCGGGCAGGCCGCGCCAGACGGCGACGTTGCCGTGGTAGGTTCCCAAGTAATAGGAGCCGGTGACGCCCGTGTATGCCCAGATGCCTGCTACCAGCACAAAGACAAGGGCCAAGACGGCGGCGATGGTGACATTGCGGCGTCGGAGGCGTTTTGCCTCGCGCACGACGCCGTCGTCGACCAGGTCGACGACCACTACGGTCACATTGTCGTGGCCGCCGGCGGCGAGCGCCGCGTCCACCAAGTTGTCGACACAGATCTGTGCGGTCGAGGACTGCGTGGCGATGTTCTCGATATCGCTATCGGGAATCATGCTCGAAAGACCGTCGGAGCACAGAATCAGGCGGTCGCCTTCCTCGATATGCAGGGTAAAGTGGTCGGCATACATGGCGGGATCCGAGCCCAGCGCGCGGGTGATGACCGAGCGGTTGGGGTGGACACGGGCCTCGTCGGCCGTAATCTCGCCGGCATCCACGAGCTCCTCCACGTAGGAGTGGTCGCGGGTCACGCGGATGAGCGTACCCTCGTGGAGCAGGTAGGCGCGCGAGTCGCCCACGTGGGCGATGGCGAGCGTGTCGTTTTCGATGTAGGCGCAGGTGGCCGTGCATCCCATGCCGGGTTTGCCCAGACCGTTGAGGGCGGCCTCGATCACGGCGGCGTTGGCGGCCTCGACGGCTGCGGCCAGGCGCGCGGCGTCGGCGGACTGCGGCGCCGTCTTGGCGATGGTCTCGACGGCGATGGAGGATGCCACCTCGCCGGCGGCGTGTCCTCCCATGCCGTCGCACACGCAAAAGAGCGGCGACTGCACCAGATAGGAGTCCTCATTGTGCGGGCGTACACATCCGACGTCGGAGCGGGCGCCCCACATAAGCTGCGTGGTGGTGCCGGCGTCGTAGGTCGAGTCGGTCTCGATGCGCTCGTCGGTCAACGGCTCAAAGCTCATGGTCGAGCCGGGATCTTTGAGCTTTGCCTCCACGGCGGCGACATCGATCTCGGCGGTGTCGCCGGGGGAGACGGTGTCGGCATCGTTGCCCGACTCGGCGTCGGAGACGTCCGGAAGGCCGAGATCTTCGGTTACGCGGTCGGCGGGATCGCCGTCCTGCTGCGGCTCGGCAGCCGTCGGCTCGGAGGTCGCAAAGTGCGACGGCGCGGGCGTGCTCTGGGGTTGAGCGGAGGGCTCGGGAGCTGTGGCGGGCGCGGCAACGGGCTGCTCGACTTCGGCAGGCGTTGCGGGTGCGGGTGCCGCCTCGCTTGCCGGGGCGACGGGGAATACCGGCGCGGCAGGCTCGGGGGCTGCAAACACGGCAACGCTCTCGTTCATCGCCTCGGCGACGGGCTCGGCAAAGTGAGCCGGTGCGGGCGTTGGCTCCGGTTCCGCGGGCTGCTCGGCGGTGTGCGCGCCGATGGGGGCGTCGAGCTGCTCGGCGTCGGTGTCCTCGTCATCGTCATCGACGAGTGTCGGATATTCTTGAGTTACATGCGAAAGAGGCAGGGAGAACACGGTGTCCTCGGGCTCTACGGTCGCAGGGCGCGCCGGAGCGGCATGAGCCGGCGCAACTGCGGGGGCAGTCGGCGTCTCGGGCATGGTTGCGGACTTGTTCTCCTCGTCGATCATCGACGGTTCACCTTCATGACCACGTCGCCAATCTGGACCTCGTCACCCTCGCGCAGCGTTGCGGGCTCCACCAGCTGACGGCCGTTAACGAGTGTGCCGTTCAACGAGTTGAGGTCCTCGATGATGAGTGCCGGGCCCTGCAGCGAAAAGCGTGCGTGCGAGGCCGAGACAAACGGTTCGTTGATGCAGATGTCCGAGGACGGCGAGCGGCCCACGATGACGGGGCCGAGCATGTCTACATGGATGCCACGGATGCCGCGCGGACCCTTGTCCACATCGATCGTCCAGATAGCGGAGTCGCGGCGCTGGCCGCGTACGAGTCCCACGCCGGTTTTCATGACGGCGAACAGGAAGATGTAGAGCAGGGCGACCAGGACGATGCGGCCTGCAAAAAGGACGATATCGATGTTCATAAGCGACTATCCCCTAAATTCAAAGGTGCTTAGGCCAAACGTCAGCAGGTCGCCGTTGCGCAGCGGGCAGCGCGTGATGCGGCGGTTGTTGACGAGCGTGCCGTTGGTGGAGTTGAGGTCCTCGATCGACCAGTCCGACCCGGTAAAGGTGAGCTGGGCGTGACGGCGCGAAACGTTGGGGTCGCGCAGGGCGATGTCCGAAACCGAACGCTCGCGACCGATGGTCACCTGCGCGGAAGTAATACTGTGGCTCTCGCCGCTCACGACGTCGACGAGCTGGGCAAGCGGACGCTGCGGGGCGCGAGAGCTTGCCATGTTGGAGGCGATGCTGGCTGCGGCGCCCAGGCCCACGGCGGCGCCGGTCGCGGCGGCTCCGCCCATGCCGGCAAGCGCGTCGCGCGAGACGGTTTGTGGCACGGGAATGGGTGCGGCGGCGGGGTCGGGGACGTTGGGCGCAAAGGGATCGGCCGCGGCGAGCGGGTCGGGAGCGGCGGCACGGGGCGCCGGCTGCTGGGGCATGGCGGCGGGGTGCTGTTGCTGCGGAGCGGCGAATTGCTGCTTGCCGGCGCGGGGGGCGCTGACGGCACGGCTTGCGGCCGAGTTGTTCTGGCCCAGGCCATTCTGGTAGGCGCGCTCTTCCTCGTACAGGCGACCGAGTGTGGGGGCGTCGACGTTCTCGGCAAAGACCGAGAACTTACCGGCACGCAGCTGCGGGTCGATCATAAAGCGAACGAGGGGTTCGCCGACAAACACATAGTGGCGCTTTTCGGCCTGTGCCTTCACAAACTCGCGGACTTCGCGCGAAAGCTCGGGGTAGAACGGGGCGAGCATGGGATCGTCATCGACGGCGATCAGGATGGTATAGAGTGCCGGCGCGGTGTTGACGCCGTTGATCACCAGAGTCTGATCCTCCATGTCGCGAGCGGCCTGCTTGGCAAGCTTCTTAAAGGAGAACGGGGCACGGGTGGCACCGAAGATGCCGGCCACGTGGTCCTCGAAGATGTTCAGGAAGTTCACGAAAGATCACTCTCCGTATAGGTTCTTTGGTATCCGAGCAAATTTAGGCATATCCCAACGATTATAGAGGATAGGGTTCCCGCAACCGCCGCCTTGACGACGACCGCGGCCGCAAGGCTGGCAATTTCCATATGGTGTGCAAGACAGAGCGACGCCGCGGAGCCTATTCCGCAGCCGGCGATGGCAGCGATTGCAGTTAGGTTCGAGCCCTGCTCGGCACGCTTGGCATGGGCGTTGAGCAGCAGAGATGTCAGCGCAGCTGTCGCCGCGACGAGTACGATGGCAGCCCAGGAGAGCATGTCTCCCAGCGCCGCGGCAACATTGCCGAGCCCCAGTACGCCTCCGGCAGAAAGTGCAACCGTAGCCAGGCGGCCAAAAAGCGCGCCCATCCCCGTGGCGGCCGCGGCGCTTGCCGGGCCGAGCCAAAAGGCCGCGATGCCGGCGGCGACCCCGGCGGCAAGGAGGGCGTCGCCCGTTAGACAGCCAAGTGCCACCGCACAGGTGAGCGCGGCGCTCGCGGCTGCCTCGGTGCGGCCCCAGGCGATCCACCAACCGGACATGGTGGCGGCAAAGAGCACCGCGACGGGCAGCATCGACAGGATGCCCTGCGCCCGCATGGTGGCGTTGGCCATAAGTACCAAAAAGCCCACGGCCGAGATAGCCGAGCCAATCTGCGGGGCCAGGCCGGCGGCCGCTCCAATCGCGATGGCCGCGGCAATAAGTCCGGGAAGCGCCGCGACGCCAGCCGTCTGCATGATCAAAAAGCTAAAGGCACCACACGTTAGCGCCGAGATGGCGCGCATGGTGTAGCTGCGCGCGTGGCTCCAGCGCGTGCCGGCCCAGCCGAGTGCGGGGTCGACCTCGATGGTGTCGTCCTCATAGGGCAACGATTCGATATCGTCTGCCGCGCGCTCGTCATCCGAAAGCTCACCCACCATTTGCTCCAGGCTGCGACGGCCCTCGCGCACGTTGCCCAGGCCGGCAAGGAGCTGGTCGCAAAGTGCCTCGATGCTGTTGGGGCGGTCCTGCGGCATGGGGGAGAGGGCGCTCATGAGCGCGCTCTCGGCTCCCGGGGGAAAGTGCGGGATGAGCTCGCTGGGATAGGTGGCGCCGCCGATGATGCGGTCGAGCGAGTCGGCGGGCGTGGCCGCCATAAAGGGAGCACTGCCGCACAAGCCCTCGTAGATCACACAGGCAAGGGCGAAGACATCAGCACGTTCGTCGACCGTGCCGGTCTCGATATCGAGCTGCTCGGGTGGCATGTAGCCGATGGTGCCGCCGCGCGAGCCGCCAAAGCCACCGGCGGACGACAGTCGCGCCATGCCAAAGTCGGTGAGCTTTACATTGCCCGAGTGGTCGATGAGCACGTTGGCAGGCTTGATGTCCAGGTGGAGCACGCCATTGCTATGGGCGAAGGTGAGCGCCTGGCCCAGCGCGTCGGCAATGGCCGCGGCCTCGTCAAAGGTGAGCGAATGGCCGTCCACGCGATGCAAAAACTCGGCGAGCGACATGCCATCGACATATTCCATGACTAGGTAGGCATAGGCGGTATCGTGCGTAAAGTCGATAACCTGCACGATATTGGGATGTTGAAGCATGGCGGCGGTGTGTGCCTCGCGCAGGACATCCATGATGTCGCTGGCGGGCATGCCGGCGCCGTTGATAAGGGGGATGCGCTTAATGGCCACGCGACGGCGCAGGTGCGTGTCGCGGCAAATCTCGATGGAGCCAAAACCGCCGGTCGCAAGTGTCTCGAGCGGTTGGTACCGCTCGAGCAGCTCGCGAGAGCTGGTGCCCTCCAAGGGAACGTCCGGCGAGAACCGGGCGGTATGTTGCGAGAAAAGCGGCATGGCCAACCCTCGTGCGTTTAAAGTTCGTTTGCGAGCGGCGGGCGCGGACCCGAGCCATTCGCGGCGGCATAGATGCTGCCAGTGTAGCACGCTTGGGTGCATGGGGAGGATAGCGGGATGCGAGGCCGCCTGTCTGGCTTGGCCTTAGCGCTTCTTCTTGTTCTTCTTCTGCTTGCGCTGCTTGCCCTTGGTCTCCTGGGGCTTGTCGCCCTGCTTGGCCTCGGCGGCGGCCTTCTCGGCCTTCATCTTCTTGCGTTTGGTCTCGATGCGGAGTTTTTTGTTGATGCGCGCCTTAAGGAAGGGACCGAACTGCTCGGCATCGCCGCGGACAAAGGTGTCCTTAGGGATCGTCACGCCCTGGTCGGCGAACATGGCCACAAAGATGCGCTCGCCGTCGAGCACGTGGTCGAGCTTTTCAAACGGGAAGAACTGCGACTTGCCGCTCGTGCCCCAAACCATCAGGCCGTCCTCGTTGGCGGCGACGCGGCGATAGCGGCCACCCATGGACTCGTCGGCCTCAACGGCGTCGATAAAGTCGCGGGCGAGGGTGTGGTGCAGGTTTTTGCTCCACCAGGCCAAAAAGGCGCCGAATACGATCAAGACGACGCCAAACTTGATCCAGTTGCCGCCGGCCACCAGCATGCCGATGCCGATGAGCGCGGCAATTGCCGCGGCGACATACAGCGAGCCGCGACGCCTGGGCGAGGCGACCAGGCGGGCGAAGTCGGTGACGAGGTCGTTTTCGTATTGGTACTCGTTGAGGTACAGGATGCCGTCGTCGGCTGCGGCCTGCTCCTCGAGCGCGACCTCGACCTGGTCGGCTGCTTCGGAGGGAACGAGGTTGCTCTCTGCGTCTGCCATGCTCTTTGGACTCCTATCGCGGCGGGCTCGCCGTACGGGTTATTATGGAATGCAGTATGCCGTGCGACCGCATGGCCGCCGCGGCAACAAGACTCAGTATACCCGGGGGAGCACCCATGGAATCGTTGTACCGAAAGTATCGCCCGCTCACCTTTGACTCCGTGGTGGGCCAGCAGCATATCGTCTCGACGCTCGAGCACGCCATCACCGAGGGGCGCCTGTCCCACGCCTACCTGTTCTGCGGACCGCGCGGCACGGGCAAGACCACCATGGCGCGCATTCTGGCCAAGGCGCTGCTGTGCCGCAATGCCGAGGCGGCGCGCGCCGAGGGTGCAAGCGGCTGCATGCCCGACGGTACTTGCGAGGAGTGCGAGCTCATTGCCGAGGGTAACCACCCCGATGTCTACGAGCTCGATGCCGCCTCCCGCACGGGCGTGGACAATGTGCGCGAGGAAATCATCAACTCCGTCAACTTTGCCCCGGTGCGCGGCAAGTACAAGATCTATATCATCGACGAGGTCCACATGCTCACGACGGCGGCGTTCAACGCGCTGCTCAAGACGCTCGAGGAGCCGCCGGCACACGTGATCTTTGTGCTGTGCACCACCGACCCGCAAAAGATTCTGGAGACCATCCTCTCGCGCTGCCAGCGTTTCGATTTCCATCGCATCGGCAACGAGGATATCGAGCGTCGCCTGGCATACGTGTGCGAGCAGGAGGGCTTCGATTACGACGATGAGGCGCTGGCTATCGTGGCGCGCCATGCCAAGGGCGGTATGCGCGACGCGTTGTCCACGCTGGAGCAGCTGAGCGTCTTTGGCAACGGTTCTGTGCATGCGGACGACGCCCGCTCGCTTTTAGGCGAGGTTTCGGACCAGATTCTGGGCGAGTTTTCCCGCGCCATTGCCGATCGCGATGTTGCCGAGCTCTATGGACTGATCCGTGCGCAGGTCGAGGAAGGAAACGACCTGCTGGAGCTGACGCGCGACCTGGTGGCGCATGTGCGTGACGTGTACGTTGCCTGCGTTGCCGGTGCCCGTGCTGAGCTGTTTGAGGGCGGCTCCGAGCAGGCCGAGGCGCTTGCTGCCGAGGCCGCTGCCTTTGGCGAGCATCCTGCCGACCGCCTGGCCCGTGTGCTGACAGTGCTCGACGATGCCGCACTGGAGATGAGGGGCGCGAGCGACGTGCGCCTGGTGCTCGAGATTGCCTGCACGCGTCTGGCACGTCCCGAGGCTGATTTAACGATTGAGGCATTGGCCGAGCGCATGGCACGTCTGGAGGCCATGGTTGCCAATGCAGCGGTACCGGCGAGCGTGGCTGCTGCCGGCGCTGCGCCTGCAGCTGTTACGGCTGCGCCCGTGGCGTCACAACAGCCGACGCTGATCTCGGGTGCCCGAGCTGCCACCCCTGCCCCGTCCACTGCCCCCGCCGCTGCGCCCGCGCAACAGGGCGGCATGCCTTGGGACCGCGGTGTCGCCGCTCCGGCGGCCCAGCCTGCGCCTCGTCCTGCGTCCGTGGCGACTCCCAAGCCTGTGGCGCCCGCGCCCCAGGCTGCCCCGGCTACGGCTCCCGCGCCTGCCGCCGCTCCGGCACCCAAGCCCCAACTCAACAATGCCGCCCAGGTTGCTGCCGCCGGCGCCGCCGAGACCCCCGCGGTCGAGGATGCCGGTGAGCTCCAGCGCAAATGGGCCGAGGTCGTCGAGCGCGTCAAGGCCCAGCAGGCCTCCTACGCGGGGCTTTTGCTTAACGCCCGCGCTACGGCCGACGATGGCTCCAAGCTCACGGTCTCGTTCCCCGCGGGTTCGACCTTTGCCATCAAGATGCTCGGTCGCGCCGATACGCAGTCGGTGGTCTTGCCGACAATCAGCGCGGTCTTCGGTCGTCGCACCGTCGACTATGTCCTGGATGGGGGTGGCACGCCGGCTCCTCAACATGAGGAGCATTCTCCATCTGCACGGGCTGCGGCATCTGCGGACCCGCAACCCGTGTCCTCGGCGGCCCCTGCATCCTCGAGCGCCAACGCGACGCAGCCAAAAACAGCACCGATAGCGGCACCGACCCCGTCGGCGCCTAAGCCCGTCGCGGCCAAACCGGCTGCTCCGGCACCGGCACCCAAGCCCGCTGCCGCGCCTGCGCCCAAGTCATCCGATCTGGGCAAGGCCCCCTGGCTGCGCTCCGACAATCCTGCCGGCGCTCCTGCCACGGGCAAGCTCCCGACCGAGCCTGCGCCCCGCGCGCCCGAGCGCACGTCCGTTCCTAAGGCTCAACCGTCCAGGCCGTCTGCACCGTGGGAATCCGAGCAGGTGCCCTACGACGACGCCATGGTCGCCGGCTTTGCCGCCGATGCGGGCGGGGACGATCTGCCTCCGTTCGACGTGCCGGCAGCGCCCGCAACCAAGCCCGCAGCTGCGGCTGCGGCTCCCACGGCCCCCGCGCCCGTGACGCCTGCTCCCGCCGGCGACGACGCCCCCGCGGCCCCTTGGGAGTCCAACCCCGGCGCCGGCAGTCCCTTTGGCCATCAGGGCGCAGCCCCGAGCATCCCGCAGACCGAGGACGAGGCCAAAGCCCTCATCCGCAGCGTCTTTGGCCAGTCCACCATCTTCAAACCGGTGGAGTAGTCGTACTGGCGGGTATACTGCTCAAGAAGAGACTTCTTGGAACGGAGCGAGCTTATGATGTGGGAATATGTCCGCCTCGAGGACGATACGCAAGTTTCGTATTCCGAAGTCCGTGAGGACAACACGGTGAAGGTCGTTGTGGAGCGCCCGCGCGATTGGGGCTTTGACACGGCGGAGTGCATCTTGCCGGCATTCAATTGGGTGTCGCACGAGGGCTTTAGCGAAACGGATCTTAAAGAACTCGATGATTTTGTGCGTAATAACGCCCCGCTCATCTTGCGTTTTGCTTACGAAGGCGGACGAGTCTATGCCTAGTCTTTTCCGACTCGGGCCGTACATCATCTTTTTCTGGACAGGGGAGAACGGCGAACCCGTCCATGTTCATATCGCGGTCAAGCGCCCCACTGCCGAGGCGACCAAGATATGGCTTACTCGCTCCGGCGGGTGCAAGCTGGCCCATAACAAGGGTGATATTCCCGCTCGGGATTTACGCGATATCATGCAGTTTGTTTCATCTAACCATGCATTGATTTGCAAGCGTTGGAAAGAAACAACCGGTGGGCTATCGTTCTACTGCTGAGAGTTGCTCGTTGGACCTAGGGCCTCTAGCCCATCAGGGACTCTTCGTCCGGGCGCATCTGTATTTCGTACATGTGTAGCGTGGTGCCACGTATCTCGCATTCGAGCAGGCAGGTACGTGACGGCCGGCCTAGGGTGCTGAGGTCGACACGATACGTCGCACGGCTGTCCGAGTACTCGACTTGTTCGGCGCTGACGGTTGCTCCGATTGTCAAAAAAGAGCCTAGCTCGGCATCGACTATCTTGGAATCTTTTATCTTGACCTTGAGCTCTTGGTAAAGGGACGGGCTGTTGTAGTAAACGGTCCGGGTCCCGTCGGTGCACTCATCGGTCGCTTCCCATTTGACGACGGGCTGGTCCGAGCTGGCTATCAGCAGTTCTGCTCCAAAGGCTATAGCATGGGTGATGACAACCAGTAATGCCCAGCCGACAAAGAGATAGAGAACCACATATGCAACGGGGTGTTTTGAGCGGATGTTTTGGAGCGCGTCGGGGGCATTCATGGGGGCACCTCCAAATTGCTGTCTGTGACAATCAAATTATACCCTGCCATCATGAGCGCCGCCTCGAGCAGCGGTTCGGCATTTTGTTATCTAGCTGGATGCAGAAAATGTCGGATTCCGGCTCTACAAGATTTAGCTTTCAATATTATGCAGATGCGAATTATTCAACTTCGCATAATCTTTGGGTGCGGTTTGCACTCCAGGACATGTATATCGACTGAGGTAGCGTGTCCGCCCCGCTTGCTTGCCCCGCGCCGTGGTACGATTTTTGAGTTTGAAAGTCCCGCCGCGCTCCGGCTGCCCTTGCAGCTCGGCGTGCGGCCGCACGTAAAGGAGCCATCATGGCCGGTATGAACATGCAGCAGATGATGAAGCAGGCTCGCAAGATGCAGGAGCAGCTTGCCGCCGCGCAGGAGAACCTCAAGTCCCAGACCGTCGACGCCTCTGCCGGCGGCGGTATGGTCAAGGTGACCGTTAACGGCGAGATGGAGCTCGTCAACCTCACTATTGACCCCGATGCCCTCGATCCCGAGGACGTCGATATGCTGCAGGACATGATCATGGCTGCCGTCAACGAGGCCGTCCGCGGCGTCAACGAGCTCGCCAACAAGCAGATGGGCGCCATCACCGGCGGCCTCAACATCCCGGGCATGCCGTTCTAAGACACGCATATATATGAGTGCGAATCACAGTCTGCAAAAACTGCTCGATGAGCTGGGCCGTCTGCCGGGCATTGGTCCCAAGTCGGCCCAGCGCATCGCCTATTACCTGCTCGAGGCCGATGCCGAGGAGGCGCGCCGCCTGGCCGAGGCTATCCTGGAGGTTAAGCAGGAGGTTCACTTTTGCAGCCGCTGCTTTAACTACGCCACGGCCGACGAGTGCTCCATCTGCCAGGATTCGATGCGCGATACCACTCGCATTTGCGTGGTGGGCGAGCCGCGCGATGTCCAGGCGATTGAGCGCACGGGCAGCTACCACGGTCTCTACCACGTATTGGGCGGCGTGATCAGTCCCATGGACAAGATTGGTCCCGAGCAGTTGCACATTCGTGAGCTGCTGGCACGCTTGGGCCACGAGGACATCCATGAGGTCATCATCGCCACCAACCCCAACATCGAGGGCGAGACCACGGCGAGCTATCTGGCCCGTACCATCAAGCCGTTGGGCGTCGAGGTGTCGCGTCTGGCAAGCGGCCTGCCCGTGGGCGGCGACCTGGAGTATGCCGACGAGCTTACGCTTGGCCGCGCCATCGAGGCCCGCCGCGCGATTTAGGTGGCGAGCCTGCTCCTGCCGTATGTCTTCATCGCGACGCACGGGGTAGCCATAATTTCCCCGTGCGACTGTGAGTTTGTTGTGCAACAAAGATGCTTTGTATCCGCTTATCGCATGGATGCTTCCACTCGCATCCTTAATTTGCCCATTCGTTGCGCAACCTTTTGGGTTCGCTGATACACTCAACTATGGATTCGAATGAATGCGCCGCTCCCGAGCGGCGTGTTTTTGTTGGAGGAGAACGCATGCGGCCCGGTGGCACTCAGACAAAGCGCGGCGCCGCGGTGCGCATGCAACGCCGACTGGGCTTGGCGCCGCGGGCGTACGCACTGCTGTCTTGCTCGCTGGTGCTGGTCATAGCTGGCGTTTCTGTCTATGGCATGACCGTGCCGTCCATGATGCAGGCGCATGCCGCACGCGAACCGCGCGTGGGGCATGAGGTCAAAAGTGATCTGGGTACCACGACTGGATATGCTTGGGCAAGTGTGGTCGCGCATATTGTGTTTGGCACCGACGATGCGGACGGCGCCGAGGCCCCGGACAACGAAGTCACGCTTGCCAATGGCAAAACCATCGTGCTCACCAACACCAAGATCATCGATCGGTTGTCCAACAATAGCGTGGCGGCAACGGTGAATAAGGTCGAGCAGCAGAAGGAGCAGGACGCCCAGCAGTCCGGAAAGCTCGGTAGCTCGGATACTTCTGGCTCCGGCTCGGATTCATCGAGTTCGGGCGGCAGCTCTGGGGCGGGTTCCTCTACCGGAGGGTCTGGAAACGGCGGCTCGACGGGCGGCAACACTGACAACGATGCAAACTCCGGTGGCCTTTCCGCTGCTGAGGAAGAGAGCATTCACAGTTGGCTTGTGACCAAGTACAACATGCTCGACGGCTATGTTTCTCGTGCCAATGACGTGGTTTCGACCTATAACTCTACGGGAGATCCCAGGCCGTGCGACAGCCTGGTCGGGGAGATGTTTGTCATTCGAGCCGAGTTCGGTCGTCAGACATTCTCGCCCCGGTCAAAGTGGTATCAGCAGTATGCCAATCTGTGGGGCTGTTACACCAACCTATGTCAATGGGTCGGCCATTACGGCGATGATGACGTCGCGCTCGGTAACTTCAACAATAACGTGGCGGCGCTTGCCCTATGATGACCGATCTTGCATCCACCACGCCACAATCGCTCGGTCGCGATCCCATGGTCGGCCTGCGCCTGGCGCGTGTCGACGGGTTTGAGCCGGCCATCGCGCTCGGTCAGGACGAACTGCCTGCCTATCTGCGTCGTTTTACGATGCTGTTTGCCGACGATGCCACCATGCGCCGTGGCGGTATCGGCCGCGTGACGCGTGCCGTCAACGCCCAAGGCGAGGCCGTGGCGCTCAAGCAGCTCATCTTGCCGGCGCGCGATGAGTTCGACGACGATGCCGCTCACGAGGCGCTGGTCGCCAAGTTCAAGGCAGCGTTTCGCGAGGAATATGAATGCCACCGCGCCCTTTCGGGCCTCAAGGGCTTTCCCCGCCTCTATGGCTGGGGCGAGGTCGACGGTGTGCCTGCAATTGTCATGGAATGGGTCGAGGGCGAGACGCTTGCCCGCTTGCGTTCGCGACTTGCCGTGGACGATGCCGGACGCCTGTCGCCGCTTGTGGCGGCGCGTCTGGGTCGCGACCTGTTCGATCTGCTCTGCCGTATGAGCCTGGTGGGCGAGGGCTTTGTCCATCGCGATATCTCGCCCGCTAATATTATGGTGCGTACGGCGCGTCTACCGCTTGACCGGCAGCTTGCCGAGGGCACCTTTGACCTGTGCCTGATCGACTTTGGCTCGTCGCTGGCGCTTGAGCCTGCGTCGGCCGTGGCCGGTACCGGCGGCAAGGCGTCGTTTACGGAGCGTTATGCCACGCTGCGTCGCGCGACGGTTGCCTATGCCCCGCCCGAGATGCTCACCGACGATATTCCCGACCTGCGCGCTTTGCGTATGTCGCCGGCGATTGACGTCTATGCCGCGGCAAGCACGGTTTACGAGCTCATTGCCGGCATCGCGCCATACGAAGCCGCGCCGAGCACTTCGGGCACCTCGGGTTCGCGCAAAAAGACGCGCGACATCGCGAGCCCCTACCGTCTCAAGATGGACACGCGGCCCGACTATCCCATTGGTGCCCATGCGCCCGGTTGTGATTTGACGCAGCTGCTTCATCGCGAGCCCGATGTGGCGCTCGCCGCGGCCGAGCAGGCCCAGCAGCTGGGGCTTGAGCCGGATTCCGAGGAGCTACGCGATGCGCTGGCGTTTGTCGATGCCCAGCTGTTCGACGTGGTGATGGCCTGTCTGTCCAGCCATCAAAAAGATCGTCTCGAGCCGGCGGCGGTCGAGGCGGCGCTCTCGGCGTTTTGTGACCACTATGCGCAAAATGTCGGTCGTTCGCTCCGCGGCGAGCCGCTCACGCCGTGCCCCATGGATGCGTCCGGCCGCGCGGTTCGTCGCGCGCTGATGGTCGGCGCGGCGGTCGTCTGTGGCGTGGTTTGGGCTGCGGTCGTGGTTTCGGCCGCGCTGCTGGCGTCGGGCGCTCGCGTGACGGCGACTTTGGGATCGCTCGTGTGGTCTGGGTCGCTACCGGGTGTTATTGCCGCACTGGCGCTGGCGCTGCCAGGCATGGCCGGCGTTGCCGCGGGGGCACTTGCGCGCGATCGACGCTCGGGGTTCCTGCAGGGTGTGCTTGCGCTTTCTGCCTGCGAGGTTCCGGTACTGGTTGTGACTGCATGTAGCGTATTTTCCCAACGCGCCGTGATGGGCGGCCTTGTTGCCGCTTTGGTTGCAACCTATACGCTTACGTGGTTTTTGCTTGCGATGGGCTTTGCCTTTGAACTTCCCGTTTCGGCACCGCGACGCACAAAAGCCCAGATGGCGACTCCGCTTGCCGGTGGAGCCGCAGCTGCCCGTACTTTTGGCGGACCTGTCGAAGTATCGTCCGATTCTATTTCTACGACCAAGGAGGCCTAGGTCATGGCATCTCAAGTTGAGCTCACCCCATGCGGGGCCATGTTTGACATCTTTAAGCGCGCGGCGCATCTGAGCCATATCGAGCTGTGCGGCTTGGTGCTTTCGTCCCGTCCGCTCGCCGACGGCCGCAGCCCGCAGAGCCGAGCCGCCGATCGCTCTTGGGTTTCCCGCTTTATCGTTCGCGCGCCGGTTGGCACGCTTCAGCAGCGCTACTTTGCCGAATACGGTACCTCGGCTGCGCGTATTATGTCGCAACTGGCCCTGCGCCAGCGCAATCCCATGGACTCCACGGCTGTAATCAATATGGTGTGCGGTCCTGCAGGTGAACCGATGGTACGCGCGCTCGAAGAGTGCCACCAGGACACGAATCTCTATCGCAACGCGCTCGATCGCCTGTCCCAGGCGGCGGAACTCATGCCCGCCGAGCGCGCCGAGGCCGTGCTGGTGCTGTTTGTCGCCGTCGGTTGTTCGGCGGATGTGCGGTCCTCGGTGAACTATGCCATCGACTACGCGCACGCGACCTGTGGCGGAGGCACCTCCACGCCGCGTTCGCCTGGCATGTCGATGACCGCGGGCGAACGCGACCCCGCCCCGGCGCACCCTTTGGGCTTGCTGCGCATACAAAACAGTTTTGTCGTGAGTGCCCCGCGCTGGATTCAGCCGAGTGAGCAGGGTGTTGAGATTGGCGCGCTGGCCACTGGTGAGGGCGATATTACCGACGTCGGCGACGATGTCTCGGCCCGCCATGCCCATATCTGGTGCGATGCTCAAAATATCTGGCACGTCGAGGACTTGTCGTCCACCAACGGAACCGTGGTGGTAAACGGGGCCACGCGCGTCTGCATTCAGGTCGAGCCCGGCCGTTCCGCCCAACTCAATCCCGGCGACGAGCTCAAGCTCGGCGAATCCACTACCTACGCCATCCTCTTCGGTGCCCTCTAGCCAGTCTCGCCAAATGGTCCCTCCGTCCCCAAGGGATCATTTTGCTCCCGGCAGTCACCCGAGGTAAACCTTTACCGCCCGCCTATATTTGCCGAAATTACACTTGACGGCGGGGTACAATAAACCCGCATGCGGATTTCCGTTGCGGGCGCCTCCCATCGCCGGGGCGTGCCCGGGGGCATCCGGCATGCGGCCTTTGCGGCGCTCGGTCATGTGCAAGACGGGTAGCTGGGCCTGCGGTGCGCAAGCGCCCCTCGCCTTGGCATGCCTTCTCTCCACGCCATGCACCTGCTGCCAAGTCCGCCTGCCAGATGATTGGAAGCAACAGCGAAAATCCCATCACGCCAACATCCCGGCGATCGCCGGGGCCTGTATACCTATATGAGAGGAGAGGGGTATATGGCGCGTAAGTTTAAGTCTATGGACGGCAACGAGGCGGCCGCATATGTTTCGTATGCGTACACCGAGGTAGCGGGAATCTATCCCATTACGCCGTCCAGCCCGATGGCCGACCATGTCGACCAGTGGGCGGCCCAGGGTCGCAAGAACATCTTCGGCACCCCGGTCAAGGTCGTCGAGATGGAGTCCGAGGCAGGTGCAGCCGGTACCGTTCACGGTTCGCTGGGCGCCGGTGCTCTGACCACCACCTACACGGCTTCTCAGGGTCTGCTCCTGATGATCCCGAACATGTACAAGATCGCGGGCGAGCAGCTCCCGGGCGTTTTCCACGTCTCCGCGCGTTGCGTCGCTTCGCACGCCCTGAACATCTTTGGCGATCACTCCGACGTCATGGCCTGCCGTCAGACCGGCTTCGCCATGCTCGCCGAGGGCAACGTCCAGGAGGTCATGGACCTCTCGCCGGTGGCTCACCTTGCCGCCATCGAGGGCAAGACCCCGTTCCTTAACTTCTTCGATGGCTTCCGCACCAGCCACGAGATCCAGAAGGTCGCCATGTGGGACTACAAGGATCTGGCCGAGATGTGCGACATGGACGCCGTCCAGGCTTTCCGCGATCACGCGCTCAACCCTGAGCACCCGCACACCCGCGGCAGCCACGAGAACGGCGATATCTTCTTCCAGAACCGTGAGGCCTGCAACAAGGTCTACGACGAGCTTCCCGCCGTCGTCGAGGGCTACATGAAGAAGATCAACGAGAAGCTCGGCACCGATTACGGCCTGTTCAACTACTACGGCGCTCCCGATGCTGATCGCGTCGTCGTGTGCATGGGCTCCTTCTGCGACGTGCTCGAGGAAGTCATCGACTACCTCAACGCTCACGGCGAGAAGGTCGGCCTGGTCAAGGTTCGCCTGTTCCGCCCGTTCTCCATCAAGCACTTTGTGGACGTTCTCCCCGAGACCGTCCAGAAGATCGCCGTCATGGACCGTACCAAGGAGCCGGGTTCCATCGGCGAGCCGCTCTACCAGGACGTCGTCTCCGCTCTCTACGAGGCCGGCAAGACGGGCATCAAGGTCGTCGGCGGCCGTTATGGCCTGGGCAGCAAGGACACGCCTCCCGCGTCCGCGTTCGCTGTCTTCGAGGAGCTCAAGAAGGACGAGCCCAAGCGCGAGTTCACCATCGGCATTGTCGATGACGTGACCAACCTGAGCCTGCCCGAGGCCGAGGATGCGCCCAACACCGCAGCCCCCGGCACCATCGAGTGCAAGTTCTGGGGTCTGGGTGGCGACGGTACCGTCGGCGCCAACAAGAACTCGATCAAGATCATCGGCGACCACACCGACAAGTACGTCCAGGCCTACTTCCAGTACGACTCCAAGAAGACCGGCGGCGTCACTGTCTCGCACCTGCGTTTTGGCGATTCCCCGATCCGTTCGCCGTACTACGTGACCAAGGCCGACTTTGTCGCTTGCCACAACCCCAGCTACATCGTTAAGGGCTTCAAGATGGTCCGCGACGTCAAGCCGGGCGGCACCTTCCTGGTCAACTGCCAGTGGAGCGACGAGGAGTTCGCCGAGCACATGCCCGCCGTGGCCAAGCGCTACATCGCGAACAACAACGTCAACGTCTACCTGATCGACGCTATCGACCTGGCCGCCAAGGTCGGCATGGGCAAGCGCACCAACACGGTGCTCCAGTCCGCCTTCTTCGCGCTGGCCAAGGTCCTGCCCGCCGAGGACGCCCTGCAGTACATGAAGGACGCGGCTACCAAGTCCTACATGAAGAAGGGCCAGGCTATCGTCGACGCCAACCACAAGGCCATCGATGCCGGCGCTACCGCCTTCCGTAAGTTTGAGGTTCCGGCCGACTGGGCTACCGCCGAGGATGCCGCTCCCGTCGAGCTCTCCGAGGAGACCAAGTCCGCTATCGCCCAGCAGGTCAAGAACCTGCTCGAGCCCATCGATCGCATGGATGGCGACAGCCTGCCCGTTTCCGCCTTCGTCGGTTGCGCCGACGGCCAGTTTGAGCTGGGCGCCTCCGCATACGAGAAGCGCGGCGTCGCCGTGGTCGTTCCCCACTGGGACGAGACCAAGTGCATCCAGTGCAACCAGTGCGCCTACGTGTGCCCGCATGCCACCATCCGTCCGTTCGCGATGACCGAGGACGAGGCTGCCGCCGCGCCCGAGGCTACCCGCACGCTCGACGCCATGGGTCCCAAGGCCAAGGGCATGAAGTTCACCATGGCTGTGTCCCCGCTCGACTGCATGGGTTGCACCAACTGCGTCAAGGTCTGCCCCAAGGGCGCCCTCGAGATGGTTCCCACCGAGCAGGAGATGGACCAGCAGCCCGTTTGGGACTACATGGTCGAGAACGTCTCCGAGAAGAAGGAGCTCATCGCGGCCAACGTCAAGGGCAGCCAGTTTAAGCAGCCCTACCTGGAGTTCTCGGGTTCCTGCGCCGGCTGTGCCGAGACCGCCTATGCACGTCTGGTGACCCAGGTCGCCGGCGACCGCATGTTCATTTCCAACGCCACCGGCTGCTCCTCCATTTGGGGTAACCCCGCTGCCACCGCTCCTTACTGCAAGGACAAGGACGGTCACGGCCCGGCGTGGAACAACTCCCTGTTCGAGGACAATGCCGAGCACGGTCTGGGCATGGCCGTTGGCTATGAGGCCGTTCAGCACAAGCTGATCGCCGCTACCCAGGACATCATCGCTGCCGATGGTCCGTCCGATGAGCTCAAGGCCGCCGGTCAGGCTTGGATCGACTCCGTCAACGACGCCGAGGCCTCCAAGACTGCTGCCGCTGCCTACGTTGCCGAGCTCGAGAAGTGCGGCTGCGACGCTTCCAAGGCAATCCTCGCCGACAAGGCTTACCTCACCAAGAAGTCCTTCTGGATCTTCGGCGGCGACGGCTGGGCCTACGACATCGGCTTCGGTGGCCTGGATCACGTCCTGGCTTCCGGCCACAACGTCAACGTCTTCGTCTTCGACACCGAGGTCTACTCCAACACTGGCGGTCAGGCCTCCAAGGCTTCGAACCTGGGCCAGGTCGCTCAGTTCGCCGCTGCCGGTAAGGTGACCAAGAAGAAGTCTCTGGCCGAGATTGCCATGAGCTACGGCTACGTCTACGTGGCACAGGTTGCCATGGGCGCCAACCCGGCTCAGACCCTCAAGGCCATCCACGAGGCCGAGGCCTACGACGGCCCGTCCCTCATCATCGGCTACAGCCCCTGCGAGATGCACTCCATCAAGAAGGGCGGCATGCAGAACTGCCAGGCCGAGATGAAGAAGGCTGTCGAGTGCGGTTACTGGAACCTCTTCCGCTTCAACCCCGAGGCTGCTGCCGGCAAGAAGTTCTCGCTCGATTCCAAGGAGCCCGCGGGCGGTTACCAGGAGTTCCTGATGAATGAGGCCCGTTACGCTTCGTTGACGCGTTCCTTCCCCGAGCGCGCTGAGGAGCTCTTCAAGGAGAACGAGCAGGCCGCCATGGACCGCTATCAGCACCTGCTGAAGCTCAAGACGGTGTACAACGAGGCCTAAGTCTCCCACCGCAGGATCTGAGGGCTGACCTTCGCGGACGTCCTCGGACATGAAGGAACCCCCGCTGCGCACAACGTGCGGCGGGGGTTCCTTCGTCCTGCGGAGTGTCCGCGAAGGTTGGCCCTCAGATCCTGCTACGACTACGTCCTCGGATTGTGGGGCTGAATGAAGGACGTGGTTGGCGGGGCCTTTTGTCCCGGTCGCTGTTTCGCGGCTTTGCCGCGAAACCACGCGCCACTTTGGGCATGGAGGGCTAGCTGATTGTGGCCTTCTGCTGTCCCAGTGCTGTTTCGCGCTTTGCGCGAAACATCGCAGCACTTTGGGCATAGTGGGGGAGTTGGTTGTCGCCGCCTTCTATCCCCTTGCTGTTTCGCGCCTTTGGCGCGAAAGGCGCAGTACTTTGGGCGTGGGGGCTGGCTTGCGGACTCAGATGACCTAGAGAGATATGGGTGCAAACGAGAAATCGTTGTTGGGGTCGTCCTTTTCCATAAACTCATCGAGACAGAATGTCATATAGATTGGAACGTAAAGGATCTTGCCCTCTTTGCAAAGGTTTTCGTGGCTCAGCACAACGGCCTCGGGAATTTTGTACTCGCCCACACTCATCAAACGGTCGAGGGCTGCATGTGCTCGAACTTTCTTGCCCGATTTGACTTCGATTGGGACAACATGTCCTCGGGCGCCTTCGATTACAAAGTCGACTTCACCGACCTCACGCGTTTGGTAGTACCACGTATCTGCTCCGAGGGCAACGAGTTCCTGTGCGACCACGTTCTCATAGAGGCCGCCGAGGTTGGGAGTTTTCATGTCAAGGTAGACGGCGCGTGCCGTGCTGCCGGGATACCGCGATGCGAGCATACCTGTATCGGACTCGTATAGTTTAAAGGCCGTCGTTTTCTCCGTCCTCTTGAGAGGACTTCGTGCCTCCGTCACCTGGGGGACCATCAATCCAACGCCTGCGTTCACCAGCCATAGGAAATCCTGCTCGTATTTTTGAAGACGAGCTCCCTCGCCTAGAGACGAGACGATAAAGCGATGGGACTCCGCCTCAAGCTGAACGGGAATTTGCTCGAAAATGGAGCGAACGTTAAACGCTCGAGTCGATGCATATTTAGAGATATCGCTTTTGTACTGATCGACTAGCTGAATTTGAAGCTCACGCGTTCTCACGAGCGAATAGCCCGAATCGATATAGTTCTGAACGACCTCCGGCATGCCGCCGCAAACGATATAGGCTCTAAAGTTTTTGAGCATCGCCTCATGAATATAGTTTTCGACGGGACGTCTCTCGACAAGGCGGCTGCGAATATCTGCAAGCACATTTTCGCTGACGCTGTTTGCCCAACAAAACTCTTCAAAATCCATCGGCCGCATAACAATGTGCTCGACATACCCTACCGGAAAAGAAGAGATCCCCTTAAACTCAGTCCCAAGCATAGACCCCGAGAAGACATAGCTAAAGCGTCCGTCCTCGACCAGCGCCTTCATAAGTGTAACGATCTGCGGATACTCCTGAATCTCATCGACGAAGATAAGCGTGTCTCCTTCAACAAGCGGTGCATCCGCAAGAAGGGCCACACGGTTGATGAAGTCAATGGAGTTCTTAGCGCCAACAAGTACGTCTCTTGCCTCGGCATCAAGTAGCAGATTGACCTCATAATACGAAGCGTAGTTGCTCTTTCCAAACGCGCGAATCGCATAGCTCTTGCCAATTTGACGCGCACCGGTAACAAGCAATGCCTTATGAGAGTTATTTTTCCAGTTCAAAAGCCTATTAGTGACCTTACGGCGTAGCATTAAAACCCCCAAATGACAAAAATTGGCAAATAGAATTGACCTAAATCATACAAAAAATGGCAAATAGAAATGCCCCAAATCATACAAAAATTGGAAAATAGCAAAGATTCGCTTAGGTCTCAAAGCCATCGAACCAGCACGGCACTTTGCGAAAAGGCTGGGGACGTCGTTATTTGCGTCTCCAGCCTCCTGGTTGCTGTTTTTGATCCCGCGATGGGGCGTTGTTGGTGTTGCTAGTTCGGCTTACCTTGTCTCGCCGGTTTCGGTGCGTAGGCGGTAGCCGTGGACCAGGTCGCTGATGGCCGGCCAGGGAATCTGGCGATCGACCCAAAATTGCAGCTGAACCAGATAGCGCTCGGTGGCGCGGGTGAGGGCGGCAAACTGCTCGCGGGTCTCGACCAGGGTGTAGAGATCGCGGCTGCGGGCGAGGATGGCGGTCGTGTCGTCCATCTTGCCGGTGACGTCGAAGGCGCCCGAGAACCAGTCGCACAGGCGCGCGGCGCTGTTATTGAGGGTGGCCAAGTTGGCGGTGTCGCCGTTGGCGTTCTCGGTTGCTTGGGCGCGCAGGAGCGAAAGGGCATCGGCGGCGTTCATGCAGTAACCGACGGTAAAGTTCCATACTGCGAACTCTCGGCCGGTGTCGAGCTTGCGACGGCGCATCAGGTCGATGTCGCGGGGCTCCTCGAGCATCATTTGGTCGGCGAGGGCTTCAAGTGCAGTGGTGTACTCAGCAAGGTCGAGCGTGAGCAGGGTGTTGATATCCATCATCTTTAGGCCTCCGTTTCGATCTCGACGATTTCGTTTTTAATGTACATGCCTTGGTTGTCCCAGACATTGCGGCAGACGGCGGCAAAGCGCTCGCGGTCGGCCTCGCAGATGCGGGCAAACATGTTGCAGGTGCCAAAAGGCTCGCAAACATCAAAGAAGATACAGACCGAAGACCAGCCGCCGTACCAGCTCACCGCACCCGCGGGTTCGTTAAAGACGGGATTCTCGATGTGCTCGTAGTTGGCGATGGGGCCCGATACGGGATAGGTCACCTCGGTATCGCAAATCTTTGCCGAGAAGATGCGCGACTCGACCGGACAGGACGCTTCGAACAGTCTGCATGCTTCGGGCGCTTTGTCCCAGAGCATGTCGGCGAGAAACGTCTCACCATTCAGCGTAATCTTGAGCATTTTTGTCATAGTAAGGACCTCCTCAATCCGTCGCTCAAGGGGCTCGCTGGCGGATAAAGGAGAAGACAGCTACGGGGTCGCCGAACCCAAACTTCACGACAGACGCCTGCCGCCCCAGCCCGTGCTGTACTCGGCTAAAGTATCACGCTTGAGGAGCGAAAGCAATATTCCTATTTCGTTTTTTGGACCCTTGGTCAGACCCGCATGGCCAAACCGCAGTTCGCTCTCGGTCGCTTGCCGAAGGGTGAGACGCGATTGATTATTCCTTATGCTGGATGAAAAGCCCCTTGTTTTTGCAGGGGTGCATACTCAACTTATAAGTGCATAGAATCTCGTATAGTGCGAGTAAGATATTGCGCTGTCCGTTTTGTGTTTAGCAGAGATGTAGTTTGCATAATCCGACATAATCCTCGCTGCATTTAAATAAAGTTGCACGTAAATGGCGTAGATATGTCTGAGCTGGGGTTCTGTACGCTGAGCGGATAAAAACGACCGTTCACCGTTCCGCTATTTTCAAAATGAATAAAATGAGCGATAAAGAGAATATAAACCTTAATAAACTCGCGTATCGCACGGACGCGGGTTATTAATGGGTTGTAGGCCTTTTACAGAAAGGATTCCAGCAATGTCTAAGCCTCTTGGCAAGCCCGATCGTATTGTCGTCGCCCTCGGCGGCAACGCCCTCGGCAACAACCCCGTCGAGCAGATCGAGGCCGTGAGCAACACCGCCCACGCTCTCCTCGGTCTCATCGAGCAGGGCAACGAGATCATCATCACCCACGGCAACGGCCCGCAGGTCGGCATGATCCAGAACGCCTTCGCCGCTGCCCACGATGCCATCGGTACCCCCGAGATGCCGCTGCCCGAGTGCGGCGCCATGTCCCAGGGCTACATTGGTTATCACCTGCAGCAGGGCATTGGCCGCGAGATGCACAAGCGCTATAAGCGTTGGCACGCTGCCACCGTCGTCACCCAGATCGAGTGCGATCCGGACGACCCTGCGTTCAAGAACCCGACCAAGCCGATCGGTCCCTTCTACACCGAGGAGCAGGCCAAGGAGTTCATGGCCGAGGATCCCTCCAAGGTCTTCGTCGAGGATTCCGGCCGCGGCTGGCGTCGCGTCGTCGCCTCCCCCGATCCCAAGAAGATCGTCGAGGCTGACTCCATCCTCAACCTGCTCGACAACGAGTTCATCGTCATCGCCTGCGGTGGCGGCGGCATCCCCGTCGTCCGCGACTACGAGAACAAGGGTTGCTACAAGGGCGTTCCCGCCGTCATCGACAAGGACCTGGGCGGCGAGCTGCTGGCCGAGGACTGCGACGCCGACGTTCTGTTCCTGCTGACCGCCGTCGAGCATGTCGCCATCAACTTCGGCAAGCCCAACCAGGAGGAGCTCGAGGACCTCACCGCCGACGAGGCCGAGCGCCTGGCCGACGAGGGCCAGTTCGGCAAGGGTTCCATGGAGCCCAAGGTCCGCGCTGCCATCAAGTTCGCCCGTTCCCGCAAGGGCCGCACCTGCATCATCGGCGCTCTGGACAAGGCCGCCGAGACCATGGCCGGCCTCTCCGGTACCCGCATCCACGAGTAGTCTCTACTCTGTTGCCTCTCTCGTGGGCGCCAGGCAAAGCGCCCACAAACTAGCCTCTCTTCATGAGCCCCGCAGTCCGCTCCGACTGCGGGGCTTTTGCTATTCACCTAGTCATTGGGGACAGACTTAAATGAGTAGTCCAAAACGGGTGCAGTTTCCTTTGAGGCCCTCAACCGGAAAATGCATCCCGGAAATATGCCGAAAAGTGGCTCTCAGTTTCCCAAGCAGGCCGCTAACGGAAAGCGCATCCCGCTATCGAACTTCAAAGCGGGATGCGCCTTCCGTGCCGGCGGCTCCGGGCAGTCTGGGGCCACTCATTCAAGTCTGTCCCCAATGAGTGCCCAATGACTAGTAGTAGGCCCACATGGCTTCGACTTCGTTGAGGACCTCTACGACGCCCCAGCGGCGGGCGCTGCGGCTGGCCGAGTTGGGGTCGAAGACTTGAATCTGGTCGGCGTCGTCAATACCGTAAAGCACAATGTAGTGGCCCACGTTGGTAAAGGTGCCGGGGCGCACTGCGGCGATGACGGGCGCACCCGAGCGAAGTGCTTGGGTAATCGATTCGCGATCGTTGTGGAGCTCCGTTCCGTTAAGTCCCAGCTGCCACGCACCGCCTGTCATAAACGACCACTCGGTGGCACCGGTGGGGGCGTAGTTGCCGGCTTCGGCCAGTGCGCATATATCGACCGGCGTCTTATCGGTATGGCCGGTCTTAAAGATATAGACCATGGTGAGGCAGGTGGGACCGCAAGCGTTTTCGCGAATAGTGCCACCGGCATAGGGCAGCTCCGACCATGCGGGGTCAATTTGGTAGATGTGGGGCATGGTGCCGGCCTGCCATTGCGAGCGTGGGGTCGAGAACGCAAAGGAGTAACCGGGCGCGACGGGAGCTTTAAGCAGCTTGTCCTCGGCAGTGGGCTCAAGACCGGCTGATCCGTGCGAGATACAGGATCCCAAAAACACAAAGACGAGGCAGGCGGCAATGGAGCAAAGCGCAAGGCGTAGGCGGCGTGGCTGCGATGTGTCGATCTGGCGTTGGCGTGCGCTCGTGCTCACGCGGTCTGACTGCTGCACGGTACGGCTTTGTTGCCGAGAAGAAGCCCCGGGCTGCTCTTGGGGGCGCTGCTGGTTGTCGTTGTCGGAGGTGCTTCTGGGCGTTGGTGTGGTATGGCCGGCAAGGCGCACGCTTTGTGGCCGTTGGTCGCCGTCATTGTATCCGTATGCCATTCGAATCACCTTGCCTCATGTGTAACTTGTCTATCCTACATAAAAAGATGCACGACACATGGGTATGTGCGCCAAAAGCCTGACAAATGGTATGAACGTTGCCGCGCCGCGCGCCAAGCGTCACGGCAACAGGTATTCAAAAGCAGACAAGATGAAAGCGTCCAAGACGAATGACGTCTTCCGCCGTTCGTCCCAAAAACGGCGCCGCTCGTTTTGCAGTTCTGCCTTCGGTCGAGCTACAAGCGGCGCTGCTGTGCCAAGGCCGTATCTTAAAGCCATGGAATAAAAGCGCGCGGCAAAACGGACCGCGCAAGGGGTGACGCCAAGGGGCGTCAAAAAGGAAAGGAGGGGAACAATGGCGGACAAGAATGCAGAAGTTGCAGTCGAGGACAACGGCGGCATGAAGAAAACGCTTTCGCTCTGGAACTTCTTCACCATCGGTTTCGGTGCCATCATCGGTACCGGTTGGGTTCTGCAGGTCGGCGACTGGATGGTCGTGGGCGGCGGTCCCGTTCCCGCTATGATTGCATTCCTCTTGGGCGCAATCTTCCTCGTGCCCGTCGGAGCTGTTTTCGGTGAGCTCACGGCTGCTATCCCCATTTCGGGCGGCATCGTCGAGTATGTCGATCGTAGCTTTGGCCGTACGATGAGCTACATCACCGGCTGGCTCCTGGCCCTGGGCAACGGCATCCTGTGCCCGTGGGAGGCCATCGCCATTTCGACCCTCGTGTCCGAGATGTTCGGCAGCCTGCCCGGTCTTGAGTGGCTGCGCGCCGTCAAGCTCTACACCATCTTGGGCGCCGACGTTTACCTGTTCCCGACGCTGATCGCGCTCGGCTTTGCAGTCTACGTCATCTTCCTCAACTTCCGCGGTGCCAGCTCGGCCGCCAAGCTCCAGGCCTTCCTGACCAAGGCCCTGCTCTGCGGCATGCTGCTCGCCATGGGCGTCTCGCTGTTCACCGGTTCGCCGGAACACGCCATGCCCGTGTTCTCCCAGGTCACCGGTGCTGGCGGCGGCAAGCCCGCTACCGAGGGCACCAGCCTGTTCGCCGGCATCGTGTCGGTCCTGGTTTTGACCCCGTTCTTCTACGCCGGCTTCGATACCATTCCTCAGCAGGCTGAGGAAGCAGCCGAGGGCCTCAACTGGAACAAGTTCGGCAAGATCATCTCCCTGGCCCTGCTGGCCGCCGGCGGCTTCTACATGGTCTGCATCTACTCGTTCGGCACCATCCTCGACTGGCATGAGTTTGTTAAGAGCCCGGTTCCCGCGCTTGCCTGCCTCAAGGGCATCAACATGCTCCTGTACCTGGCCATGCTCGTCATCGCCACGCTTGGACCCATGGGCCCGATGAACTCCTTCTACGGCGCCACGAGCCGCATCATGCTCGCCATGGGCCGCAAGGGCCAGCTGCCCGAGAAGTTCGCCGAGGTCGATCCCAAGTCCGGCGCTCCCAAGCTCGCCTGCGCCGTTCTGGGCGTCATCACCGTCATCGGTCCGTTCCTGGGCAAGAACATGCTCATCCCTCTGACCAACGTGTCGGCTCTCGCCTTCATCTTCTCCTGCGGCATGGTCGCCCTCGCTTGCCTGCGCATGCGCTTCACCGAGCCCGACCTGCCTCGTCCCTACGAGGTGCCCGGCGGCAAGTTTGGCATCAGCCTCGCTGTCGCTGCCTGCGCCGTCATCATTGGCCTGCTCGTGGTCCCGTTCTCTCCCGCCTCCCTCAACATGGTGGAGTGGAGCATCGTGATCGGCTGGCTGGCCGTTGGCCTGGCCCTCATGGCCTTCACCAATTCCCGCAAAAAATAACGCCTAGCCGGGGCGGATCGGGTGCGCGGACCCCTCTCTTCCGCGCACCGAACCCGGCACCACTTGGGTAGCTTTGTGAGGCCATAACCCAACATGGCCTCGCCCACTATATGGATCCATAAGGAGGAACCATGTCCACTAAGTACGCAATCGTTGGCGGCAAGCTCATCGACGGTACCGGTGCCGAGCCGGTCGAGAACTCCCTCGTTCTCGTCGACGACAACGGCAAGATCGAGTATGCCGGTGCTATGCAGGACCTTCCCGAGGGCGTTGAGGTTATCGACGCCGCCGGCAAGACCGTCCTTCCCGGCCTGATCGACACCCACCTGCACTTCTCGGGCAACCTGACCGACGATGACACCGACTGGGTCATGCAGCCGCTCCTCGAGAAGCAGGCCGTCGCCGTCAAGCAGGCCTACGACTGCCTCACCCACGGCCTTACCACCGTCTGCGAGATCGGCCGCTTTGGTATCCAGATCCGTGACTGCATCGACAAGGGCGTCTTCAAGGGCCCGCGCGTTTTGGCAACCGGTCTGGGCTTCTGCCGCGTTGCCGGTCACGGCGACTCCCACCACTGCACCCAGGAGCTCAACAAGGAATCGCACCCCTGGGGCGATCAGGTCGACGGTCCTTGGGATCTGCGCAAGGCCGTCCGTCGTCGCCTGCGCGAGAACCCAGATGCCATCAAGATCTGGGCTACCGGTGGCGGCATCTGGCGCTGGGACTCCGGCCGCGACCAGCACTACTGCTCCGAGGAGATCCAGGCTGTGGTCGAAGAGGCCAAGATGGTCGGCATCCCCGTGTGGAGCCACTGCTACAACAACCACGCCGCTGCCTACGATTCCGTTCGCTTTGGCTGCGAGCAGCTGATTCACGGCTTCGATATCGATGAGCGAACCATGGACCTCATGGCCGAGCAGGGCACCTTCTTCACCCCGACGATCGCCTTCCTGCCCACCTGGTACGCCACCTATCCGCCCGTCTACGTCCCCGAGCTGCACGACAAGTACGAGGGCACCCTGGTCGAGAAGGAGCTGCAGCGCAACTACGACTGCCTGCGCGAGGCCAAGAAGCGCGGCGTCGTCATGACGATCGGCTCCGACTCCTTCTCCTTCGTCACCCCGTACGGCACCTGCTCCATCGAGGAGATGTACGAGTTCGTCGACAAGATCGGCTTCACTCCGGTCGAGACCATCACCTGCGCCACCCTCAACGGTGCCAAGATGTGCCACATCGAGGACGAGACCGGTTCCATCGAGGCCGGCAAGTGCGCCGACCTGCTGGTTGTCAACGGTGACGTCGCCGCCGACATCCACGTGCTCAACACCGACAACATGGACGTCATCATGAAGGATGGCTGGATCGTCGAGGCTGGCACTTTTGGTGAGGCTAACAAATACAGCGCCTAAGATACCGTTTGTCGATGGCTTGATGTAAAACACAGTTTTTGATTGCATAATGCAATGGAGGGGGTCGCTTGCGGCCCTCTTTATTGCTATGGGTGCTAAGGACAAGAGGGGATGACGGTGGATTTAAACAGGCTGATTCTGGGCAAGAGCTACAACTCTACCAAGGTCTTTCGTACGGCCCAGCATGTGGTTCAGGCCATCCTGCTCGGTATTGTCGTTCCGGCGCTTATCCTGCTGCTTATCTGGGATTTAACCGATAATCCCAATCCCGTTCCGGGCGTTGTCGTTATTGCCGGTCTGGTCATGCTGTGCTTCTTTTTCTCGTATGTCTTTGTGGTCCCCGACGACCTCACATCGAGCGCAACCGACCGTACGCTCGCCATCGCATCAAAAATATTCGCCTACACGTCGCGCGGCCTTACGCCCGAAGCGGCCCTGGGCGCCTCTAAAATTATCCTGTCCGAGACCATCGCCTCTGCCATCTGCTTTACCGATGGCAAACAGGTGTTGGCAAGCTGGGGCGAGGACTCGGCAAAGTGCCCTGCCGGCACCCCGGTTGTGCTCAAGACCACGCTCAACGTGATCGAGTCCGGCGAGCAGAGTGTATTTTCGCGCGACGCCTCCAATGAGACGGGCGGCTATTTTCCCCGCCTGCGCGCCGGCATTGTCGCGCCGCTTACCGTGCGCGGGCATTGCGTGGGTACGCTCGAGCTGTACTATCCCCGCCTGAGCAGCATCGATATGCGCCAGACGGCGTTGGCCTCGGGTTTTGCCGATCTCATCTCCACGCAGCTCGCCAGCTTTGAGCTCGAGCGCCAGGACGAGCTCACAGCCCGCGTGGAGCTGCGCGCCCTGCAGTCGCAGGTCGACCCGCATTTTCTATTCAATACCATTAGCACGATTGTGTCGCTCGTTCGAACCGAGCCCGACAAGGCACGATCGCTGCTGATCGACTTCTCCAACTACTATCGTCAGACGCTTTCTGACTCCGATACACTCACCACGCTCGAGCACGAGGTGGAACAGGGCACCCGTTATATCAATCTTATGCAGGCCCGGTATGGTGATGGCCGTCTGCGCGTTTCGGTCGACATCGACTTTGAGGTGCGCGACAGCCTGGTGCCGCCGTTTATCTTGCAGCCGCTGCTCGAAAACTGCATCAAGCATGCGCAGCGCGAGACCGAGCCGCTTTCTATTCGTGTTAGGGCTTTTGAGACCGATGACGGCTTGGAGATCATCGTCGAAGATGACGGCATCGGTATGAGCGAAGAAGTCTGCGCGCATCTGTTTGAGCAGCATCGCCGAGAGGAGCCCGAGAGCATTACCGCCGACGGATCCATCAAGCGAGGTTGCGGCCTGGCGCTCTTCAACGTGCTTCAGCGCATCCATTTCTTTTACGGAGAAGATTCCGGCATGCGCGTGAAGTCCCAGGAAGGCGTGGGAACACAGGTCATCGTTGAATTGAACGGCGAGCCGCATGAACCGGCGCCGTTGACGGTGTAGCACGCGGTTGGATTGAGAAAAAAGAGGGGAAGCACATATGTCCGAAGGCTGGAACATCTTGGTGGTTGATGACGAGCCTCCAATTAGGGCTGAGCTACGCTATCTGTTGGAAAAGGATGCACGTGTGGGACAGATTGCCGAGGCGGGCAATGTCACCGAGGCCGTGGAGTCGATTCTGTCGAACAAGCCCGACGTGCTGTTTTTGGATATCACGATGCCCGGCCGCTCGGGAATTGAGCTTGCCGAGACGCTGCAGAACCTAAAAACGCCGCCGGTCGTGGTGTTTGTGACGGCATTTGCCGAGTATGCGGCCGATGCCTATAACCTTGATGCGGTCGACTATGTCGTCAAGCCGGTCGAGGACGCACGCCTGTCAAAGGCACTCGACAAGATCGAGGCAGCCTTGGGTGCCCGTCGTGTTATCCACGCTCCGCGCCAGCCTTTGCGTCTGACGGTGGACCGCGGGGGCAAAAAGGTGTTCATTCCCGCCGCAGACGTCTGCTACTTTGAGGCGCGCGCCGATTTTTGCAACGCCATCTGCGCCGAGGGAACGTACCTGATCAATGAGTCGATCTCTTCGCTCGAGCGTCGCTTGGACTCCGAGGGCTTTATTCGCGTTCATCGCAGCTACCTGGTCAATTTGGAAGACGTGCACAATGTTGAGATTGGCTCCACGGGGCTGATGGAGCTCAGGCTCGACCGCGTGAGCTCGACGGTGCCCGTGTCCCGCCGTCGCGCTGCCGAGGTTAAAGCACACTTGGGGCTTGCGTAGACGGTCTGCGTGCTGTCGTTTACCATCGCAGGTTTGGCATGGGCGCGCGGTGGGCATAATGGGTGGCATCGAATGAAATCGAAAGGATCATTATGCCCGCGCTTATCACCCATCATCTGTTTGGCGAGGAAAGCATCGACCGTCTTCCGCAGGGCGTCATAACGTCCGATGAAGAGCGCATTGCCTTTATCTTGGGCAACCAAGGCCCCGACCCGTTTTTCTTTCACATTCTGACACCGCGTGTTTCCGACTGCACGCTGCTGGCGCAGGTCATGCATCGGTCGCGCATGTCTCGCCAGTTCGCGTGCCTGCGCGACGGCGTGTCGCATCTGCTGCCGCGCGACGCCAGCTTGGGTCGTGCCTTTGCGCTGGGCCTGCTGTCTCATTACGTGCTCGACCGCAACGCCCACCCCTTTGTCTATGAGCAGCAGTTTGGCATCGTGGAGTCCGATTCAGAGCTTGAGGATTCGAGCAGTCAGGTCCATGCCGTGATCGAGAGCGACCTGGATGTGCTGATGCTGCAGCTTAAACGCGATGGCGCTACGGTCGACGATTACCCGCCGGCGGGCGAGATCGTCACCACCGATCGCATCAATCGCGTGGCCGGCGTGCTGATGAGCTATGTTGCCGGACGCGTGTACGGCATTGACATTCCGGCGGGGGAGTACGGTGCCGCCGTTGCCAATATGCAGCGACTTTACCGCGCGATTGAGCCGGCCGGCTCCGCAAAGACGCGCGCGATCTCGCTGGTTGAGGGCTTGGTGCACGACTACTCGCTGCTCGACGGCCTTGCCCATCGCGTGACGACGGAGCTGCCCGAGCGCACCGGTAACCTGGGCCATCTGACATGGAAGAATCCCTTTACCGACGAGGTCTCGAACGAGAGTTTCCCCGAGGTTTTTGATCGTGCGCTGGTCGATTACGAATGCACGGTCGCACGTTTTATCGAGACCGGTGACATGGATGCCGTTACCAGTCACGTCAACTACAGCGGTCGCGTGCTCAATGCCGATGAGGAGTTCGACCGCGAGGAGTAGGGCTCGTGCGTGCCCCTTTGCCGAATCCTTACCGGCGGTTCTGGACAATTGGGGTACGATGAACTAACTGCATATCGGGCGAATACGAAGGGTCCCTGTCCATGAAATACACCAAGCTCGAGCGTAACTGGGTCATGTACGATGTGGGAAACTCGGCCCTCGTGCTGCTCAATACCTCGGTGGTGCCCATCTACTTTAACGCCATCAATACCGGTGCTTCCTCGGCAGACCTGGTGGTCGCTTGGGGCAACGCGCAGACGATTGCCTCGCTGGTCATTGCCATGCTCATGCCCATTCTGGGCGCGCTTGCCGATTACGCCGGCAACAAGATCAAGTTCTTCTTGGGCTTCTTCCTCACGGGCCTGGTGCTTTGCCTGGCGCAGGCTATCCCAATGTCCGCCATGGCATTTTTGACCGTGTACGTGCTGTGCACCATCGGCCTTAACTCTTCTATGACGTTCTACGACGCCATGCTGCCCGACATTACCACCGACGAGCGCATGGACGCCGTGTCCAGCTCGGGCTATGCCTGGGGCTACATCGGTTCCACCGTGCCGTTCGTCATCTGCCTTGCGCTCATCATGGGTGGCCCCGCTCTTGGCGTCCCCACCATGCTGGCAACGCGTCTGTCGTTTATCATCACTGGTGCCTGGTGGCTCATCTTTACCCTGCCGCTCATTCGCACCTATAAGCAAAAGTACGGTCGCGAGCGCGGTCCCGAGGACACCATCGGCCACATCGTGGGCGGTGTGTTCTCCGAGGTCGGACACACCATGCGCGAGATCGCCCACAACAAGACCGTGCTGGTCTACATGATCGCGTTCTTCTTCTATATCGACGGTGTGCACACGGTCATTTCTATGGCCACCAGTTACGGATCGGCCTTGGGCATCGATTCGACGCAGCTGGTCCTGGCGCTGCTCGTCACGCAGTTTGTTGCTTTTCCGTCTGCCATCATTTACGGCAAGCTCGCCGGCCGCGTGGGCACGCTCAACATGATCTTGGTGGCAGTCGCCGCCTATATGGGCATCGTGCTCTTTGCCGCGTTCTTCCTCAAGACCGCCTTTGAATTCTGGGTGCTTGCCATTTTGGTCGGCCTGTTCCAGGGCGGTGTGCAGGCGCTCAGCCGTAGCTACTTTGGCCGCATTATTCCCAAGGAAAAGTCCAACGAGTACTACGGCTTCTTTGACATCTTTGGTCGTTATGCAAGCGTTATGGGCACCTTCCTGGTGTCGGTCGTCACCTCGCTGACCGGCAACCCGTCGCTGGGCGTCCTTTCCATTGGTGTGCTGCTGGTCGTTGGCTTTATGCTGCTGGTCCGCCTGTCCCGCATGACTCGGGCGGCAGAGCATGCCGCATAGGAGCGAGCGGCTATTGTGCCTGTCCACGGTACTCTTTTGGGGTTATCCGCAATAAACATTGCGACTTGCGAGCAATGATTTGCCCAAGTGGGTATGATGGAATCAGCTAGGTCGCGGGGCGTCGCCTGTGTTTGGCGGCGTCCCGTTTTTGTGTTGCAGGGAGGGTAAGGCATGAACGCCACGGTCGTGATTCCAACGTATTGGGCGGGCGATGACGCTTGCGCAAACGCCCCTGGCACCTATGACCATTCGACGCGACTCAACGCCGACAATCCCGAACTCGACCGCTGCCTGGCCTCGCTTGAGCAGGTACGTGACATCCCGCGCATCATCCTTTTGGTGGTCTGTCCCGTTTCTGCCACAGCCGATGTGTCGCTGCGCGTGCACGAGATTGTCGACGCGCATCCCACGCTCAAGGTCACCGTTGTCACCAACACCCAGGCCTCGCGCATCGCAGATCGGGTTGCTCAGATCGCGCCCAAGGGTTCGGGCGAGTGCGTGAGCCTGCGAGGCTACGGTGCCATCCGCAACATGGGGCTGGCCTGTGCCGCTGTGCTGGGGCATGACGCGGTTATCTTTTTGGATGACGATGAGACTGTCATCGACGCCGACTTTATGAAGCGCGCGACCTATGCGTTGGGGCAGCAGACGCGTCAGGGCTTGCCTATCTTGGTCAAGAGCGGCTATTTCTACGATCGCGACGGCTCGCCGCTGGCTCCCACGGACAAGGCGGGCATCTGCCATCGTTGGTGGACCAAGCGCATCGAGTTCAACCGTTGGATGAAAAAGGCGCTCTCGGGCACCCGCATCTCGCGCTCCAACTACGTGTGCGGCGGCCTGATGGCCCTGCACGCCCGCGCCTTTACGCGTGTGGCCTTTGACCCGTTTATCACCCGCGGCGAGGACTTGGATTACCTCTTTAACATGCGTATGTTTGGCTACGACGTGTGGTTTGATAACGAGTGGACCGTGCGCCATCTGCCTCCGGAGTCCGAAAAGCGCTCACCGCGCTTTATGCAGGATGTATACCGTTGGTACTACGAACGGGCCAAGTTGACGTTCGCCGCGCATCAAAAGGAGCTCATCCCCGTTACGGCGGCATCGCTCATGCCCTACCCGGGCCCGTGGATTTCGCGCGAGCTCGACGACCGCGTGCGCAAGACCGCTATGGTCCGCAGCGTGTTTACCCGCGAGCATGAGGGCTACCTGCGCATTTGGCGCCATGGTATCGGCGAGGCAAAGGCCTATGCGCGCCAAAACGCTGCAAGCTACCTGCGTTTCCAGAGCTTTTGGCCCAAGATCATGGACGGGCTTTGGCGTGACGCACAACTGATCAGTATCCTGGAGGGGGCCGAATGATCGACCGCCGCGCCCAGCGCGATAGTTCAATATCAATCTTTCGCATCATTGCCGTTGCATGCGCCATTTGCGTGCTGGTGTACTTTATTTTTGCCTTGGTGACCGGTATCGAGCCGATCGCCACGGTGATTGCCTGCGCGCTGCTGTGCATCTTTCTGTGCATCTTTATCTTTTTGACGCTCAATCCCGATTCGGTGCGCTCCCAGTACACCGAGGAGACGCTCTCGGTGGCCTCGGCCATGCTCGAGGACATTAAGGGCGGTCTGACGCAGGAGTCGGCGCGTTTGGTGTGCCGGCGCATTTTGCCCGAGACGCGCGCCATGACGGTGGCCATCACCGACGAGGACAACGTGCTTGCCTGCGCGGGCGAGTTTGAGGAAAAACTGCTGCCCGATACTCCCATCCACACGCTTGCCACACGCTACGTTATCGAACATGGCATCGTGCAATCGTTCAACCGTATGGTGGATGTCGTGGGCTCGGACGGCTCGCACAACCAAGTCCCCGCCGGCATTATCGCCCCCATCAAGGTGGGCGATCGTACCGTCGGCACGCTCAAGTTCTACTACAAGACCCCGCGCGCCGTCGACCGTACCCAGTACGCGCTTGCCTCGGGCTTTGCCGAGATCTTGTCCACGCAGCTCGCCATCCACGAGCTCGAGGTGCAAAAGGAACTCACAGCGCGCGCCGAGGTGCGTGCGCTGCAGGCGCAGATTAACCCGCACTTCCTGTTCAACACGCTGAACACCATTGCATCGTTTACGCGCACCGACCCGCTGCGGGCCCGCGAACTGCTTCGTGAGTTCTCATCGTTCTATCGCGCCACGCTCGACAACTCGGGATCGCTTATTCCGGTCTCGCGCGAGGTCGCACAGACCAAGCGCTACCTTACCTTTGAGAAGGCCCGCTTTGGCGAGGACCGCGTGCTTGCGACGTTCGATGTGTCCGAGGACGTGGAAGATACGCTGGTGCCGGCGTTCGTGATCCAGCCGATTGTCGAGAACGCCGTGCGTCATGGTATGGGCGATGACGACGCCCTGAGGATCGACGTGACCGTTCACCAAGACGGCGAGGATGCAATCTTGATTGCCGTGGCCGATAATGGCGTGGGCATGGATGAGGGTACCGCCGCCAGACTGTTTGACGAGCGCTCTGCCCGTCCCGACGCCAGCTCTCCTCAGGGTGGCGGCGCCGGTGTGGCCATGCACAATATTTCGGAGCGCATCCATCGCTTTTTTGGGCCGCACTCCTATACGCGTGTCGAATCGGCGCCGGGCAAGGGCACGAAGGTGCTCCTGCATCTTGATTTGTCAGAGAGCATCTTTGACATTCAAGAGTAAAATAAAAAGCTACGGGCTCAACGTCATGCGACGGACGCCCGGCGTAGTTAGTTGACGAAAGGTTTTATCCCTATGCTGCGTGCGATGATTGTGGATGATGAGGCGCCGGCTCGCTCGGAGCTTCGCTTCCTGCTCGAGCAAACGGGCAAGATCGGCACGATCACGGAGGCGTCGAGCGTCCGCTCCGCCATTGAGATGCTTATGGAAAGTCGCGTGGATGTCGTGTTTCTCGATATCTCGATGCCCGGTGCCTCGGGCCTGCAACTTGCCGAGGCGCTGCATAAGCTCAAAAATCCGCCGGCGATCGTGTTTGTGACTGCGTATAGCGACCATGCGGTCGAGGCATTCGACGTCGATGCCGTCGATTATCTGATGAAGCCTGTCGAGGAAGCTCGCTTGGATCGCGCGATCGAGAAGGTCATGCAACGCGCCAAGCCGGTTACGGACAGCAAGGTGACCATCGAGCGTATCCCGGTGGAAAAGGGCGGCCGCAAGGTGCTCATTCCCGTGGATGACATCCGCTTTATCATGGCCAAGGATGATTACTCCTGCATCTATGCCGTCGATGATCGCTTTTTGTCGACGACCTCGCTGGCGCAGTTTGAGGCCAAGCTCTGCGACTTTGGCTTCTTCCGTGTTCACCGCCGCTATATCGTCAACCTAGCGTGCGTCACGGACGTTGAGACGGTGCCCTCGGGCGCCATCCAGCTGGGCATTACGGGCGTCGACGAACGCGTGCCGGTTTCGCGCCGCCGCGTCGTGCCGCTCAAGAAGGCCTTGAGTCTCTAGCACACTGGCCCCGCAGCCCTGTAGACCCATCGTCTGCGGAGCCGTGGGGCCTTTTTTGTATGTATCTGCCGAATCGTTTTTTGCGGAAGGGATCCCATGAACAGTGCAAGCGCCAAGCGTATCGACATCATCTCGGACACCCACGGCTATTTATCGCCTGCGCTCTTGGATGAGCTTGAGGGCGCAGACCTGATCATCCACGCCGGCGACCTTACGTCAGAGATGGACTACGAGCACCTATGCACCATCGCCCCCGTGCGGGCCGTCTTGGGCAACAACGATTACTACCGCGACTACGGCCCCGATGTAGACCGTCTTGCGCTCTTTACCTACGAAGGCCTCAAATTCGCCGTAGCCCACTACCGCGAAGACCTTCCGGTGGGATCCGTAGACGTAGCCATCAACGGTCACACCCACGTAACCAAAGAAGCCCAAGTGGGCCGCTGCTTAGTCCTCAACCCGGGCAGCGCCAGCTACCCCAGAGGCACCCGAGGCCCCACCATGGCCAGAATGCTCGTCAAAGACGGCAAGATCCTAAGCACCAAGTTTATTGACTTGGACTAACCGCAACAAAAACGGGGGATGCAGATGCGTCCCCCGTTTTCTTTCAGCCAAAGGCAGAGTCCCAACAAGAATCTAAGACAACCCCGCCACGGAGAACGGGGCCGCCGAGCCGCGAAGCGGCGAGCAACAAGAACTGGTTGAAGAAAGTGACGGCAGGGAGGGTCTCCGGGGCTGGGGGCGGGGGTTAAGTTTGTCGCGAGTTCCGCACGCAAAGGAAAGCACTTAATGTGCTTTCCGTCTTGCGCAGGACTGTAGAGCAGCAAACTTAACCCCCGCCCCCAGCCCCGGAGACCCTCCCGGAGGGACCGAAAAATTTTTTCAAAAAAGTTGTTGCGCGCCGGACAGACTTCTGTGTATACTAATCCCCGCAGCGCACGCGAGCGGAAACAAACGCGAACGCCTGCCTGGGGAGTTAGCTCAGTTTGGTTAGAGCGCCGGCCTGTCACGTCGGAGGTCGCGGGTTCGAGCCCCGTACTTCCCGCCAACGCAATTAAAGCCACGTCTTCGGACGTGGCTTTTTGCGTTTGATGCACTTTGTTTCGATAGAACGATCGCCCTGGCGCATCTTCGCCCAGAATCCCCGCGCCTTCGGGAACGCAAGTAAAATCTAATAAGTCTATCTGTCTGAACAACAGCTTTGTTGCGCAACACCTGTTCAACGAGACAGGGGGTTAGGTTATACTAAATTGCACTGTAGGCCGCATCTGATGCATTTCGCTCCAAGCGCGGCACTCAGTGGATATCCGATTTACCATTTGGATGTCCTGCGGTCATTTAGCGTCTCGACACAAGCTCGGCCCCGGAGCTCGTTCGAGCTGTTCGTATTCCTTGAAAGGGGAAAAATGGACATATCGAGGAAGACTGATTACGCCCTTCGTATGCTGGCGATGCTTGCCGAGGATCCGGAGCGTTTGCTTTCTGTTCGCACCGCTGCCGAAGAGGTCAATGTTCCGTATTCGTTTGCCCGCTCGATTCAGCACGGTTTGGTCCAGGCCGGTATTGTGGAGAGCCTGCGTGGCGTCCACGGTGGCATGCGTCTCAAGGTCAGTCCGGACGACGTCACCATCCGCCAGGTCGTCGAGGCCGTTCAGGGCCCTATGGTTATGAATGATTGCACCGCACCCGATGGCGACTGTGCACGCATGGGCACGTGCTGCTATCATCCCCTGTGGGCCGGAGCTCAAGCGTTGATGCGCGATTACCTCGATTCCGTTTCGCTCGGCGACATCGTCGCTCACCGCCAGTTCCCGGCCGTCGATCCCAAATTCGCCGACCGCGAAGCGTTTCCCGAGTACGCCACCTGCGCGTGCGCTTGCCGGGAGGAATAGCGCCGCATAAGGAGCATAGATATGATTCAAGACCCCTTTCGTTCGATGATTCGTTCGGAAGGGGTCCTGCGTTATCGCGACCTTCCGTGGCGCCGCACGCGCGATCCGTACATCATTTGGCTTTCCGAGGTCATGTTGCAGCAAACACAGGTGCCACGCGTGGAGACGCGTATGCCGGCGTGGCTCGATCGCTTTCCGACCGTGCAGGCGCTTGCCCAAGCCGCGCCTTCCGATGTTTTGGACGCTTGGCAGGGCATGGGCTACAACCGACGCGCTCTGGCGCTCCACAAGGCCGCTCAGCGCGTTGTGGAGGACTGGGACGGTGAGTTTCCGCGTGAGACGCGTGACTTGGTCGCTCTGCCTGGTATTGGCCCGGCAACGGCGCAAGGTATCCGGTCGTTTGCGTTTGACCTTCCAGGCGTGTATCTGGAGACCAACGTGCGCACGGTCTTTCTGCATCACTTCTTTCCCGATGTACCGGCTGTTCCCGACCGCGAGCTGGTGCCGCTGATTCAGGCGGCCTGTCCGGCGGTCCCCGGTGCGGCGACCGACGAGATCGCTCCCTTTGCCGTGCCGCTCGATGATGCCGACACGCCGCGCGCGTGGTATTACGCGTTGCTGGATTACGGCGCATATCTAAAAAAGACGTTGCCCAATCCGTCCAGGCGCTCGGCGGGCTATAGCCGTCAATCAAAGTTTGAGGGCTCACGTCGCCAAAAGCGCGCGCATATCGTGCGCATGTTGCTGGCAGCGCGCGATGGCCAACCGGCGGGGATTACGCTTGCTGATGCCGTGGTGGGCGTTAACGATATGGAAGCGGCGGCTGGGCGCGGGCCGGTCGAGCGCGAGCTTGTCGCGGGCATTCTGGCCGACCTGGAGCGTGAGGGCTTTTGCCGAGCCGAGGGCGATCGCTGGCTGAGCATTTAGCCCGTGGAAATCTGAAGAACAGGATTGTAAGGTTTAGATTTCCGACATGAGGGCATCCTAAAGACGAGGCCGCTCGAAGCCTACGGGCGGCATGCGTTGAAGGGAAGTACACCTATGGATTTTGAGAATTCCCAAACCAAGAAGAACCTCGAGACCGCTTTTGCCGGTGAGTCCCAGGCACACACCAAGTATCGCTACTATGCCTCCAAGGCAAAGAAGGACGGCTACGTTCAGATCTCGAACATCTTTGCCGAGACGGCTGGCAACGAGTCCGAGCACGCCAAACTGTGGTTTAAGTATCTGCACGATGGCGCCGTCCCCGATACCCTGGACAATCTGCGCGATGCCGCCGCGGGTGAGAACTACGAGTGGACCACGATGTACGACGAGTTTGCCAAGACCGCCGAGGAAGAGGGCTTTGCCGAGATTGCCGCAAAGTTCCGTGGTGTCGCCGCCGTCGAGAAGGCCCACGAGGAGCGCTACAACAAGCTCGTCGAGCGCATTGAGTCGGGCGAGGTGTTTGAGCGCGAGGGCGTAAAGGTGTGGAAGTGCCTGAACTGCGGACATCTGCACGTTGGTGCCGAGGCACCTGAGGTGTGCCCGGTGTGTAACCACCCCAAGGCGTACTTTGAGGAGCAGGTGGTGAACTACTAGCGCTTGGCGCTGGCTGCTGCGGAGCGCGGGGCGGGAGGCCGGATTGCCTTCCCTCCCCGCTCACGGCTTCGCAGGGTCGCGTTGAGGGAAGGCAATCCGGCCTCCCGCCCCGCGCTCCGGCGTTGGATCGTCGC
>UQKM01000018.1 GCA_900541685.1 uncultured Collinsella sp.
TCCTGCTCGCACGGAGAGCACATTAAGTGCTCTCCGGCTCGTGCGGAACTCGCGATCGACTTCGTATGCCGCCGGGCAGCCGGGGCCGACGCGAGGTTCAAGATTGTCAAAAAAGCGGTCGGCGCGCAGTGCGCCGACCGCCGATGTAAGGGGTCTGATGATTTTTACCAGCTAGGGCCTCTTACTCGTCTAGGAGATCCTCTGGCATGTCGTTGCCGTCGCCTAGGTCGACTGGGGCCTCTTCGACGTCGGTTGCGGCCTCGGCGCCTTCGCCTTCGGGCTTCTCCTTGGCGGCTGTCATGCGGGCTACGGCGCAGATGCGGTCGTTGTCGTCGACGGTCATCATCTTGACGCCCTGGGTAGCGCGGCCAGTCTGGCTAATCTCATCGGTCTTGACGCGAATGACCGTCGCGCCTTCCGTCACGATGAACAGCTCGTGCTGCGGACCCACCGTCTTCATGGCTGCGAGGTTACCCTTACGCTCGGTCATCTGGATGGTGTAGACGCCCTGGCCGCCGCGGTTCTGCTCCGGGTAGTCCGCGACCGGCGTGCGCTTGCCGTAGCCGCGCTCGGTGATGACGAACAGATCGCCATTGCCGTTAGTGACTTCCATGCCCAGAACACTCACACCGTCCTTCATGCTGATACCGCGAACGCCGCTGGTGTCGCGGCCGGTGGCGCGCACCTGCTCCTCGGAGAACATAATCGCCTTGCCCGCGGTGGTGGCCAGGATAATCTTGTCGCCCTCGCGCACGCGGCGCACGTTCAGCAGCGCGTCGTCGTCACGCAGGTTGATAGCGATCAGGCCGTCGCGGCGACTGCGGTCATATGCGTTCATCACTGTCTTCTTGACCATGCCGCTCTTGGTGGCAAACATCAGGTACTCGTCGGCAGGGAACTCGCGACAGCTGATGACGCTCGCGATCTTCTCGCCTTCCTCAAAGGGCAGCAGGTTGACGATCGCGGTGCCGCGCGCCTGGCGCGTACCCACCGGCAGCTCGTGCACCTTCAGGCGGTAGACTTTGCCCTTGCTCGAGAAGAACAGCACGTACTCGTGCGTGGATGCGATAAACATCTCGTCGATGACATCGTCCTCTTTAAGGTTGACGCCCGATACGCCCTTGCCGCCGCGCTTCTGGGCACGGTAGGCGGCCACCGGGATGCGCTTGACATAGCCGGTGTGGGTGATGGTCACGACCATGTCCTCGTCGGCGATGAGGTCCTCGACGTCCAGGTCCTTCTCGACATGGCTGATCTCGGTGCGGCGTTTGTCGCCGAACTTCTTCGAGATCTCGCGCATCTCCTCCTTGATGACACCCAGGATCTTCTCCTCATGCGCCAGCAGGTCCTCGTAGTAGGCGATGGCGCGGCGCAGGCCGTCCAACTCTTCCTGGATCTTGTCGCGCTCCAGGCCGGTCAGACGACGTAGCTTCATCTCGAGGATGGCCGTGGTCTGCTCGGGCGTAAAGCCAAAGCGCTCGATCAGGCGGCCGCTGGCCTCGGAGTCAGTCTGCGAGGAGCGAATGATGCTGATGACCTCGTCGATATGGTCGAGAGCCATCAAGTAGCCCTCGAGGATATGGGCACGTGCCTGGGCCTTCTTGAGGTCAAAGCGGGTGCGGCGGGTGACGACGTCGACCTGGTGGTCGATGTAGTGCTGCAGCATCTCGCGCAAGCTCAGGCATTTGGGAACGCCGTTGACGAGCGCCAGGTTGTTGGCACCAAAGGTCGTCTGCAGCGAGGTGTACTTATACAGATTGTTGAGCACGACCTGTGGAATGACGCCCTTCTTGAGCTCGATGACCAGACGAATGCCCTTCTGGTTGGACTCGTCGCGCATGTCCGAGATGCCCTCGATGCGCTTGTCGTTTACGAGCTGGGCGATCTTCTCCTGCAGAGTGCCCTTGTTGACCATGTAAGGGATCTCGGTAAAGACCAGGCGGCTACGACCGGTCTTGGTGGATTCCACGTGAGCCTTGGCGCGCACGGTGATGGAGCCGCGGCCGGTCTCGTAGCTCTGCCTAATGCCGGCGCTGCCCATGATGATGGCACCGGTGGGGAAGTCCGGACCGGGCATGATCTGCATAAGCTCGTCGACGGTGGCATCGGGATTGTCGATCAGGTAGCAGGTGGCCTCGATCGCCTCGGCGAGGTTGTGCGGGGCGATATTGGTGGCCATGCCGACGGCGATGCCCTGGCTGCCGTTGACCAGCAGGTTGGGGAAGCGCGCGGGCAGTGCCACGGGCTCGGCGAGCGACTCGTCGTAGTTGGGCTGCCAGTCAACGGTATCCTTTTGCAGGTCGCGCAGCAGCTCCATGGCGGGCTTTGCCAGTCGACTCTCGGTATAACGCATGGCCGCCGCGCCATCGCCATCGATGTTGCCGAAGTTGCCGTGGCCATCGATGAGCGGTGTGCGCATGGAGAACCACTGCGCCAGACGAACCATGGCCTCGTAGACCGCGAAGTCACCGTGCGGATGGTACTTGCCGATAACCTCGCCGACCGTCCAGGCCGACTTCTTATGCGGGCGGTTGGGGTAGATGCCGCTCTCGTTCATGGCGTACAGGATGCGGCGGTGCACCGGCTTTAGGCCATCGCGCACGTCCGGCAGGGCGCGCGCCGTGATGACCGACATCGAGTACTCGATGAACGACTGCTTCATCTCGCGGCCGAACTCCGAAATCTGGAGCTGACCGCCGTTGATATCCTCGCCGGCCGAGGCGCCGCGATCGACAGCGCCAAAGCTCTCCTCGAGCTCGGCATCGTCATCCTCTTCCTCTTCATCCTCGGCGTCGGGGTTATAGGAATCTGGATCGCCGTCCTCGCCCTGCTCGGCGCGGGCGAGCAGGCGCTTCAGATCATCGGGCATACCGGCGTCGCCGGCCTCGTCCATACCCTCGTTGTTGTTGATATCGTCTGCCACGTTACCTCCTCATGGTTTGCGTGGTCCATTAGTTCCCTACCACGGAGACGAATTACCGGGAACACCGGATAACCCTCCTAGGTTTTCCAGGTGCCCCAGGTTGCCCTGAAGGATGAGGGCGCGCGCCTTGCGTGCGGCGCCCGAAATCCTGAAGGGCAAGATGGGGTGCCTGGGAAAGCTAGGCGTCTAAGAAGCGCGCGTCGTGCGCATGTTTTTCAATGTACTCACGGCGATAGCCGACCTCGGAACCCATCAGTTCGCGCACGGCGCGGTCCGCCACCACGGCGTCCTCGATCGACACGCGCTGCAGGATACGGGTCTTGGGGTCCATCGTCGTCGAGGCAAGCTGCTTGGGGTCCATCTCGCCCAGGCCCTTGTAGCGCTGAACGGTATAGCCCTTGCGCTTCTTGGTGATCTTGCCATCCTTGGCCTTGCCGTCCTCGTCGTTGTCGTCGGGGTTCAGGCCCAGGCTCTGAATGGTGTCGCGCAGAATCTCGTCTTCGGGCTGGCGGCCGTTGGGATACACGTAATGGATCTTGTTGCGCACCTTAATACCAAAGATGGGCGGGCAGGCAACATAGACATAGCCGGCATCGATCAGCGGGCGCATGTACTTGTAGAAGAACGTCAGCAGCAGGATGCGGATATGCGCACCGTCAACATCTGCATCGGTCATGATGATGATCTTGTGGTAGCGGGCCTTGGTGATATCAAAGTCGCCGCCGTCACCGGCGCTCGTCGTGACGCCGCAGCCGATCGCGGTAATCAGCGACTGGATGGTGTCACTCGAGAACGCGCGGTGGTCGCCCACGCGCTCGACGTTCAAAATCTTGCCGCGCAGGGGTAGGATCGCCTGGATGTCTCGGCGACGGCCGTCCTTGGCCGAACCGCCTGCCGAGTCGCCCTCTACGATGAAGAGCTCGGTCAGCTCGGCATCACGCACCGAGCAGTCGGCGAGCTTACCGGGCAGGGACGCCGTCTCGAGCAGGCTCTTGCGGCGGGTCGCCTCGCGCGCCTTGCGGGCGGCGTTGCGCGCCTTGCAGGCCTGTTGAGCCTTCTTGACGATCTCGCGAGCGGGCTTGGGATGCTCCTCGAGGTAATCGGCGAGGCCGTCGGTCACGATCTTGAGTGTCAGCGCGCGCATATAGGAGCTGCCGAGCTTGGCCTTGGTCTGGCCCTCAAACTGCGGGTCGGGCAGCTTGACCGAGATAACAGCCGAAAGGCCCTCGCGCACATCGTCGCCGGTCAGATTGGCGTCTTTTTCCTTGAGCAGGTTCTGCTTGCGCGCATAGTCGTTGATCACGCGGGTGAGCGCGGTGCGGAAGCCCTCAAGGTGCATGCCGCCCTCGGGAGTGTAGATGTCGTTGGCAAACGACATGACGTTCTCGCCGTATCCGCTATTCCACTGCAGGGAAACCTCGACCTCGCCCATCTTGGCGACAGGCGCGTCCGGGTCCGATTTGCCCTCGATGTAGATGGGCTCCTTAAAGGCCTCGGGGACGTCCTTGCCCTCGTTGAGGAACTTGACGAAGTCGATGATGCCGCCGGCATAGCAAAACTCCTCCACGTGGGGAGTCGCCTCGCGCTCGTCGGTCAGCACGATCTTGAGGTTCTTATTGAGGAACGCCGTCTCCTGTAGGCGGTTGTGCAGCGTATCGAAATCGTAGATGCAGGTCTCGAAGATCTCGTCGTCGGGCCAGAAGGTGACGGTGGTACCCGTCGAATCCGAGGTGCCCACGACCTCCATCTTCTTGACGGTCTTGCCGCGCGAGAACTCCATCTCGTAGGTGTTGCCATCGCGACGAACCTGAACGACCACGCGCTTGGACAGTGCGTTGACGACGGAGATGCCCACGCCGTGCAGGCCGCCCGAGACCTTATAGGCCGAGTTATCGAACTTACCGCCGGCGTGCAAGATCGTCATGACGACCTCGAGCGTCGGGATCTTTTTAACAGGGTGCTCGTCGACGGGGATGCCGCGCCCGTTGTCGACGACCGTGATGGAGTTGTCGGCGTGGACCGTCACCTGGATCTCGGTGCAGAAACCGGCCATGGCCTCGTCGACGGAGTTGTCAACGATCTCCCACACCAGGTGATGCAGACCGCTGGCGCTCGTCGAGCCGATATACATGCCCGGGCGCTTACGAACGGCCTCGAGACCTTCGAGAATCTTAATCTCGCCGCCATCGTAATCGTTTTCGTTTGCCACACGTCCTCCTTCAGTCAAGAAAATGTGTACAGCCTTACTAGTTTATCGTAAAAAAATACCCTCGGGAACGAGGGTATTTGGCTCTACAAGGCCACTAGATGCGATTTAAGGCTCTTTTTTGCTTTGCACGCCCTTGGCCCACTCGGCACTGGCTCTCATGGCGTTCTCGAGGGCCTCGCGCAGTTTTTGGTCTTCGATGGGCGCCACTTGGCGCTCAATCTCGCCGCGCTCGGCCTCACTTAGGTCGGCGTGCGGGGCCGGCGGGCGCTCGGTCGTCGCCGGGCGCAGGCGCTCCTTGGCGGCAGGCGGCGTGTGACCGGGTGCGGTGGTTTTGAACACCAGGCCGTCCACATGCGCACCAGCGCGCTCCATGCGCGCGCGGATGATCTCGCGCAACAACGTCATTTCCTGCGTCCACGAGGGCGAGTCGAGATACACCAGCAGCTCATTGGACTCGGGCAGGTAACGCAGCCCCGTCACATGCCGCCCCTCGCGCGTGCCCGAGCACACCGCGTTCCACGCGCGATAGACCGCGCGAGATTCCTCTGCAGCCTCCATCTGCGCACGGCGCTCGGGTGTCGCGGCCGCCAAGATGCGCCGACGCTCGGCATCCAAAAAGCCGCCAAAGGCAACCGTTCCGTTCTCGCGCTCGAAATTAGCACGTCTCACCCATGCTCACCACCTTGGCTCGATCAAGCAGGTCATCGGTAAAATACCCCAGATTGGTGGTGGTTATGACTGTCTGGATATCATCACCGATCAGCTGCAGAAAAGCGCCTCGGCGCCCGGCGTCGAGCTCGCTCATCACGTCGTCTAAAAGCAGCAGCGGCGCGGTGCCCAGGATATCGCGCGCCACGGCCACTTCTGCCACCTTCCAGGCAAGCACCAGCGTTCGCTGCTGGCCCTGGCTGGCAAACGAACGGGCCGATCGACCCGCGACGGAAAACTCAATCTCGTCGCGATGCGGACCGACGAGCGTCACGCCGCGGCGGATCTCCTCGTCGGCGCGCTCATCGAGCGCCGAGAGCATGTGCTCATACGCCCAGCCCCTGAGCTCGTCGCGATCCTCGGTGCCAGGCAGGTCGCCAAGCGTGGACACATAGGACACGCCGACGGGCTCGCCGGATGCCACGCGGCCATAGGCGTCGCGCACATGGCCCGACAGCCGGTCGAGCAGGGCCAGACGATGCACGAGCAGGGCCGAACCGGCGCGGGCGATAGATTCGTTCCAGGCGCCGAGCATCTCGCGGCAGCACCAGGTCTCCTTGAGCAGGGCATTGCGCTGGGTCACGCAGCGCCCGTAGGCACTAGCCAGATCGGCATAGCGTGCACTCAGCTGAACGCCAAAGTCGTCAAGTGCGGTGCGGCGCACGCTGGCACCCCGCTTGACCATATCCAGGTGGTCCGGACAAAACAAAACGCTCGGCAGTACCCCGCGCACGCCGGACGCAGCGCAGCGCTTGCCGTTGCGGCTAAACGAACGCTTGCCATCTTCCACGCTCAGTCCCATGTCCAGCACGCGCCCGTCGCCTTCGAGCCTCAGCTCGACCTTGCATGAGCCCACGCCGTCGTGCACGAGCTCGGCTGCGGTCGGATGCCTAAACGAGGCGCCACTCGTCAGCAGCTGCAGCGCCTCTATGAGGTTGGTCTTTCCCGCCGCGTTGGGACCCGCGAGCACTGTCACACCGTCGCTCAGGGCAAGGCGGTAGCTGTCGAAGCTGCGATAGCGCGCAACGGAAAGATCGCGTGCGAACATGGTCATGGGCACTGCTAGATGCGTACCGGCATGACCAGGTACAGGTAGTTGATCTTGTCGTAGGACTTGAAGATACCCGCCTGCGAATAGCTCTTGAGCTCCAGCGTGATCTCCTTCTCCTTGGACAGGGCATTGAGGCAGCCAAAGATGTAGTGGTAGTTGAAGGCGATGGTGCCCGACTCGCCCTCGGCCTCGACATCGATCGTCTCCTGCGCCAGATCCTGGTCGTTGGAAATAGAGGACAGGCCCATCTGGCCGTTCTCGACGTCAATCTCAAACTTGACAGCGGGGTTGGCGCTCGCGATAACGGCCACACGCTTAAGGGCGGCGTTAAAGGCAGCTACGTCGATCTTGACGCTCGTCACGCACGAATCGGGGATGAGCTGCTTGTAGTTGGGATATACGCCCTCGATGCGGCGCGACACGTAGGTGGTGTTGCCGGCCTCAAAGACAACTTGGGTGTCGGTGGCGCCGATCATGATGGTCGCCTGGCTGGCCATGATGTTCAGCGCGTCGTTGAAGGCGTCAGCCGGAACGTTGAGTTCAAAGGAGCCTTCGAGGGTCGAGGTCTCGACCTGCGTATCGCACACGGCCAGACGGAAGGAGTCGGTCGCGACCAGGCGCACAGTGTTGTTCTCGACCTTCATGTGCACGCCACCCAGGATGGGGCGGGCCTTGTCAGTCGAGGTTACGCGCCATACGCGACTTACCATTTCGGACAGGATATCGGTCGGCAGCTCGACGGCGCTCTCGATGGCGTATGCCGGAAACTCGGGAAAGTCGTTAGCATCGAGCGTGTTGAGGCGAAAAGAGCTCTTCTCGCAGCCAATCAAAACCTGACGCTCGGACAGCTCAAAGGTGACCGGGGCATCGGGAAGGGTCTTGGTGATGTTGGAGAGCATCTTGCAGGGAATCACCATCTCGCCCTCCTCTTCGACATGGGCCGCAATGCGGTGACGAATCGAGATGGTGTAGTTGGAGGTCTGGAATTCCAAGATGCCGTCTTGTGCCTTAACGAGCACGCCCGACAGAATGGGAAGGGTGGATGCCGAAGCGACGCCTTTCATAACGACGCCGATGGCTTGCGTAAGCGAGCTCTGGCTGACGGTGAACTTCATCTTTTAATACCTTTCTATAGATATAAATATCTTAATAATAGTAATAGTACTGACGAAACTGTTGATTACTCCTAAAGGTGCAGGTCAGCCCTAAAAAGAGAATCGACAGGAACCTGTGTGCAACCGGGCATGTTTTCCACGTTCAAAACCTGCGCAAAACTTTTCATCACCGCGACTCGAGTTTTTGACACCTTATAACCGCCGTTTCGACAAGTTTTCAACAGCTGTGTCCATTTACCTACGAGCGCAGTGTAATTTTATCGCGCAGCGACTTGAGGTCTTCGGTAACAGTCCGGTCTTCCTGAATCATCTTCTGAACCTTTTTATAGCTCGTGCTGACGGTCGAGTGGTTGCGGTTGCCAAACTCGGCGCCCACGGCCGTCGTCGTCATCTCGCACATCTCGATCGCCAGGTAGATAGCGATATGGCGTGCCTTGGCGATATTGGCGTTGCGGCGAGGCCCGATGAGTTCCTCGTGCGTTACGCCGTATTGCTCCTCGATGACGGACTGGACCGTCTGCACATTGATCTTCTTGGCCGATGTGTCGAAGTACTGGTTGGCGATGGCGTCGATGTCGTCAAAGGTGAGCTCCCCGCCCTCGCGCTCGCGATCGCCCGCTTCGCCGGCACAACGCTCGCAAAAGCTCTCAAGCTCGCGAATGTTGGTGCCCGAGACCTCGGCCATGTGTTTAAAGTGCGCGTCGGTCAGATGTCCGCCGTCGCCCCCGTATGCCGCCAGCAACGAGTCGTTGCCCGCCTCGGGTGCGGCGGCGATCGTGTTCTCGTAATAACGCTGCAAAATCTTGTACTTCATCTCGTAGCTGGGCTCCGCCACCAGGCACAGCAGACCGGCATTAAAGCGACTGGTCAGGCGCTCGTCCATATTAAGGTCCTTGGGAGCGCGGTCGGCGGCGATCACGACCTTCTTGTTGTTACGGATGAATTCATCCATCAACTGGAAGAAGTAATCCACGCTCGCGCGCTTGCCGATGATGTTCTGGATGTCATCGATGATAAGCACGTCGACGCCGTGGTACGCCTGCATAATGGGGGCGTTGCTCTTCTTTTGGCGGTCGAATTCCGTCATCAAGTCGTCCAGATATGCCTGCGAGTTGGCGTACTTCACCTTGATCTCGGGCGATTTCTCTGCCAGCTCATTTTTGATGGCGAGCAGCAGGTGCGTCTTGCCCAGGCCCGATTTGCCGTAGATGAACAGCGACGTGCAGGTACCGGGCGTGTCTGCAAGCATGGCGAATTTGAGCGCCGATCGGTAGGCAAGACTGTTCTCCGGCCCGAAGACGAAGTTCTCAAACGTGAATTTCGAATTCGCCGCGAGGGGTGCCCCGTCCGCGTTTTTCTCGACTGCCGCCGGTGCCGCCGGTGCCGCCGCCGAAGGTGCTGCCGGCGCTGCGGACGAACTCGCGCTTTTCGCCGGTGGCCTGCCATTCATTTGGGTCATCATGCGGCGGAAATCGTCGGCGGACAACGTGTTTTTGATTGCAATGCCCGACTCTTCGCCGGGTGTCGCCTCGTGTGCGACGGGCATATGCGTGGCGGTCGGGATGGGCGAGGGGCCTGGCTCTACCGCCGGTGCGACCGAAGCAGTCGGCTGCGGTGCCATGGTTTCACGGGAAACATCGTCGCGTCGAGGCTCGGGCGCCGGTGTTGCCGCTGCGGCGGCGGTCGCTACCGGGTGAGTGTCCGGGGCCGTATTTGCCGAGGCGCCTTGCGGTGCCACGATATTGAGCGCAATCGGTGCAAAGGCAATCTCTTCTAGGTACGCCTCGATGGTCGGCTGGTGCTTTTTGAGCTGAGCGATGGCAAAGCGTGAAGGGGCCTCAATCGTCAGAGTGTCCTCGGTTAAACTCACGGCGCGCGATTGTCCCAGCATATTGATGAGGCGTGCATCTTGGCCGTCGCGCTGACAAAAGGCGATGGCATCTCCCAGGATGATGCTTGCTTCCTCGTCCACTGTTTCTCCCGTTCCTTAACTTTGGGCTCGCACGCGAGCGCTGCCTATTTCGGTCAGATGATATTTCTGGCCATGTTTGATTACCAAGCCGGCCTGTGCCAAGTCGTTGAGCGTTCGCGACCACGTGGGCGCTGAGTTTCCAAACGCTCGTGCCAGGTCGGTTGCGCCACACTCTTGGTTTTGAGCCAGATAGCCCAGTGCCGCTTCGCCGCGCTCGCTCACAAATACGTTTTGCTGCGGCTGTGCATATTGATTCGTCACATTAGGATACATCATTTGAGCTGCTGGTTGTTGAGAACTCTGCATGGGCAGCGGTTGCTGTTGAAAACTTTGCGGCCACTGTTGGTAAGGCTGCGGAGGCATCTGCTGGGTCCATGGGTTGTACTGCGCCTGGGGCATTTGTTGGTACGGCTGCTGGTATCCCAGCGGGTATTGCTGGGGGTATGCCTGCGCATATCCCGTTTGCGGCGCGTATTGAGCCGGATATCCTTGCGGGTTCGGTTGATAGGGCATCTGCTGTGCAGCCGATGTGCCCGCCATCTGCTGCAAGGTTCCCACATCCGGCCCCATAGCTGGCATTGCGTCGGGTGTGTTCTGGGGAATCGCTCCCGAGGGTGCCTGGGGCTTTTGCATGGGGGCCATGCCAGGCTGCTGCATGGGGGGCATCTGCTGTTGCACCTGCTGCATTGCTGCGGGTTGCTGCGCGAAGGCGCCCGGCATGGGATATGCCTGCTGCTCTGTTTCGGGTCGCACGGCTGCCCCGCGCCCGCCAGCACGCTCGATTTCCTGCACGCGCTTGGGGTTCAGACTTACCGTCACGACGGTGCCGTTGCCCATGTTGTCCTCGATGGAGACGGCGCCGCCAGCGTTTTCCAGGTACTCCTGTACCATGGGAAACCCGGCTCCGGTGCCGCGGATATACCGTTTCATCTTGCTGTTTGCACTGGTTACGCCAAAATCGAAGGCACGCTCTTTGTCGTCGATGCCCGGACCCTGATCGGCAAAGCGGATGGTATCGCCACCGTCGAGAATCGAGATGATGGGCTCTGCAAAATGCGCGTGGATAAAGTTTTCGACAATCTCGCGGATAACCATCAGCGAGATGCGTCCTCCCTGCTCTTTCATGCACTGGTAGACGGTGTTGGTTGTCTCTTCCAGGTAGGTACGGACGTCTTGCGGTTCGATGACGATGACACGCGGTGTCGACAGCATGTCATCGTAGACCGCGATGCGCGCTGCATACATGGCCTTCGGTGCTTGTGCGGTGACCTGCTCACCTTCGTTGCGTTCCTCGCGCACCCCGTTGATGTGCTCGTTGTCGGGTGCCGGATCACCGGAATCGACCATGGTGTAGAAGTCGTCAGACATGCCGCTCGCAATCTTTCAAAAGGTTTTGAACAAATAGTAGCTCACCGCGCAATGTTTCTCATCTTTCGACAAGTTTTCAAAACCTGTTGAAAACTTTGGAAAACGGACGAAAAGTTCTCAACATTTCCAACACGACCTGTTGAAAACTCGATGAAATTTCGTGAAAAGTTGTCTGCTGCCTCAAATGCCGGTTCTGCTTATGGGGGAACCGTGTACTCTTTGCAACCTTTTACCTTTGATTTCTTGACATTTGAACATTGATTTCCCTACAATCTTCAAGCTCACGTGTCTATATCTGCGTCCGCGCCCCCGCGGACACTCGAAATGCAGCAGGAGGAACTTAAGATGAAGCGTACGTATCAGCCTAATAAGCGTAAGCGTGCCAAGACCCATGGCTTCCGTGCCCGTATGGCCACTAAGGGTGGTCGTGCCGTGCTCGCCCGTCGTCGCGCCAAGGGCCGCAAGCGTCTCACTGTCTAGCAGCGATACACACATCTCGCATGAAGACTATTAAGTCTCGGCAAGATTTCGAGCATGTGTTCAGTCAGGGGCGTCGTTTCAATCACCCTCTGATTCGAATGACCATATGTGAATCGGTTGGCGAAGGCGACTCCGGAAGGGTCGCCTTCGTTGGTGCTAAACGACTCGGTTGTGCTGTGGTGCGCAACCGATCTAAGCGTGTGATGCGCGAGGCCGCTCGCAGCTGTGGATTTCCCGTTGCGGGTTATGACATCATCTTGTTCGCGACTCCCAAGACGAGGGTTTCCTCGCCGCAGGAGATGGACAAGGCGTTGCGTTCGCTTATGAAACGCGCCGGCGTTGCCGGGGAGGAGCGATGAGCAATCACGTTTTGCGACGTGTTGCCATCGCTCCTATTCGCATATATCAACAGGTTATTTCGCCCTTATTGCCTGACGCTTGCATTTATTACCCAACGTGCTCGCAATACGCTATCCAGGCGATTGAGAAGTACGGTGTTTTGAGAGGCTGCTGGCTTGCCGTGAGGCGCATCGCTCGCTGCAATCCCCTGCACGTCGGCGGTTATGACCCTGTGCCTTAGCGGGCACTCGCTATCGGAGGAAAACTTACATGTGGGATTGGATCGTTAACATCCTTTTTGAGCTGCTCAAGCTCATCCAGACCTTTGCGGTCGACTGGGGCCTGTCCATCATCATCCTGGTGGTCATCATCCGTCTGCTGCTGACGCCGCTTATGCTCAAGTCGACCAAGTCGACGGCTCGCATGCAGGTGCTGCAGCCTAAGATGCTCGAGATCCAGGAGCGTTATGCCGACGATCCCCAGCGCCAGGCCGAGGAGATGCAGAAGTTCTACAGCGAGAACAAGTTCAACCCCATGGCTGGTTGTCTGCCACTGTTGATCCAGATGCCTGTCCTGTTCGCCCTATTTACGCTGCTGCGTAACCTGCCGAACTACTTTAGCGACGGCACGTTCTCGTTCTTCAACATCCTGCCTGACCTTACCACCACGCCGAGCGCTTCCTTTGCCGATGGCTTTATGGTTGCGCTGCCTGCGCTGGTTTGCCTGATTCTGTTCGCTGTCTTGACCCTGATTCCGCAGCTGTATATGTCTCGCAATCAGACTGGTCAGCAGGCCCAGAGCATGCGCATGATGGCCGTCGTCATGACCGTCATGATGCTTTGGATGGGCTGGAGCCTGCCCGTCGGCGTTCTTCTGTACTACGATGTGTCTTCTGCCTGGCAGGTTATCCAGCAGATCTTCGTGACACAGAAGGTTATCGACAAGGCCAAGGCCGATGAGGAGGAGCGCCTCAAGAACGCTCCGCTGCAGGTCGAGGTTACCCGTCGCGAGAAGAAGCCGCGTCCGCACAAGAAGAAGTAGTCGGGATATCAATCTTATTTAGGTACCTAACTTTTGGAGTACGTTATGTCTGAAGAGATCATCGAGGATATGCTTGAGGAGGTTGCCCCGCAGATTGCGGGCGATTATCCCGAGATTGCACAGCGCTACAAGGCCGGTGAAGAGCTGACTGATGAGGAGCTCGACACCATTGCCGATGTTGCGATTTCCATTCTGCGTTCCATCCTTTCGCACTTCGATGCCGCCAACTCTCCTATTGATGAGTACGAGGGCGACGAGGGTGAGCTGATTTTGGATGTTACCGCTCCTGATCTTGCTGTTCTCATTGGACGTCACGGTCGTACCCTTGATGCCCTTCAGGTTATGTTCTCTTTGCTGGTGAGCCGCAAGCTTGGCTTTAGGTATCCGGTTGTGGTTGACGTTGAAGGCTACAAGAGCCGTCGTCAGGACAAGGTTGCCTCTATGGCTCAGTCGGCCGCCGAGCGTGCCATCCGTACCCATAAGAGCGTTTCGCTTCCGCCCATGAATGCCTATGAGCGCCGACTGGTTCATATTGCACTTCGTGGCAATGATGCCGTCGATACCCATTCTGAGGGTTCTGACCCTGATCGCCATGTGGTGATTGTTGCTCGATAATCTACTCGAGCTTATGCTAAGGGGGCGTGGTTTCCACGTCCCCTTTTTTTGTCAAAAGTTCTCGATACACTGATTTTTGTCAGAAAGGAGCTTCTGTTGTTTGTACTTACAGATCTGCAGGCTGACGAGATGTTAAGTCGTCTAGCCTCTTATTGCAAAGAGTATTCATTGAATGTAGCTAATGCTGAGCTAAGGAAATGTATTCAGCATCTTGATTTGGTTCTGGAAACAAATAAGACAACCAATCTCACTCGTATTCTTAACATAGAAGATGCCGCGGTGCTTCATATCCTCGACTCACTTGTTTTGCTCCCTTATATCAATAAGGCTCCTGAGGGAGCTTTGCTCGATATGGGAACGGGTGCGGGCTTCCCTGGTATTCCATTAACGATAGCCACGAATCGCAAAGCTACTTATATTGACTCTGTTGGCAAGAAGGTTGATGCTGTCAATACTTTTGCTCATGCTCTGGGATTGAAAAATGGTCATGCAGTCCATGATCGCCTTGAAGAATATGCTCGAAGCCATAAGAAACAGTTCTCTGTCGTAACCGCTCGTGCACTCGCCCCTCTACCGATTCTTGTTGAGTATGCTGCTCCGTACCTCAAAGATGGAGGGCTATTTGTTATCACGAAGGGCAATCCATCAGATGAGGAGCTTGCTTCTGGCTTGTCAGCAGCTAAGATCTGCGGCTTCACTTTGCTTCTGAGTGATGCAATCGATTTACCTGAGGGCTTGGGCCACAGAGAGTTCATTGTTCTTAAGAAGAGTCATCCAGCATCCGTTTCATTGCCTCGTGCAAATGGCATGGCAAAGAAGAATCCGCTTGCCTAGATGTTTCACGTGAAACATAATGGATACTAACAACTTGCAGTGTTTCACGTGAAACATGGCGGTTGATTTCGAATCGGAATGTTTCACGTGAAACATCCTCCGTTTGACAGCTTTAAAACACACCAGGAGGGACCGTGGGATTTCGCGACGTTAAGCGTTCGAAGAGCGCAAAAGACACGCGTATTATTGCAATCATCAATCAAAAAGGCGGCGTCGGTAAGTCAACGACGGCTGTAAACCTTGCAGCAGCACTGGGTGAACAGGGACGCAAGACACTGATTGTCGATTTTGATCCGCAGGGAAACAGCACCAGTGGATTTGGAATTGAAAAAGAAGACCTTAATCAGTGCATCTATGATGCATTACTGAATGATGTGCCGGCAGAATCGCTTGTTCTTGATACAAATTGCAAAAAGGTATTCGTCATTCCGGCTACAATTCAGCTCGCAGGTGCCGAAATTGAGCTCGTAAGCGCAATTGCTCGTGAAACCCGCCTTAAAGATTTGCTTGAGCCGATTCAGGACGAGTTCGATTTTATATTCATTGACTGCCCTCCTTCGCTCGGCCTGCTTACTATCAATGCTCTGACCGCAGCAGACAGCGTTTTGATTCCGATTCAGTGCGAGTATTACGCACTCGAGGGCGTTACGAAGCTACTTGAGTCAATGAAGATGGTCAAATCACGTCTGAACAAGGGCTTAGACACCTATGGCGTGCTTATGACCATGTATGACTCGCGTACTTCTCTGTCGAATCAGGTTGTTGAGGAGGTTCAGTCGTACTTTGGTGATAAGGCTTTTAAGACTCTAATTCCCCGTACCGTAAAAATCTCCGAAGCTCCGTCTTTTGGAGAACCGGTAATTACTTATGCGCCTCAAAATAAGGGTGCAAAAGCGTATATGAACCTTGCAAAAGAGGTGATCAAGCGTGCCTAGTGCAAAGAAACGTGGAGGATTGGGACGTGGACTCAATGCTTTGGTCTCAGAGGCCGAGTATGAGACCGGTGGTTCAGCTGCGTCGGCTTCAAATGCAGCATCTGAAACTAAATTGCCTATTGAGGATATCGTTCCCAACCCTAATCAGCCGCGAATTCACTTTAACGAAACTGAACTTCGAGAGTTGAGCGAGTCGATTCAAGAACATGGCGTTTTGCAGCCGCTGTTGGTGCGCAAGCATGGAAACGGCTATGAGATCATCGCTGGTGAGCGCCGTTACCAGGCGTCAAAGCTTGCTGGTCTTGAGGAACTGCCTGTCATCATTAAGGAAGTTAATGATGAGGAGATGCTCGCTCTTGCTCTTATCGAGAATCTTCAACGTTCTGATTTGAATCCCGTCGAAGAGGCAAAGGGCTATCGTCAGCTCATTGATGCCAGCGGCATGACTCAGGAGGCGTTATCAAAGGCTGTCAGTAAGTCTCGTTCGTCAATCACTAATTCACTTCGTTTGCTAGATCTTCCAGACGTTGTACAGCAGATGATTTTCGAGGGCAAGCTTACTGCGGGCCATGCAAGAGCGATTCTTGCAGTTCCATATGAAGATGCCAGGATTCGACTTGCTGAGAAGGTTGTTGCAGAAGGTCTTTCCGTTAGAGCGACAGAAAATCTTGCTCCGTTGTTTTCTGCCGGAGAGACGCTAAGGACTCCGAGGCCAGCAACACCTCAGTCATTCAAAAAGGCCGCTCGAGTCCTTCGTCAAGTTTTCAACACGAATGTACGTGTGAAGAGCTCGCGTGGCAAGAATAAAATTGAAATCGAGTTCAAAGACGAAGAAGAGCTCTCCCGTATCCTTGGCGAAATGATTCAATTTGGGCAGGAGGATCAGGATGAAGAGTAAGGTTCTCGCAGTCATTGCATTGGCAACCACTGTCGCTGCTGGTGCTTTTGCGGGTTATAAGATTGCGACAGATGATGAACTGCGCGGTCGACTGCTGCGTGGCGCTCAGGATATCGTCGATACATCTAAGAAGAAAATGGATGTCATGACCGAAGATGTCGCTATGCGCACTGCTCAGGTGACTAAGAATCCCAAGATCAACCAAGACTGGGTTAACCATCAGTGGGAAAATGTTGGCTATTAGGTACCTAACAATTACTTACCTGTTTTGAAGGGGTCCTTGTCTGATTCATGAGACAAGGACCCCTTATTTTGGCCATATAACTAACCTTATGTAAATCAAATCCAATAGCATGAATATAAATGAAACAGCCCTGGTTGCATTATTTGCAACCAGGGCTGTCGGATGTTTCACATGAAACGTTATGGGACGCAGACTCCCCTATGCGTTCTTCTGGACCTTGAAACGTTGCTTCAGCTGACCGCAGGCGGCATCAATATCATTGCCGCGAGAATTACGGATTGTGGTCTCGATGCCACGAGACTCAAGGCGACGCTGAAGATCCTCGACCTTATGAATCGGCGACGGCTTGAGCGGGCTGCCCTCGATGTCGTTAAGCTGAATCAGGTTAACGTGGCACAGCGTTCCTTCGCAGAAGTCGCAGAGTGCCTGCATCTCGGGATTCGTATCGTTGACGCCTTCGATCATGGCATATTCATAGGTCGGGCGGCGGCCAGTCTTTTCGGTGTAGAGCTGAAGTGCCTCGTGAAGGCGGAGCAGCGTGTACTTCTTAACACCGGGCATGAGCTTATTGCGCGTCGACTGGATGGCGGAATGCAGGGAAACGGCAAGCGTGAACTGCTCGGGGATGTCGGCAAATTTGCGAATACCGGGAATAACGCCGCTGGTAGAGACGGTGAGATGACGGGCGCCGATACCGATGCCATCGGGGTCGTTGAGGATACGCAGTGCCTTGAGAACCTCGTCGTAGTTGGCGAACGGCTCGCCCTGGCCCATGAAGACAACGCTCGTGGCACGCTCGCCAAAGTCGTTGGATACATGAAGTACCTGGTCGACGATCTCTTGAGCGGTCAGAGAGCGCTTGAGGCCGTTGAGACCGGTAGCGCAAAAGGCGCAGCTCATGCCACAGCCTGCCTGGGTGGAAACGCAGACGGAAAGCTTGTTACGACGGGGCATACCGACAGTCTCAACGGAAATGCCGTCGTGGTACTCGAGCAGATACTTGCGAGAGCCATCTTTGGAAACCTGCTTGGTGAGTTCAGTCGGCGTGTCAAAGGCAAAAGCTCCTTTAAGCTGCTCGCGGAAAGCCTTGGGAAGGTTGGTCATATCGTCAAATGAACAAACGTTCTTCTCAAAGACCCATTCGATGAGCTGCTTTGCGCGGAAGGCGGGCTGGCCAAGTTCGGCCACAAGCTCGCGAATATCGTTTTGGCTCAAGTCGCGAATGTCCTGAGATTTAGTCCTGGGATTCATGGAAGCCTTTCGATTTTGGGGAAACGTAGAGGGTATCGCTACAATATGGTATCAGCTGCAGAAATTATAGAGGAGGAGTCTGCCCATGCCGGGTAAAAGCCTAGAGAACATGCACGTAGCGGTCTTGGCGGGCGGTCATTCCGCTGAGCGCGAGATCTCGCTCAATTCGGGAAAGAACGTCGTGGTGGCCCTGAAGGAGGCCGGCTACACTTCGGTGGAGCTGCTCGACACGGCTGCCGATGATTTTATGGTAACCATGGCGACCGGTGGTTTCGACGTGGCGTTTATCGCCATGCACGGCGCCGGCGGTGAGGATGGCGCCATGCAGGGTGCCATGGAGACCTTGGGTATCCCCTACACGGCCTCGGGCGTGCTTGCCAGCGCTTGCGGTGCCGACAAGGAGGTCTCTAAGCTCCTGTACGCAAAGGCGGGCATTCCCATTGCCCCCGGCCTTGCGCTCGAGGTAGGCGATGAAGTCGATATCGATCATATCGTTGAGGTTTGTGGCGAGCGCTGCTTTGTGAAGCCGGCCGTAAACGGTTCCAGCTATGGCATTTCCCTGGTCCATGAGCCCTCCGAGCTGCCCGCGGCAATCGCCAAGGCGTTTGAGTACGGCGACAAGGTGCTGGTCGAGAAGTGCATCGAGGGTACCGAGATCACCGTCGGCGTATACGGCGAGGATGACGTGTGCGCTCTGCCGATCGTTGAGATCCGCAAGCCCGAGGACTGCGAGTTCTACGATCTGGACGTGAAGTATGTCGACCCCACGGATATCCATCGCATTCCGGCACAGATTTCGCCCGAGAACTACGCTCGTGCTCAGGAGCTCGCCTGTGCTGCCCATAAGGCACTCGGCTGCCTGGGTATCTCGCGCAGCGACTTTATCGTGAGCGAGGATGGCCCCGTCATCCTCGAGACCAATACCATTCCCGGCATGACCGATACGTCGCTGTATCCGGATGAAATCCGCCACACCGACGACATGACGTTCCCGCAGGTCTGTGACAGCCTGATCCGTATGGGTCTTCGTCGAGCGGGCATTGCATGCTAATCGAGGACGCGGTTTCGTCAGGAACGCCGCAGTTTGTCATCGACTCCTATGCCACGCTTGCCGAGCGCGCCAAAACCCAATCGTTTGGCCTCATCGAGGAAGACGTTATCGTCCTCGATACCGAGACCACGGGTCTTTCGGTGCAGGACAACGAGCTTATCGAGATATCGGCGGCTCGCCTTTCGGGCCGCGAGGTTGTCGATCGCTTCGATACCTTCGTGCATCCCAAGCAGCTGATTCCCGCCGAGATTACTGAGCTCACGAGCATTACAAACGCCGATGTGGCAGATGCCCCGTCGGCCGTTGAGGCTGTCGCCGCTCTCGCCGATTTTGTCGGCGGCTGCCCGGTAATCGCACATAACGCCACCTTCGACCGTTCGTTTATCGAGTCGGTCAAGGGCGGCGTCAACGTCAGCGACATCTGGATCGATTCGCTGGCACTGTCGCGCATCGCGCTTCCGCGCCTGGCCTCGCACAAGCTGTCTTTTATGGCCGATCTGTTTGGCTGCGACTCGGTATCACACCGTGCCAATGCCGACGTCGACGCCCTGTGTGGCGTATGGCGCGTGTTGCTCGTGGCGCTCACCGACTTGCCCCAGGGCCTCATGGCGCGCCTAGCCGACATGCATCCGGACGTGCCTTGGTCCTATCGTCCTATCTTCTCATTCTTGGCAAGGCAGAACCCTGGTTCTATCTTCTCTCTCAGCGCCGCTCGTGCTGACGTTCTCAAGGCCGATCGCGCCGACGATCGGGTGGACGCCGATGAGCTGCCGGTTCTCAAGATGCCGAGTCGTGAGGAGATCGAGGCAGACTATGCGCCAGGTGGCCTGGTCAATCGCATGTATCCCACCTACGAGCCGCGTGATGAGCAGATCGCGATGGCACTCGAGGTCCGCGATGCGCTGGTCACGGGCACTCATCGAGTAATTGAGGCAGGCACAGGCGTCGGCAAATCGATGGCCTATCTGGTGCCTTTTGCCGAGGCAGCACGCCGTAACAACATCACGGTAGGTATTGCGACCAAATCGAACAATCTTGCCGGCCAGCTCATGTACCATGAGCTGCCAAAACTTGCCGAGCAACTGGACGGTGGTCTGTCATTTTGCGCTCTCAAGGGGTATGACCACTATCCGTGCCTGCGCAAGCTCGAGCGCATGAGCCGCGGCCAGGTCGAGATTACCACCAAGCGCGATCCGGCGGACACGCTCACGGCGGTCGCGGTCATTATGGCGTACGTCTGCCAATCAGCCGATGGCGACCTCGACTCGCTCGGCATTCGGTGGCGCAGCGTCAACCGTCCCGACTTTACGACGGCCTCGCGCGAGTGTGCTCGTCGCCTCTGCCCGTTTTTCCCTGATAAATGTTTGGTCCACGGCGCTCGCCGTCGTGCGGCGCATGCCGATGTGGTGGTCACCAACCATTCCCTGCTGTTCCGCAACGTCGCGGCCGAGGGCAGGATTTTGCCTCCGATTCGTCATTGGGTAATCGACGAGGCCCATTCCATCGAGCGCGAGGCGCGCCGTCAGTGGGCGCGTGTGGTGTCGGCGGACGAATCGCGCGTTCTGTTTGAGCGTCTGGGTGGCTCGAGCACCGGCGCGCTAAGCCAGGTTTCCCGTGATTTGGCAACCTCCGAGGGCTCTACGCTCTATCTGGGCCTTACTGCCAAGGCGACGTCGACGGTTGCGCGCGCGAGCATGGCGATCGCCGGCGTGTTCGATGGCGTTCGCGAGCTCGGCCGCCGTGCGCGTGGGGGTTATGACAATGCCAATCTATGGATTGGCCCCGAGCTGCGCGAATCTGACGACTGGCATGATTTCTTACAGTCGGCCTACACTGGCATCGACGCATTGGAACAAGCTGACAAGAGCGTCGACGCGCTGGTGCAAGCCGTCGCCGCCGACAAGCCAGAGGTTGTTGTCGACCTGGGTGATATCTCGCGCCGCCTGCACGAGCTGGCCGAGAACCTAAAACTCATCATTGATGGTACCGATGAACACTACGTGTATTCGCTGCAGGTCAATCGCAGGCTGCGTGCCGGCGGAGAGTCAATGACCGCAGAGCGCATCGACATTGGCGAGGCCTTGGCAACCGAGTGGCTGCCCGAGGTTCACACGGCTATCTTTGCCTCGGCGACCATGACGGTGTCCAAAAGCTTTGAGCACTTTAACCATGCGGTCGGCCTTGATCGCATCGGTGCTTCAACGTCGTCATCGCTGCACTTGGATTCGAGCTACGACTTCGATTCGAACATGGCTGTAGTCGTTGCGGGCGATATCCCCGATCCGCGCGATCGTGAGAGCTATCTTACGGCGCTCGAGCGCGTACTGGTCGACGCCCATCTTGCCATGGGCGGATCGGTGCTCACGTTGTTCACCAATCGGCGCGACATGGAGGACCTATACGCCCGCGTTGAGCCCAAGATGGCCCGTGCGGGTCTGGAGCTCAACTGCCAGCAGCGCAACTCATCTCCTCGTCGCCTGCGCGACCGGTTTATCAACGAACCGACCTCGTCGCTTTTTGCGCTCAAGGCCTTCTGGGAGGGGTTTGATGCCAGCGGCGAGACGCTGCGCTGCGTCATCATTCCCAAGTTGCCGTTCTCGAGCCCCACGGACCCGCTCTCGTGCGAGCGCAACCTGCGCGAAGACCGCGCATGGGCGCGCTATTCGCTGCCCGAGGCGGTGCTCGAGGTTAAGCAGGCCGCGGGGCGTTTGATTCGCTCGTCGACCGATAGCGGCGTGCTGATCTTGGCGGATCCTCGCCTGGTGACGAAGGGCTATGGCAAGAAGTTCTTAACGTCGCTGCCCACGAGCTCCTACCAGCGCATCGAATCGGCGCAGATCGGGCACTATCTACAGCTGTGGCGCGCACGCCACGAGCGGCGGCGCTAAAGCGGACAGACGAGAGTTTTTGCCATATCGCACAGACGCTTTGACAGGGTGGGGTCATCCAAGATGCGGATGGCTCCGCCCGCTGCGATTATCTGGCTCAGTAGCCAACGCTCGGAGCCGTAATGCACGGTTACCGTTGCCATGTCTGCCCCGCTGCGCTCGATGAGGGTGATGCCGGCCCAGTCCAGATGCTCCGCCATATCGAATGGCATCAAGAGCTTTGCGCTACGCTGCGTCCGGGCAAGGGAATCGTGGAGGGATGCGACGTCCGGTGCGTGAGGCACGACGGAGTCTTCCGTCAAGGCGAGTCCCTCGATTTTATCCATGCGATAGGTGCGCTGCTCATCGACCGCGATGTCCCAGGCAATCAGATATGTTTGGTCGCCGTTTGCTGTAATGCGCAAGGGGTCGACCAGACGCTCGCGTGGCCGCGCATCGTCCATCGAGCGATACGAGATACGACAGCGAACGCCGTCCTGAATGGCGCAGCTCAGCTGCTGCCAGTGCGACCCGTGGTTGACGGTGTCAAAGACGTGCTGGTTATAGCCGAGCTCTTCGGGTAGAAGAGCATGTCGAATTCGAGCCGCCGCCTGGGGCTCGATCCCCAACGATTCAAGTTCGTGGTTGAGCACAGCGCCCTCGGCGGCACTCAGGCGCAGCGGTAGTACACGCCCGGCGTCACCGGTGAGGACCACGCGCTCGCCGTGGCATTCGCAGATGATACGCGCACCCGATTCTCGGTCCGCGAGCGTCGAGACGATCTCGAGAATCTCGTCGAGCGACGCCCCCGTGATGTCAAAGCGACTGCAAATCTCGGTTCGTGTCATGCCGCTCTCGCCGGCGGCGTAGAGGGCCTCCATGATGTCGATGGCGCGCGAGAGCCTCTGCTCGCTGGTGAGTTTACGCACGGGCATGCTCGTGCACCGTCCTTTCAATGAGGTGGTTCCACGCCTGCTTGAGCGATTTGGGGGCCATGGGCCTCATGCCGTCCATGGCGTGGGCCATGCAAAATGAGGCGGCGGCTTCAAGATCGCGCACGTCAACGGTCCAAGTCCATCCCGAATCGGTGTGTGCGAGCTCACCTCGCCCGCGCGTGAGGCCGTTGATCATATCGATCTGCGTCTGCGGGGCGAACGAGAACGTAGCCGCGACGGGCGGGCGGTCGGCAAAATCGAATTCAAAGAACAGGTAGTCGTTGAGATTGAAGTCTGCAGGGATGGCGTAGGCCTTCGAAGGACGCCAAGCGCGAACGATACGGTCGCAGCGGAATGTCCTGATGTCGTCGGTGGCATTGTCGAGGCCGCAGAAGTACGCAACGCCCTCGCGCTCGAACATGCCGTAGACGCAGACGGTACGCTCTTTCTGCTCACCGCGTCCGTTCTGATATAAAAATCGCAGTGCGCATCGCTCGGCAAAGGCGCTCCATACCGCATCGACGGTGGGAGAGCGGCGGATCGGTGCTTCGTCCGCCGTCGTCCTGCCGGTGAGGTAGGCAATCTTGGAACGAATATCGGCAAGCGGCGCGGCAAAAGTGGATGAGCCGGCCGCTATTGTCTGGTCGATAGCGTTGAGCAGGATATCGGCGTCGTCTGCGGTGATGAGGCCGCCTGCCGCAAACGTGTGCTCGCGGTCGATTGTCCATGAGCTTTCCTCGGTCTCCTGCGCGCCGGCGGGGCGAACCTCCTTGATTAAGATGCCGCGTTCGAGCAGTTTGTCACGATCGCGCCGAAACTTGCGCTTATCCGAGTCGATATTGCCCGAGCCATATCCCAGGTCAGAATCCAAGACGATCTGCTCGGTCGTCAGCGGTTCGGGGGAGCTGTTGAGCACAAAGAAAAGATTGAGGATGCGCTGAGCCGTTTTATCGAAACTGGGCTCCGAATTCCCCTTTTTAATTGTCGCGGTCGCGTCGCTTGCCGTCATAGAGTCCTCGCATGAGAAGGTGGTTTGCTGCCATGATTTTAGTCCGATATGGAGATTAGGCTATATCCTTGTCCGCTCGGGGCGTTAAGATGGCCCGAATTCGGTCGTTTGCGCTCGCTCGGGGTATACTTTCGACTATATACGGTTCTAATGTGCATGCATTGGGCCTATTTGTCGGATTATGGATGTGGAGCGCACATGGCGAACACCCAGAACTATATTAACCACCTGCTGCAGAACACCGGCATTACGCCGGCATGCAGCGAAGAAGAGCGCTTGGCTGCCGAGGATATCGCTCAGATCTTCCGCAACCACGGCTTTGATCCCGAGGTTCAGGAGTTCAATGCCCCGGCGCCCAGCAGGTTGGCATTTGCCGTTACCGGTATTCTTGCGTTTGCCGGCGCCCTGCTGATGGGCATCGGCGGCGGCATCGGCTTGGTCGGCACCTTGCTGGCCATTGTCGGTGCCGTTCTTTACGTGCTCGAGCGCACGGGCCATCCCGTGGTTTCGCGCCTGGGCAAGACGGGCGTGAGCCAAAATGTCATCGCCTACCACAAGGCCTCGGGCCCGCTCGCGTCTCCGCGCAACCGCCCGGTGGTCGTTGTCGCACACTACGACTCTCCCCGTGCTGAGCTGCTCGCCCGCGAGCCCTATGCTTCGTATCGTGCGCTCATCGCCAAGCTGTTGCCCGTTGCCACGGTTGCCCCTGCTGCCGTTGCCATCTTGCGTATCCTGCCGCTCCCCGGCGCGCTCAAGGTTCTGCTGTGGATTGTCGCGATCCTCGCTTCCCTCGTTGCGCTCGCCAACGCGGCAAACATCATTTCTAACCGTTTTGTGCTTCCCTATACGTCCGGCGCAGTGTGCAACAAGTCTTCTGTCGCCGCTATGCTCGGCGTTATGGACAACGTTGCTCCCTTCCAGGGCGAAAACGAGTTTCCCGACGATGTTCCGTTCGATACCTATTTTGGGGAGCAGAAGCGTCGTGCCGAGGAGATGGCGCGCGCAGCAGCGGAGTATGCCGCGGCCCAACAGCAAAACGACTACGGCAACACCATCGAGTATGAAGAGCCTACCTACGCCGAGGACGAGTTCGGTCAGCCGATTGCTCCCGACGCTCAGACCGAGCCCGAACAGGGCGAGGCTTTCGACGAGCAGATCGAGGGCTTTGAGGGTGCGTCTGCCGACGAGACGCTGATTGGCGCCATCGTGCCCGAGGATCAGAATCAGGCTGTCCAGGCCGAAGAGTTCAATGACGAGGTTTCCGCTGCCGAGCCGGCGGAGGAGCCTGTCGCGGCCGAGCCCGAGCCCAAGCTCTATCGCAATGCCGCCGGCAACATCCGCTTTGGTTCGGATGCCATCCGTGCGCTCGGGATGCTTCCCGAGTCCTGCACGCTCGATTACGAGGAGGGCGAGGAGCCGACGTTTGAGCCCGAGCCTGCCCCCGTCGTGACTGCACCTGCGCCCGCCGTCACCGTGGATGATGAGTCTGCCGCGGTTACCGCTGCCGTTGCCGAGCCCGAGGCGGTGTCCGCGATCGATCCCGCGGCAGGACTGGACATTTTGGCCCCCGCCGCGCCGGCGCAAGACGTTGCGGACGAGCCTGACGACGATTACGTTGAACAGCCGAGGCGCGTGTCTTACGAGAGCGATACTGATTTTTCGGCCGAGATTCCCGCGGCAACGCCCCATGCCGATATTGCATCCGCGTTCTCTTCGATTGGCGCCAGTGCTTCCAACTTCTTTAAGGGTGCGCTTGCAAAGGGCAAGAAATTTGTCGACGATTTCGAGGAGAAGCGCGCTGCCGCACGCGAGGCTGCCGAGCAGGAGGCTATCGCTCAGCAGCAGGCAGCCGAGGCGGCACGTGAGCGCGCGGCGCAAGAGCTCGAGCAGAACGAGGCTATGCAGTCCGTGCCCGTCGACGCTGCCGAAGCTACAACGTCCTTTGAGTCCCAGCAACCGGCGTCCACGGATGTTGTTGAGGCGACGACGTCTTTCGAGGCTCAGCAGCACGTCGATAGCACCATGTCGTTTGATGCCGCGCAGTTCGATTCCACGATAACGTTTGAAAAGCAAGGCACCGCGATTGCCGAGCCCCTTCCTGTTTCCGATGAGCAGGGCGACGCGGCAGACGATGACGAGCCCATTGATGCTGCCGAAATTCAGGATGCTGCCGAGGACGAGTCCGTCGAGGTCAACTCTGACGAAGAGCAATACGCGGCAGCCGATCAAGGTGATTCGGCCGAGGTCGAGCAGGAGGAGGTGCCTGCGGTTTCCGAGACTCCCGAGACGGATGAGTCGAGGCCTTACTCCACGCAGATTTTCACCATGCCGACCCCGAGTGGTTCCGGTGCCACGGTTGCCAATGTCGCTCCCACCCAGGACGAAACGGTCGATTCCCTTATGGCCCAGATTTCCTCCCAAGCATCGCCGCGTCCGCAGATGAATGTTCCCGATCCGGCGTCGGCACCGTCGCCTGCACCCTCCTCGTCTCCGCTGGCTTCGGTCCCCGATCCGTCGCTGCCGTCGATGAAGCAGACAAACGTTGCGTCTCGCACGTCGCTGTTCGACCTTCCCGATCCCTCCGCACAGGTCAACGACCCCTTTGCTACCGCCCAGGGTCCCGAACCCACATCGGCACCCGTTGCGCCTCCTATGCCCGTTGCGTCGGGCGCACAGCCGATCGAGACCATTTCGGCTCCCGCCCCTGCGGCACCCAAGTCTCGCAAGCGCGGCCTGGGCGGCCTGTTCGGTCGTAAAAAGAAAAACGAACAGGACAGCATGAGTGACTGGCTGGGCGTCGAAGACGATTACGATGCCAAGAAGTCCGGTCGCGGCATCGGTTCGTGGGATAATTTCGAGGACGATAACGATGGCTGGAAGGGCGGCGCTACGTCTTCCGACGGCGCTTCTTCCGAAGATATGCTCTCGGCTGTCGCCTCTATGGGCGACGATGAGCTGCTCGGTCACGATATCTGGTTTGTGGCAACGGGCGCCTCGGATTGTGATGGCGCCGGTATGAAGGCCTTCTTGGCTTCGCATCGCGATAAGCTCCGCGGCGTCTTCTTCATCAATCTTGAATCCGTCGGCGCCGGTAGGCTTTCGGTGGTGACGGTTGAGGGCGAACAGCAGCTGCTCAAGGGCGATCGCCGCATCATGAACCTGGTCAGCAAGGTGTGCAAGTCGTTCCATGTCGATTGTGGCGCGCTCGAGATGCCCTATGCCAAGACCGATGCCTACGCCGCGCTCGAGGCGAGCCGCCGAGCCCTCACCATCGCCGGCGTGGACGGCACGCGTCTGGCTTGCGCTCGTACCGAGGACGACCTGCCCCACAATGTCAACCCGACGAACATTGCCACGGTATCCGAGGTCGTGACCGAGGTTATCCGCCGTTCGTAGACGGAGCTCTAAGGAGTCAACGTGTTTTCGTATATTAAGCGCCATTGGCCTGTCTACGTGATTTTGACCTTGATTGCCATTGCGTTAGGGCTTGGAGCTGCCTACATCGTGGGCGCGAAGGGCTCGACCCCCGCCTCCGCAATCAGCGAAGAGGTGGAGCAAGAACAGAGCACGGGTGCCGATGGGATTCCTGAGTCCGAGCAAGCAATCGTTGATGGCGGATCTTCGTCTGCAGAGTAGATGCGGCGATTTAAATGATTGAAAGCGGGCGAGCCGGGGGACTGGCTCGTCCGCTTTTTCATCGTGCTAGCGCTTCTTTGGGATTGACCTAAGGCGAGCGAACCATAGGGCTGCGGCACCCGAGGTCAGGAGCGCGGTGATGCAAGCGGCGATGGGAGCTGATCCTGTTGCCGGTAGGTCCTGCGGTAGGGTACAGCGTTGAATGACACGGTCCTCGTCATGTGACTCAAGTTTATCGCCGCCGCCGTTGCGGCAAAGATCGACGCGTGCGCTGTTGGTGAGTGCAGTTTGGGGTGTGTAAGCCGACGTTGCCTGCATGTGCACGACTGCGCCCCGAGCATCTGTGCCAAGGATTGCTTTGGCATCGTCAAGGTTGTCGTGCTCATCTTTGAGATCATCACGGGTCCAAGAATCCGTATCGCTTCGAGTCGTAAAGTCGGCGGCTACCGCACCGTATTCAATGCGAATGCCCGTCACGACGGTATTGGATGCAAGGTCGAGTTCTTTCGCCTCGAGTGTGGCGGATTCCGTGGTCGAGACATCCGCCTTCCAGAGGTGCCAGCCGTCGTAATCGACGAGGCGGCAATCTTCACCCAGACTCTCTTTTACTTCGTCGGACTCAAGCCAATGATTTTCGTGCCCATCGTCAAGCGTCGCGTTTGCCGGCTCATCGACGTCTGTCGAGTCCAACGGCGTCGTGCGATACCACACGTTGCACAGACCGTTGAGGTCGCCGATGGCGACGGGGGTTTCGATTGAGACGAATCTCGCCGTGCCGTCTTTGGCGCACTCAAGATCATCGGTAATCGTAAACTCATCAACCCAAGTAGCGGAATCGTTTCGAGCATCGATGGTATAGGAGAAAAGCCCATCCGTATTGGTTTGCATCGCGGCGCGGTTTTTTCCATCGCCGTTAGCCAACAGATCCTTCCCGATAGGTTGGACAAGTTCCTGACGCTTGTCAACCTGTCCTTTGATCTCGATGGGCGCATCCTTCATCGCGACGGATTGGACTTCTCCCGTATCCTTTATTTCAAACGTTATCTCCTCGGCAAGGTCATAGGTCCGCGGAGACATCGTTTCGCGCAACGAGTAGGTGCCGGGTGCAAGATGTTCGATGCGGTGCGGCTTGTCGGATGAGGTCCAGGAGTCTATTTCGGTTTTATCGGGACCATATAAGGTGAGCTGTGCGCCTTTCACTTCCTGCTCTCCGCTTGCATCGACCTTGGAGATATCAACCTTGGTGTAATCGTCGGATACGTTAAGCCGTGCTTCCACAACGGGTGTTTTCTGGTCGGCATAGGTAAGGTCGACGATATGATGCGTCCGGTCGAGCAAGAAGCCGGTCGGCGCTTGAGTCTCGACAACCTCGTAGCGTGCGGTGCCAGATCCCAGCGGGAGGTCGTCCGCGCGTGCTTCTCCAGTTTCATCCGTCGTGACGGTAGCGACAGCCTCGCCGTCGAGCGCGGCAATGCTACCGTCGGGGCGCACGATATCACCTGAGGCACGGATCTCAAAGATGGCGCCCGCGAGGCTGCTGCCGTCTACGGCATCGGTTTTAACGATCCTGATGTTTCCGGTCGCGGCGTGGTTATAATACGAGACGATTGCAACGGGCGTTAGGTTTATATCGGCGGGTATGTTTACCTTGATCTCTCCGCCGACAAGATAGGGCTCTTTGGCCGAGGTTTCGCGTACATAATAGGTGCCCGGCACGAGCGATTCGGGCAGCGTGACGGTCCCGGTCGCGTCAGTCGTAAAGGTGTCCATTACGTTATGTGCTGGATGCCAGCAAGTTTGTGAGACAGGTTTGTGATTGCTGTCGAGGAGTTGGAAGGTGAATCCGGCTAGGGGAACAGAAGCGCCTGTTTGGGCATCGCGTTTTACAATCTGGAGATGCGTCGACAGAGCGTGGTTGTCCACGATATATTGAAGCTCGGCGCCGTCGGAAATCTGATTGGCCTCGACGGTCCATTCCCCTGCACGTTTAAAACCCTCTGGGACGGTTTCCGGAACCTCACGAACGGTGTAGCCGGCGCGGTCGTATGGGATGGCTCCGTGGACACCGGCGGGTCGCTTGCCTGCGCCAAACCATGCTTCGGGCTGATCTTTGGTGGAGGCAAAGCCATAGATGTTTGTGGTCAGTGTGCCAACAACCTGCTGAGAGCTGTTACTGACAACCTCAAAGACAACATCTCCTGCCGGCTGCTCCAGGCCGGATTGATCGCTATTGCCGTAGTCCTTGAATTTTGAAATCTCAAGGTCAAACGCAATGGGGATATCGGAAACGCGAGATTCGATCTCGACCACGCCTGAATCGCCGAGTTGGTCGGCTCCAACGGTGTAAGACCAACTGTCACCGGAGGGCAAATAGCCCTCGGGCGCCTTCGATTCATAGATGGTAAAGGTTCCCAGGGGGACATCGGTGAGGGTAGCTCGACCGCTTTCATCGGTCCTGAGAGTTTGTGTCCATCCAGGGGTTGATTGCGATACGCACACGAATTCTGCTCCTGCGAGCGAAGCCCCAACTTGGGGGCCTGCATTCGTTGCGGCGTCGAGCTTTACAATGCGCAAGGTAATGGTGCCGGGTTGTTCATCAATGGTGACGTATCCGCCGTTATCCGTCGTGGTAAAGGCAATGTGATCGTGCCGGGGGATATAACCAGCTGGCGCTGTTGTCTCAACTAGGTAGTATGCCGTGTTGGGTAGGAGTGTTGCCTGCGCTCGACCGTTGCTGTCCATCTGGACGGTGCCGACACGCGCGCCGCTGGCGCTCTCAAAAACATCGAATGTTGCCCCGTCAAACTGATAAGTATTGTTTCCGCTGGTAATGGCAGCGTTTGCAGACTGCTTTTGGAAGGAAACAGAGACCGCCGGCAGTACATAGAGCATGTCTTGACGTCTGCTGCCGCCCGATACGGTTCCTAGATAGCGCCGCGCGCGGTGCGGAGCGGCTTTGATGCTTCCTGATTTTGCGCTGTCGTGGAGCCACCGCGCAGCCGCCACGACTTCATTGTCGGCGGTAAAGTGCCCACTCTTGGTTTTGCCCTGAGCGGTCGTGTAGGAGTAGGTGCCGTCGACATGGGTAGTGCCGTTGAGCATCCATACGGCAAGCTGGGTGGCGGCGCGGGCGCGATCGGGTGAAAGATGGTAACCGCCAAACGACGTGGCGGTAGGATATCCGTGACAAACGATTGCCGCGAACTCGTCGTCGAGCCACACCCAGCCTTGATCAAAGTTGAGCCATGGACCGCCCGGCTTGGTGGGCCCGGGGCGTTCCTGGTTCATGCAGTAGGCAATCGAGGCGTCTTGAGCTTCATACTTGCCGATGAAGAAGGGCCCACAATCATCGCTAATAGTACGGAAGCCGAGCTGGTCGTAGCCATCGACGGCAAATGCGGCTCCCGGTGCCAGGCAGCCGAACAGCAGGAAGAGGAGCAGGAGCAGCGGACCTGTTGCGATTGCGCTGTGGACAGAGTGCGTGGGTGCGTTGGACATGGCTGCTCCTTATCCCTCGTGCGCCGCATGGGGAGGTTGCGACGCGTAGGATGAGGCTACCCCCGAGGTTCATGCGGGTAAGTACCGGAGCTTGACCAAAAGCTTGCCCAATTCCTGACAAATTGAGCTCAAATACAACAATCAGGCAAAAGCGCAGGTAGAAGATAAGGAGAACAGGAGGCCAAAGGTCCTCATCTCCACAATTGATGCGATTTTCAAACGAATCTCCACAGCTAAAACAAGCATCGCCACCCTTGTATCGAACAAGACAACCGCGTTATACTAGCCAACACACAAGCGGGCATCGCCAAGTGGTAAGGCATCAGCTTCCCAAGCTGACACTCGCGGGTTCGAGTCCCGTTGCCCGCTCCATTCGAATTTCAGGCACGGTAACGTTTCGTTACTGTGCCTTTTTCAATAAAGTGCCGGGACTCGAACCCGACAGGGTGCGAGCGTTAAATAAACGCGAAGCGTTTATAGCGAGCAGGCAAGGTCGCCGATAGGCGACCGCAGCCGGTGCGGATTTGCGAAGCAAATACGCGGATGTCCCGTTGCCCGCTCCATCGAGCACGGGAGACAGCCGGGGGCGTCAGATTCAACCCATTTTGCCCGCGCATGGGTGTAGGTCCGGGTGTGTCGCCGCAGCCGGTGCGGATTTGCGAAGCAAATACGCGGACGTCCCGTTGCCCGCTCCATCAGCCAAGGGGGATGCTGGGACACTCGGTTCGATCCGGTCTCCTTCGGCGGCTTTGCGGACCGGGGCATGCTGACCACAGCCGGTGTGCGTCCGCGACGCGGGCGCGCGGACGTCCCGTTGCCCGCTCCTGCTTCAAAATGTTAGGTTCATGCCTGCTGCCCATACTTGCACCCGCGCACGGTACAATGGTTGGGTTACGACCAACGTGCCAATAACCAAAAAGGAGCCGCTATGATCGATCGCTATACCCGCCCGGAGATGGGACACATCTTCTCCCTCGAGAACAAGTACGCCATTTGGCAGGAGATCGAGGTCCTGGCCTGCGAGGCCCAGGCGGAGCTCGGCAAGATCGGCATTTCTAAAGACGAAGCCCAATGGATCCGCGACCACGCCAACTTTGAGAAGGCAAAGGTCGACGAGATCGAGGAAGTCACGCGCCACGACGTTATTGCCTTCCTGACCAACATGAAGGAGTACATCGACGCTGATGTTCCCGAGGGCGACCCCAAGCCCAGCCGCTGGGTTCACTATGGCATGACCAGCTCCGATCTGGGCGATACGGCTCTGTGCTACCAGCTCACCCAGGCCTGCGATCTGATCATCGAGGACGTCAAAAAGCTCGGCGAGATCTGCAAGCGCCGCGCCTTCGAGGAGCGCAACACGCTTTGCGCTGGCCGCACCCATGGCATCCATGCCGAGCCGATGACCTTCGGCATGAAGTTTGGCTCTTGGGCCTGGGAGCTCAAGCGCGATCTGGATCGTCTTGAGGATGCCCGCAAGAACGTTGCCTTCGGTGCCATCTCGGGCGCGGTCGGCACGTACAGCTCCATCGAGCCGTTTGTCGAGGAGTACGTCTGCGAGCACCTGGGTCTGGTCCACGACCCGCTGTCCACGCAGGTCATCTCCCGCGACCATCATGCCTATCTCGCCGGAGTCCTCGCCACCACGGCGGCCACCTGCGAGCGCATCGCTACCGAGGTTCGCAATCTGCAGAAGACCGATACGCTTGAGGCCGAGGAGCCGTTCCGCAAGGGTCAAAAGGGCAGCTCCGCCATGCCGCACAAGCGCAACCCGATCACCATGGAGAAGGTCTGCGGCCTGTCGCGCATCGTGAAGTCCAACGCCCAGGTCGCCTTCGACAATGTCGCCCTGTGGCACGAGCGCGACATTTCGCACTCCTCTGCCGAGCGCGTCGCCCAGGCCGATAGCTTCATCGCGCTCGACCACATGTTCCAGTGTCTCATTCGCGTTATCGACGGCCTGCAGCTGTATCCGGCTCGCATGATGGCCAACCTCAACAAGACTCGCGGTCTCATCTTCTCCTCCAAGGTCCTGCTGGCCCTCGTCGATACGGGCATCACCCGCGAAGATGCCTATGCGATCGTGCAGGAAAACGCCATGGCTACCTGGCACGAGGTGCAGGATTGCGTCTCCGGTCCCACCTTTAAGGAGCGTCTCGAGGCTGATCCGCGCTGCACCGTCAGCCAGGAGAAGCTCGACGAGATCTTTGACCCGTGGGACTTCCTCACCCGCATCGACACAGTCTTCGATCGCCTGGAGCAGCTCGAGTTCTAACTGATCGATTGGGGACGAAGTCAAACCGATCAGTTTACTTTCGGCCTCCGTTGAAGCTCGGCCTTTCAGCCCAAGCCCCGTTGGTAACGCGTTTATCAACGGGGCTTTTGCGTGGGAGCGTCGGGAAAGTCACACTTCAGCGGATGATGGTATATTGCAGAAATGTCGCTTGCCGTTAATTTGCCCCTTCTGGCAAACGTTAGCTTGCAAGTGCTCGTTGGGGGGGGGGTATCCTTAAGCCAATTTTAAGGTGTGGGAGAATGCTGCGTTTTTTCACGAGAGATTGGACTTAGGGGAATGAGAAAAGGGTTTTGGAGGATAGCCGCAGGCATCTGCGTTGCTTTAACGGCGGCAACGTTTGGGCTGACGGTGGCCGCCCCGCATGCGGATGCTGTCATGCTGGAGTCGCAGGATGGTTCCATGGGTGCATCGTTTCTCCCATACGATTCGTCTACAGGCGATGTGTGGTCAGAATTTGATGTCGCTGTTGGACAGACGGTGAAAGGAAGGCTTTCCTTTTTTAATAAAAATCACGAATGGGCGCCCATTGACCCTAGTGATATCGATATCACATCGTCTGATGAGGATATCGCTAAAGTGAGCTATAAATCACGTGATTGGGTGTTGACAATTAGTCCCACCAAAGTCGGCACAACGACTATAACCATGAAGAGCAGGGCTGACGAGAGTTTAAACGGTTCTCTTAAGATTAAGAGCGTGGCTAATGTCAATCCAATTAAGGTGAGTTTCGTATCCTATGACCAATCCGGTGCGACGACAACGACTGCAACGCTGGGTTACACGGATGATTGTCCGCAAAAATGCGGGAACACGCACTATGCATTGCTAGAGGGGACAGTTTACGTTCGCCCCAAGGACGAGACCCGTGCGGCTACATATTTTGAAATAAAGGAAGATCCCTCAAAGGATTCCAAAGTTCAGGCAAGGGTGAATTCGAATTATTATTCATATGGAACTTCTGAGCTAAGCGCTTCTTTGCAACTCGAGGCGTTGGCGAAAAATGCAAAAGAGGCCAAGGTTCTTGTCGACTATTGCAACGGCGAGACCGAGACGAAGAAGCTATGTGATGTTGTAACCGAGAATCAGGAGCCTGGATTCAATGAGCGTGGGAACAAAAAACAAAAGATGCTGGTTGGGGACAGCTCTTATCTTTCTGCCATTCTCAACGTTTCCCCAAATGAAGCACTGAAGGCATGCCAGCGTGCACATTGGGATGCGCTCGTTAGCTCTGTAACCTATTCTCTAGAAAGCAGCGATGTTGTTGAGCTTACCGATGGTGAAAACTCGTTTAAGGCAATAAAGCCTGGCACCGTTAAGGCTCATGCTCGTGATGGCCTTGGCAATGACCATCCCTTTGAGATAGAGGTTGTCGACCCTGCGGAAGTGAGCCTTTCGAAGGCTAAGTTTGTGTCGAGCGATTATACATTTCCCTGTGAGGTCAGTTCAGATAGTATATCCAAAGATTGGCTTTGGCTGGAATGTGACAGGGGGTTTGAATATCCAAAGGGCGTGCTGAGCAAAAGCGCTGAGGAATTGATGGACTCCTATGCCGGCGCAAAGTATTCTTTCACTTCAGATAATCCCGATGTCCTCGAGGTAAAAGGACCGATGTTTAATGGTGGCAGTTACTTGGGGTATTTAGTGCCTCATAGTTACGGCGATGCAACGGTTTCAATGTACTTGGGTGGTCGTCTCTGCGACACTATGACCGTTCACGTCGTCAAGCCGGGCGAGGAACCTGCAAAAACTACGGTCTCCATTACGGATGGTTACTCAACATCTATGGACAAGGGCACGACTCAGCAGTTGAAGGCAAAGGTTTCCCCTGACGATAAGGCCAGTAAGGTTGTCTGGTCCTCTTCTAACGAGAGCGTCCTTACCGTCGATGGCAACGGTCTTGTTATCGCTGTCGGTGACGGTAATGCCACGATCACGGCAACAGTTGATGGAGTCTCTGCAACCACGGATACAATTACGGTAACCACTCCGGTAGTAAGGGTCTCGAGCGTCAGTCTCAGCGCGTCGAATCTTAAGCTTGCTGTGGGCGGTGAGCCCTCGACGTTGACCGCAGCGGTTGAGCCCAACAATGCAACGAATAAGAATGTGTCCTGGTCTTCGAGCGACCCGGAGGTCGCCACGGTTGCGGACGGCGTCGTGACCCCGGTCAAGGCCGGTGCTGCCACGATCACCGTTACCACTGAGGACGGCGAGTATAGCGCCACGTGCAAGGTGACCGTTATTCAGCCTGCTACGGGCATCACGCTCGATAAGCAGAAGGTCGCGCTTGCGGGCGCTGCAACCGAGCAGCTTAAGGCGGCGGTCGTTCCCGCGGAGGCTAACCAGACAGTTGTTTGGAAGTCCAGCAATGAGAGCGTCGCTACGGTCGATCAAACCGGAAAGGTGACGGCTGTCTCCAAGGGCGCCGCAACCATCACCGTTTCGACTGAAGACGGCGTCTATTCTCAGGATTGCGCGGTGACCGTCTCTAATCCCGCAACGAACCTTACGGTCGACCAGACCGCTCTTAACCTTAAGAAGGGCGAAGAGGGCACCGTGAAGATTTCTCTTGTTGGAGCCCTTGCGGGTGAGGTCGACGAGACCAAGCTTGCTCTGGATGACACGGGCGCTTCGAAGGCGTTTAAGGTTGTCGACAACGGCGATGGCTCCTACACCGTTACCGCCCTCAAGACCGGTTCTGGCTCATTTGTCATCACTGCAGAGTCGCTCTCCCAAACCGTCTCGGTGACCGTGACCAACCCCGTCCAGAAAGTCGAGCTCGACAAGACGAGCCTGTCCTTTACCGTCGGTGATGCCTCCGCAAAGCTCTCCGCAACGGTGAGTCCTGCCGATGCAGACGATACGACGGTGAGCTGGACCTCCAGCGACTCGTCGATCGCTACGGTCAAAGACGGCGTCGTGACGCCGCTTAAGGCCGGTAACGCCACGATCACCGTCACCTGTGGTGACAAAACAATGACCTGTACCGTTACTGTAGCGGCGAGGGCCATTGCGGGCGTTGCAGGTAGCGACGGAACGGACGTTAGCGTAAGCGCCGAGAACAATGCCGCTGCTGGCATTGCCCAGAACAACAGCATCTCTCTTGTGGTCGAGGAACCGACAAATCTTACCGACGCCGCCAATGCTACGATTTCCGGCCTTGAGCAGGGGGCTACCAAGGTTGCCGAGAAGCTCGATATCAAGCTTCTCAAGAATGGCGAGGTTATCGAGGACTTCGATGGCATGTCCTTCATCGTTCGTGTCAAGATGACCGCAGCCATGAAGGCGCTCACCAATCTCAAGGTGCTCTACGTTGCCGAGGATGGTTCCACTCAGGCTATGGATACGTGGACCGAGGGCGACTACCTTTGCTTCCGCACGAGCCACTTCTCGACGTACGTGGTGACGGGCGAGGAGGCCAATGGTGAGCCGGTTCAGCCTACGCAGCCCGTGACGCCGTCCCAGCCTAGTCAGCAGACGACGACTAAGGTGACCAAAAAGTCTGTTAAGGCTACTAAGGGCGCGCTCGCCAATACGGGCGACCAGGCCCTTGCGGTTGCCTTTATTGCTACTGTCGCAGGCGTTGCGCTGATCGCTTTCGCTCTTATGCGTAAACGTTTCGAGCGTTAGGGTACCCCGCTCGTCACCCGCATCGACACGGTCTTTGATCGTCTGGAGCAGCTGAGCTTCGAGTAGGCTGGCTTTATTCGACCGCTTGCGGATACATTTCAACCATTGGCGCCTTGCCCGTCTTGGGCGAGGCGCTTTTTTTCGTTGCTGCCGCAGGCTCCGGTAATAGAATGAAAATTCGGCTGCCGTTTTGATGAAAGGAGGCACGTGCCCAGATGTATTAAACGAGGCGCTATCGTCTCGTTTGTGCTCATACTCTTTGTTGCCGTCTGTGCGGGCGCCCTGACGTATACCGTTCGACGCAGTCCTTCCTCCTCGAATGAAGCCGATAAAGATCTCCCGGTGCTCAAGATTGGCGTTACGGATAATGACCCCTATGTGTATGTCGATACCACAGGCGATTACGCCGGTATCGATATCGATATCGCCCGCGAGGCCTGCAAGCGTGCTGGAATCAAACCGCAATTTGTTGACATATCTTGGAATGATCGCGATCGCCTGCTCAAAAATGGCGATATCGATTGTCTGTGGTGCGACTATTCGCCCAATTATCGCGAAGACGATTATTACTGGACTGAGCCGTATCTGACCGTGACAGTCTCGGTCGCCGCCAAGAAAACGAGTGGTATTAAGGGTTTGACGTCTCTCGATGGAAGCAAGACCATTGCGGTGATTGCGGGTTCGGTGAGTGAACGCCGATTGCTTGCCGGGGACCTGGGTATCTCGCCGGATATGCACATCAAATCATATGGTTCTGCCGAACTCTGCAAAGCTGCCCTGGTCAAAGGTTATGTTGACTGTTGGATGGCGGACGTTCAATCGCTCGACCGGCTCGTCGCGCAGTATCCCGGTGTTTATCGCGTGTTTGCCGACAACGTTATGACAGTTGACCTGGGCGTTGCGTTTGAGAACAGCTATGAGGGGGACTACGTCAAAAAGCTCAATACGGTGCTGTTCGACATGGACCGGGACGGCGCGATTGATCGTATTGTGGACAATTACAAGGCAGGAGCGACAACGGGCAGGCAAGGAGCGGAATCATGACAAATGATGAACACCGCTTGCGCCGAAAAAGATCGGCCACCGCGGCTATCGCCATTGTGGCCAGCGTTGTCTTGCTGAGTCTGCTATATATGGTCGGCACGCATCGCTGTCTCGATAAGACGCTTGGGTTTGGTCGCGAAACCATGGTGTTTTTAAAGGCCGCCTGCGAAAAATATGACCGATATGAACAGGGAAGAAAAACCGAGGCAACGTACAATTTGGATGCCGCGGTCGAGTCGTTTGTGACGTTCTTGCCGCATGATCGCGTTGAAGTCAACGACGCTCTGGTCGAGGAATACGTCCATAACGAGCACCTTTCGGGAATGTTGGTCATGAACGCCGACGGCCAAATGGTCGCTCATTACGATGTCGACGGTCGCGATCCTCTGATGCTGTGGCGAGAGGAGCTGGCCTGTTCGCCGGTCGCATCGATGTATCGAGGCTCCAAGGTGTCCTACTCGACTGTCGTTGAGCGTCGCGGTGTCGACTTTGCTGTGAGCGCCGTTCCGTACGGCGACGGCGTGGCGCTAGTATATCGGTCGCTTGCGGCTGAGCCCGCCGATGACTATTCGTACACTATCGCCGATGTGCTCGTGAACAACACGTTCCATCAAGAGCCAACGGTGCTAGTGATGCACGATGCGCAAATCGTTTCGTCAAACGATTCGACCGTCGATATTGCCCTTGCCCGACTTCTTGCCGATAACGGAACTGACTGGAAAGACGAAGGCCTAACGCGCGTCGAATATCAGGGAACTACCTGGTATGCCGTGCGTGCGGCGTATAAGGACTACCGCCTGTTTGCGCTCTACCCCAAATCTGAGGTCATGTCTGGCAGGATTGCATTTGTCGCTGCCGGCGTGCTGGCGTGCCTGGCGTTTTGGGTCGTAGTGCTGTTGGTGCGCACTATTGCCGACCGTCGCAACTTGGCCGAAAAGGACAAGCAGCTCGGCATCATCAATGCCATCAGTTCTGCGTATGAGTCGACCTTCCTGTTGCATCTCGATACGCTCGAGATCGAGGGAATTAACATGTCGCCGTCGATGGCGAAAATATTTGCTGAGCATACCGAGGCATATGACTTTTTGGACACGGTTTGTCGAGACGTTGTGAGTCCCGAAAGCCGCGAAGTGGTCATGGAGCTTATAGATACAAGTACGCTTCGGGACCGTATGGAGGGCGTGCCGCACTTGGATGCCGAGGTGCGAGATTGCCGAGGTGCTTGGTATTCGCTGCAGGTTGTTCCGCAGCGTCGCGATGAGCGGGGCCGACTGGAATCGGTCGTCGTGGCGACGCATAACATCTCGATGGCAAAGCGCGCCGAAGAGCTTTCTTTTCAGGACAAACTGACGGGGCTTCGCAATAGAAATTACCTTGAGTCCCTTGGCGACGACTCGGTGAACAAATCCCTGCCCGTGAGTGTGATCATGATGGACTGCAACCACCTCAAGCGCACCAACGATCTTTACGGTCACGAAATGGGCGATGAGTTGCTGCGGCGTACGGCGTCTGTATTGAGGCGGGTGGCAGGCGAGAAGTTTGTGCCCATGCGCGTTGGTGGAGATGAGTTTTTGTTGATATGCCCCTACACTGATCGCGAGTCCGCGCGTCAATTGGTGCAAGATCTTCGCCGCGGTCTTGCTGCGGCGAGCGATGATGCGCTGGCCGTCAGCGCGTCATTTGGTATCGCGACGGTAGAGACACCCGGCTGTACGCTAGCCGAGATATACCGCGTTGCCGACCATAACATGTATCAAGAGAAGCGTGAAGTTCACGCTCAGGACGCGAATCGTTAGTATTGCAGTCACCGGTTTGTGCATCGTAGGATGTTGAATCGGTGCCCGCGATACTATATCGGCCCGGGCGGGGATAATAGACATCTGAAATTTCTCTATGAGAGGGGATCTCAATGATTAGCTTTGACTACAAGCCTCAGGGCGTGTGCTCTCGCAATATCCATCTCAATCTTTCCGACGACGGCAGCAAGGTACTGGACGTCGAGTTTACCGGCGGCTGCGATGGCAACCTTAAGGCCATCTCCAAACTGGTCGAGGGCGCTCCTGCCGACCGTGTGATCGAGGTTCTTGCCGGCAATACCTGCGGCATGAAGAAGACCTCTTGCGCCGATCAGCTTACGCGCGCTATCGAGGCCGCCCGCGCCGAGATCGCCTAATGGGTATCGCCGACCACATCAAGAACGGAATATCGCGCCGCGGCTTTGTACTCGGTGGAGCTGCCGCGGGCGCTGCCACGGTGCTTGCCGGATGTTCGAAAAAAACAGGCACCAGTGATGATGCCGCTGGCGAGCCGCAGGTTATCAAGGACGATTCCAAGATCATCTCGATTACGGATGAGTACGAGGCAGTCGACATCGATCTTGAGCCGGTGGCATCGTGGACGCTGCCGCTGGGCACATTGCTGTACTACTGCGAGGGTGACTATGCTGCGGCAATGATGGCGCCCGCATCGGCACTGCACGCCAACACACTCGGGGTGCTCAACCTGGGCGATGGCTCACTTACCACATTAATTGAGGATCCTATCGAGGGCACGGGATATGCTTTTTACGATGTCCGTGCCGGCGATGGCGTGTTTGCGTGGGTTGAGATGAACTTCGCCAATTCATCGTGGAAGCTCTACGCTCAAAATCTGTCGGGCGCTTCACTCTCTGGCGACGTGGTTGAGCTCGATCGAGGTGGCAAGGACTACGATCCGCCACTGTTTACGGCGTTCGGGTCATCAGTCATCTGGTATAAAATGCCTTCGGCAGGCGGCAATAAAACGAGTAACGATTCGTTTTGCTATCGTCGCTCGCTTGATGAATCTAAGGCCGAGACAATTTGGAAATCGACGGGCCGCTTTGCGTCGGCCCCACGCGCGAGCGACGGCATTTTGACCATCTCGCCGCGTGTCCGCAACGACGAGGGCGTCTACTACGGCATAACGGCAATCGATCTGACCGATGGCAACAACACCAAACGTGCCCAGCTAGTCCTTCCCTCGTCAGTCTCGCCTTTCGAGGCCGTATATATGGGCGATACCTTCGTGTTTTCTATCGAGGCGACCTATAGTGGCGTGGGCAGTCTGGGCAACATGGGCACGTATATCGGTAATGAGGGAGGGCCGTACCTCTTTCTGTCACGCGAGCCGCTCGCATGTGCTGCCGGCAAGAAGAATAAATATCTCGTTAAGGTGCAAGCATCGCATTTTCTCATCGACACCTCTGCCAAGACCTATGGCTCGCTGCTGTCGCCCGACCGCGCTTTGGAGTATGGCGATTATCCAGCTACGGCGGGAAAATCGGACTCATTCCTTACGTACGCCACGGTGCGCAACAGCCAGGGTATACCCGAGACGGTCACCGCACGCCTATTCTCTCTTTAAGCTTAGAGGGGTTAAAAAGGCGCCAACAGGGGAATAAACGCGTTGTAATTGTGAGTACCGCCCGCCGAGCTGCCACGTCATAGCGGCATCCGGCGGGCTCAGGTGCGTTAAAATGGGCTTGTTCTTAGCTAATTGAGACAGGGGGGGGCCGTGTTATGGCTTCAGATGCAAAAAAGATTCTGCTGGTCGAGGATGAGAAGGCAATCCGTGACGCCGTCGCTGCCTATCTCGAGCGCGAAGGCTACTGGGTTGTGGGCGTCGGCGACGGCCAGTCCGCGATCGAGGAGTTCGAGAAGCATCAGTTCGACTTGGTCGTGCTCGATCTTATGCTCCCCAAGATCCCCGGCGAGCGCGTTTGCCGCACCATTCGCGATACCTCGGATGTTCCCATCATCATGCTGACTGCCAAGGGCGAGATCGAGGACCGTATTATCGGTCTTGAGCTCGGCGCCGACGACTACCTGATCAAGCCGTTCTCGCCGCGCGAGCTCGTCGCGCGCGTACGCGCCCTGTTCCGCCGTGCCCACCAGGCCGATGAACCGGCCGTCGAGGTGCTCGACTTTGGCGATCTGGTCATTGACATCTCGGGCCACAAGATTTTGGTCGAGGGCAAGGAAGTCGACCTGACGGCTTCCGAGTTCAAGCTACTTACCACGCTTGCCCGCCACCCCGGCCGCGTCTACAACCGCATGGAGCTGGTCGAGAAGGTGCTCGGCTACGACTTTGAGGGTTACGAGCGCACCATCGACAGCCACGTGAAGAACCTTCGCGCCAAGCTGGGCGACGACCCCAAGAAGCCCAAGTGGCTCTACACCGTTCACGGCGTTGGTTATCGTTTCGAGGCTCCGGCAAAGACCGATAAGTCGGACGAGAAATAAGGAAAATCACATATGACACCTGCGCGCTTTGAAATCGGGCAAAAGCATAAGCAGGAGAGCGAGGCGGGTTCCAAGGCTAGTTGGAACACGCCTCGCTCCGATTCGCGGCCAACGATGAGCTACCCCTCGCGCATGGCCCTGGCTTTCGCCCTGACATCACTCATGACGGTACTGGTGCTGGTGGGCGTGGTCTCCGTTGTATGGGGTACGGTTTTTTCGGACTACACGCGTGCCAATATCGTCGAAATTGCCAATTCCGCAGCCGAAAAGCTTGCGACGTCGTACGAGGAAAACGGCAATTGGACTGCGGGCGAGCTGCGTACGGTCGCGACATCGAGTCTGGTGTCCGACGATCTGGGCATGCAGGTCGTTAACAAAAAGGGCGTTGTCGTCTATGACGACTCATGGCCCTCGGCAAGCGCGACCGCCGATGTACGCGAGAGCGAATCGGCTTCTAGCAGCTCGAGCGGTAAAAAGGCCTCACATAGTCCGGTTTCGTCAGCGCCCACCGACTCCGATAGCGTTGCCAACGTCGAAATCATAACGTCTTCCGGCGAGCATGTCGGACAGGTAAAGCTGTGGGCCATCGGCTCCGATGCCTTGCTCACCAAGGCAGATTCTGCGTTTAGAGAAAAGACCTTTAACGCCATGGCCCTTGCCGCGGTTGTGGCCGTCTGCATCTCGGTCGTTATCGGAGCGCTCATGTCGCGCATGCTCACCAAGCCGATTCATCGTATTACCAGCACCGCCAAGCAGATTCGCGATGGAGACCTGTCCGCTCGTACGGGCTTGCGCGGCGATGATGAGATCGATCAGCTGGGAGAGACCTTCGACGAGATGGCCACCTCACTCGAAAAGGATATGAAGCACGAGAAGCGCCTGACCTCTGATGTTGCTCACGAGCTGCGCACGCCGCTCATGGCCATGCTTGCAACGGTCGAGGCCATGCAAGACGGTGTGTATCCCACCGACGACGAACACCTGGAGACAGTCGCATCCGAGACGCGTCGTCTGGCCCGTCTGGTGCAGCAGATGCTCGACCTGTCGCGCATGGAAAACAGTACCGCGCCGCTCAACCTGGAGCCGGTGGATATGGTGCCGTTTGTGCGTTCGATTGTGAATGGCCAGGAGCGCCTGTTTGCCGACCGTGACCTGCGTTTGCGCTTTGCGGATGAGACGCAGGGCCACGATGACGTTGTCGAGGCAGATCCCGACATGATCACGCAATGCGTTATTAACCTCATGAGCAACGCCATGCGTTACACCCCCGAGGGGGGTTGGGTCGTGGTGTCGGTGCTCAGCGACCGCAAGCACGTCGATATCGCGGTTTCGGATACGGGCATCGGTATCGCCAAGGACGATCTGTCGCGCATCTTCGGTCGTTTTTGGCGCGCCGATGCCAGCCGCGCCCGCGAAGCTGGCGGCCTGGGCGTTGGCCTCGCCGTGACCAAGCAGATCGTCGAGCGTCACCATGGATACATATCCGTGGAGTCGGAGCTTGGAAAGGGTACGACTTTTACAATTCATCTGCCCCGCGAGCACACGGCGGACGCGGCATCTACTACAATGGAGCACTAGCTTTTCGCTATTCGGTGAAGGAGGGGCCGCGTCCCTGCCGCTCCGAGTTTGCGAAAACATGCGGGAAAGAACCCGCATTTCTGTCGTATTTAGGTAAGGAGTGACTCACGTGACAACGATGGAGCGTCGTCCGGATTCCCGTGGCAAGGTTCGTGATATCTACGATGCCGGTGAAAACCTGCTGATGGTCGCCACCGACCGCATTTCTGCGTTCGACTTCATTCTTCCCGACGAGATTCCGTTTAAGGGAGAGGTGCTCAACCGCATCTCGGCATTCTGGTTCGATAAGTTTGCCGATATCGTTCCCAACCACCTCGTTTCCATCGATCCGGCGGATTTCCCCGAGGAGTTTGCCGAGTATCGTGACTACCTCGCAGGCCGCGCCATGCTGGTCAAGAAGGCCCAGACGATTCCTATCGAGTGCATCGTCCGCGGCTATCTGACCGGTTCGGGCAAGAAGACCTATGACGAGAACGGCACCGTCTGCGGCATTCAGCTGCCCGAGGGTCTGACCGAGGCCTCCAAGCTTCCCGAGCCGCTGTTCACGCCGTCCACGAAGGCCGAGATCGGCGACCACGACGAGAACATTTCGTTCGAGCGTTGCTGCGAGATCGTGGGTGAGGACATCGCCGCGCAGATTCGCGACCTGTCCCTCAAGATTTACAAGGCTGCTGCCGAGTATGCAGCGACCCGTGGCATCATCATCGCCGACACCAAGTTCGAGTTCGGTGTCATCGATGGCAAGGTCACGCTGATCGACGAGTGCCTCACGCCCGACTCCAGCCGTTTCTGGCCTGCCGCCAGCTACGAGGAGGGCAAGATTCAGCCCAGCTACGACAAGCAATTCGTCCGCAATTGGCTCAAGGCCAACTGGGATATGACGGGGGAGACCCCGCACCTGCCCGCCGAGGTCATCGATGGCACGTCCGAGCGCTATCGCGAGGCCTTCCAGATCATCACGGGCTCCCAGTTCACAAGCATGAAGGAGAACGCATAAGTGAGTACCCGTAGCGCCACGAACAAGCGCACACAATCCCACGAAGTTACCGGGGTTGCGCGCAAGTCTGCCGCATCTGCTAAGCCCGCCCGCCAAGCAGCGGGCTCCGTTCGCGTCGTGCCGGCTTCGTCTAAGGCACGCCGCAAAGAGCTCGAGAAGGGTGAAAATCTGGAAGGTCTTTCCAAGGAGGAGAAGCGCGCCCGCAAGGCTAAACAGCGCGCCCGCGAGGATCGCATCTACACGGTGTCGAATATCCTCCTCAAGCAGGATGAGGACTACACCAAGCGCCGTCGTATCTGGTGGGCCGTGCTCGCCATCGGCATGGTACTCGTCGTGGCAATTGGGGCTTCGCTCTACTTCGCTCCCGGCGGCACGGTGTCCAGTCCCGTCCAGATGGTCGGCATCGTTTTGTCCTATGTCATCATTCTGGGTGACTTTATCTACGACTTCGTTCGTATCCGTCCCCTACGCAACATGTACCGCACGCAGGCCGAGGGCATGTCCGAGAACAAGCTCAACGCTCTTATCGAGCGCTCGGCTGCCGAGGAGGACAAGAAGGACTCCAAGAAGAAGTAGCGTTTGTATCCATACATATCGCTAAGATATAAGGCGCGTCGTTTTTGCGGCGCGCCTTTTTACTGTTCTATAGATAGATGGAGTGGCACATGATTCGAGCTGCCCTGACGGTCGAAGAGGCTCTGGAGGGCATGAAGGCCCTGGAGCCCAAGATTAAAAACTACGCGCGCCTGGTCGTCCGCAAGGGCGTAAACGTCAAACCCGGCCAGGAGGTTGTCGTTCAGTCTCCGGTCGAGTGCGCGCCTTTTGCCCGCGTGGTGGTCGCGGAGGCTTATGCCGCCGGCGCTGGCCACGTGACGGTCATTTGGGCCGATGATGCCGTGACGAGGCTCTCGTACGAGCATGTCGATAAAAGCTATTTTGAGCAGACGCCCGAGTGGAAGCGCCTGCAGCTGGATTCCTTGGCCCAGGATGGTGCCTGCTTTATCTTTATCGAGGGTGCGGATCCTGCGGCTCTCAAGGGTATCGATCCCGCCAAGCCCGCTGCAGCTTCTAAGGCAAGGAATACGCAGTGCAAGGTCTTCCGCCGCGGACTGGACTACAACATCAATCCGTGGTGTATCGCCGGCGCTCCGGTCGTGGCTTGGGCGCGTGAGGTGTTCCCGGGAGACGCCGATGAGGTTGCAATCTATAAGCTGTGGAATGCGATTCTGCACACCGCTCGTGCCGATGGCCAGGACCCGGAGAGCGACTGGGAGCTTCATGACGCGGCATTCGAAAAGAACTTGCGCTTCCTGAACGACAATCGTTTCGACTACCTGCATTACACCTCGGCAAATGGAACCGATCTGACGATTGGCATGACGAAAGGTCACGAGTGGGCCGGCGGCAAGGGCAAGACGCCCGATGGGCACCCCTTCTTCCCCAACATTCCCACCGAGGAAGTCTTCACCTCGCCTGATCGTATGCGTGCCGACGGTATCGTGTATTCGGCTATGCCGCTCATTCACCACGGTAACAAGGTTGACGATTTTTGGATTAAGTTCGAGGCGGGCCGCGTAGTGGACTACGATGCCCGCGTGGGTAAGGCGACGTTTGCGAGCATTATTGACACCGATGAAGGTGCCGCTCATCTGGGTGAGGTCGCGCTTATCTCCAAGAACACGCCGATCCGTGAAAGTGGCGTTCTATTCTATGACACGCTCTATGATGAGAACGCTAGCTGCCATCTCGCGCTGGGTGTCGGTTTCCCCGAATGCATCGAGGGTGGGTATGACATGTCCAAGGAGGAGCTCCTGGAGCATGGCGTTAACGTCTCGAGCACGCACGTCGATTTTATGATCGGCACGGACGATATCGATATTACGGGCATTACGCCTGATGGACGTGAAGTTGTGATTTTCCAGAACGGCCAATGGAGTTGGGAATAGCCCCAGACCGTGGTACAATGCCACCCGCGGGCCGTTAGCTCAGCTGGCAGAGCAGGGGACTTTTAATCCCAAGGTCCAGGGTTCGAACCCCTGACGGCCCACCATAGAATAGAAAAGCGACTGGCGGATGCCGGCCGCTTTTTTGTTGCCGCGACATGGGTTCGAACCCGAAAGGGCGCGGAGCTGAGTAAACGCGTGAGCGTTTGCCAGCGCAGCGCGCAAGGCGCGAAGCGCCGCAGCGGCCGTCTGCAGAGCAGGCCGAACCTCTGACGGCCCACCCAAAGAAAGGAAAACGAAATGAAAACAGATAGATACGGAATTAGCGGCAGCACATTAAAGATAATAGCGGCCATTTCGATGGTTCTCGATCATGTAAGCAGGATCGTCCTGACCAATGGAATCATGACTCACGCATCGTACAATCAGATATCAGACGAACAGTGGGCGATTCTAAGCGAGGCTTCGGATGTGCTTCATGTTCTTGGCAGGATTGCATTTCCCTTATTTTGCTTTTTGATAGTTGAGGGATTTTTGCATACTCATGACATAAAGAGGTACCTGCGAAATATGCTTGTCTTCGCAATCATTGCGGAGCCCATATACGATTTCGTTCAAACCGGGCAACTATTTGACCTTCGGCAACAAAATGTTATGTGTGAGCTCCTGCTTTGCTTGGTCTTCTTGATAATTCTGGAAAAGATACAAAGCCTTTCAAAATGGAAGAGGTACATCGCAGAAACTGCTCTGATTGTTTTGACAGCACTGGCAGCTGAATACACTAAACTAGATGGCGGTGTGTATGGCATTCTGCTTGTGGCTGCATTCTATTTATTCCACGACAGCAAGGCCAAGATGTTCTTTGCTGCAGTATGCGCAGTGCTCCTTTCGTCATGCCATATAGTTGGCGGCGGATTTGAGTTTGCTACAGCTAATATATTTAATCCTGATGTTGCTGCCGCGGTCGTTTCGTTGCTGCTTATCAATCTTTATAATGGCAAGCGAGGGCTGAAGCTCAAATATTTCTTCTACATTTTCTATCCGGCTCATCTTGCTCTGCTTTATGGTGTCTCACTTATTGTTTTGAACTGTCTTTAAAAACTCTCAAACAAGTCTCTGAAAGCAGAACTAAATTGACCCTAAGACTGCTTGTGAATTTCCGGAAGACCTGTGAGATACGAGGATAGACAACGAGGGCTGTAGAAAGATGCTTCGAAAGCATGAATGGCAGCGAGAAAATGAGTTCGGAAGAACCCCTCTGGATGCTCCAGCATAGAATAGAAAGCGATCGGCTCCGGCTGGTCGCTTTTTTGTTACCGATGCACGGTTCGAACCCGAACTTCTATATATAGGAACGCTTGGCGAACAAAACCTGCCTTTTACCGACGGGAAACAAATAACCGATGCTTTTGGAGTAAAGTGGCGCTCCAGAGATGACCGATGCCTCAACATCTATAAACCAGCTGGTCACCGCCAATATCAGAAGCTGATGCGTCAGTTATAACCTCAGTGACGTGACTGAGGGACCTATTCATTTGTGAACAAAATATGGAGTGCGCGATTCCCGCCCCCGGCGCCCCTCCGGTCTGGCAATATATCTCCTTGCCGCGCGGCCCGGTCGGACCGGATCAGCCGCC
>UQKM01000019.1 GCA_900541685.1 uncultured Collinsella sp.
GTAGCGGGTGGTTTAAAGCTGGCCGCTGCGCGGCCAGCAGACTAAAGTCTTGAATGAAAGGGCGCAGACCTTATGGTCGCGCCCTTGAAATTGAACGTCAGATTGCCGTGTGTACGGGTTTGCAGCGTCGAGCCGTTACGCGGTTTGGTAAAACCGCGTAACAAATTACGCGAGTTTGGCTCCAACGATCTTTGCTGCTGCCGGCTTATCAAAGTTGCCGCCAGTGGCCTTACCCAGAGCGCCCATGACCTGGCCCATCTGCTTCTTGGACGTGGCGCCCAGCTCGGCGATGACCTGCTCGATCAGGGCCTCGAGCTCCTCGCCCGAAACCTGCGCGGGCAGAAGGCTCTCCAGAATCTTGACCTGCTCGGTCAGGTTGTCGGTACGCTCTTGGTCGGTGCCGGCCTTGATGGACATCTCCAGCGTCTCGCTCGTCTGCTTAATCAGACGCTTGATCATGCTGTTGACGTCTTCCTCGGTCACATCGCGGCGCTCGTTAACCTCGATATTCTTCACCTCGGCCTTGACCTGGCGAATGATGGACAGGCGAACCTTGTCCTTAGCCTTCATGGCCGCGATCATTTCCTTCTGCAGCTCTTCGTTGGTCATCTGCAAATCCTCTCTAATAGCGTGGGCGGCACTCGCGCGAGCACCGCCCCATGATTACTCAGTCGTCGACGAATCGTCGGTCGAACTCTTGGTAACGCCCTTCAGACTCACGTTATAGGGTACGTCCTTGGGCATGGGGTTGACGGTGATGTCGGCATCCTTCTTGTACTGCTCCAGCCACTCGCTGTACGCAGTGCTGGCCGCTTGCGTCTTCACCACGTTGGAGACGTACTTTTTGATGGCCTTGGGCACCTGGTTGATGTCATCAACCTGATTATCGACATGGAAGTAGTCGGTGCACTTGATGATGTGGTAGCCATAGGTCGACTCGATGACTTCGCTCACGTCGCCCTTGTTGAGCCCCTCGAGCGCCGTCTGGTAGCTGTCGACAAAGGTGGTGAGCTTATCCCAGCCCACATCGCCCTTCTTCTCCTTGGAACCGGTGTCCTCGGAGTACTGCTCAACGGCGTCCTCAAAGCTCAGCTCACCGGAGTTGATCTTGTCCAGGCACTCCTGCGCCTTGGCCTTGGCGGCAGCCTTGTTCTCGTCGGAAGCGTCGGAATCAACCTTGATCAGGATGTTCGACGAGCGGCGGGCGTCGTTGTAGCTGGACAGGTTTTCGTTGATGTAATCGACGATCTCGCTGTCCTTGGGCTTGCTCGTGGGCGCGACGGCATCCTTGAGTTTCTGCTGCGCCAGACTCTCCTTGAGCGAATCCTTGTAGGTATCCTCGGTATAGCCGTAGGTCTTGAGGGTCTTCTTAAAGGCCTTGGCACCGCCCGCGCTCTTGCATGCGTCCTTCCAAGCCTTCTCGACCTCCTCGTCCGACACCGTCACGCCGTTCTCCTTCTGTGCCTGTTGAAGCAGAATCTGCTGCGTGTAGGAGTCGATGAGTTGCTTGCGGTACTTCTTGGGCGTGAGGTCGTTGTCGACCAGGTACTGCGCCCAGTCCTTGTCATTGGTGTAGCCGTAGGACGTGCGCATGCTCATGATCTGCTTGGTCACGGTGTCCTCGGTGAGGTTGGTGCCGTTGATAGTGGCAGCTACACCGCCGGTAAGCTTGTAGCCCGAGGTATCCTCTGCCTGCGACATCAGGCCGGAGCACGCCATGGCCGAGACGGAAAGCAGCATTGCCAGCACGCCGATGACCACCAGAACGATCTTGACGGTCTTGGACACGCGGGTCTTGCGCTGCTTCTTGCGAGAGCTGGAGGCGGCGCGAGCCTGCTGCTCGGGCGTCGGCTCGGGTGCGGGGTTCTTTTTCTTATTTGCCATAGTTGGCCTTTCGCATAACGAATCGAACAAACGCCATTGTGTCACAACGCAGCCCCCGCGGCACGCTTGGTGCATTGGGGACAGGTTAATCTGCACCATTTTGGTGCAAAGGGGACAGCTCTGGCAGCCGGCACCTTAGAAGTGGCGGCGGATGGCGTCGACCATGCCCTGGGACGTGGTCTGGCCGAGCACGTCGGCTGCGGCATCGGCGTCCATAAAGATGTTCATGAGCGCCTGCAGGGCCTCGACCTGGCCGCCCGGCTCGGCGATGCCCAGATTGATGACGATCTGCGCCGGCACCGGAGCGCCCATGCCAGCCATAGCGTTAAATGTCACGGGCGCGGCGGGCTTCACCACCGCGATATAGGGCTTGGCCACAAACCCCGGATCGGTATGCGGAATGGCAATGTTTGCCGCCGGCATGGCAAGACCCGTGGGATAGGCATCCTCGCGCGTGCGAACGGCGTCGAACCAACCGTCGGCAATGTAGCCACGCGGTACAAGCTCGCCCTCAAGCCGCGCGAACACCTCATCCGGCGTCGCACACTCCCAATCAAAAAACACCAGCTCAGGCGCAAACAGCGCTTCGTTATCCGCCATGCGCTCACCTCTCTCACCTAGTCATTCAAGAACGTCCCCGATGACTACCCAAAACAAAAGGTGGCCACACGCGCCTTGGCGCCAATGACCACCCTAACCACTCAACTAAATTGCACTGTGCACCGCTAGCCGCGGGGCGCATCAATTGCGACCTTGCCGTTCTCCAGCACGTGGACGCGGCCATCGGCGAGCATCTGCACGACCTCGGGATACAGCACGTGCTCAATCGCGTGGATGTGCTCCTCAAGCGTGTCGACGTCCCAGCCCTCCTCAACAGCCAGCGCACGCTGGGCAATGATGGGGCCGTTGTCGTAGATCTCGTTGGCAAAGTGCACGGTCACGCCGGTCACCTTGACGCCGCGCGCAAAGGCATCGTCAATCGCGTGGGCGCCGGTAAAGCTCGGCAGCAGCGCCGGGTGTAGGTTGACCACACGATTGGGGAACGCCGCCAGCAGCGGCGTGTGCACCATGCGCATGTAGCCAGCCATGACCACATACTCGCAGCCACGCTCGAGCAGCTCGTGCGCGATAATCTCGTCAGCCGCGATGGGGTCGGCATAGACATCCTTGGACAGCGTAAGCGTCTGGATACCTGCACGCTCGGCGCGCTGCAAGCCCTTGGCCGAAGGACGGCTCGACACCACAAGTTCAATCGAGGCGTTGAGCTTGCCGGCGGCGATCAGGTCGATCAGCGCCTGCAGGTTGGTACCCGAGCCGCTGATAAGCACGCCAATCTTGAGCGGCTCGACCGTATCGGTGCCGGTCGGACGGGTATACGGGTCCCAAGCCAGGACCTCGGCGGCAGCCGTCTGCTCGTTAGCGCTCATCGGAGTACACGACCTTACCGGAACCCTCGACGCACTCACCCACGCGGAACGGCTTCTCGCCCAGCGCGACCAGGGCCTCGGTAACCGCGGCTTCGTCCTCGGGAGCGGCGATCAGGCACAGGCCAACGCCCATGTTGAAGGTCTTGCATGCCTCGTTGGGCGCGAGCTCGGCCTGACGCGACACGTAGGTGATGACGGGCGGAACATCCCAGCCCATCTCGGCGCCGTTGCGGGTGACCACAGCGTCGACGTCGTCGGCAAGCGCGCGGTTGAGGTTTTCGGTAATACCGCCACCGGTGATGTGGGCAATGGCATGAACGTTGGCGCCACCGCGGAGCAGCTCCAGAATCGGCTTCACATAAATGCGCGTGGGAGCCAGCAGAGCGTCGGCCAGCGAAGCGCCGCCGAGCTCCTCGAGCGGACGGCTCAGTTCCTCGGCCTTAGCGGCGGCCTCGGGCGTGCCCGGCTTGATGCCGTCGACACCGATGACCTTACGCACGAGTGAGTAGCCGTTGGAGTGCACGCCGGTGGAAGGCAGACCCAGGATCACATCGCCGGGGCGAACGTTCGCGGGGTCAAGCATCTTGGGACGATCGACAACACCCACGGTAAAGCCGGCGAGGTCGTAGTCGGCGGGAGCCATGACGCCGGGGTGCTCGGCCATCTCGCCGCCCACGAGCGCGCAGCCCGCGAGCTTGCAGCCGTCGGCCACACCCTTGATAATCTTTGCCATGTGCTCGGCCTCGATGTGACCGATGGCAACGTAGTCCAGGAAGAACAGCGGCTCGGCGCCCGAAGCCAGAATATCGTTGACGCACATAGCGACCAGGTCCTGGCCAACCGTCTCGTGACGGTCCATGATCTGGGCGAGCACGAGCTTGGTGCCCACGCCGTCGGTACCGCTAATCAGGATCGGGTCTTCCATATCCTTGAGCGCGGCGGCCGAGAACAGGCCGCCAAAGCCACCGATGCCACCGATAACCTCGGAACGGTTAGTGTCCTTGACCATCTGCTTAATCGCGTCGACGGCGCGGCCGCCCTCGGCGGTATCGACGCCGGCGTCCTCGTACGTCACATGCTTGCTGTCGCCCATCTGAGCCTTCCTCTCCCACTACCGTGGCGCCGCACGGGCGCCAAACGGTGCTCATAGTTGCGTTCATTTCGGCGCGCGCCATAACAGCACGCGCCGTCATATCAACAAAACAGCAGGTAAAACCTACCAAAATAAACCTGTCCCCATATGGCAGGTTTTATGCCTCGCCGTGCTCCTCTTCCCAGCTGCGGTCGTCGTATTTCTCGATCACGGCGTCGTCGTCAAAGTGCAGCGGCTTGTCCAGGTTGCGGGGCTTAAAGCCCTCCATAAACTTGTCGCGGCCAAAGCTCTCGGGAATCGCCACGGGGTAGCGGCCGGTAAAGCACGCATCGCAGTAACCGCCCTTGGGCATGACCTTAAGCAGGCCCTCGACCGAAAGGAAGGCCAGCGAATCGGCGCCGATATACTCGCAAATCTCGTCGACCGTCTTGTTGGCGCTGATAAGCTGCGACTGCACGTCGGTATCGATACCGTAGAAGCACGGCCAGATGACCTCGGGCGAGTTGATGCGGATATGAATCTCCTTGGCGCCGGCGTTGCGCAGCATCTTGACGAGCTGCACCATGGTGGTGCCGCGCACGATGGAGTCGTCGATGACGACCAGGCGCTTGCCCTCGATGTTGTCGCGCAGCGGGTTGAGTTTCATACGCACGCCCATGGCGCGCAACTCCTGCGTAGGCTCGATAAACGTACGGCCCACGTAGCGGTTCTTGATAAGGCCCTCGCCAAAGGGAATACCGCTCTCGTGCGAATACCCCTCCGCAGGCGGCAGGCCGGAGTCGGGCACGCCGATGACCAGGTCGGCCTCGACAGGCTCCTCATGTGCCAGCTGACGACCCATGTCGTAACGGCAGGCATAGACGCTCTTGCCGTTCATGATGGAGTCGGGGCGGGCAAAGTAGACCTGCTCAAAGATGCAGTTGGCGGGCTCTTCGGCTGCAGGCACGCCCTGCTCGGATACCAGGCCCTCGGCGCTGATGCGCAAGATCTCGCCGGGACGGACGTCACGGACGTACTCGGCACCCACGATGTCGAGTGCGCAGGTCTCGGAAGCAACGACCCAGCCGCCGGCGCGCGTGACACGGACGGCGGAGTCGACCGTCGCGGCGCCGTCCTGCGACGGCAGCTGCGAAACGGCTGCGGCATCGGCCTGGTCCAGACCCTCGTCCACCAGCTTGCCCAGCACGAGCGGGCGAATGCCGTGTGGATCGCGGAATGCGTAGAGCGCCTGCTCGTTGATGAGCGTCATGGCGTAGCCGCCGCGCACGAGCTCCATGGTCTTGCGAATACCCTCGCGCAGGTGGCCCGTACGCTGGGTAAAGTAGCCGATAAGCTTGGTCGCGACCTCGGAATCCGAATTGGAGAGGAACGGCACGCCCAGCTCGATCAGCTGACGGCGCAGCTCGTCGGTGTTGACGAGGGTGCCGTTGTGCGCGAGCGCGATAATGACGCTATTGATGGTAGAGAGGTGCGGCTGAGAGGCTTCCCAGCTCTTGGCACCGGCAGTGCCGTAGCGCACATGACCCACGGCCAGCTGGCCGGAGAGCGTCGACAGGTCGGCGTTGGAGAACACGCGGTCGAGCAGGCCCAGATCTTTGCGGACCATAACCGTGCCGCCGTCACCCACGGCGATTCCAGCCGATTCCTGGCCACGGTGCTGCAGCGCACGCAGGCCAAAGTACGTCAGTCGAGCCACGTCGCGATCGGGCGCCCATACGCCGAAAATGCCACATTCCTCATGCAGCTGGTCGGAGTCCGGATCATACGTCGACATGGTGTTCACCTGTCCCGCGGCACGCTCGGCCGCGCGGATGGTTTCTTGAGACATGGTATCCCCTCAGAGCCTCGTATTTTTGGCGTTACCTGCCCTATTATACGCACGGCAAGACAAGCACTCCCGCGCATGAACAGCGCTTTTTAAAAGCCCACCGAGCTAATAATCAGTTTTGTTGCCAAACATTTTATCGGTCTGTCCAGTGCAAGCGCCCGCCCCCCCAGATGGCCGCCGCGTCCACCGTTGGGGATTACAAAGTTGCAATTGGGACGTTCGTCCTGTCTTTTGGCAGGTCGGCGGCGTATCCTTATAACCTACAACAAAGCGAGAAAGGTTCTGTATGGATCGAAACGAACTCGACCCCAGCGTCCCCAGCGCCACAGAGGTCAAGAAGATTCCCCTCATCATTAAGGTGTACGCCGTCCTGTGCATCCTTTCCGGCGTGGGCACGCTCCCGTCGGTCGCTGCCTTTATGTGGCAGGTCATCACGGCACTTGTTAACGGCAACGCCACCGAAAAGCTCGGCGACAACACGCTCGTCGCAGTCGGCCTTATCGTCGCCGGCATCATGCTCTCTGCGGCAAGCGCCGTCATCCTAATCATCTTTGGCCTGGACCTTATCAAAAACCAGCGCCGCAACGCCGCCCGCCTGTCCTACATCCTTATTGCATTCACCGTCGTCGAGCTTTTGGTCGACGTGATGCTCCAGGGCATCGGGCCCTTCCTGCTGCGTCCCGCGATCCAGCTCGGCATCCTCGTCGCACTTTCGGCAACCGTCGACCCCACGCTTCGTCAGGAGCGCGAACTGCAGCGCCGCCTGCAGGAGATGCTCGACCGCGACGCCGCCGCCGAGGGCATGCTCGGGCGCGATGAAACCGGCGAAGGCTACATCAAGCTCAACTACTTCAACCTGTTCTGGGTATTCTTTGTCTGCTGCGTGCTCGGCCTGATCGCCGAGGACATCTGGCACATGACGGTCGACGACCCGGGCGTCTACCAGAACCGCGCCGGCATGCTGTTTGGTCCCTTCAGTCCCATCTACGGATTTGGCGCCGTGCTCATGACCATGGTGCTTAACCGCTTCTACAAAAAGAACCCCATCATCATTTTCCTGGTGAGCGCCCTGCTCGGCGCCAGCTTTGAGGTGTTCGTGGGCTGGTTTATGCAGACCGCGTTTGGCGTGGTCTCGTGGAGCTACTCGCACATAACGCTGTTCGGTTTGCCCGATCCGCTCGTGGTCCTCACGGGCGGACGCACCTGCACGGGCTTCGCCTGCCTGTGGGGCCTGGGCGGCCTCATCTGGATCAAGCTGCTGCTGCCGAGGCTGCTTAAGCTTATCAACAAGATCCCCTGGAAGAGCCGCTACTCGGCCACCGTCATCTTTACCGTTATCATGCTGGTCGACGGCGTCATGACGCTGCAGTCGCTCGACTACTGGTACCAGCGCGTTAACGGCACGGAGCCGGACATTCCCGTCGCACAGTTCTACGGAGAGCACTTCGATAACGAGTACATGGAAAACCGCTTCCAGAGCATGACCATGAGCCCCAAGGATGCGACACGCGTATAGCGCTCACCGCGCCCAAAACGCAAAATGCCCGCCGGTATCACACGTACCGGTGGGCATTTTTATAAACGATCCTTCTATCGACGCAATCCTCTATGCCTCGCGCTCGACCTCACTCACGCATTCGTTCTTGATGGTGCCAACGAGCGCCTGCAGTGCATCGACCACGTGTGGGCGAATGTCCCCGCCGATAAGCACGAGCATGATGTCGTCACCTACGGAAAGCTCGCCGCTTGCCAGCCACACGCGCACATAGCCGATACCCGGCATCGCGCGCGTGGCCCCGATAGCAGACCGTACCTTTTCGGCGTCGTAGTCAAAGACCATGCCGCCCACCCTGTGGCCTGGTGCCACGCCATCGGTCTCGACTCCGCGCACCTCGGCCTTGGGCGTCGCACGCACCACACCGTTATGCGTCAGATACATCCCGCAGCCTGCCGCCGAAGCATCGGCCTTGGCCTCGCGCAGCCAAGCATCAATCGAAGGCATCAATTTGCCACTCTCAAGCATCGTTTCTCCCTTACCGTCCCAAATTAGCTACTCTCGGGCAATTTATTCATCAACGGGCGTGAGCACCATGACAGCGCGCGTGTTGCTCAGCGACAGTGAACGGCAGGTCACAAGCGTTACAACCTTGGTTGCCGAAGCGGCACGATCGGTGGCATCACTCGCCACGGCAGAGGCACCGTCGAGCATCTCGGACAGGTAGTTCTTGAGCCCGTCATCGCCCTCAAAATTGGGCGTGCGCGCCTTGGCATACGTGTCCTCGACAACTTTGGTCGCCAGTGGTCGCAGCTTATACGTAGCATCCCGTGTGATGTAATACACAAACTCGATGCTATCGAACGTCGCCTGATCAGTGGTGTCCGAAATCACGTTGAACATCGACCCATCGTTCATATGGTGGCCGTAGATCGTGGTCTGCTGGTCGACCATTCCCGGCGCGGTGTCATCGCTATCCAGGAAAATGGCGCCGGACGCGTTGGACGTGCCATCAAACAACGTGTTGAGGTATTTGGAGTTGTTGTTGGTCTGCACCACGGGATAGTTGATGTTGGTTCCCGGCACGTAAATCCAACCCACAATCTCGGGATTCGTCTGAGCAAGCGCATCAAAGTTGATAATCGGCACGCCGCTGGCGTCCTTATCGCTTACATATTGCTTCTCGATTTTCTGATACGAATCGCTCGCCTGCTTATAGCCAATCTGGGCATTAATAAAGATAGCGGCGGCGGCGACAATCAGGCCGATACCGATGATGATGAGCAGGATAGGAATGATGGAGCGGCGCTTCTTACGCGGCAGCTCGGTGCAATCCGACGGCGCGGCATGCGATGAAGACCGGGGCGGCTTCTTAGCGGAGCTATAAGACGAAGGACGATATGCGGCCGGCGCGTCCTGTCGACGATGCGTCGCCGGTGTCACGGAACGCGGCGCGCGCGGCTGCTGAGGAGAGGATGTCCGACCCTGCTGTGCCGCATGGGCAGCACCCGGCTTCGACGGATCGGGAATCTGAGAAGCCTTGAATCGTTTTCCCTGATAATCGGACATGGCTCTCCTTATACTGCGGTGAAACGGCGGAACGCCTAGGCGTCGGCCATCTCCTGCTTCATTTTCTCGATAACCTTGCGGTACTCGGGGTCGCAAGCACCCAGAATCTGCGTGGCATAGATGGCGGCGTTCTTGGCACCGTTGATGGCAACGCAGGCCACGGGCACGCCCGAAGGCATCTGCACCATCGACAGCAGCGAATCCATACCGCCCAGGTCACTCGTCTTCATAGGCACGCCGATAACCGGCAGCGGCGTAAAGGCAGCCACGACACCACCCAGGTGAGCGGCCTTGCCGGCGGCGGCGATAATCACTTTGATACCGCGATCGGCGGCAGTCGAAGCCCACTCGTGGACCTTCGCCGGCGTGCGGTGCGCGCTCGCGATCACGAGCTCATAGGGCACACCCAGTGCCTCGAGCTCGGCGGTGCAGCCTTCCATAACGCCCAGATCGGACTTGGAACCCATGATGATCCCGACAACCGGCTTTTGATCTGCCATAAACAAAGACCTCCTGTTGAGAGCGGTGACGCGGCGAATCCGCGACCCTTAACTGCAAATAATTCAAGTATAGCCGCCGATGCTGATGTGTTCGGCGGGAGACGGAACTCTTTGCGAGATTAAGGCCGAAGGGTCGGAGCTTTCCGCCTACATTCAAAAAGCGTGCCCACCGTCCTTGGGTGGGACGGCGGGCACGCTTGCTTAGCTGTTGCTGGGGCTACTTAGCCTTGCTGCGACGATGGAAGAAAGCGCCGATCGCGGCGATGATGGCGCCAAGACCACCGACGGTCGCGACGGTCGCCGCCGTCTGGTCTCCGGTATCGGGAATCGCCGAACCGTTCTTCTTGCTGCCCTGGGCCTTGTCGCCTGCGGGCTTGCCCGCCTGGTTGCCGCCGTTCGAGCCATTGCCGGAACCCTGGTTGCCCGAGCCGCCCTGATTGCCGGAATCGGCATCCTTGAGGCTCTCAATAGCCAGCTTGAGCTGGTCATAGGCCGCCTGGAGCTGGGTGTCGGAAGCATTCTCAGCACCCAAGACGTCCTCGGCGTAGGTAATGGCATCCGTCAGGGCCTTGACAGACTCGGCCGTCTTGCCCCTAGTGTCAGTCTCCTTCGCCTGCTTGACCAGGGCCTTGAGCTGCTTCTTAGTCGGTTTCTCGACCGGGGCCACCGGGGTCTTCTCGAGCGCGCCGCGGGCGCTCTCGAGCGCCCTGAGCGCCTGGTCGACCTCGTCCTGCGTGGCTTTCTCGTCGCTCAAGATGGCGCGGGCGCTCGCCAGGGCGTTCTCGAGCGCCGTCCAGGAGGCCTCGGTGTAGTCACCGGCCTTGAGGTCGCCGGCAGCAACCTCGGCATCAACCTTTTCGATCGCGGTAGCGAGATCATCCTTCGCCACCGGATCGGGGACGGCCGTACCGTAGAACTTGAGCTCCGCCATGCTGCAGTAGGCATCAACGTTGCCACCGCCGGCGTGAATCACCTTGACGGTCACGTAGCGACCGCGCGCGGCGCCAAAGCTCATCTGTTTCCAGTCGCCACGGTCGGTGAGCACGCGGCCGTCATTGTCGAAGGCGAACGTACCCATCGACGCGGCGGTGCCCATCTCATAACCGTCGGCAGTGTCGGAGACCAGTATCTCGGCCTCGAAGATATCGCCGTTAGTGCCGCCGTCCTGGCGCGGCAGGAATGTAACGTCGGTGAGATCGTAGTCGCGGCCCAGGTCGACACTCAGATACTGGGGCATACCGGTCCCATGGGCCCAGTCGCTGTGCCAAAGCGTCCGCTCGTCGCCGTCGAGAGCGTTGACGGCGTTGCTGCCCTCGTAGTCGGCCTCACTCGAGAAGCCGGCCACCTTGACGTTCTTGCGGTTCTCGGGCGTGTTGATAAGAATCTTCTCATCGACAGGGCGCATCTTGAGGCCGTCGATTGCCTTCTCGATCTTGGCTGTGGCGTCTGCGACATCCTTCTTGCTATAGCTGCCTTGGCCGCCGTCGAGGAGCTTCTGAGCCGCCTCGACCGCAGCGGTGAGAGCTGCATAGGAATCCTTAGTGTAGACGGACTCGCTGTAGCCCATGGCCTTGGAAAGCGCTGCCACGAGCGCAGAGGTATCGACACCAGCCTTGACCTCGACCTCATAGGATGCGGTCTTGGAGGGGTCGAGTACCGACGCCACCGTGATCTTTGCCTTGCCGGCCTTGTTGGCACGCAGGTAGTAGCTCACGCTATCGCCAGCCTGAACAGCGGAGACGCTTACCATGGAGGGGTCGGAGCTCTCGACCGTCACATAGGGGTAGCCGGCGCTCTCAGGCGTGGCCTTGGCGTCGACGAGCGTAACGTCGCCTTCAAAGAACTCGGTCTGGTTCTTGCCTAGCTCGACACCCTCGATGGCCTCGACACCCTGCGTGTAGTTGAAGTTGACCTCACGCAGTGTGAGCATCTGGTCACCCGATGCCTCAAGCGGCGTGACCTCGACCTTGGTCGCCTTCTTGCCCTTGTTCTCGGCAGAGAGGCCAAAGGCGTAGCGAGCCCGGAAGGAATCGTACTCCCCGCCCGCGAACTCTTGGGTCGAGCCATCCTCGAACGTCACGACAGCCTTGATCTTCTGCACGGTTCCGTTGCCACCGTTGCGGTTAACGACCTCGACACTATCGAGTTTCGACGGCGTCTTAAATGCGAATGTCATCGTGGTGGGAAGCTTCACGTAACTCGGAAGCTTACCCTCGCTGTCCCAGTTGCCGCTCCAGTCCCATAGGAACTCAAAGCCGTTGTCGCCCTCGTTATTATCGAACAGCGCGTTATAGCTCTTCTGCTGGATAAGTTTCTCGACGTTGGTCCCGTCGTCGGTCGTGAGCTCATCGTTGGTCATCGTGATGTTGAAGGCATCCTGACCGTACTCGGCGACCGTTGGCTGAGGAACATCCGGCATCGTCACCGTGCCGTCGCTCGCAAACTCAAGTGCGTCGCATGCCGGACCGATGAGCCAAGATGTCGAGGGCAGTTCGACCTTGCCGGCGGTCTTGGCCTTGAGCTTGAAACTCGCCACCGCGCCGGTACCGTTGTAGAGCTTGCCATCGCCGCGGTTGGCAAAGGCGAGATTGATAGTCTGCGTTCTGTCCGCGAACTGGACCTTCTCGCGAGACAGGTTCTCCATGCCGGCAGTCGAGCCGTCCTGCGCGATGCTCTCGGACACAAACTCGAACTGGTCGCTCTTGAAGTTGACGAGAGCGCCCAGGGCGTTGACGTTCTTGGCGTCGGCCGCATAGACATCAACGGTGATCTCATCACCGGCCTCGACCTCGGTCTTGCTCGGAATCACCGCGAGCGAACCTGCGACCTTGCCCTTTTGTTTAGTGCCGCCGTCAAGACCCGCCATGGTGAACGAGTAATCGTAGACGTCGTAAACGCCGTTATCGTTGAGGTCGGCGAAGTGGTCGCGGATCTGCGAACCGAACGTCGGGGTATCGGGCTCGCGGTTCTCGAGGCCCAGATAGTTCTTCATGTTGGAGTAGTCTCCGTCGGAGATCGTGGCCTTGTTGAGGTTGGAGCCCACGGCGAAGCCATCCGTGCCGTCGGTCTTGTAGATGGCAATCTCGGACGCGGAGAAGAAATTGCCGACCGAGGCGAGCGGTGTCATGCGCACGTAACGGGCGGCCACGGTGCCGTCAAACGCTACCGTCTTACAATCAGCGGAACGTGCCCAATCGACCTCCTGGCTCGTCCAGTGGACGCCATCGAGACTCGTCTCAACACGCATCTTGGTCACAGTGCCGTTGCCGGCGTCATCGCGCGGATAGTACTCGAGCTTATCGAGCTTGTAAGCGCGTCCATAGTCAACGGTAAGCGCCTTGCCCAGATCGTTGCCACCGGAGTGGAAACCGCCGTCGCCCGACTGGAACTCATGGTCGAAGGCAAGCTCGGCCTTATGGCTGCCGTAAAGTGAGCCCTCCCAGGTGATTTCCTCGGCGTCGGGGACGTTCCGCCACGGATCGAGTGCGGAGTTCGCCTCGAGCACATCGCTCCAGGCGGAGTAACCCTCGGCGTTGCGCGAACGAATCTGGTAGGTGTGCTTGCTATTGTAGGCGAGGTCGGTGTGCGTGAACTCGGCCGCATCACCCACGGCAAACACAGTGCCGTCGACCTTAAGGTCGTAGGAGGTAGCACCATCGACCTTTCCCCAGGTGAGCTTTATGCTCGTTGGGGTCGTGACGTCCTCGGGGGCAGCAAGGTTCGTGGGTGCGGAGAGGTTCTCGTTGAGGCGATCGGCTGTGAGCGTGGCGTCGGCATTCACGAAACCGCCCAGCTCAAGCGTCTGCGCCGCTGCAGCAACATCGGTCTTCGCGAACTTGACGTAGACCTTGGGGTTCGTGGTGATCTTGGTGTTGTTAAAGCTCTCGCCCTGCTCGGCCTCGGTGCCGTCCGCATCGCTGCCGTAGTGGTTGAGGTTGGGGGTCTCGCTGTAGAAGTAGACCGCCTGGCCGGCCTCGGGGGTCGCGGCGTCAAAGGTCTCCTGCGAGTCGACCTCAACCACGTTGAGTGCGGATCCGCCGTTCTTGGCGACAACGCTCGTGGGCTTGGCGGACACATTGGCCACGAAGGTCGTGGTGCGGTTGGAGTCGTAGCCGTTGTAGCCGCCCTTCGAGGCCTCGGCGGTAAAGGTCGCGGTGCCGCCTGCGGCCTTGGAGCTGTAGACGGTGCTCACATGCTCACCGTAGGAGATATTGTCGATCGTGCCGTAGGAATCGTCCTCAGTCGTGTTGTTTTCGATGGAGGAGCCGTCGTCCTCGTACTGCGTAAAGGTGCCGTCGCCCTCGGTGGCGAAGAACTCGACGATACGCTGACTGCGGTCGGTACCCTTGGTGTTGGTGTCGCTCACTGCCTCGGGGTTGTTGTTCTCGGCGTACATCGGCACGATAGCGTTGGCCTTCACAAACAGCGGCAGCTTCCAAAGCGGAGCCTCGTAGTTGTTGAGAACCTGGCCGCCGCGATACTGCTTACCCGAGAAGTAATCGATCCAGATGGTGGGATTCTCGTCGGTGCCGTAGTTGGGGAGGTAAATCCCATTGCGAATGTCGTTGCCGTTCTCGTCTGCCTGGGTATCCTGATACACCGGTGCCACTAGGAAGTTCTCACCGAACATATACTGGTACTGCGTCGAAGTGCTTGCGGCGTACTCGGAGTTGTCGGAAAGCAGCATGGCGCGGATCATGGGCAGGCCGGCATCGCCGTTACCCGTGTCGATGTTGGCCGCCGAGGCCGCGCTCGTGTAGATATAGGGCATGAGCTGCGCCTTGAGCTTGAGGTAGAAGCGCGAGATGCCTGTGTAGGGATCGCCGTGCGTCATGGGCGATTTACGGTAGGTGCCCCAACCGTCCATGTCAAGCATAGAGGGCGTGAACGTCTTCCACTGGTAGTCACGCGCAGAGATGATGGGGTCGCCGCCAAAGATGCCATCCATGTCGGAGCCGATGTTGGGGTTGCCCGAAAGACTCTGACCGATATACGTGGGGATATGGAAGCGAATGTACTCCCAGTTACCGCCATACTGGTCGCCGGTCCAAATGCCACCAAAGCGCTGCGTGCCGGCCCAACCATCGAGCGTGATGATGTTAGGGCGCTTGTTAGCGCCGGTCGTCACCGTGTCATAAGCTGTCTTGATGCCATTAAGACCAAAGGAGTAGCCAGATCCAACCCAGGCAACGTCGGTCTTAAGGGTAGAGATGCCTCCCGTCTTGACCTCGGCGTCGAAGTCGCGAAGCAGGTGCCACGGGGTCTCGGAGTTGCTGTCGGGCTCAAGGTTGGACTGGGTCCACAAGCCCGTGCTCACACCCTTGGAGTTGGCATACTCGGTGAACTTCTTAAGGTTGTCGACATTGGCACGCACAGCGTTAAGACGGTCGGCCGAGCTCGTTCCGTCGGAGTTGACGCCGCCGGTCTTGTAGTAACCGTTCTGGCCATAGCCGGCGCCGTAGCCGTCGTTCGGCAGGAACCAACCGAGCGGCATGTCGTTGTCCTCGTAGTCATCGATAACCTGCCGAGCAGAGAACTGGCGGTCGAAATCGGTCGCTTTCATGTTCTCGGTATCAACCGAAGGGCCCTCACCGTTGAGCGTCTCGGCCGCAAGTGTGCCGTCGAGCTTGTAGCCCGTCGACATGCCAGACTCGTACTTAACGTCGCCCTTCTCGCTCGAGGACTTGCTGCCCTTGGTCTCCCACTTCTTTTGACCCGAGGTCGTTGACCAGCCATCACGGTTATAGGCATTAAGATGACCAAGGTAGAACCCGTACTCGGGCAGCAGTACCGGGTTACCGGTCACCTTGTAGTAGTCCTGCAGCATCTCGGTTGCCACGTTCGAAGCGCCCTCGTTGGTCGCCACGAAGTAGTAGGCATCAAACTCATTCTCGCTGTGCAAAGTCGTGACCGTCGATGAGTCCGTGGAACCGAAGTCGTAGGAACCCTCTGCAAACGTGTTTCGGAGTACGCCGTAGCCGTCACTCGTCCAATAAAACGGGTTGGGCGAGGCAACGCCGCCATCAGTCCAGTTGTTCGTGTTGGAGATGGCGATGGTCTGGTTGGTGTGCAGGAAGCGTCCGTTCTGGGTGCCGCCGCCAAAGAAGTTCTCGGACTTCTCCTTGGCGAGCGTCTGGACGGTACCCTTCTTATCAAGGTCGAGGGACGCGGACTCGGAAACCACGACACGGTCGCCTGACTTGATACTCATCTTGCCAGTCGCCTTGTCCAGGATCACGGTCGCCTTTCCGCCGGTGATCTCGATAGTGTCGCCCTTGTCGGCAACCGTCGCGCTCGGCTTGCTGTAGGTGTCCGAGGTATCGGGCTGAGCCTGGATTTTAGCCGTGTGGGACTTACTGCGCGGTGTGGCGTAATCGGAAAACTCACCCTTGGGGTCGACGTTATAACGGAAAATACCGTCCTCGAGGAACGTAATACGGCCCTTGATGCCGTCAGCGAAATCGATGTCGACGACATTCGAGGCAGACTGGGACACGGTCGCTGAGTCGACGCCCTTGAGTGGCGTGGCAATCGCCTGCTGGGGATTGGCAAACACGAGCGTCGCTGCAGTGGCAACGAGGACCGCGCTTCCCTTCACCCACCGTTTCGTAAAAATGGAATTCCTGCGCACCTGGGCTCCTTTCTTCCGACATGCCGAGGACGCCCCCCCCCGGCAGCATGGGAAAACGTATCAAACGGGGATGTTCGGTACATTCCGCACAATGGGGCCACCCGTTACCAAGGGGCCAACTGGTAGTAACCAGATAGCCACCTACTAGGTCATATCAATATATGGGAGCACTTGCGCAACCAAGTTCGGAAGTCCACCAACGGCAGTAAAATGAGCGTCAACGGCAAGGTAGGCTTAATAAGCCATACCAATTGGTTCTTCAGTCAAATACCAATCTAGCAAAAATGTACTGTTTATCTGGTATTACACAGACCATACCTTTCCCTCGGGAACTGGGCTTCGCGAAGTTTCCCGAGGGAAAGGCTCAGCCGCCACCCTGCGACCTACCGGGGGTTGCCATGGCGTACGTTGGCTGATTTGGTTTGGATAAAAAGGTTGGCGGAGAGTGATGGGCAGTTAGTTCAGATACGTATAATTTGGCCGTGGCCTTGGGCACGAAACTGCCGCTTGGAAGCCGGCGCGGACCCAGTATTGGGCCGTTCCCAGCTTGACAGAGCGTCTTTATCGATTCAGATTGCCAAAAATAGGCTGAATGAGTCCAAATCGATCTTCTCCTACTCTCTAGAAAACACGAATTTGAACTAACTGTCCAGAGGCGTCCTCGACTAACAGTAAAAAGGCCTCCATACAAAGAGTGGGCCCTGCCGCTCGAACGAACGGCAGGGCCCACACTCACTTTCTTTTTCAGCCCTAGTCATCGCGCAAAGCCCCTTCGGCAGCACACGGTGCAGCCAAGTCACCGCAGGCCGGGGCGGGAGGCGGTCCTTTCTCTCGGAAAACTTCACGAAGCCCAGTTTCCGAGAGAAAGTGTCCGGCTGCCGCCCCGGCCGGCCAGGTCAACTACACCGTGTGCTGCGGCAGGTCCTGCAGGGCGATGACGTCCATGCCCATGTCATTGGCGCTGCCATGACCCTGCTGGTCCTCGCGCACGGCCTCGATGGCACTCACGTACGTGTTGGCAGCGGACATCGCGGTCACGCAGGTTACACCGCGGCGCACCGCCTCGGTACGCAACAGATAGCCGTCGCCGCGCGAACCCGGACCGTACGGCGTGTTGATAATCACCGCAATCTTGCCATCGGCGATGAGGTCGCCGATGTTGGGGCGCTCGCCGTCGTGCGGGCCGCTAATCTTCTCCACGATCTCGCACGTCACGTTGCCTCCACGCAGCACGCGCGCCGTACCTTCGGTGGAGCAGATATCAAAGCCCAGGTAGCGCAGGATGCGGGCGACCGAAAGAATATGCCGCTTATCGCGGTCGCACACGCTAATGAACACTTTGCCGGCGCTCGGGTCGGGCAGGTTGTAGTCGATCGCCAGCTGCGTCTTGGCGTATGCCTCGGGATAGCTCTTGGCGATACCCATGACCTCGCCGGTCGACTTCATCTCGGGCCCCAAGATAACGTCGGCACCGGGGAAACGACCCCAGGGCATAACGGCTTCCTTCATGCAGAACCAATCGAGCTGACGCTCGTCGCTCGGCAGGCCCAGGCTCGCGATAGAATCGCCCGCCATGATGCGCGCCGCGCACTTGGCCAGCGGCACGCCGGTGGCCTTGGAGATAAACGGCACAGTGCGGCTCGCGCGCGGGTTTGCCTCAATCACGTAGACGGTCTCGCCCTTGATGGCATACTGCACATTGACCAGGCCGCGTACGCCCAGCGCCATCGCGATGCGGCGCGTGGTCTCGCGGAGCTTTGCCTGCAGGCTCTCGCTAAAGCTGAACGGCGGAATGCAGGTCGCAGAGTCGCCGGAGTGAATACCGGCCTCCTCGATATGCTCCAGGATGCCGCCGATGTAGACCTCTTCGCCATCGCACAGGGCGTCGACATCGGACTCGATCGCACCCTCCAGGAAGCGGTCCAGATACACCGGGTAGTCGGGGCTAATGCGCGCAGCCTCGGCCATGTAATCGCGCAGATGCTCGGCATCGTAGGCGATCATCATGCCGCGGCCGCCCAGCACGTAGCTCGGACGCACCAGCAGCGGGTAGCCAATGTGCGCGGCCACGGCCTCGGCCTCCTCAAACGAGGTGGCCTGGCCCGCCGGCGGGTACATGATGCCCAGCTTGTCGAGCAGAGCGGCGAAGCGCTCGCGGTTCTCGGCAAAGTCGATGGCATCGGGCTTGGTGCCCATAATGTTCACGCCGCTCTCCTCGAGCATGCGCGCCAGCTTAAGCGGGGTCTGGCCACCGAGCGTCACCACGACGCCGTCGGGACGCTCAACATCGATGACATCCATGACGTCCTCGTAGGTGAGCGGCTCAAAGTACAAGCGGTCCGAGGTGTCGTAGTCAGTCGAGACGGTCTCGGGGTTGCAGTTGACCATGATGGTCTCAAAGCCGCGGGCCGCCAGCGCGTAGCTCGCGTGCACGCAGCAGTAATCGAACTCGATACCCTGGCCAATGCGGTTGGGGCCGGCGCCCAGGATCATCGCCTTGGGCTTGTCCGCCGGCGTGGTCTCGTCGGGAGCCACGCACTTCTTGGCATCCGGGCTTGTGCGGTAGATGTTCTCGTACGTCTTGTAGTGGTACTCCGTGGCGCTCGAGAACTCCGCAGCGCAGGTATCGACCGTCTTCATGCTGGGAACCACGCCCAGGCCCTTGCGGTAGGCGCGCACAAAACGCTCGTCCGAGCCGGTCAGCGCGGCAATCTCGGCATCGCTCGTGCCATACTGCTTGAGCAGGCGCATCGCGTCGGCGTCGATATCCTCCACACGCAGGCCGCGGATGCTCTCCTGAACCTGCACCATGTCGTTGATACGGTTGAGGTACCACGGATCGATACCGCAGATGGCATGGATGCGGGCGATGTCCCAGCTGCGGCGCAGGGCCTCGACCACAAAGAAGATGCGGTGCTCAGTCGGGGTGCCAACGGCCTGGGCGAGCTCGTCGTCGCTCAGCTTGTCGGCACCTTCCTTGCCACCGGCACAAATGCCCTGATGCCCGTCCTCCAGCGAACGCATGGCCTTGCCGAAGGCCTCCTCAAAGGTGCGGCCGATCGCCATAATCTCGCCCACGGCCTTCATGCGCGTGGTGAGCGTGGGGTCGGTACCCTTGAACTTCTCGAAGGCAAAGCGCGGCACCTTGACCACGCAGTAGTCGATCGTGGGCTCAAAGCAGGCAGGCGTTGCCTTGGTAATGTCGTTGACGATCTCGTCGAGCGTGTAGCCCACAGCCAGGCGCGCGGCGGCCTTGGCGATGGGGAAACCCGTGGCCTTGGAGGCCAGCGCGGACGAACGGCTCACGCGCGGGTTCATCTCGATGACAATCAGGCGGCCGGTCTGGGGGTTCACGGCAAACTGCACGTTGGATCCGCCGGTTTCGACGCCAATCTTCTCCAGGATAGCGAGCGAGGCGACACGCATGCGCTGATACTCAAGGTCACTCAGGGTCTGCGCCGGGGCCACGGTGATGGAGTCGCCGGTGTGCACGCCCATGGGGTCGAGATTCTCGATGGAGCACACGATGATGCCGTTGCCGGCGTGGTCACGCATGACCTCCATCTCATACTCTTTCCAGCCCTCGATGGACTCCTCGACCAGCACCTCGTGGGCGGGCGAGAGCTCCAGGCCCTGGCTCACGATGGAGACGAGCTCCTCGTGGGTGTGAGCAATGCCGCCGCCGGCACCGCCGAGGGTAAAGCTCGGGCGCAGTACGCAGGGATAGCCCACGCGCTCGGCGATAGCCTCGGCATCAGCCACGCTGTAGGCGTAGCCCGAGCGCGCGACCTCCAGGCCAATCTCGGCCATGGCCTCGTTAAAGAGTTTGCGGTCCTCGCCGCGCTCGATAGCGGCCAGGTCGCAGCCGATCATCTCGACGCCGTACTTGTCGAGCGTGCCGTCTTTCGCCAGCTCGACGGCGGCGTTCAGACCGGTCTGGCCGCCCAGCGTGGGCAGTAGCGCGTCCGGGCGCTCTTTCTTGATCACGCGCTCGATAAACTCAGCGGTGATGGGCTCGACATAGGTGCGGTCGGCAAGACCCGGGTCGGTCATGATGGTCGCCGGGTTGGAGTTGACCAGGATGACCTCAAAGCCATCCTCCTTGAGCACCTTGCAGGCCTGGGCGCCGGAGTAATCGAACTCGCAGGCCTGGCCAATGACGATGGGGCCAGAACCAATAACGAGGATGCGCTTGATGTCAGTACGTTTAGGCATGTTAGTTCTCCTCGTTCTTGGTCGCGGCGGAACCACCATCGGCGAAATTCCAGCCGGCGAGGCGGTCCTTCGCGGTGTCGATGTCCAGGTAGTTCTCCTCGCCGTCCATGAGTCGCGTAAAGGCGGTAAAGAGATAGTGGGCATCGGTGGGACCGGGCGAGGCCTCGGGGTGGTACTGGACCGAGAAGCACGGGGCGTCGAGCAGCTGGATGCCCTCGGCGGTGCCGTCGTTGAGGTTCACGTGCGTCAGGCGAATGCGGCCGAAGCGCTCATTCATCACGACCGGCGCGATGCCGCGACGCACCCAGGCGCGCAGGTCGCCATCGGCCGCATGCTCGGTCTCGCCGCCGGAAAGTTCCGGGATCAGTTTGCCCAGACTGGGGAACAGCAGGCCAAAGCCGTGGTTTTGCGCGGTAATCTCCACGCGACGGCTCACCAGGTTCATAACCGGCTGGTTACCGCCACGGTGACCGAATTTAAGCTTTTCCATTTGGGCGCCGCACGCCAAGCTGATCATCTGGTGACCAAGGCAAATGCCAAAGACCGGCACCTTGCCGATCAGCTGCTGCACCTGCTCGTAGGTCTCCACCACGGCATCGGGATCGCCGGGGCCGTTGGATAAAAAGACGCCGTCGGGATTCATGTCGAGCACCTCACTCGCGGGCGTATCCCACGGCACGACAGTAAGGTCGCAGCCGGCGCGGACGAGGCCCTCCAGAATGCCGCGCTTGACGCCACAGTCGTAGGCGACCACGTTGTGGCGGGCAGGAGCGGCAGGGGCAAGCGCAAAGTCATGCGTAGCGGGCAGGTCGGCAGCTGCAAACTCGTGAGGCGCGGGGCAACTCACGGTCTTGACCAGATTCTCGCCCACCAGCGTCGGCGCTGCGGCCAGACGCTCGGCAAGCTCGTCGATGTCGAAGATCTCGGTCGAGATAATGCCCATCTTGGAGCCGTTGTCGCGCAGGTGGCGCACAAGAGCGCGGGTGTCGACGCCCTCGATAGCGACGATGCCGTGGGCACGCAGATACTCCGGCACGCTGACGGCCGAGCGCCAGTTAGAAGGCGTGGCGCACATGTCGCGCACGATCATGCCGCGCATAGCGGGAGCGCTCGCGGGGCGAGCAGTATCGCCGGGGAAGGCCGACTGGACGTCGGTCTCGTCGATGCCGTAGTTACCGATCTGCGGATAGGTCATGGTTACAATTTGGCCGGCATAGCTCGGGTCGGTCATGACCTCAAAATAGCCCTCAAGCGAGGTGTTGAAGCAGACCTCGCCGGTCGCGGTACCCTCGGCACCGCATGCACGGCCATAAAAAATGGTCCCATCCTCAAGGTACAGGATGCAGGGACCGCAGGTGCCCTTGCTAGTTTTGGCCAGCATGCGCTGGCAAAGCTCGCTGGGCGCGAAGGTGCGGGCAGCAGTGCCCGCAGTATGGTTGTTCGCCATAATTCTCCTTCCCGGTCTCTCCGGACCGGCTTAAAGGTTGGTAGTTAGGCCTCGCGGTATTGTAACCGCAAGCATGCCTCATGGCGTTAATTTCATCGAAATGTTTACGAAATGATAATTATGACTTTCTATGCATAATGATTTTTCTGGGACGAGGATTAAAAATCGTCCCGCGTGGGCTTGTGACTCACGCGGGACGATTCGTTTTATTTATCCTGCTCCAGCAGATCGGACGGCGTGCGATCGGGCTTGCCGCCGCGGAAAATCTCGCGGCCATGCAGACGATGCTCCAGGTCACGTTCGGCCTTTTCCTCGTCAATCTTGGTCTGGCTTACCGCCGGGTCCTCAATCAGCGACGACACCGAGTTCACCTGCTTTTGGATGCGCTCGGCAATCGTGTCGTCCATGCTCACGATACGCATCTTCCAGTCGATGCTCGTGGCATTTGACGAGCTCTTGGTCCACACGAACGTCAGAATGGCGCTCTGATGGCCCCGTGCGGGAAACATGCCAAAGAAGGAATCATGCTGGATATTGCTGTTCTCATCGATATAGGCGTGTACGTTGTACACCACGCGGTCGATCTTATCGTTGAGCAACGCGTTGGTCGCAAGTGCCGCGGCCTGAATCTGCCCGTTGGACAGCAGCTCGAGCTCGTTGGCAGACGACGTGTCCAACACCGTTACCTCGACCGTGCCTGTGCGCTCGTCTGCCTCGTCGACGCTAAAGTCGAGCGGGAACTGCGTAAAGCCGTTACCCCACTCAAGGCCGCCCTTCAGTGCCGTGGAAACGGTATCCACCGAAACGCTCTCGGACAGGTTGGCAGTGTTCAGGCGGCGCATCACGCCGTAGCCAATCTGCATGCCCACGATCAACACCAGAATGCCGATAACTACGGCCATAGCGGTCTTCGTAATGGTATGGCTCACCTGCGAGCCCGAAGGGTCGTCCTCGGACAGCGGGTCAACCTGCTTTGTCTGGCTTGCGCGATCTTCGCTACGAAGCTGCGCCAGCGCCGCCTTGTCGCCGCGTTTGACCGCAGCCTCTTTTTCGCGCATGCGCTCGGTGCGCTTTTTGGCAAGCGTCGGATCCAAAACGCCGGATGCATCGATCTCGGAGAATAACTCCGTCACTTCTTCCGGAGTCAAAGGGTTCTTCTCAGCCATATACTTCCTGTCATATCAATCAGTCGAGCTCGTGCGCACGCGCACCTTCGAACTGCATTCGATAGTAACGGGCATAGGTGCCGCCACGGGCGAGAAGCTGCTCGTGCGTGCCACGTTCCACAACGCGACCATGCTCGACGGTCGCAATCTCGTCGGCATGTTTAATGGTCGAGAGACGGTGGGCGATGATGATCGTGGTGCGGCCGCGCGCCAGGCGCTCGAGCGACTCCTGCACCGCCTCCTCGCTCTCGTTATCCAAGGCGCTCGTCGCCTCGTCCAGAATCAGGATCTTGGGGTTCTTGAGAAAAACACGCGCAATGGCTACGCGCTGCTTCTGGCCGCCCGAAAGACGGCTGCCGCGCTCGCCCACGACCGTGTCGTAGCCCTGCGGCAGCGACTCAATGAAGGCATCGATATTGGCGCGACGGGCGGCCTCGGCGATCTCTTCTGCCGTAGCGCCCGGCTTGCCGTAGGCAATGTTCTCGCCAATCGTACCGTCAAACAGGTAGACATCCTGCTGCACCAGGCCAATGGCGCGGCGCAGACTCTGTTGCGTCACATCGCGCACGTCCTGGCCGTCGATGCTGATGGATCCGTCCGCCACGTCGTAAAAGCGCGGCAGCAGCGAACACGTTGTGGACTTGCCGCCGCCCGAGGGGCCAACCAACGCAATGGTCTGTCCGGGCTTGATGGACAGATTCATATGGTCAATCACGGGACGAGCCTCTTCGCTGCCGCCCAGCTCAACATCCTCATAGCTAAAGCACACGTCGCGATATTCAACCGCGCCAGCCGTCACCTGCAGGTCCGCGGCATCCGGCTTGTCCTGGATATCCGGGGCGGTCGAAAGCACCTCGTCCATGCGCTTAAAGCCGGCGATGGCCTTCTGATACATCTCAGCCGAGTTCACAAGCGTCTCGAGCGGGGTGCAGAACAACGAAATGTAGAGCGCGAAGGTCGCCATATCGACCGCCTGCAGCTGGCCTTGCGCCACCAGCCAACCACCCAGCAGCACCACGATCACGTACAGCACGCCCGAGAGCAGGCCATACGTCGCAGTGTAGACGCCCATGGCGTGATACATATTCTCCTTGGACGAAAGATAACGGTCGTTAGAGGCGCGGAACTTGGAGCGCTCAGCTTCCTCGTTCGCAAAACTCTTGACCACGCGCATACCTGCCAGCGAATCCTGCAGCTGGGCATTAATACCGCTGATCTTTTTGCGGTTGTCGCTGAAGACCTCGCGCATGCGCATGTTCTGCCAAAACATGATGACCGCAAACGCCGCCGTCACCACGGCCATGGCAAGCGCCAGCACCGGGGCAATAGCAAAGAGGATCACAAACGAGCCGACGATCTCGATGCCGCAGATAATAATCCACTCGGGCACGTGGTGTGCCGCCTCGCAGATATCGAACAGGTCGTTGACCACGCGGCTCATCATGTCACCCGAGCTGTTACGATCGAAGTACGCAAAGCTAAAGCGCTCGTACTGATCGAACAGGTCCTCGCGCATCTTGGACTCCATGCGCGCGCCCATCACATGGCCCCAGTAACTCACAAAGTAGCGACAGGCGCAACGGATGGCATACATCAGTACCAGGCCAACCGCGATCATACCGAGCGCCTGCATAATAGCAGCCTGACCCTGGGTAAAGAGCCCGCCGGTCAGATTGCGCAGAATGATAGGAAACGCCAGATCGATGGCGGCGAGCACCAGGGCGCAAACCGTATCGGCAACAAAAAGCCCCATCTGGGGCCTGTAATACGAAAGAAACCTCTTGAGCATGTGTCCCTCGGAGATAAATAGATAGGGTGAACTGGTCAGGTAAAAAAATAGTAATTCAACAAGCGTAGCGCCGATGTTGCGGCAGCGCCAGCGAAAACGTCCCTAAGCGAGCAAGGTGCCTTGAAAGAGGAGCGACGCGTACTTCGGTACGCGAGCGACGATTGAAAGGCAGATTGCCGCTTAGGGACGTTTACAGCGTCGGCTCGTTACGCGGTTTGGTAAAACCGCGTAACCCAAATGACCCCAGGGCTATCCCCACTCGCTACAGCTCGGCTCCGCCTAGTCTGTGCGCGATGCCATCGCAGGCCAAGGCGCCTACGACGGTCTTGGCATCTTCGATCTTGCCGTCGAGCACGGCGTCGATCAGCTCGTGCAGCGGCACGAGGTCCACGTTGACGAACTCGTCATCATCGGGGTTGGGTGCATCGAACTCGAGCTTGGTGGCCAGGTAGATGTGAATAATCTCGTCACAGAAGCCGCAAGTCGTGACGATCGACGTCAAAAAGCGAATGCGGCCGGCCCTAAAGCCCGTCTCCTCATGCAGCTCGCGCTTGGCGCAATCGAGCGGGTCCTCGCCTGGATCGAGCTTGCCGGCGGGAATCTCGACCGTCACGCGGTCGATGGCGGTGCGGTACTGACGCACCAGCACGATCTTGCCACTCTCGGTAAGCGCCACAACGGCCGCCGCACCCGGATGGCGAACGATATCGCGGGCGCTGCGGTGACCGTTGGGCAGCTCAACCTCAAGACGGTGGACGTCGAGGATCTTGCCCTTCCAGGCGCACTCCTCCGAAAGAATCTTCTCGTGCAGCTCGGCATCGTGCGGGTCGTCGTCGCCCAGCACCAGCGCCGGCTCGTCGGCGACCTCGCCACCAGGCTCGCCCTCGGCGTGCCCATACATGCGGCTGTCCTCTTCGACGATCTGCGCGTCCACGAGCTCTTCGTTCTTCTCGTCCATCCGTCTCATCCCTCTCGGACTTTAGGCATCCCAGGCGTCGCGGCCACGCAGCGCGCGCAGGCCGATGTCATGACGCAGAGTCTTGCCCTCAAAATCAATCTTCTCGCAGGCCTCATAGGCAAGGTTGCGAGCGTTCTCGAACGTGTCTCCCAGTGCGGTCACGGCAAGCACACGGCCGCCGTTGGTCACGAGCTGACCGTTCACCACAGCGGTGCCGGCATGGTACACGGTCACGTTCTCCATGGCCTCGGCGTCGGCGATGCCGGTGATGACTTTGCCCTTCTCGTAGCTGCCGGGATAGCCCGCACTCGTCAGGACAACGGCCACGGCCCACTCGTCGCGCCAGTCGAGCTCAATCTGATCAAGCTCGCAGTTGGCGCAGGCGAGCATAACCTCGACCAGGTCGTTCTTGAGGCGCGGCAGCACGACCTGCGTCTCGGGATCGCCAAAGCGGGCATTAAACTCCAGCACCTTGGGGCCGGCGGGCGTGAGCATAAAGCCGCCGTACAGGCAACCGCGGTAGTCGATGCCCTCGGCAGCAAGCTCGGCCACGGTCTGCTCCATGACGTTCACCATGGTGGCGTGCTCCTCGTCGGTCACGATGGGCACCGGGCTGTAGACGCCCATACCGCCGGTGTTGGGGCCAAGGTCTCCCTCGAGCGCACGCTTGTGGTCCTGCGAAGTGGCCATGGGGCGCACGGTCTTGCCGTCGGTAAAGGCCAGCAGCGAGCACTCGGGGCCGGTCAGCATCTCCTCGATAACCACCGTGTTGCCGGCATCGCCAAAGGTGCCGCCAAAGCACTCACGCACGGCCTCCTCGGCCTGCGCAAGCTCAGTCGCCACGATAACGCCCTTGCCTGCGGCCAGGCCGTCGGCCTTCACGACCAGCGGGGCACCCTGCTCGCGCACACAGGCGAGAGCCGAAGCCTCGTCGGTAAACGAGCCATAGGCTGCCGTCGGAATGCCCGCACGCTCCATGAGCTGCTTGGAGAACAGCTTGGAGCCCTCCATCTGGGCGCCCTCGGCACCCGGGCCAAAGCAGGGAATACCCGCCGCACGCACGGCGTCGGCCACGCCCGCCACGAGCGGAGCCTCGGGGCCAATTACCACGAGTCCGCATCCGTGGCTCTGGGCAAACGCCGCCACGGCCGCAGGATCGCAGTCGTCGAGAACAACGTTCTCGCCGCAGCTCGCGGTGCCGCCGTTACCCGGCGCGATGTAGAGCTTGCCGGCGCGCGGTGATGCTGCGAGCTTAGCTGCCAAAGCATGCTCACGGCCGCCGCTGCCCAACAACAGGATGTCGATGGTTTGAGTGTCCGCCTTCAAGGGTGCCTCCTCTATGGATGAATGGCTCGCTCCGCGCGAGCCCTTTGCAAGCAAATATACCCCTCGGCCGCCCGCTTGGGCTGCAAAGGGGTATATCGCAATAACCGAATAGTACCGATTACTTCCAGAATCGGTTGATGATCTGCTCGCGACCAGCGCCAACGCCAATGAACGTCACGCGGGTGTGTGCCAGATCCTCGATAAACGCCACATAGTCCTGAGCCTCTTGCGGCAGCTCGTCAAAGCTGCGGCAACCGGTAATGTCGCACTTCCAGCCGGGGAGCTCCTCGTAGATGGGCTTGGCGTGCTCAAAGCGCACCTGATGCTCGGGCACGCTCGTGTAGCGCTCGCCATCGACGTCGTAGGCCACGCACACCTTGATGGTGTCGAAGGCCGAAAGCACGTCGAGCTTGGTCACGGCGATGTCGGTAAGGCCGTTGACGCGCGAGGCATAGTTGGCGATAGGGCCGTCAAACCAGCCGCAACGACGACGGCGACCGGTGGTCACGCCGTACTCATAGCCCTCCTCGGTCAGCGTGTGGCCGGCCTCGGACTCATAGGAAAGCTCGGTGGGCATGGGGCCCGAACCGACGCGGGTGATATAGGCCTTCATGACGCCCAGCACGCGGTCGACATTCTTCATACCGACGCCGGAGCCGGTGATGGCGCCGCCAGCGGTGCAGTTAGAAGACGTCACGTACGGATAGGTGCCGTGGTCGATGTCGAGCAGCGTCGCCTGGGCGCCCTCGAACAGCAGGTCCTTGCCCTCGTCGATCATGTTGTTGAGCAGCAGGCTCGTCTCGGTGATGTAGGGGCGCAGGCGCTCGGCCATGGGCAGGTACTCGTCGCAGATCTGGTCCACGGTGTAGGTGGGCAGGTGGTAGATGAGCTCGAGCTCGGGATTCACGCGGGCAAGAGCGGTCTCCAGCTTGTCGCGGAACAGCGCCTCGTCCAGCATGTCCTGCATGCGCAGGCCGATGCGGGCCATCTTGTCCTGGTAGCACGGACCGATGCCGCGCTTGGTGGTACCGATGTTCTTCTTGCCGAGCTTCTGCTCAAAAGCACCATCCAGATCGATGTGGTACGGCATGATGATGTGCGCGTTGCCACTGATCTTGAGGTTCTTGGTGGTGATGCCGTCGGCCTCGAACATGTCAATCTCCTCAAGGACAACCTTGGGGTTGACGACGCAGCCGTTACCGATCACCGACACATGGTCGGAATACATGATGCCGGAGGGCACCTGGTGCAGGCCGTACTTCTTGCCGTTGACGACGATGGTGTGGCCGGCGTTATTACCGCCCGAATAGCGCACGACGGCATCAAAGTCGCCGGCGACCAGGTCGCAAATCTTACCCTTGCCCTCATCGCCCCACTGGGCACCGACCAAAACGGTTGACGGCATGTTTACTCCTTACATTCATGGACTGTCTACGTGCCACGCCGGCACGCAGAAGCACAAAACATTCCCAGTATACCCGTGCAACGGGCGCCTGTCCTACTCCTCGGTATGCGCCCCATCAAGCTCATAGAACTTGGTGGATGCCGGCAGGAACATCAGGTCGACGTCACCGATCGGGCCCGAACGGTTCTTGGCCACGACGATACGCGTAACGCCCTCGTCGGGTCGATCGTCACGCGAGGCCTCGGCCTCATCGGCGGAGCGGTCCAAGAACATAACAATGTCAGCGTCCTGCTCGATGGAGCCCGATTCACGCAGGTCGGACAGCTGCGGGCGCTTGCCGGTACGGGATTCAACCTGACGCGACAGCTGCGACAGCGCGATCAGCGGAATCTTGAGCTCCTTGGCCATAATCTTCAGACCTCGCGACATCTCGGAGACCTCGACGGTACGGCTCTCGGAGCGACGTCCCGGCGGAGGACTCACCAGCTGCAGGTAGTCCAGGATGATGATGGCCTTCTCCTTGTTGTGGAGCATGCGGCGGCTCTTTGCGCGGATCTCGGTCACCGTGGTGCCGGGCGTATCGTCAATCAGAATGTCGAGCTTAGACAAGGTCTGCGTGGCCTCGTTGATATTGGCCCACTGCTCGGGGCTAATGCGGCCCATGCGAAAGTCACTGATCGAGATCATCGCATAGGCGCAAATCAGACGCTGGGCAATTTCCTTACCCGACATCTCCAGCGAGAAGAAGCCGACGGTATAGCCCGCAGCGGCGGCATTCAACGCCAGGTTCAGAGCGAACGACGTCTTACCCACGGCAGGGCGGGCGCCGATAATGATGAGCTGACCCTCGCGGAAACCCATGAGCATGCGGTCGAGCGACGGGAAGCCCGTGGGCACGCCCGCAGCCTGGCCACCGGCCTGGCACACTTCCTCGGCCTCGTTATAGGCCTCGACCATAAACTCGGTCAACGTCTTGTAGCTCGACTTGACCTCGCGCGCCGTGACCTTGAGCAGCTTGCTCTCGGCCAGCTCCACGACCTCCTTGGTGTCGGTAGGGGCGTTATAGGCCAGCGCGTTGATCTCGTTGGTGGCACCGATCAGCTCGCGCAGCATCGAGTCACGACGGACGATGGCGGCATGGTGCTGCCAGTTCACGAGCGACAGGGTCTGACCCATCAGCTCCAAAATGTAGGCCTCGCCGCCCACGGCATCAAGCTTGTTGATGCTGCGCAGGTAATCGATCAGCGAGATGGAGTCGATGGGAATGCGGCTGTTGTACATATCGACCATCGCGGTGTAGATGGTCTTATGAATGGGCCGGTAGAAGTCATCGGGCTGCAGCTCGACCTGGGCCTCCTCGACCACCTCGGGCGATAGCAGCATAGCGGCCAGTACATTGGCCTCTGCATCTTGGTTTTGAGGGAGACCCAACTTGGAGCCACGGTCCTCGACCGTCAGTCCCGTCTCCCTTTCGTCATATGCCATGAGCATCCTCATTCATATCGCTTGCGAGCATCCATAGTATCAGCCACGGTCCCAAAACGGGCCGCGCCCTGGCAATCATCACCGAACGAAACGGATGAACGGTCCTGTATTTGGGACTTCACCATAACGCCTGCCATGACGCTCGCTGAGCGTAGAAAACAAAAGGGCGCCCTGGTTTCCCAGAGCGCCCTTCTTAGAACAAGATTGTTGCGTTGCAGCAAATGCTACTCGGCAGCAGCCTCAGTCTCGACCTCGGCGGTCTCGGCCTCGGCGACCTCAGCGGTCTCCTCAGCCTCGGCAGCGAGCTCCTCGGCGGTAACGCCAACGAGAACGACAACCTCGGCCTTGATCTCGCGGTACAGCGAGATGGCAACGGTGTGGGCACCGGCAACCTTGATGGGCTTACCGAGCTCGACGCGCTTGCGGTCGATGTCCATACCGAGCTGAGCCTTGATGGCGTCGGCGATCATAGCGGCGGTAACGGAGCCAAAGAGGATGCCCTCGTCGCCGACCTTGACGTCAACGGTGACCGTCTTGCCCTCGAAGGCAGCCTTGGTCTCGTTGGCGGTAGCCAGGCGGACGGCCTCGCGCTTGGCGATGTTGTTGCGACGCTCGTCAAGCTGCTTGAGGTTGCCCTTGGTGGCGGCAACAGCGAGCTTCTTGGGGAACAGGAAGTTCTCAGCGTAACCCTGAGCGACCTCTACGACGTCACCCTCGCCGCCCTTGCCCTTGATCTCATCGAGAAGAATAACCTTCATGATGCGTCTCCCTTCTTAGCCGCGGTCGCGGTTGCCACGAGAGGAAACCACGGGGACGGTGTACGGCAGGAGAGCCATCTCGCGGGCGCGCTTGATGGCGTTGGCGATGTCATGCTGATGCTGCGTGCAAGCGCCAGTGACGCGACGGGGCTTGATCTTGCCACGGTCGGTCATGTACTTACGGAGAAGCTGAGTGTCCTTATAGTCGATGAACTCAGTGTTCTCCTTGCAGAACTGGCAGTACTTACGACGCGGCTGACGTGCAGAAAAATCATTAGCCATGTCAAAATACCTTTCGTTTGGCAACTTCGGCGAACCGAAGCCGCCTCTCACTCAAAAATAGGTGAACAACCCTTAGAACGGGATGTCCTCATCGTAGACGTCGACCGCGGGCGGCGTAGCCACCGGTGCGGCAGGACGTGCTGCGGGCGCGGGAGCTGCGGGGGCGTAACCGCCCTGATCGTAGCCACCCTGGCCACCACGGGAGCTCATAAACTCGATCTCATCGACGATGACCTCAAGCTTGCTCCGGCGCTGGCCATCGCGCTCCCAAGAGCTGTAGCGCAGCTTGCCCTCGATCGCGACCTTGTTTCCCTTTGCCAGGAAACGGCTCACGGCCTCGGCGCGCGTGCCGAACATAGTGCAGTCGACAAAGTTGGGATAGTCCTCCCACTCGCCAGTCTGCGGGTTGCGGCGACGATCGTTCACGGCGACGCCAAAGGACAGAACCTGGGTTCCGCCGGCGGTGGCGCGCAGCTCGGGATCACGCGTGAGGTTACCGGTGATGTTCACTCGATTGATGCTCATAACTCACTACTTCCTCTTGGGGCACAAGCCCAGTCCAAAACGACAGTCTTACTCCTGGTCGTCGCGACGGACGATCATGTGGCGGACCACAGCGTCGGTGATGCGCAGGACGCGATCAAGCTCGGCGATCTGGGTAGGATCTGCGTGGAAGTTGATGAGGGTGTAGTCACCATCGGTGAGGTCGTTGATCTCGTAGGCGAGCTTGCGCTTGCCCCACTCGTCAACGGAGTCGACCTTGCCAGCGCCCTCAGCGATCGTGGTATCGATACGCTTCATAACAGCGAGACGAGTCTCGGGGTCGAGCGACGGGTCAACAAAGAACAGCAGTTCATAAGCCTTCATATTGTCACCTCCTCTGGGCAAATGTGGCTTCAGGTCGTGAAGGTGCGCCTGAAGCAGGAAAAGACTTGGTAATAATATCTTTCAACCTCCCAGGCCGCAAGAATATGCAGCTACAACCTCATGACCTCCACATATGCCCATACTCGCACGACGTTTCATGCGCATTCCAACCAAATGCTGACCAAAAGCTTGACGGATCTGTGGACAAGACACGGTGCCGCGGGGACAAGCTGAGCCAAGCCGCAGGTTAACGGGCACAAGGCTGTGGTCGCAAAATGCATACCAGTGGCCCACAGCACCACCCAAAGATTTTTAAATTCATTGCCAAGTCGCTTATGAATACCCTTTTTTTGAACAATTGAGTTGATCAACCACGCTGGTCGGAAGCCGTTTTTTGGCACCTCAAGCCCCACTGCAGCGCCAAGCACGGCCAAGCGTTTTAAAAAATGCCAACTTTTCTGTTTGCACTTTGCGATTCCTCGTGTATACTGACTTTCGCATTTAACGGAGAGTTGTCCGAGTGGCCGAAGGAGCACGATTGGAAATCGTGTAGGCGTCAAAAGCGTCTCCAGGGTTCAAATCCCTGACTCTCCGCCAGTTAATTCCAAAGCAGGCCTTCGAGCCTGCTTTGTTTTTACCCCACGCGGAGGGGTGGCAGAGTGGTTGAATGCGGCGGTCTCGAAAACCGTTTGGCCTGTATAAGGTCACGAGGGTTCGAATCCCTCCTCCTCCGCCATTTTGGTTGAGAAAGCTCCCGAAAACGGGAGCTTTTTTGTTTAGAGCCCCTTACAAGCAAATACGGCGGAGGAGGAGGGATTCGAACCCGTCAGGACGCAAAGCGTAAAGAAAACGCGCCAGTGGCGCGTTTTTAGCGCAGCGCGGTCGGCGCAAGCCGACCGAATAAATTTTGAGCTCCGCTCAAAATTTAGACATCCCTCCTCTTCAACCCACACCCCCATCACGTTCAATCCCAACCCAACATCCCAAACATGTACATCACCCTCCAAAGATGTCAAAAAATGTCGTTTTTGGAGGGTGGTGTACACGTTTGTATATGACACACGCCGTGCATGAGTCGGCTTACTCGCATTCGGTATATTTCCCCACCTCAACGGACATAAGAGTTGGGTATCGACTCAGAGCGAGAGGTCCCCAATGGATACCCCTGTTCTCATTTCGCATAAAACTGCATGGCTCGTCCATCACGCGCCGCAAGGCCGGGTTCAAGCGGTCGCGCAACACGACTACCAGATAGGCGCAAGAGGTCTCTCCACCCAGCAACGCATCGCGCGCATACGACAGGCCCTCACCGACTGCGGCATTCCGCCCGATATGTTCAAGACTATCGATATCTCCGTAGTGTTTGCTTTCGAGCGAATTCGCACCAACGGCGTCACTTGCCATGTTCTCGGCCAAAGCCTACCCTATGGCCATATTGACGAGCTTACGCCCGGCATCTTTATCACCGACGAAGCCTTCACCTTCGTGCTCGCCGCCGAGTGGATGGATAGAATCGAATACCTCGAGTATGGCTACGAAGTTTGCGGCGACTATCGCATGGGCCTTAATCCCTCTGACCCTTATACCGAGCAACCAGCAACCACCTCCAAGGACGAAATTGTCGAACTGCTCGATCAACACCCTGGCAAACCCGGTGCCACACGCGCGCGACTCGCGCTCAGACATGTCTACGACCACTCGGTCTCGCCTATGGAGGCTGCATCGGCAATCGCACTTTCACTTCCAACAAGCGAAGGCGGCGTTGGCATTCGAGGCATCGAGCTCAACCGACCGCTCGAGATCCCTCAACGTCTTTGGCATTGCACCAAAGCCCGAACACTCAAAATCGATGCCCTCATTACCTATAAGCGCAGAGAGCTCGGCATCGAATATAAGGGTGGCTTTCACGACGAGACTGGCCGTAAGGGAGCAGATGCGGAACGCGAAGCTGTGCTCGCCCAAATGGGTTATCGCATTGTCACACTCACCTCAGCGCAATTTGCCAGTCAACTCGCTTTTCACCGTGCCATGAACAATATCCGCGAAGCACTCGGTATGCCCCGCTGCACGGATGCCGAGTATCAGCGAAAGCAAAACGAACTGCGAAAGGCACTTATCCGCAACTGGAAGGGCACGAAGGACATAGAGACGCCCTCCGAGTAACGTCGCCCGCTCGGCGCGCGCCAAAACATGTACATCATCCGCCAAAAACGACATTTTTCGACATCTTTGGAGGCTGGTATACATGTTTGGAACCTATGACCGCACCCAACCCCTACCGTTTGCCGAGCAATAGGGTCTCAATCGCCGCCAACCATGTACTATGTACGGGCATTGTCCAAACCTGCAACTCAAAGGATTCCATCTTGCCCGTCGTCGCCGCTATGACCGTTACCTCACACGCCACGGATGCCATGGTCGCCATCCCGTTTTGGCTCGAAATGTTCGCCGTCGTCGCGGCTTCAATCTCGGGCGTGTTGGTCGCGCGCGAGCACAAACTCGACCTGGTGGGTGCAGTTGCGCTCGCCGTGGTCTGTGGCTTGGGCGGCGGTCTTTTACGCGACATGACGCTGCAGGTGGGCAACGTCTACATCCTCAACCAGCCAATGGCGCTGCCGCTTTCCATTGCCACGGCAGCCATCATCTATATTTTCCCGGCAATCGTCGACAAGCCCGAAAAACTCATTCCCCTGCTCGACATCATCTCGGTCGGCATCTACGCCGCCACTGGAGCAGACAAGGCGCTGGTCTACGGCTTTGCGCCGGCGGTGTGCATCATGATGGGCTTTTTCACCGCGGTGGGCGGTGGCATGTTGCGCGACGGCTTTATGGGCGTGGTTCCGGGCATTTTCCAACGTACTAACTTTTATGCCATCACCGCCATCGCCGGATCGACAAGCTATGTGTGTCTCGTTATGAGCGGCATCATGAGCAATGTCGCCGCGCTGGTCGTATGCGTTGTCGTGACCATGGGTCTGCGCTGGCTCTCGCTGCGCTTTGACATCAAAAGCCCCACCGAAGAGGACATCGCGCGCTTTTTGCACCGCAAAAAGTAGATTGCGCGGGCTCATCCTTCGAAATACAACCGAGAGGTTCTTTTAGAGCGCCCACGCGTTGGGTACCCTGTTAGATGCATATCGAGCATCTAACGAAGGATTCACTATGCCCCGCAATCAATTCCCGTCGACCCAGCGCTGTAAAGCGTGGGGCCGCATCACCATCCTATTCGCACTCATCGCGCTGGCGATCACCGCGCTTCCCACGGCGTCGTTCGCCGGCACAGACACCGCAGGCAACGTACTTGCGACCGACAATGACGCCAATTCGTCCGGCGTCGAAGGTGACCTGTGCTGGGCAGGTCAGGCCCTCAACTTGGACGATGCGTCCATCGGCCGCGACATAATTGCAGCAGGCGAGAGCCTCTCCATCCGCGACTGCACGGTGGGCGGCGCCGTCCGCTTGGCGGCGCGCACCATCGACATTGCCAAGACTACGGTTGATGGCAGCGTGACCGTTGCCGGCCAGCATGTCGTGCTCAATTCCGACAGCACCGCCAACTGTTTCTATGCGATAGGCGAGACGGTTGCCCTGCGCGGCTCTACCAAGTCGGCAGCGCTTGCGGGCGATACGGTGACTATCGATGGCACCGTCGAGGGCGATGTCGAGGTTTGGGCCGATAAGCTCATCCTGGGCAAGAACGCCCACATCACCGGCACCGTGAACGCGCACGTCTCCGAGGACCCCGAGCGCGCCGCGGGAGCCGAGGTCGGTGCACTCAAGATCGACCGCACCGAGAACGAAGATACTTCCACCGTTAACGATGTCATCGGCGGTATCGTCGCCGCGGCGCTTTCCACCTGCTTTGTCGCCCTACTGCTCGAACTCGTCTTTCCGCGCGCAACCGCCAGCGCCGCCGGCATGCTCCACCAGCGCCCCATGCCCCTGTGGGTGAGCGGTCTTCTGGGCACGATTGCTATCGTCCCCGCCGTCCTACTGCTAATTATCTCTATCGCTGGTCTGTCGCTTGCCGGAGCCCTCATGTGCGGTGTTATTGGCATCGCGTTGGTGTCGAGCGCCTTTGCGGGGTGCGCGATCGCCCGCATGGTCGGACACAACCAGAACCGCTACGCCATGGCAGCCGCGGGCGGCGTGGCCGCGGGCGCGCTTACGGCAATCCCCCTCGTAGGCGATTTCATCAGCGGCGTGGCCTTTGTCTTCACGCTCGGCTATGTTATCCAGATCATCTGGCGAAACGCTCACCTCAAGTCGCAACAGCCGGCTAATACGCCGGAACTCCCCACCGCCTAGCCGCCAACCACCACAAAGGGGACAGGCACCTTTGTGGTGGTGCAAGCGAACCTGTCCCCCTTGCACCAAAAAGGGCGCCGACCATCGCGGTCGACGCCCTTTCTTGTTAGTCGCTATAAAGCCCAGCGCCTATTTGTTGACCTGGCCGGCGCGGACGGCAGCCTTCTTGCGGTCGGTGGCGTTGAGCAGACGCTTGCGCAGGCGGATGTTCTTGGGAGTGATCTCGACCAGCTCGTCGTCGGCGATGTACTCCAGCGCCTCTTCCAGAGAAAAGGTGCGAGGCGGCACCAGCTGCACGGAGATGTCGGAGGTCGAGGAACGCTGGTTGCCCAGGTTCTTGGTACGGGCGATGTTGACGACCATGTCGCCTGCCTTGCTGCGCTCGCCCACGATCATGCCCTCGTAGCACTCGGTACCCGGCTCAACAAACAGCTGGCCGCGCTCCTGCAGCGTACCCAGGGCGTAGGCAACGGCCTTCTCGGTGGTCATGGAGATCATGGCGCCGTTCTGACGGTTGCCGATCTCACCGGCGTAGGGACCGTACTCCAGGAAGGTGTGGTAGAACACGCCCTCGCCGTGGGTGACGTTCATGATGCGGTTCTTAAGACCCATGATGCCGCGGGTCGGGATCTTAAACTCGAGGTGCGTCACGATGCCCGAGGTATCCATGCTCGTCATGATGCCGCCGGAGGTACCGAAGACCTCAACGACCTTGCCCGAGTACTCGTCCGGGCACTCGACAACAGCCTGCTCGACGGGCTCCATCTTGTTGCCGTTCTCGTCCTTCTTAAACAGAACGCGGGGACGGCCGACCTGGAACTCAAAGCCCTCGCGACGCATGGACTCCATCAGGACGGACAGGTGCAGGATGCCGCGACCCGAGACCTCGACGCCGCTCTTGTCCTCGAGCTCCTCGATCTTCATGGTCACGTTGTTCTCGGCCTCGTTGAACAGGCGCTCCTTGAGCTGACGGGCGCCCACGATGTCGCCGTCGCGGCCGACGAGCGGGGAGGTCGAAGCCTCGAAGACGATGGACAGGGTCGGCGGGTCGATCTCGATGGGCTCGAGCTCGACGGGGTTCTCGGGGTCGGTGTAGACATCGCCGATATCGGTGCGGTCGATGCCCACGACGGCGGCGATGTCGCCGGCGCCGACTTCCTGGCACTCGGTGCGGCCCAGGTAGTCGAAGGTAAAGAGCTGCTTGACGGTAGCGATGGCGCTGGAGCCGTCGTTCTTGACAACCAGGATCTGGTCGCCCTGGTGGATGGTACCGGAGTACACGCGGCCGATGCCGATACGGCCAACGAAGTTGGAGTGGTCGATGGTCACGCACTGCATGGCCAGCGGGGCGTTCTCGTCAACCTCGGGCGCGGGCATGTCGTCGATGATCATATCGAGCAGCGGATACATGTCCATGTTGCCGTCGTTGGGATCAAGACGGGCAAAGCCATTCATGGCGCTGGCGTAGACCACGTGCTCCATGGCGAACTCAAGCTGGTCGTCGGTGGCGCCCAGGTCGGCCATAAGGTCGAGGCAGTCGTTGTAGGCCTTCTCGGGGTTAGCACCCGGACGGTCAATCTTGTTGATGACGATCATAATCTTGAGGCCGGTGTCGATAGCGTGACGCAGCACGAAGCGGGTCTGGGGCATGGGGCCCTCAAAGGCGTCGACCAGCAGCAGGGCGCCGTCGGCCATACGCAGCACGCGCTCGACCTCGCCGCCAAAGTCGGCGTGGCCCGGGGTGTCGATGACGTTGATCTTGACGTCCTTGTACTCGATAGAGATGTTCTTGGCGAGAATCGTGATGCCGCGCTCGCGCTCCTGGTCGTTAGAGTCCAGGACGCGGTCCTCGACCTGCTGGTTGGCACGGAAGGCGTCCGTGGCACGCAGGAGCTTGTCGACCATCGTCGTCTTGCCGTGGTCGACGTGGGCGATGATGGCGATGTTCCTCAGATTGTCTACGCGCATGTAGTTCCCCTATCTTCTATCCATATACAAACGGCACGCGTATGCGACCCGCCCAGCAACACAACGCTCAGCGGGAATATTGAGCCTTTTACCGAAAACTCGTTTATTTTAGCGATTTTAGATAAGAGGGGTTTCCTCACCTGCAGGTTCAGGGTCGCTCCACATAAAACCATCGCCGGCACCCATGCCCTCATACAGCACGTATGCCGAAAAACCACTCTCGAGCGTGGTTTCGAAGAAGCTCACGAGCAGAGCATCGTGATAGCCGCCATCAATCTCAACGCAGCCGGTGTAGCCGATGGCATAGCGGGCGATACGGCCCAGGCCCTCGTCCTTAAGACCCATCTTGTGCTCGGAGATAAAGTTGGTAGCCGCCTCGAGGCACGCCTCTTCGCCATCCTCATCGAGCGCCGCCAGATAACGGTTGGAAGCGGCATCCTCAATTGCCACGACCACGCCAGGGTTTTCACCGGCGGCCAGGTCGTCCAAGAACGCACCGATCAGGTCACACACCATGGCGTCGAGCTCGGCGGAGACGTTACCGGCGTCCTGCATATCCTGTGCCATCTTTAGACCTTCCCATCGAGTCTGGCGTCGTTACAGTTCTTGCGCCTCGGCGGCGATCTTGGCGGCAGCGTCGCGGGCGCGCATCATATCCATCGCGCGCTTGTCGAGCACCTTGATCTGACTGGTCAGCATTACCGCATCGACCACGCCCCAGATCACGAGGCCCGTAGAGATCGAAAACCCAAGCGCACCAACTGTACCACGAAGGCGCGAGCAGATTGCCGCGACAAGGGCGGAGATGACAACCATCTTGATAAACGAGCCGCGGCGTTCGCGAAGCGTGCGGGCCTGCGTCACATAGGCAATGCGAGCCGCCTCAGAAGCCTCCGAGCGCATCTGGGCCTCGAGGGCGATCGCAGCCGCCTCGGCCGACATACCGCCGGCCATCAGCGAACACTCCGCATCCTGGCCGCCCCGCATTTAGAAATCATCGGGGGAGAGCGTATGGACGAACTCGTCGAACTTCTCGAACTCCTGCTCGTCGTCGACTTCCTCGGCGTGGGTAGAAACAGTGCCCAGGCGATTCATGATGTCGTCCTCCACAAACATGGGGGCATTGCTGCGCACGGCAAGAGCAATGGCATCACTGGGACGGGCGTCGATCTTGCACTCGTCACCATCGGCCAGTACGACGATCGTCGCGTAGAACACCGGCGGCTCGGCGCGAACGATCTCGATGCGCTCGAGCTTGGCGCCCAGGGCGCCAACAGTATCGAGCAACAGGTCATGGGTAATCGGGCGCTCGGCTCGGCCGCTATCGATGCCACGGCTGATTGCCGCAGCCTCAAACGAACCAGTCTGAATGGAAAGGGAACGCAGCGGCGCGGGCGAGTCCGATTTGCTGCTGCGCTCACGAAGCACGATAAGCGATGGCACGGGACCGGCGGCCATGACGATGGTCTCTATGTCGACACGAACCATGGAACACCTCCGGTACGTAGCGGTTAACACGCGGCAGCCCGCCGCATTGAATAGCTATACTACCCAATCTTTCGCACAGCACACAAAACCAAAATGAGATTTATCGCAGACAAGAAAAGAGCCCCGAGGCAACGCCCCAGGGCTCTTCACAGTTTTGATGGTGGACCTGACAAGATTCGAACTTGTGACCTCCCGGTTATCAGCCGGACGCTCTAACCAACTGAGCTACAGGTCCATCATGGTGGAGGTTAGGGGGATCGAACCCCTGACCTCAGGCTTGCAAAGCCCGCGCTCTCCCAGCTGAGCTAAACCCCCACGGAGACAGTAATAAACACCCCAGCGGCGACTCGGCTCTCGCTGGGGTGTTTATTGCGAAAGAAAGTGGTGGACCTGACAAGATTCGAACTTGTGACCTCCCGGTTATCAGCCGGACGCTCTAACCAACTGAGCTACAGGTCCATC
>UQKM01000020.1 GCA_900541685.1 uncultured Collinsella sp.
AATCCAAGGGTTATACCCTAAGAGCAAACCACCCCTTTTAGGGGTGGTTTTGATTATTCCGGGACCGTGTTTTCGGTCCAATTCCCAACCTCTCAATCAAAGATCTCGATCTGTAACATCTAGACCCGATTTGGGCGGCTAGATGTTACAGATCGAGATATACCGGTGGATTGGGTCCCGTTTGTCTAAATCTATAACACGAGGGACGGATTTTGCCGAGTTGTTGTTACAGATTGAGATTTTCTTGCAGGCGGGTCCCGTTTGTCTTGATTTGTAACATCTGGGGCCCATTTTGCCGAGTAACCGTTACAGATCTAGATCTTTCGGCAGGCTAGATTGGTTTGTCTCGATCTGTAACAGTAAAGGGGCAAAAGTGGGTCCAGATGTTACAGATCTAGATTGTTGAGGATGGGTCGAGAGGAATGTCTCGATCTGTAACATCTAGGGTCGTTTTTGGCCTGTAGATGTTACAGATTGAGATTTTCCGCCGGGACGGTTTCGGTTTGTCTAGATCTGTAACAGTTGCTCGGCAAAATAGGGTCTTACTGTTACAGATCGAGACAAACCGGCAGCCGGCCCCGCCCCATCCACCTGCCGCTACCTGCTGTCTGCCGATTTCCGTTGCGCCACTGTGCTCCCATGCCATATCCTCTAGACAACTACGCGGCACCATCGCCGCCGCGCCTACAAGAGAGGAATGTCCATGACCGCACCTGCATCCAAGCTGCTCCAGCCCATTACGGTTGGCCCCCTTGAGCTCAAGAACCGCATTATGTTCCCGCCGCTGACCACCGGCTACGAGGAGCGCGACGGTTCCATCGGCGAGCGCAGCCTGGCTTTTTACGAGCGCCTGGCCCGTGGCGGCGTGAGCTACATCGTCATCGGCGACGTCGCTCCCGTTATGACCGCAAGCCCCACGCCCAAGCTGGCGACCGACGCTCAGATCCCCACGTTTAAGGCCCTGGCCGACGCCGTCCACAAGCACGGCGCCAAGGTCGCGCTGCAGCTGTTCCACCCCGAGTACGACGTCCCCGGCGTCGGCCGCATGGTCATGGGCTCCATGGCCGCTGCGAAAGCTGCGCAGGAGGCAAAGGCCGCCGGCGACGAGGAGACCTTTGCCGCCAAGATGGCCGAGTCCAACGAGATCCGCAAGCAGGCCTACGCCAAGCTGCACCACGACATGCAGCACTTTGTGAACGAGGCGAGCGTAGAGCAGCTCACCCAGATCAAGGAAGCCATCGCTGCCTCGGCCGCTCGCGCGCAGCAGGCCGGGATCGATGCCATCGAGGTCCACGGCGACCGCCTGGTGGGTTCGCTGTGCTCGGCCATCCTCAACCAGCGCACCGACGAGTACGGCGGCTCGTTCGAGAACCGCGTCCGCTACGCGCTCGAGGTCGTCGCTGCCATTAAGGAGGCCGCGCCGCAGCTGATGGTGGAGTACAAGCTCCCCGTGATTATGGAGAACCCCGACGGCACGCCGCGCGGCAAGGGCGGCCTGCAGCCCGACGAGGCCTGCGAGTTCGCCAAGCTGCTCGAGGGCGCGGGCATCGATATGATCCAGGTCGCGCAGGCCAACCACACCGGCAACATGGGCGACACCATTCCGCCCATGGGCGCCATGCCCTACAACTGGACGCTGCCCGTGGCCGAGCGCGTCAAGGCCCTGGTCTCCGTGCCGGTGGCAACCGTCGGCCGCGTGGTCTCGGTCGAGGCCGGCGAGAAGATTCTGGAAGACGGCGCGGCCGACATCATCGCCTATGGCCGCTCGCTCATGTGCGACCCCGACATTGCGCTGAAGGCTGCCACGGGTGAGCCCATCCGCGAGTGCCTCAACTGCAACAAGGGCTGCGTCGATGCGATTCAAAACCGCAAGTACATCTCGTGCGTGCTCAATGCCGAGAACGGCGACGAGGCGACCATCGCCATCAAGCCGGGCGAAGGCGACAAGAAGATCGCCATGGTGGGCGGCGGTATCGCCGGCCTGGAGGCCGCGCGCGTGGCGGCCAAGCGCGGCTACGATGTGACCATCTACGAGGCGAGCGATCACTTGGGCGGCCAGATTGTGCTGGCGGCCGCGCCTCCGCGCAAGGACGAGATCATGCGCTCGGTTGAGTATTACGAGAAGATTCTGCCCGGCCTGGGCGTGAAGGTTGAGCTCAACCACGCCGCTAGCCCCGCGGACCTCAACGCCGCCGACGCCGCGATTGTGGCCGTGGGTGCGCACGACGTGGTCATCCCCGTTCCGGGTGCCGACTCGGACAAGGTCGTCTCGAGCTGGGACGTGCTGGCCGGCAAGGTGGAGCTTACGGGCCGCGTCGCCGTCATCGGCGGCGGCCTGGTGGGCACCGAGACTGCCGAGTACCTGCTGCAGCACGGCTGCGAGGTGGCGATTGTCGAGATGCTCGACAAGATTGCCGCGGGCGAGTCCGAGACCATTCTGCCGCTGATCATGAGCGACTTTGCCGAGCACAACGTGGAGCAGCACGTGAAGACCCGCCTGACCGCCATTACCGACGAGGGCGTGGAGGCCATTCACACCACCGAGGACGGCACTGAGGAGCCGGTGAGGATCGCCTGCGATTACGTGGTGATGGCCGTGGGCTCCAAGGCCAACGCGTTTGACCTGGACGGCGTAACGGTGCCCGTGACCTGCGTGGGCGACTGCTCGGGCGAGCGCACCGCCGACATCGCGAGCGCCATTCGCACGGCGTATCACGCGGCCAACGAGCTGTAGTTAACTTCGCGGCCAGGCGGGGCGGTAGCACGGATCCGCCCCGCCCGACTGCGTCCCTGCGCACATAGACCATCAACCGGGGTGGGGCCTGCAAGAACAGCGGGCCCCACCCCGGTTTTGGTGCAGGGGGCAGATTAGTTTGCACCAAGTCCTTGGCATATGGGCGTGGCTGCTGTTCGTAATCTTTAAGACATCATTAAGGCTTGCGTTGTGGAGCAAGCCGCAGGTCAATGCTATTCTTTTACCTTATCGTACGGTGTTGTATTCTGCCTGAATTCTCTACCTGCGAACAACGGATAAACGCGACCGAGCGGAAAGGATGGCACGCCCGCTAGCAGGGCAAACGCAAACGATGAGTGGCATGGACCGACATAGCGAGCTCCAGCAGCACAAGACGGCGGCCGAGTACCGCCAAGCTGCCGACGAGCATGTGCGGACCCTCAAGGATTTCTGGAAGGATTTCCTGGTGAGCGGTCTGTTTGTGCTGGCCGCCATCGTTGCCATCTTTGCATGCCTGGCCTGGTTTGCCGCGAATAACCGAGTGAGTGCCACGGGGAGTACGATCGGGGCGAAGGGCCCACGGTTTGTGCTCTCGGGAACGCAGGGCGGCACGGCAGGTAAGTACGACGCCCAGGACAACTACGCGTCGGACAGTACAAGCCTTGCCGTGAACAATCTTTTCAACCTCAATAACATGAGTGCCGATGGCAGTCTTTCTCCGGGGTCGGCGGGCCAGCTTCAGCTCAACGTCAAGCCGCTCTGCAACGACCTGCACGATATTACGGTGGAGATGACCTGGGAGATTTCTGTCCAGACGAGCGTTGCGGGCACGGACGGCACTGCTACGGACGCATCGAAAAATGAAGAGATCATCAACTCGCTTAAAAATCTGGTGCGCGGCCATATCTTGGTTTTCCAGGGCAAAGACACCTCTGGCTTTTACTCCAATCCGCTGGTTCCCACGACAACCACGGTGACCCAGGACGGAGCGAGCGTCACCGTCATCACACAGAGCTTTACCATTCCGGCGAAGAGCTTTCGTGCTGAGGGCTCAAACAATACGACCGAAACCGTCACCAAAACCCTCTACTGGATTTGGCCGGAGCAGTTCAAGAGCTATGTTCGCACGGGCAACGCCGGCTACGGTGGCAACCTTTTCGCTAACACAGGCGACGAGGGGGGATACACGACCCTCGTCGGCGACATCAACAATAACCACGCGTGCTATTTCCGCGCCGATAGCACGAGCGTGCCAGGTCAGGCGCCTAGCGCGGTTCCGCCTGTCGGAGCCGGCATGTCCTCTGCGGATGTGGAAACCTGCGCCAATTATTACAACAACGCCGACGAGATTATCGGCAAGAACGTCAAGTACATTCGCGTGCGCTTTACCGCCAAGGAGGCGGATAAATAAATGGACGAGCAGCTTAATGCCCGCGAGCAGGGCGATATCAAACACAACGAAGGAGCGGCAAACCCCGGCGGCAACGGGTTCGGCTCGCACGGCGAAGCGCGTCCGGCTGGCCGCATCGAGCGTATCAAGGCTTGGGTGAGCGGCCACCGTCGCGAATCCCTTGCCATCATGGGCTTGCTTACCGTGCTTCTCGTGTTGCTGGGATTGACGCTCGGATGGTTCGTCGATGCCAATCGCGGCTCCACCGTCGGCAAGATCAAGGAGCCGGCAGAGCTCAAAGTGCTGGGCCCCAACGCTACGGCAACAGAGCAGATCGACCTGAGCTACAACCCCGAATACGGCGATACCAAGACTGGCAACACGGTGACGCTCAAGCGCGCGTTTTGCGTGCAAACGGGCGGTGACGGTTTTGAGCTGCAACTCGCGAATACGACCAACATTACAGGTCTCACTATTGAGCTGTACAGAGCCGAGAACACGTCTGCGCTCCAGACGCCCGACGTGAGCGGTACCGCAGACGGCAAATCTTATAGCTGGAAAGCAACCGGAGAGAACCTGCTTACGAGCTTCGAATATATCAACAAGGAGAACGACGGTCTGGCAGCCGTGCCGGGCGAGGGCGCAAGCGACCCTACGTTCAAGGACTATCAAAACGTCCAGCGCAACGCGCGCCCGCTCTACCGATACAAGAAATTCGGCAAGAGCGAACTCAACGCTAAGACGCTCGACGGCTCGACTGACAATGACACGCTCAACTTTATCATCAAGCTTTCGTGGGACGAGAGCGCCAAAGAGACCGATGTGATCTACCTGATCGCGCGCAACACGAGCGGTAAGTAGGAGAGGGGGCGCACATGGAGAAGCGAGAGAAGCAGCAGGATGCCGAGCGCGAGCAGCTGGCAAAAAGCAAGAGCCTAGCCAAGAATAAGCTGGTTGTGGCAGCAATCGCACTTGCTTGCGCCGTGGCGCTCGTGACGGGTGGTTACTTTACCTATTCCGCCTACACCGCCAACGGATTTCTAAAGTCCGTCGCCGCAACGGGCACCGCGCAGAGCCTGTTTGCGAGCGACCTGCTCACGGGCTATATGAGTGCGCCTGGCAACGACGAGCTCGACCGCGCCCAGCGCTCCGTTACGGTATATCCCAACAACAAGCAGTGCAGCTTCACCTTTAGCATCTATAACTATTTGCTGAGCAACAGCAACTTCTGCAACGATAAAAACGTGACGTATACCTTGACGGTCGAGGGGTATGGGCTCGATGGTGCCACGTGGAGCTATGCGCCCCAACCCGCCGGAAACGTCAAGCTTCCGGAGAATCAGCCTACCAAGAACGATTACACCGTGACCTTTCCTGAGGACAAGTTGGGACATGCCTACTTTGTGATTAAGGCCATGGTTGTTTCGAAGGAGAGCCCCGGCACCGAGCTCACCTGTCTGGCGGCGAAAGTCGTGCCGTCAAAGAAGGCCGAGGTCAAAACCGCTGCGGTTGAGGGCGCGCTGGTTGATGAGGCTGGCAAGTTTGCTGATTACGCTGCGTACAACTACCGTGTGACGGTTACGGGCGCACCGGCAAACGTCACGCTCACGTGGGGGGAGAACGTGGAGATCGATCCGTTCTTCGAGACCAACCATGGTGTGACGGCGGATAAAACAAATCACACGGTTACGTTCACCATGGAGCCTGGCTCGATGATCGTCAACTTTTACCGAGCGGACGGCAAGACGCCCGGTGACTGGGGTGACCTGGGCATTAGGGTGAGCGGAACTACCCTGACGGGCACGACGGAGACTCAATAACTCTGGAAGCAGAGTTTTTAGGATAAGAGGTACGGAATCGATGAGAACGGCAAAGCGCATACTCGCAGAGTTCATGACGGTGGTCATGGTGCTCCAGGCATGTTCGCCCACGGTCGCCGCCGTGGCGGCAGGCTGGCAGAACATCTCGAGCGAGATTGCCACCGCGGCTGCGGAGGCATCGGACGCAGCCGAGAGCGGCGAGACCAAGAGCGATGTCACGACCGGGTCTGGGTCGAGTGATACCGGCGCCGAAAGCGACAGTGCTGGGGATGACGCGGCGAAGGATGACGCTGCAGCAGGCGATACCACCGATAACGCTACGGGTTCCGATTCCACGGGCGACCAGACGGAAGGCGACGATGCCGCTGACGATGCCGCCGCTGACGACGCCGAGCAAGATGCCGATGATGCGACTTCGGAGGACGCTGAGGACCAGGCGGGTGCGACGATTACAAATCTCGATGAGCTTGTCGAGCTGCTCGAGGCGAACGGCGCGGAAAACATCGTACGCAAAGACGACAGGAGCGGAATCCGAAGCCTTGATGTCAAGTCGTCGGAGGCGTTCGCCGTCCTGTCTAACGCCGACGCTTCGCTTTACTATGATGCGCAGATCAAGGTTATCATCACGGGCGATGCGAAGCTCACCGAGTCGGCTAAGAACGGCATGTCTTTCCAGGGCCTTGGCAGTGATGAGCATCCGTTTGAAGGCAAAATCTATAGGTCGTTGAATGGCGTTGATAGCCCTGTTGAGCTTACGTCTAACCGGACGGTTTTCAATAACTTCAAACTGACTGACCAAAACAATACGGTCAAGATAAAGTGGATAGGCGCAACTACCTATAGCGCGCCGATGGTCGCTACGAAGGTCAGCGGTGGGGGCAAGACGCTCAACGCTGTGGTCAACATCGCAGATCCCGTAGGTACCGGCGGGACGGATACGACTTCCGCTCTGACGGCGCCCCTTTTGGGTGAGGCGATGGGTGACCTTACTACAGAGGTCACCTATGGCCCTGCCGGTTCTCTCGAGAAGCTCAACGTAAATGCAGCGGGAAACATCGGTCTTTTAGCGAATACAGTCAAGAGCGGAACCTTTACGGTGGGGTCTGTTAAGTTTCCCGCTAGCCTTGCCGCGGGCGGTGTCGTCGAGACGAGCTCCGGTAATGCCGGTCTGCTCGTAGGCACGGTCGAGGATGGCGCGACTTTGAACGTCGGCACCCTTAATGTTCCCGCTGCTACCGTTCAGTCTGCAAGCGGTTCCGCCGGTGGTGTCGCAGGTCTCGTCGGTTCGAACACAGGCGCCACAGTCAACGTCACGGAGGCTCTCGACCTGCACATGCTCACCGTCAAGGGCACCACCGCCAGTGGCGGCTTCATCGGTAAGGCGACCAGGCTCGCGCTGGGCGCGGACAACAAGAAGTTCACCTGTCCCGCCAACGTCGGCGATGCGAACAGCAAAAGTTCCGGCGGCTTCATCGGCGACGTTAGTTTTGCCGGCCCGGTCGAGTTTGCCAACAACGACCAAATCGATACGGGCGAGGGCGTGAATCTTGGCCAAAGTGGGGACACGGGCGCGGGCGGCGTGTTCGGTCTCCTGGACACAACGAACGGCGATGTCGCAATATCAGGTGGCTCGTATACTAGCAAACTGGTGACGGGCTCCAGCTCCATCTATGGCGGTCTGGTCGGTAGAGTTCAGGATGTGACCAACACAGAGAAGTCGAACAACACCCTTCATATAAAGACGGGTGCCGCGGGCAACCGCTGTTCGGTTGATACTACATGCAGCGTCGCGCCGCGACTGGCAGGAGGCCTGGTCGGCTGGGTGGCAAAGAGCAACAATACTGGAGGCGTTGTAATCGTTGACGGCGCGGACGTCACGTGCCATTCTCCAAAAGCCAATGGAAAGAACTGCGGGTTTGGCGGTGTTGTTGGCGCCTTGGATAGCGGCTATAGCGTGGGCGGGCGTTCGCGTTTTGGAATTCTGGACTGCGGGGACGTTCGCGTTGAAACTGATAAAAACGAATCAATCGCATGTGGTGCCGGAATTGTGGGTTCGGCATGGAACGGCGTCTTGCGCTTGCGTGGGACTACCGATTTATCCGATTGCAAGCTCGAGGCCAACGGTAATACCAGCCAAATTCTTAGATCCTTGGATGGATGCGCCCCATTGGTGTTTGCTCTAGGTTCAGGCTCGGATGCTGAGGCAACGAACGATAATTATTGGCTTTACAAACGTCCTGCTGCGGCGAGGATCGATGACCTGACCTATAACCAGGTTATCCGCCTGACCGGAGAGGAGGGCAAGCTCAGCAAGGATCTTATTAAACTTGATGAAAGCACCTTTTATCAGCCGTTGTGCAATCTGAGTGGTGCTCCAGATGCTGGCAGCAGTGCTGGCTACTCTTGGGGTTATCAGCTACGGTCCCAAAATGGTGACGGGAAGTCGGGTACATACCTCATTAATGATGCGGATACATTCGCATGCATTGCCATGACGGTCCAAACGAACGGCTACTTTGGCGGTGTATTCGGCATCGGCACGGCTAATATTACGAGCTGGTATGGTAATAGTGGGAATGCTATCTCAATTACTTCCGACATTGACCTGCGAGGTACAGGCCTTGAAGGTCTTGCATGTGATGGGTCCGGGCAAGTTAATGCCTTCGTAGGGGCTGTCGAGGGCAACCATCATACCGTTACCTTGGCGATTGGCGAACCTTACGGTACGCGCAACGGCAATGCGCTTGGCGCAAACGATTCGACTGAAGGCAACGGCAAGATTTACCGGCACAGCCGTCTGGGCCTCTTTGCCGCTATCGGCGGTGGCGCGACGGTGAATAACCTCACCGTCGATGGCGTTATGAAGTTCGATAACGGCTTAGGCGTCGACGCTGGCTCGCTTGCGGCAACTATCACTGGCAAGACAACGCTCAGCGGCGTTACGTGCAAGCCGAAAATCACCTGCGATGATACGTTCGGCAACGATGTCAACATTGGCGGCATTGCTGGTAGCGTGAGGGGTGGTGGAACCGTTACTTTCGGCAGCAGCAACATAAGTGGCAGCACGAAGGCGCAAGCGACCGTCAAAACGGGCGCTACCCTCAACGGCAACACGCGCATTGGCGGCGCTATCGGTTATGTGGCGGACGTTGTCGCTATCGTCAACGTGACGAGTCTCGAGGTCGGTGACGCGACCGCGAGCGAAAATGCGATTACCGCGGGCGACAGCGCGAGCAATAAGAAATCCCAGATTGGCGGCCTTATCGGCTGCATCACTCAGGGCACCGCGGCGAATACGACCAACGTCAACATCACAGGACTTACGTTCAATTCGTTCAGCATGACCGTTGGCAAGAACGGTGACGCGAAGAACGGCGCTGGCGGTCTTTTGGGCTACAGCTGGGGCAATACGGTTGTCACCATCGGGGATGGCGCAAACACCAGCGACAGCACGTATGCTCTCAAGACGAACAACGCTTCCATAACAGCAAACAGCTCAGGTGAACTCGGCGGGCTCGTATATGCAGCCAGCGGTCACTGGGTTATCAACAACTATGCCATCGATCTTTCTGGTGCAACCATCAATGCCGAGAGCGCTACAACGCTTGGTCTGCTCATCGGTCGAGGCGGTAGGACGGAGAATTCCACAACATATGGAGTGGAAACTTATAGCGGCTTGTATCTGGAGAACAAGGCGGGTTGGGACACTGCATATAAGGTCAATGGTGTTGCTGCGGGCAATGGCGTGAAAATCAACAACACGGCAATCAAAAGCAACGACAATGCTACTTCGTTTGATGAATGGGTCGGCAACAGCACGAGGCCTGCCTATGGAAATAAAGACGCCAGCAAACTCATGGACGGCGAATGGAATGTCGTCGTTTCGCTTCATACCAAAGACGGCGTTAATGACGGCAAGCTCGACATGAGCGGAGAGCCGGGAAACGACAACAGCTATCGCAACCGTTCCGATTTCGGCAAGAACCACAACACGAATGCCTGGACGAGGTATTACTACAACCTCGACAAAGCCTATGCGGCACTTGGGCAAGGCAGCTCCAAAATTAGCAAAATCGATACGGCGGAAAAGCTGCTCTTATGGTCTGCTTATCGCTATGCTCCAGCCGCAATTCGCTCGATGATTGTGCCGCAAGCGTTCAACGACGCCGTGGCCATCGGCGGCGAAAGCGGCAGAAGCGTCGAAATTGATTTGACGGGCTATAGTTACTATCCCACCCAGCCGAACGGAAAGGTGACGGTTGGTAATGCGACCATCACCTTCCATTACTCCGACATCAAGGCCGAGCAGAAAAGCAACAAGCTGAACTCTGCTGCTACCCAGCACGAGAACATGCACTGCGGTCTTTTCCGAACGGTGGCAAATGGCGATCTTACGGTGAATGCCGTCACTTTGGGTGGCACTGTTGGGCCCGTTGTCAACGACGGGAGAAGCAAGAATGATATTGCCGCCGCGGGTGGAAGCTCTTCGGGCGCGCTGGTGTGTCGCTACGTGTATGGGTCTAACAATGGCACGACCACCACTATTAGAAAAATCTCGATTGATGGCCTTACGCTCAACAATTTGACCGTCGATGGCGCTAGTGAGGCCACGGGCGCTGATGCTTATATGCCTCTGCTTATAAACGAGATGCAGACGTACGTGAACCTGAGCGCGAAGAACATCACGGCTACGGGATACGGCCGCAACACCAAGGTGGCAACCTCACTTTTTGGAAGACTGGGCGTGGGTTCGAGTGCCGACCAGGTTACGGCGACGTTTGGTACCATCAACGTGCCGAGTGCTACGAACAACGCCATCTTTACCCGTGCAAGCTTGCTTGAGAGCTTTGGCTACGGCGAGGGGAAGACCGGCTCGGCGGTGTATACCTTTATAAAGGATGACCAGACAAACGATAAGGTCACATTCGGCAGCGAGATCGACTCGAAGGGCGAATACTCTGGTAAGCAACTCTGGTACTACAACGAGAGCACCTATGGGACCCGCGCTGGCCTCGTCACCGTTGACAACAAAGAGGCAAATGCGGATACTCCGCAATTCGGTGGTTATCTCCCGTATGTGAAAAAGGGCAATGTCAACGAAAACAAAGTCCAATACCATGAAATCAAAGTTAACCAGCGCGTGCCCAAGCTTACGACAGGCTGCGGCACCTATGGTGATCCCTATACCATAACCAAGGCAACGGAGCTCAACACGGTTGCTGAGTACATCAATACTCAGAATCCAAGCGACGGCTGGGAAGTTACGATTGCGGCCGATCAGGAAACGCTATGCCAGCGCCGCTCGTCCAGCAAGGATGCTAGTAATGAAGTGACGTACATCTACAAGCAGGCGAGCAAAACATGGGTGAGAATGATCGGGAACGACATCGACCCCAATGACACGCTTGACGATACGACGATGCACAGCTATCTCCAGAGTGCCTACTACAGCATCGAGCCGGAGAACGACAAGGGGGAAAGCACTGACACGCTTGAGCTGGACGCTGCCGTTTTTCAGGGCTTGGGTAATAAAGATTACCCGTTCCGTGGCGTTATCGTTGGTAATCTGAGGGGCTCGTCGCAGGCAGCTACGCAGGCGACTATCAAGATCCACAACTCCAAGGACACAGGTGCGCTTTCTGGGTTGATCCCGTATAGCTACGGTAGCGTTGTGAGTAATCTGAACATTGAATACTCGGGCAAGGCGGCCTCTATTGCACATAAGAATAAAGACGCCTCTGGCGTGCCGGGCGCGTTTTTTGGCGGCGTGATCGGTTGCATCATGGGCGGTGACAATATCATCGATGGCGTGTCGGTGAAAGCGTCTGGCGGCTTTAGCGTTGCTGGGGCAGCAGGCGATAATGGCGGCGCGCACCTTGTGCCCGTTGGCGGCTACGTTGGTGCTGTTGCGGGTGGCGGCGTCATCTTCCGCAACTCTTCCCGCGGCGACGGTGCCCTTAACGACTGGCATAGCGCTGGCGCTTCTCTCTACGACAACCCATATGTTGGCCGCGTGATCGACGGCTATGCGTTCAGCGAGCTTACCGATGATAAGAGTCTCGACAACACTGATCGTAACTACAAGGTGAACAATCTGGATACTTCGAAGACGGGGTGCATCAAGACGGATGCGACGCAGGGCCGCTATAGGGGAGACGACGCCAATAGCTCTGCGATAACCACAACCGTCAATGACTCGCAGGGACTGCTCGTACTCTCGGCCATCATCAGCAGCGGTGCGGCCGGCGGTTCGGCGAATACGAATACCACGAACGATGCGTATGGAACGTATGCGGGCTCGCGTGCCTACATGGGCGGCAACAACGCAAAGGGAGTGTACCAATTCGGCAACAAGCAATACGGCAAAGTTCGCAACGCAAGCTATACACATGTTGGAAGGCCGGCGAGTGCCGCTGACGACTTTGCTAATGCGAAAAACGATGACATGAAAAGCCCCGGTATCCAGTGGGAGGGTAACGCGCTCGACTACACAGGCGATGGTTCGGGCGTTAACTCCCCCTACCTGATAAAGAAATACGCGACGTGGCAGACGGGCTACGTCTGTGCCGCGCAGGTCTCGGGAATGGATTTGCGGTTCGTGAACACGAACAAGGACATTGATCCGGACAAGGACATTGATTATGACATGACGCCTTACGGTACGGGGTACACGGGTCTTTCGGGCCGCTACTACTCAAACGCATGCGCATCCGGTAAGGGCGCCGACCGCGATCGAATCGTGCCGCTTGTTGCGTGCATCAACGGCGACGACGGTGCAAAAATTAAGGTCGGTAGCAAGAAGGCCAACAAGGTATATGGGGTCACGGAGTACGCCGACGATAATTACAAACTCACCGGATTGGGCGCTCTCTTTGGCACCGTAACGTACACCTCGACCAACGTGTCGGGGAGTATCGGCACTCCAGCAACGGACGATGCTGCCGCTACGGGCAACGGCGGCTATACCGTCCAGAACTTACAGTTCTACGACTGCAATGTTTCTCTTGCGTATACCAATGCAGCCGGCGCCCCCAGTGGTGCGGGTAATGAGCAAGTTGGCGTCGGTCTGCTTGCGGGTACTACGGCGAACGCGAGCTCGCTGGCAGATTACGGCAAATATGCAGGAATTACCATGGATAACTGCAGGGTGAATGGCCCCAATAACGTTGGCGGATTGCTCGGCGCATCCGGCTATGGTAGCCGCAGGACTGACAAAGATACAACTTTGCTGGTGAATCGTAACGATGAATCACAAGCGACAACGCGCTATTCTCCGGTCAAGCTTTACGATTGTTCTTATAGCAACATGGACATTTCTGGCGTGCAAAACGTCGGTGGCTTCGTCGGCAAGCTGAACAAAAATTCCGCTGGTGGCGTTTGGACAAAAACGAACATGTCTATTGCCAAGAATTCCACGATTATGTCAACTGCTTCTAACGCAAGGACCGGCGGTGTCGTGGGTCTTGCTGGAGGTGGTTTCCTGGTGAACACCGATGATGCTGGAACGCCTTCGCAGGGTGCCGGAAAGGCGGAGATCAGCAATGTCACGCTTCAGCCGGCAGCATCGAGTGCGACCGAGGGGACCGGCGGTCTTATCGGAAGGTCCGAAAATGGAATCGTGTCTGTCTACAATCTGTGCATCCAAGGCGACGCGCAGAATAAAACGGTATTTGGTGTTAGAGGATCGAATGATCTTAAGTACGTTGCTGGTGCAGTCGGCGAAGCGGCTTCGGGCGGCGCATTTAAGTTCGATAGCTGTGTAATAAAAGACATCCATCTTGGTGCTCGTGAGTGCTCTGCCGGTTTAATCGGTGATCTGAAAGGTGGGTGTGCCCTCGAGGTCAAGAATTCAACTATCACTGGACTGGTCGTCGATGGTTCGTATTCTGGTGGTGTTGTTGGCTCAATCGGTAACACGGCGAACTCTGTCACGCTTTTGAATTCGACCATTGGCGAGAATAACTTTACCGGTAGCAAGAACGCGGCATGGAACTCATCGCTGGGAAGTTGTTCTGGTGGCGTGTCTGGCGATGGCCGTGGCTCATTTAGGCTCGTAAACGTGCTCATGGATCGCAATATCTTTGGGGCGCAAACTAGCCAGGGATATTTGTTCGGAAATAGTTCATCCGCTGATCTCGTCAACGTTTTTGTCGCAGGAATTGCCATTAGACCAAACAGTGCGAGTGAATCGCTCAAGCTGATGCGCAATTCTTCCGGCACCGACGACCTTAAAAAAGTGAACAAAAAGTCATACATCGCATTTGCTGCCTATGAAGACAAGCTTTCCGATGCCAAGGGCGCGACACTGTATGGCAACAATGCTGCGAACGGCAATGTGACGGCGGCCGTTTCGCCCTACGTCACGACGAGTCCGACGAGTGGCCTTGCTGTGCGCGCTTCCGATGCTGACACGGCCGGCCGTTATCTGTTCGGCGACGGCATGAACGTTGGCCTTGCCACGGCCATCCAGAATCCGTCGAGCCCCGGCGTTGCCAACCGTTACACCTACACCAACATCGGCGGCATCAATGACGATGGCGCCTATCAAAATACGTCGAGCTATAATGCCAAATCCGTGGCGAGCATGTTCAATGCGAATAACGATGCAAGCGACAGCAAGGTTGCAACGGATTTTCCCGTTTTGGTGATCTCGGGTACCGATAATACGACGGTCAAGAGCTATCTAAACATCATCACGAACGGCGGCTTCTCCGACGCTTGCAGATTGAATAACGAGAATGGCACCAATCCGCACGTGACGGCCAAGGCGGAGGTGTTCCAACTCAAGAACGGTGTATTCGTTAAGGACGATGGCGCGTCGAGCAATCCCACACTTCGTGTGGTGAACAACGGTAAAAAGAACATGTCGTTTAGCCCAAGCTCCGATTGGGACAACGGCAAAGGTCGCTTTACGCTCCTGACCGTTACCTTTACCGAGGCGGGTCAGAGCTACAACGTTCAGGTGCCGATCATCGTTAAGCGCAAGCTCGAGATCGATTTCACTGCAACATATGATTACGGCACCAACTTTAAAGAAAGTGATTACGCTAACCTTGGAAAAGATGCACACGTGCTTACGAGCTTTGGCGAGCCGATGACGGGTCTGCTTACCTGGACATACAATTCTGCCAATGGGAAGGAAGTCGACTTTGGCTGGGACAGCTATATGGCTGCTGGCGGCTCGATGAAGGGGCTTGGCAAGAGCATCCTCTTCAATGGTGCCGACGGAAGGTTGCCCCAAGGCACCCAGCTTACGCTCATCGATGCGAACGTTGATGGCAAAGCCGGTGGCAGAGAGTACCACTATACGGTGGGCGAAGGCGGAGCAACGAGCGTTTCCCTGAGCGGAAATGCGGGCTTTGAGGATTCTGCGGGCAATCCATATCAGGAGCGATGGCTGAGCGAGATTTTGGATGTGTACGCCGAAAAGGATGGTGCCGGCACATGGACCGTGTGTGATAACGAGGCAGAGGCGACCGCTAAAGCGAAACTCAAAGGCGAGTGGACGCTGTTTAAGGTTGCAGGCGCTGACGTTCCCAGCGACAAGCGCTATACGCTAAAGGTACCTAAGGAGGAGAATACCGGCAGGGAGCAGCGTGCGTCGGAGAGCGTCTACCTAGTTGTCAACGTGCCTAAGTCGGGCGACGGCGGGACGCAAGCTAATATCAACGGTTTTACGGCTTCGTCTATTGACTCGAATTCTTCGGGTGCCCGCATATCTTGGAATCTGCATCACGTCTTGCGCACCGGTGGCGAAGATAATCAAAACAGTACGGCATCGACATACAGCATCTTGTCCAATTATAGGCAGGAAGTTAAAGACGGGAAGTCGAAGGCGCGCACTCCGGTTTCGAAGTCGACGGACGGCGCTGCCTACGTTCTTTCTCTTGACGTTACCGATACGATTACGTTTAACCCGAGTCAAAACTATGCTGACTCGGACTCGTTGTTCTATCAGCTCGATACGTCACTGTGCAAGTATGGCGCCAACAATACCCTGACGGGGGTGAGTAGTTTCCCGAGCGGAACCTCGGCGATTGCGAAGTTCTATGTTGCCATCGGCGATCAGAACTATAAGTGGGCTGGCGAAGATTGGGCGAAGTGTGATTCCTCGACGCCTGCGTTCACGCAGACCGTGACGGATACAGGCGATGATTCGCTGAAGCTTAGGCTCGATCACGATCTTGCCAAAATTCGCAAGCGCGCAACGGGCGGATCTTTTACCGTGCGCACGGTTGTGGAAGAGATTCGCCTTACGCCGGACGGCTGCAACAAGGTTATTTCCCTGTCCAAGCAGTCTGGCGAGGACGCCTGTACCAAGATGTCCTATACCGCCAAGCTTTCGACGCGTAAGGAAGGCCTTAATACCTCGAGCCTGACGCAGACGAAGCGCGGCAACGTTGGATACTATCGCATGGACACGGGTGATACGACCATTACGCTTTCTGCGCCAGAAAAGTCACAGCTTGGTATTAACGTTGACGACCTGCGCCCGATTGCGAACGGCACGATTGGCCTGGGCGCCACGTATGAGCTGGGCGGGCTCAACAACGCCACCGAGGCAATCAAGGATGCCGATTCAGTTGTGTACACGCTCTCGCTGAAACGCCGCAACGGGATCGATGGCTCGTATGAGGACGTAACGGATGGCATTTCCAACTACGTAAAAGTTACAGAGAGTAAGCTTGCCGTGGTCAACGCCGCCGGCAATGCGATCACCTTTACTGACTCAACGAAGGAGAATGGCAAGTTCCGAACACAGAACGGCGACACCACGTTTAACCTGCCCTTTACCGTTCAGGTCAACACGCAGGTTGAGCCGAGTCAGTTCTACGCGAACTATCGCCTGGTGATGACAGCGAGCCTGGTTAAGGGTGACATGGCGAGCGCAGCGCCTCAATCGCCCGACTATGTGACCTATACGCTCACGAGGGTGAACCTCAACGGCATCGACCACTAGTTCCGAAGCCGACTAGCTTCGCAAAGGGGGCGGCAACCATCCGGTTGCCGCCCCCTTTCTAGTCTGCGCGATTCCAGTCTTGGAGTCCGCTGGACAGTTAGTTCAGATACGTATAATTCCAGACCGCAGCAGGCGCATCCGGCGCTCGTTTTGGGGAAGAAAGGGGCTCAAAACTAGGGTTCGGTAGCTATCTGGGCTCGATTTGCGTGCAATGAGTCGCCAAAGAACCCTCTCTGGGGACCATAGCGCAGCTTTATCAGCATAGAAAAATACGTATCTGAACTAACTGTCCAGCCGCCGTTGGAGAAAGGTGTTTTAGCTCTCCCGACCCCTCCACCAAGCTTTCCAACTTTCCACTTAACTTAACACCTAAGGTGGAAAGCTGGGTGGAAAGCTGGAAAGCTAGGTGGAAAGCTGGAAAGTACGCGGAAGACTGGTATGTTAGCTCACAGGCAGAGGGGTTAATAATTGCACAAAGCATACCAGCCAAACAAAAAGATACCAATCTGGTTGGTAAAGCACCGTCAGTTAGTTGCAAGCTAACTAGCTGCGTAAATAAAACCTAAAGAATTGTTGCAAATTAATGGCAAATGCCCAGATGCCGCCGTTGCTATTTTCGATTAACTGCTACGCGCGAACAGCAAAATGCTACTATCTAACATGCACGTAAGAAAGCAGATTAACGGTTGAGGCTAAGAAGTGGCAGGTATGTCAGAAGCAACTAGGACTCGCACGCATGCGCTCGAGGTTAGGCAGCGCGCCGTCGAGGTCCTCCAAGAGGGGGTCGGTCATCGCGCCCTCGCCGCGGAGCTTGGCATTCCCCAGGCCACGGCTCGTCAGTGGGCCCGCGCGTATGCCGTGGGCGGTGCCGACGCCGTTCTCAATGCCGGTTCGCATCATCACACGTATTCGTACGAGGTTAAGCTTGCCGTGGTTAAGGATCGCCTGGAAAACGGTCTGACGGTTCGCGAGGCCATGATCAAGCATAAGATCCCCAGCGAGTCTTCGGTTAAGGCTTGGTGCCGCCAGTATCGCGACGGCGGCGCGGATGCGCTGGTCGACAAGCCGCGCGGTCGTAAACCGCGCGCCAAGAAAGCGGAGTAGCGAAAACGTGCGCCTATGGGGCGCATTTTTTCTATCGCGCCAACTTTTTGGACCGCCGCGAGTCTATCGGGACATCCTCCAAAGTGGCCAATAAACCGCGCGCAGCGGCCCGCGCGCCCGTCGCTGCGGTAAGGAAATGTCGCCCTCTACTCCAGTGTCGACGGACTCCTTACCCTGTACGCCTAAAACTCCCCAGTTGACCGAAAGCCTGCCGCCAGAACTCCCAATTTGAGCTATAACGTTAAACAATTGCAGCGTTTTTGCATGGGGGAGTGATGGTATGACGCTACTGTATTTCCTTACCCTGTTTCCGCTGGTACCGGCGCTGGGCATGCTGCTCGCGCGCGGTGACCGCGCCCGCGATGCGGTGGGGCTCATAGGTTCCGGCATTATTATGGCGGTGACAGTTGTAGTCGCCGCCATGTTTTTTGGCACGGGTCCGCAGAGCTTTGAGGTTGCCCCCGGCACCTCACATGTGCTCTCGATCATCAGCTCCGCCATCGATGTCATCCTGTGTGCTGTCATCCTGTACAACGCGTACAAATATAGGAACGTGCTCACCACGGTGCTCGGCATAGTCCAGCTGGTGGGTTCGGTTGCCTTCGCTGCCATGACGCTGCCCGCGGCCGAAGCCGTCACCGCAACGCCGCTCTACCTGGACTACATGAGCGTGATCATGGTCCTCGCCGTCGGCATTGTCGGCAGCCTAATCTGCGTGTATGGCCTGGGCTACATGAAGGACTTCCAGGCCCATGACGAGCACGAGGCCGCGCTGCGCGGGCAGACCGCGCCCGACCGTCGCCCGCAGTTCCTGGCGCTCATGTTCCTGTTCCTCTCGGCCATGTTCGTCATCGTGACGAGCGACAACCTTGAGTGGCTGTTCTGCGGCTGGGAAATCACCACCGTGTGCTCGTTCCTTATGATTGGCTACACGCGCACGCCCGAGGCCATCAAGAACGCCTTTACCCAGATCATCCTCAACATGCTGGGCGGCATCGCGTTTTTGGCGGGCCTTATGTTCCTGCACGTCAACGGCATGCCACTGACCATCTCGGGCGTGATCGAGCTATCCGGCTCCGGAACCGCGCAATCCGCGCTGCTGGTGATGCCGGTCATTCTGCTGTCGCTCGCCGCACTCACCAAGGCCGCACAGATGCCGTTCCACACTTGGCTGTTGGGTGCCATGGTTGCCCCCACGCCCACGAGCGCCCTGCTGCACTCGTCAACTATGGTCAAAGCCGGCGTGTTCCTAATGGTCAAGCTGAGCCCGCTCTATGCCATCTATCCCGTAACCGGCTTTATGGTCACGAGTGTGGGCGCCATCACATTTTTGCTCGCTGCCCTCATGGCCATCTCGCAGAGCAACGCCAAACGCGTGCTCGCGTTCTCCACCATTTCCAACTTGGGTCTCATCAGTGCCTGCCTGGGTGTCGGCGCGCCCGAGGCCGTATGGGCGGCCATCTTCCTGATTCTGTTCCATACGGTGGCAAAGTCGCTGCTGTTCCTGTGCGTGGGTACTGCTGAGCATCATATCGGCAGCCGCAATATCGAGGATATGGACGGTATGTTCAGCCGCATGCCGCACCTGACGCGCTTGATGATGCTGGGCATCATGGGCATGTTTGTGGCGCCGTTTGGCATGCTCGTGTCCAAGTGGGGCGCCCTGGTGGCGTTTGCGCAGACCGGCAACGTGCTCATGATCATGGTGCTTGCCTTTGGCTCGGCCGCGACGTTTTACTTCTGGGGCAAGTGGCTTGCCAAGCTTTCGGGCGTCGACCCCACGGCTCAAAACGTTGAGGTCAATGTCCACAAGACCGAATGGATGGCCCTCAACACCATCGCCGCGCTGCTGATTCTGTGCTGCGTGGCGTTCCCGGTTATCTCGAGCGGCCTGGTGTCGCCTTACTTGGCCATGGTGTTTGGCCGCGTGCCGTACGTTATTGGCAAGGACGCCATGTATCTGATGGTGGTTATCGTGGCGTTTATCGCCGTGGTGCTGCTGACTTCATTCCGCGTGAGCAACAAACCGCACGTAAACGTATATCTTTCGGGCGTGGGAACCGACAAATATCGCCATTTCCGCGGCTCGATGGGACACGAGGTGAAGGCCGAAAAGCGCAATTGGTACTCGGAGGACGCCCTTGGCGAGAAGCGTATCGGCCCCGCGGGCAGCGTCGTGTGCTGCAGCATTATCTTGTTTGCGCTGCTGTGTTGCGCGTGGATTGGGCCCGAGCGGCTTGCCATGAGTGCGCCCTCGGTGCTGCGCGGCAAGTATTTTGAAGGTTCGGGCGTCGTGGGCATCTTTGTAGGTACCGTGGCGTTTGCCCTGCTGGCGCCGCTTGTGGGCGGCCTGATCGACGGCGTTGACCGCAAACTGTCCGCCCGCATGCAGGGTCGCGTGGGCCCGCGCCTGCTGCAGCCCTTCTACGACGTTGCCAAGCTGCTGCGCAAGGCCCCCGCCAGCGTAAACACCATGGACGATACCTATATGGCATGCGCGCTCATCTTTACCGTCGTGGGCGGCGGCATCTTTGTGTCGGGCTCCAACACGCTGCTGTGCGCTTTCATGGTGACGCTCGCCGCGATCTTTGTGGTGTTGGCGTCCGCCTCGACGCAAAGCCCGTTTGCCCAGGTTGGTGCCGACCGAGAGCTGCTGCAGGTCATGAGTTACGAGCCCGCCGTTCTGCTGATGAGCGTGGGCCTGTACCTTGCCACCGACAGCTTCGATTCCATTGCCGTGACGGGGCAGTCGGCCCCTATCATCGTGTACAGCGCCCCCATTTTCCTGGCGCTGCTTGCGGTGCTTACCATCAAGCTGCGCAAGTCGCCGTTTGACCTTTCGTACTCGCATCACGCGCATCAGGAGATTGTCCAGGGCGTCGCCACCGAGATGAGCGGCGGTACGCTGGCCAAGATGACCCTTATGCACTGGTGCGAGACCGTGCTGTTTTTGATGTGGGTGGGCATGTTCTTTGTTTGGGACAACCCCGTGAGCTGGCTGGTCGCCCTGGTCGTCATGGCCGCGACGTACTTTGTCGAGGTCCTGATCGACAACATCTTCGCACGCAGCACCTGGCGCAGCTGCTTTAAGCTCGGCTGGGGCGTGGCGCTGGTGTTTGGCCTGCTCAACCTTATGCCCATCCTCGTCGACGTATTTATTTAGGAGGCGGCATCCATGGATCATAAAATGTCGCGCTCGCCGTGGGTTATTCATTACGACGGCTCGAGCTGCAACGGATGCGATATCGAGGTGCTGGCCTCGCTCACGCCGCTGTTCGATGCGGAGCGCTTTGGCGTGGTCAACACCGGCAACCCCAAGCATGCGGATATCTTTTTGGTGACGGGGTCGGTCAATGCCCAGAACCTGCCCGTCGTGCGCCAGATCTACAACCAGATGCTCGAGCCCAAGTGCGTGGTGGCCTGCGGCATCTGCGCGTGCTCGGGCGGTGTGTTCCGCGATGCGTACAACGTGATCGGCGGCGTGGACCGCGCGATTCCCGTGGACGTGTACGCGCCCGGGTGCGCCATTCGCCCCGAGACCGTGATCGATGCCATCGTGGAGGCGTGCGGCATCCTTGATCGGAAGGAGGCCGCGATGCGCGCCGGCGGCGACCCACTCACCGTGGGCGGTGCCGCTACCTGGGACGGTGGCGTTGAGCTGGGCGAGGACGGGTTTGTGGCTGCGGCTGAGGCCGGCGACGCGCCCGCCGCTGGCGACGCACCTGCTGAGACGCCCGCCGCTGCAAAGGAGGCCGAGTAATGCAAAAGGCTATCTATACCACCGTCGGGATCGATGAGCTCCTGGCGCATGTCCAGGCGCTCAAGGGCGTCGGCGCGCGCTTTGTGCAGATGCACGCCGAGCGCAACGTCGACGACGGCACGTATCGCTTGGTCTATACGTTTATCAACGTTCGTGCTGCTCAGGAGCATATTGCGCAGGACGGCAACTATGCGATTGAGAACCTGGTAGTCGAGGGCATCGAACAGTACCAGGAGATTCCGTCCATCAGCTCGTATTATCCGGCGGTATTCCCGTTTGAAAACGAAGCGCACGACCTATTTGGTCTTGCCATCACCGACATGCAGGTCGACTTTAACGGCTTTTTCTACCAGGTCTCGACTGCCGAGCCCATGAGCGTCATCACGCCCGAGGTGAAGGCCGCGCGCGAGAAGGCCATGAAGGTCCGCGCCGCCGCCGAGGCCAAGGCGCGCAAGGCTGCGGCCGAGAAGGCCGCCGCTGCTGTGGGGGAGGGTGCCGCGGATGCCGGCGATGCCGCGGGCGCTGCTGCCGCCCAGCCCGTTGCGGCTGCCGGCTCCGATGCTCAGCATGACGAGGCTGCCGCCAAGGCCGCGCTCAAGGCTGCCGAGATGGAGACAAAGCTCGCCGCCATGGATCCCGAGAAAGCGGCCAAGGTCCGCGCGGCACTTGCCGCCAAGGCTGCCCGCGACAAGCAGAAAAAGGAGGCGTAAGGTCCATGGCACATCGCTCCGTTATTCCGTTTGGCCCGCAGCACCCGGTGCTGCCCGAGCCGCTTCATCTGGACCTGGTGATCGAGGACGACCGCGTCATCGAGGCAATTCCGCAGATCGGCTTTGTGCACCGCGGACTCGAGAAGCTCACCGAAAAGCGCGATATGCATCAGTTTGGCTACATCGCCGAGCGCATCTGCGGCATTTGCGCCGTGGGTCACAGCTACGGCTATGCCAGCGCCTGCGAGCGCATGCTCGACATTGAGGTGCCCGGCCGCGTGCAGTATATCCGCACCATTTTGCACGAGCTTTCGCGCATCCACTCGCATCTGCTGTGGCTGGGTCTGCTCGCCGATGCCTTTGGTTTTGAGGCGCTGTTCTATCGGTCGTGGACCCTGCGCGAGCAGATTCTCAAGATCTTTGAGAGCACGTGCGGCGGGCGCGTGATTTTGTCGATTAACGAGATCGGCGGCCTTAAGCACGACATCGAGGACTCCGAGCTGGCGGGTATTGTCCAGACGCTCGATGCCATGCGTCCTGACTACGAGGCCCTAGTGCATACGTTTTTGGACGACGACAGCTGTGGCGAGCGCCTGCACGGCGTGGGTGTGATCAGCAAGAAGGACGCGCTGGAGCTTTCGATGGTCGGCCCGTTTGGTCGCGCCTCGGGCGTGGACTACGACGTGCGCATGTTCGGCGACGGCGCCTATGCGGACCTGGCTGCATTTGAGCCCATCGTTGCCACCGACGGCGACTGCTATGCCCGCTGCCAGGTGCGTTGTGCCGAGGTCACACAGGCCATGGACATCATTAAGGAGCTTGTGGGCAAGATTCCGCACGACGGAATCGGCGGGCGCACCAAGCTTACGCCGGCCGACGGCGCGCGTGGCGAGGTTGTGATTGAGCAGCCGCGCGGCGAGGCGTATTACTATGTGCGCGGCAACGGCACCAAGAACCTGGACCGTTTCCGCGTGCGCACGCCGACGTCGCAGAACCTGGCGGGTCTGACGCATGCGCTGCAGGGCGTGCTCCTTGCCAACGTGCCCATGATTATCCTGACCATCGACCCCTGCATTAGCTGCACGGAAAGGTAGGCGCGGCATGAGTTTGCTGACATTTGCCAAGACGGCCTTGGGTTCTATGGTCAAGCAGCCGGTCACGGTGTGCTATCCGCAGGAGAAACTGACGGCGCCCGAGCGCTTGCGCGGGCATATCGTCAACGACATGGACGTGTGTATCTGCTGCGGCATGTGCGCGCGTCGCTGCCCGGCGGGCGCGCTCGCGGTCGATCGCAAGGGTGGAACGTGGTCGATCGACCCGTATGCTTGCGTGGTATGCGGCGAGTGCATCGAAAGCTGCCCCAAACACTGCCTGAGTATGGACACCGCCCGCACTCCAGTTGCGGCGGACAAGACTCCCACGGTAGAAACTAAGCCGGAGTAGCGCGAGGACGGACCAAAAAATGGGCCGGTGATTCGCCGGCCCGCATATCGGGGCTTGCCAGTTGTCTGGTGGGCCCCGATTTATATGATGGGGAGATATGGAGGGAAGTTACCCCTGCTTTTTATGGATGCCGGCGATGTGCCGTGCGGTGTTCTTGAGCTTTGCCATCATGCTCGGGTCGGGGCGCGCGGCCTCTCACGCTTCGCGCTCGCGACGTTTCACATACTCGTTTTGGATGGGCCCGCCGTACTCCTCGACAAGGCGTTTGTACCAGTCGGCTGCTCCTTGGACTTCTTCTGCGGTGGGGTGGCCCTTCATGACGCCGCCCACGAGTTTGAAGGGTCCGAATGTGTCATAGCCGCATGCGCCGTAGGTTCCGATATACGTAGCGCGTTGAGTCCTTGCGATTCCCTCGAGATCGCGTGTGTACCATTTGTTTTTGCCGCCATAGGTCATGAGGCCAAAAACCATGTAGCCATCGATCGGCCAAGGGGATGATGCAGATCGGGGTCGCTTACCGTTATCTGCATCGACGGGGTTAATAAAGTAAAGGTGCGCCGCTCTTTTGACATCCTTGATTAGAGCAAAACTACCGGATCGAAAGCTACGCATACACTGGTATTTAATAACAATTACCAGCGGTTTATATCATTGATACCAATTGGTATCAATGATATAAAACCTCTACTTATTCAATACCGTTGGGGTATTAATATCGACCGTTTGCTAGTTGCTGGCCGATTGCCAAGGTTCGTGCTGAATGGCTCCTCTACCATGTTTACATTTACTGGATGCGCTAAGAGAGTTACGTCTGATGACCGTAGGGCGCGGCGCAGATTGAAGAGAAAGGGGAGCGAATGCTCAAAAAACGCTATTTTGCCGCCACCATTCTTGCAATGGTGGGCCTCTTGGGGTTGTCAGCTCCGCCCGCCGCATACGCGGACGGATATGGCAGCGTGGGCGTGAACAAATCGACCGGTATTATAACTATCGGGAATAATGCGATTTCTAGAACGTTTAGCATCGCAGACGGCAAGCTTACGACTGTCGAGATTAACAATAAGCTTGCCTCGACCAAGCTTGTTCCCGGATCGGGATCCGAGGAATTCGTCATTCAGTCGCTCGCCGAGGCCACACGTCTAGAGCCGACGGCTGCGCTCACGAGCGTCAAGCCTACGGCGGCAACTGCCGTGGGATCCTCGGTTGATTCGAACGAGGGCGCGCTGGCGTCAAAGGCAATCGATGGAGATGCAAGTACCTACTGGGCTTCTTCTGCGGAGGCTGCGGGCACGGCAAACCTCGTTGTAGATTTTGGTGGAATCAAAACCATCGCTAGCGTTCGCTATACGCCGCGTCACCACGATTCGGCGGGCTATGACTGCACGGGTCGAGTCAAGACGTACAAGCTCGAGTACCAGAAGGCCGACGGTACGTGGGCGACACTCGTGGAGAATGGCACCATGGAGGATACGGGTGCTACCACTATCACCTTTGACGCCGTGGAGGCAAAGGCGATTCGCCTGACCGGTCTCACCACACACCATTGGCAGCCTTCCAACGAGAATAAATACATGAACGCAGCGGAGCTCGACGTGCTCGACACTTTGGGCGATTCCGTTGTGTACGAGGCCAAGGGCTGGACTGTGACGGGAACGTCCGTTGCCACCAACGAGGGCGGCGGATATGATGCTCTGATCGACGGCGACCTCACCACCTACTATCATTCCCGCTATGGCGCGGGCGATGGCGACACGAAGAAGCTTCCTGTCGATTTGACGATCGATCGCGGCGAGGGGGGGGGCGAAGAGCTCCTTCCAGACGGTCGGTTACGCGGGCCGCAACGTCAAAGGTGCTAACGGCACCTTCAAGAAGTTCGCCGTGTATGTCTCGGACAGTAAGGATAACCTGTTCGATAACGCTAACAAGAAGGGCACGTTCTCGGTCGATCTGAGCTCTTCCTATAATGATGATGGTACCTGCAAGATGACCTATTTTGGGCTTGATAAGGCTCAGACCGGTCGCTATGTGGGTATTCGCGTGCTCGAGGCACAGGGCGGCAGCTTCGCCTCCGGCGCCGAACTCGACCTGTATAAGGAGAAGTTCGATACGTTCGAGAGCGGTTCGGGTAAGCCGCAGCTCAAGACAAGCGATCTTGAGCTTGATGGAGAGGCTCAAGTCAGCGATACTTCCGCGACAATCAACGATGTCAAGAAATCCGGCAAGATGCTGACGTTCACCTTCAAGCCGGTGCAGTTCGGTAACGGTTCGGCCACGGTGACCGAGAAGGTCGTCATGTATGATGGCGATCATTTTATGCGCAAGTTCCTCGAGGTCAAATCCGAGGATAAGGACATCCGTTTCGACTATATCGACGGTGAGCATCTCAACGTTAAGGATGCGGGTTACACCTGGACCATTCCCACGGGCAAGGGCGGCGTTGTTGAGATGACCGAGGCCCGTGCCAACCTGGGCCAGCCTATCTACGTCAACGGCATGTTCATGGGCTCGGAGTTCCCCGAGACCGATACGCAGATCGTTGATAGCCTGGGCCGTATGCGCTACTGGACCGGTAAGAATTTCACCGATTTTGAGCGCGATGGCCAGCTCACTTCGGATGGCAAGTACGTTTCGTGGCAGACTGTCGTGGGTGCCACCCATTCTGATGGTTCGAACAACGACGTGGTCCGAACCGATTTTTACAGCTATATCAAGAGTATTTCAAAGCCGAGCGAGTTCCGTATTCAGTACAACTCCTGGTTTGACAATATGATGCTCATCGACGAGAACAACATTCTCGATTCCTTCAAGGCGGTGGACAAGAACCTCTCTGCCACGGGTGTTCGTCCGCTCGACTCTTATGTCGTTGACGACGGTTGGAACAACTACAACAACACCGAGACTTCGGTTGACCTGGGCCGCTCCGGCACGGGCAAGAATACCGAAGGTTTCTGGGCGTTCAACTCCAAGTTTCCCAACAAGCTCTCGACGTCTTCGTCGCTTGTGGAGAAGCTCGGCTCGAATTTCGGCGTTTGGGTAGGCCCGCGCGGCGGCTATAACTTCTACGGCCAGCTTGCAGACATCATTTCCAAGGCGGGCAACGGCTCGGCCGCTGGCGGCTCGATTGACGTCGCAGACCAGCGCTATGTCGATAAGTTCCAGGAGCTCGCACTCCAGTGGATGACCGATTACGGCGTTAACTACTGGAAGTGGGATGGCTATGCCGATAACGCACAGTACAACGCATTTGCTCAGGGCGAGGGCGTTGTTGGCTACGATGAGAATCACCATCATATGTATGGTGGGCCAAACGGTTTCTATCATTCCACCGACTTGTGGGAAAAGTGGATCGTCCTGTTCGAGAACGTATGGGGCAAGGCCGATGAACTCGGCATCGACAACCTGTGGGTCTCTCTCACCTGCTATGTGAACCCGAGCCCCTGGTTCTTGCAGTGGTCCAACTCGGTGTGGATTCAGTGCACGCACGATCGCGGCGAGGTCTCCAATTCGACGCTCAACAACAAGATGGACAACATGTTGAGCTATCGAGATGGAGCCTACTACGACTTCGTCAAGAACCACGACTTCCAGTTCCCGCTTTCCAACCTCTACAACCACGACCCGATTTACGGTAAAGAGGGCACGGGTATCAGGGCGACCTCTATGGACGGAGCGCAGTTCCGCAACTATCTGTACATGATGGCTACGCGCGGCACATCGTTCTGGGAGCTCTATTATTCCGATAGCCTGTTTGACGATGAGAAGTACTTGGTGAATGCCGACTTCCTCGAGTGGGCTGAAGAGAACTTCGATAAGCTTCAGAACGCCAAGATGATTGGCGGCGTTCCGGCCTCGGGCGTCAAACTCGGTGGCATTAGCGGTGCGGGAACGCAGGAGGCTTACGGCTTCTCTTGCTTCAATAGCGACGGTGACGAGGGTATCGTCTCGATGCGTAACCCGTCGGCCAGCGAGAAGACCATCACCTTCAAGCTCGATGCCGGTGTAGGCGCCTCGCACGCTGGCACCTTTAAGCGCTCAATCGTAGAGTCCTACACTTCGGACGGAAGCGCGCTCGGTTCTTCGAAGGATAGCTATGCCCAGGGCGATACGGTTACCGTGACGCTCAAACCGGGCGAGACCCAGATTTGGAATCTGAGCCAGAAGGGTGACACTCAGGCTCCGAAGCTCGACACGATGTATGTCAAGGGTGCAAAGAGCCTTCGTGTTCAGGCAAGCGAGCACGTGACCGGTGCTAAGTTCACTGTTACGGTTGACGGCAAGCAGGTCGAATGCAAGAGCGTTGAGGCATCTGCTGATATGAGCACATTTGACATCAAGCTTGTTGACGCCGTGAAGAGCGGCAGCAAGATTGAGGTTACGGCTGCCCAAGGCCAGGATGCTTCTGGTAACGGCCTCGAGGGAAGTGTCTCGGGTGTCTATCGTCAGAATGGCATCATCGCCTCTGCGGAGACTTCGACCGGCGGAGAGCTTTCGAATGCCAAAGACAGCGTAGAGGGCAAGAACGGCTTTACTGTTGCCACGAGCGTTTCTGACGCGGCATCCTCGACGGTGCTTCTCTCTCAAGGTGAGGAGTGGAAGCTCGGTATCGATAAGGACGGCAAGGCGTACTTTATCGTTAACGGCACAACTGCTACCTCCGATGTGACGGTTTCGGGCGGCAACGTAACGATTGCAGGCGTTCGCGAGAACAATGGCATGCTCAAGATTTACGTTGACGGTGAGCTTGCCGGCAGTGCCTACCTGGGCGCGAAGAATGCCGACCACGCCGTGAACGCCGGTGCGATTACCGCTGGCAACGGTACCAAGCAGACTTCGCTTGCCGTCTACGATCATGCCCTTGCCTACGACGAGGTACCTACGTCCGCGCTGGCGGAGCTGGTTGCGACCGTCGAGGCGAAGAAGGACTCGGTGAGCGACGCATCCTGGGCAAACGCCGATATGGACAACCTGCTGGCCCAGGCAAAGGCGGCACTGAAAGGCGACGCTGCTGCCAAGAAGGCCGCATATGACAACCTTTATGCGGGTTATCTCAAGCTCGTTCCTGCGAACAAGATTGTGAACCTTGCCTTGGGCAAGGTGCCGACGGCTGCTTGGGTCGATGGCGACACGGCCACTCCGGTGACGAATTCTAACGCTTCTCGCGCCCTGACCGTTGCGACCGATGGCAACAATGCAAGCGCAGACGGCTATTGCATCTTTGGCAACGATGCCAAGGAGGCAGGTTCGTACATGCAGGTCGACCTCGGATCTGACTGCGAGATCACCGGAGTGAACCTGTGGCGCTATTGGACGGACTCGCGCACCTACAAGGCAACCGCACTTGTGGTTGCAAGCAAGTCCGACTTCTCGGATGCTCAGGTTCTTTACTATTCGGGCGATAACGACGTGTTCGGTTTGGGCGAGGGCCCGAAGGATAGTTTGTACGCCGAGACATCTGCGGGCAAGCAGCTCTTCGACGCCTCCAACTCCGAGACAGCGACGACGGCGCGTTACGTGCGCCTGTACGCCTCCGGTGTCAAGGGCACAGGTACTTCGAAGGAAAACCACGTGGTTGAGCTTCAGGTTTTTGGAATCGCAAAACAAAACGATCCGTACGACCTGAACGGCGAGAACGGTTTGCTTTCCCTGATCGCTCGTGCAGAGACCGCTCAGAAGAATGCCGATTCGTATGAGTCGGTGGAGGGTCTTGTCGATCCCCTAAAGCGCGCATACGACGTCATCGATCGTATCGATGCTGGACAGGATGTGACGTACGGCGAGGTCAAGGATGCCGCCGAGGCTCTCAAAGCGGCGCTTGACGCTCTGGTTGTCAAGGCTCCTGCAAAGAAGGTTACCGTGACGTTTGATGACGGCTGCGGGAATAAGTCTACGGTCGAGCTTGACGAGGGCGGCAAACTGGCCAAGCCTGTTGACCCCACGCGAGAGGGTTATGACTTCGCTGGGTGGTGTATTGACAAGGACGGCGAGCATGCGTTTGACTTCGACTCTGCGGTGAACGCCGACATTACGCTCTACGCCAAGTGGAACAAGCAGCAGTCCGGCGGCTCCGGCTCCGGTAACGAGGGTGGCTCCGGCTCCGGTAGCGCTTCTACAGATAAGGACACCACGGGTTCCCAGAACAAGGGTAACAAGAAGGGTACCAAGGTCGATCTTCCCGGTACGGGTGACAGCTCCATGTTCTTCGCGGGTCTTGCACTTTGCCTGGGCATGATAGCCATTGCGGCTTCTCGTTTCCTCGGGCGCAAGCGTAAGGAGTAAGTCCTGGCGACAGGTGCCTACAAGGTGCTTTATGTGGGTGAACGGGTACGGTGCGCAGGCGCCGTGCCCGTTTTTATGCCAGGGTTTGGGGAGCTAAAACGCGCCCATCTGATTCGCCGCCAGCATCAGCTGCGGGGCGTGTCTGCCTCTCTCGGCACAGTTCTCGATTTGACGAGCGACGATTCTCTCCGGATCGCGGTCCATGACGAGGGTATCGATTTTTTGGCCCGCCTTTTTGAGTCTCCACCGTTTTCCTGCGAAAACCCTCGTGTCTCAATGTTGGTGAGACATTTGTCTCACGCCCTAAACCGAATCTGGAACGTGTGTCACCTGCCCAAATTGTGTCTCATTTCGTAACTTTAGGCTGATACAAGGTCTAAGACCGCGAGAAGGGAGACGCGATGAGTAAGTACACGAGGGGTCTTTTGGCGGTGATACTGGCCGTAGTGCTAGTGCTGCCGGCTGCAGCATTTGCCATGCTGCCCGAGGCCAACGCCAGGTCCAGCACCGGAATGGACGGACCGACGGTGAGCAATAAGATAGTCGATCCTGACACCAGTAACAACTGGAAGTTCTGGGCTGGCGGCTATGACGGCAAGGAAGTAACAACTCAAAACGTCGGCCGAATCTGGACCGATAAGACGGTCAAGAAAGTCGAGAGCGGGGATTCGGATTTCCTGACCACGCTGTCTGCTATCTCTTCGACATCCGATACGACGGTTTCCGGCAAGCCGCTCGACATCGTGATGGTGCTGGACGCTTCTGGCTCGATGAATGACCCCATGGGTGGCGGAGATTCCACCAAGCGCATCAAAGCGCTCAAGAGCGCTGCCAACAACTTTATCGACACGATTGCCGGGCAAAACGAGAAGATTAAGGATGCGAGCAAGCAGCATCAGGTTGCCATCGTAAAGTTTGCAGGCGAGAGGAGCGATAGGGTCGGAAATGATACCTATCGCGAAGACCGCAAGACCTATAACTACTCGCAGACAATGCAAGGGTTGACGACGTGCTCGGTCGATGGCGCAAAGAGCCTTAAGGAAACGGTCAATTCCATTGCGCCTGCCGGTGCCACGCACGCTGACTATGGCCTGCAGCTGGCCGAGGGCATTTCGTCTAATCGCGCAGATGCCAAGAAGATCGTTGTGTTCTTCACCGACGGCTCTCCTACGAGTTCTAATGGTTTCGAGCCCGAGGTCGCTAAGGATGCCATCAATGCTGCCAAGACCATAAAGAGCGGCGGGGCGACCATTTACACCATTGGAATCTTCAGCGGCGCGAAGCCGAGTGACAATCCAACAAACAATGACACGAGCAACGAAAACAAATTTATGCATGCCGTGTCGAGCAACTACCCAAACGCCTCATCGTCCGTTAGCTATGACTTTTTTTGGACTGTTGACTGGAGCGTTAATTTCGGCGACCCCGTTGCCGATGCCAGCTACTACAAGTCGGCAACCAACGCCGCTGAGCTCGAGAAAATCTTCGAAGAGATCTCGGGAAGCATTATCCAAGCTGGTTGCCCGACCGAAGTTCACGGCGGTTATGGCGAGCATAAGTCTGGCTACATTACGTTTACTGACGAGCTGGGCGACTTTATGCAGGTCGACAACTTTACGTCTGTCGTGTACAACGGCGAAACGTTTGCCAACCCGGCAAAGAGTACCAAGGGCAATGTCGACACCTATTCATTTACTGGTGCGGCTGCGAACCTGGTCATCACCGTTCAGCGTGCCGAAAAGGGTAAGCCCCAGTCCGGCGATATCGTAACGGTTAAGATTCCTGCGTCGTTGATTCCGCTGCGCCACTTTAAGATCAATGATGGTGTACTTACGGTCGACGATACTGAGCCCGTTCAGGTGAGCTACACCTCAAGCGTTAAGAAAGACGCGCTCGATAACCTGTTTACACCCGAGCAGGTAGTGGGGCTTGAGGATTACATTAAGAGCAATACGACCACCGCGAAGGACGACTCCAAGACCGTAAACTTCTACGCGAACAAGTGGGATGGCGGTGCGCTGGGCGATACGATTGCCAACTTTGAGCCCACGGATTCCAACCGCTATTACTATTTCCAGAAGCAGACCCCCATTTACGTGGATGAAAGCTGCACAACGCCCGCAACGGGTTCGCTGGCTGCCGAGGGCATCTATTACTACAAGGATGAGTTCGAGGTGAAGGGCACAGACGGCAAGGCCGAGCCCCGTACGGCTGTTATTGAGTTTGCTGGTGGACATGCCGCGCAGTTTGGGGGCGCAATCGTGTCCGATGCGAGCGGCAACCTGTCGTTTAGTGAGGGAACCGCGCGCCTGGCCTTTATTGACGAGCTTCATACCACCAAGGAGCGCGTGGGCGGCAACCTCACCGGCACCGCGACCGATGTGCTCAATCCCAAGTGGAATAACACGTCCGCCAAGTCGAACGCCACGGAGGTTGACGTTCACCTGGGCAACAACGGCAAGATTAGCTATAAGTACGATATGACGCCGGCGACGGTGGATGCCAAGACTGACTTTGGTCTGACCAAGGTGCTCGAGGGCCGCGAGTGGGCGGATACGGACAAGTTTGAGTTTGAGCTCTCCGCGACGTCCGAGAACAATGCCCCGATGCCCGAGTCTGTGACCGTGACTGTTAAAAACGCCGATCTGGATGATAAGGGCAAGGCAGCCATTAATTTCGGTGAAATCACTTACGACAAGCCGGGTGAGTACACCTATGAGGTCCGTGAAGTTAATGGCGGGCTGGGTGGCATCACCTACAGCGATAACGTTGCCGCGTTCAAGGTGACTGTGACGGTTAACGCCAAGGGCGAGCTTAAGGCCGACGTTGAAAAGGCATCGGGTAAGACTAAGTTCACGAACACCTATACAGCTGAGCCCGTCAAGTCCAGCGTCACCGACAAGATTGAGGTCACCAAGACCCTGACTGGGCGTGCTCTTGCGGAAGGCGAGTTTAGCTTTGAGCTGCGCGAGATCAAGGGCAAGGACTCTGAGCTTATCGAGACCGTCAAGAATGATGCCAACGGCAACGTTGTGTTCAGCCCCATCGAGTATACCAAGCCCGGCGAGCACACCTATACGTTGCACGAGGTCAAGGGCAATGCCGGCGGCGTCACCTACGACGAAACCGTCCACACCATCGTGACCACCATTGCCGACAACGGCAAGGGTCAGTTGGTGGCTACGCATAAGCTGAAGGACGCCGATAACGGCAAGAAGATTGAGTTTAAGAATGCCTACAACCTGACGCCTAAGGACTCCAGCGTCACCCACAAGATCACCGCGTACAAGTCCCTGGCCGGCCGTGCCCTTAAGCCCGGTGAGTTCGAGTTCGAGCTCGTCGAGGGCGATAAGGTCGTCGCCACTGGCAAGAACAGTTACGACGGCATGATTGCGATGAGTTCCATCAGGTACACCGAGCCCGGTGAGCACACCTACACGCTGCGCGAGGTCCACGGTGGAACCAAGAGCAATGGCATCACCTACGACGGCACGACCTACACCATCGTGACCACGGTTACGGACAATGGCGACGGCACACTTGATGTCCATCATGTCCTGAAGGGCGACAAACCTGCTGAGTTCAAGAATTCTTACGGCCTGACCCCCGAGCGCTCAAGCGTCACCGACCAGATCGTCGCGACCAAGTCTCTGGTCGGGCGCGACCTCAAGGACGGCGAATTCTCCTTCGAGCTCGTGGAGGGCGAGGGCAAGGACGCCAAGGTCGTCGCCACCGGCACCAACAATGCCGACGGCAAGATCACGATGAGCCCCGTGAAGTACGACAAGGCCGGCAAGCACACTTACGCGCTGCGCGAGGTCAACGGCGGAACCACCAGCAAGGGCGTCACTTACAGCGACGCCAAGTTCACCATCGAGACCACCATCACCGACAACGGCGACGGCACTCTCGAAGCAAAGCATGTCCTGAAGGGCACCGAGCCCGCCGAGTTCAAGAACTCCTACAGTGTGACCCCGATCTACGCAGAGCTCGACTTTGACCTGAGCAAGGCCGTCGACGGCCGCGGCTGGACGGACGCCGACAAGTTTAGCTTCACCATCACCGCCGCCGAGGGCACCCCGCTGCCCGATCCCGCAACCGTAACCGTGAGCAAGAAGGACGCGGAGGACGGCATCGCCGCTATCAAGTTCGGCAAGATCCGCTACACGGCTGCCGGAACCTACAAGTACGAGATCCGCGAGAACGCGGGCAGCGCGGCCGGCATGAAGTATGACGACCATGTCGCGACCGCCGAAGTGACCGTGACCGAGGACGGCGAGGGCAACCTGACCGCCAACGTTACCAAGAAGGAAAGCGGACGCTTTACCAACACGTATCACTCTGAGCTCAATTACACCGCAGCCGGCGGCCTCAAGCTCAGCAAGACCCTCTCCGGACGTCCCATGACCGAGGGCCAGTTCACCTTTACCGTGACGCCCGCCGACGAGGCTTCGGCCAATGCGCTCGGCTTGCACGAGGGTGCCAACACGTTCAAGTCCCCTGCAGCGGCAGAGGGAACCGTCGGCCTAATTGACATTCTGGCTGGCAAGACGGTCATGTTTACGCAGGCTGACGCCGGCAAGACCTTCACATACACCGTGGCGGAGAAGAACGACGGCAAGCCCGGCTACACCTACGACACGGCCGAGCGCACCGTGACGATTGCTATCGCCGACGATGGCGCCGGTACGATCACCGCTACGACGACTGTCTCCGGCGGATCCGAGGCCCCGCATGAGGCGATCTACAAGAGCGGCGAGAACAAGGTCGAGAGCGCTGTGGTCCCGTTCGAAAACCGCTATAGCGCATCGACCGATACGCTTGGTGGCACTCCTGCGAAGATTGTTGCCACCAAGACCCTGACCGGTCGCCCGCTGGTCGACGGCGAGTTCTGGTTCGGCATTGCCTACGCGGGCGAGACGGAAGCCATCGAGGGTACTGTTAAGAGCACGCTCAACGGTCAGGTGAGCTTTGGATCGCTGCATTACAACACCGAGATGCTCGCCAACTTGGTGAGTGCCGGGCGTGCTATCCGCACCGACGCAGACGGCAAGATTGCGTGGACCATCGACTACACGGCCTTTGAGTATACGAACTTGCTGGGCGACCAGGGCATTACCGCCGCGAAGTCGAGCTTTAGCTTTAAGGTTATCGTCGTCGACAACGGCGACGGCACCCTGACGGCATCGCCCGACTACGGCGGCACCGTGCCCGTGTTCGAGAACGTCTATGGTGCCGAGGCCGTGGATGCCACGCTCGCCGGCACCAAGAAGCTCCAGGCGGACAAGGGCCTGACCCCGGCCGACATTGCGGGTAAGTTTACCTTTACCGTGACTGCCGACGAGGCTGGTGCCCCGATGCCCGAGAACACGGACGCAACCAACGACGCTGCCGGCAACGTGGACTTTGGCAAGATCCACTTTACGCTCGAGGATCTCAACCGCGCCCTGGGCGTGACGACTGATGCTTCTGGCGACGCATCGAGTGACGCCGAGGCCAACGCCGATGAGACCGAGGTTGACGCTGACGCCGCCGACGTCGACGGGGCCGACGCCAACGCCGAATCCAAGCCCGCAGCCCCCACCGCCCCGCGCTCGCACACCTTTACCTACACGGTGACCGAGTCCGGTAGCGCCCTTGGCGTGACTAACGACGTCAACGCCACGCGCAAGGTTTCCTACACTGTGACTGACGACGGTGCTGGACATCTGATCGTCAAGCGCGACGGCGGCGACGGTGCGGCCTTCACGTTCACCAACACCTACAGCGTGACGCCTACCGATTCGTCCGTGACCGATCAGGTCAAGACGGTCAAGCGTCTGACCGGACGCGACCTTGCAGCTGGCGAGTTCACGTTTGAGCTGCTCGAGGACGGCGTGACTGTCGCTAGTGGCACCAACGACGTTAACGGTAACGTTACACTGAGCCCGATCCACTACGAGGCGCCCGGCACGCACACATACATGCTGCGCGAGGCTTGCCCCAACGCGCTCGGCCTGTACAAGGGCGTCACCTATGACGGTACGACCTACACCGTCGTGACCACCGTCTCCGACAATGGCGACGGCACGCTGACCGCGACGCACAAGCTCGAGGGAACCACCGAGTCGGCTGGCTTTACCAACAAGTATCACGCCATGCCCACGCAGGTCTCCATCGGCGCCATCAAGGTGCTCGAGGGACGCGAGCTCAAGAAGGACGAGTTTAGCTTTAAGCTCGTTGGCGAGGACATCGAGTCCACCGTCACCAACGATGCCGACGGCAAGATCAACTTCGACAAGTTTGAGTACGACGAGCCTGGTGCGTACGTCTACACCATCAGCGAGGTCAAGGGCGACGAGGCCGGTATGACCTACGACAAGTCCGTCTTTACCGCGACCGTCAACGTGGTCGACGACGGCGAGGGCAACCTCAAGGCGAACGTCGCCTTTACCAAGGGCGACAAGAGCGTCGAGGGTATCGTGTTCAACAACACGTACAAGAAGCCCGAGACCCCTACGCCGACGCCCGACCCCGGCACGCCCAAGACCGTGACGAACATCGTCAAGACGGTCAAGGGTTTCCTGCCCACCACGGGTGACCAGCAGGCCGCTGCACTGCTCATGGCATTTGTTATTGCCATGGCCGGCGTCGGAGCCCTGGTCTGGGGTATCCGTAAGCGCTAGGCACGCTGGCAGCGCCCGGGGCCAAAAGGCCCCGGGCGGCCGGCGGGGAGCCAGAACATAGCCCCACCCATTACAGTCTGAAATAGGCCATCGATAAATTTCGATGGCGAGCATTCGGCGC
>UQKM01000021.1 GCA_900541685.1 uncultured Collinsella sp.
GGTTTCTGATGCGGCGCGCTGCGCGCCCCGCACAGGCTAAAGCCTTTAACAAAAACGTAAACTATAGTTTACGTTTTGCCGAATACACAGGAGTTTTCTATGTCGGGTTCTTCGGTCCGCATGTACCGAGCCACGCTTCGCACAAACAGCGCACCGCCCAAGCTCGTCGTCGTTGAAGCCGAATGCCTTTCGCCCGATGAGCGCACAGCATTTGCATTGCTATCAAGTCGCGTCGCCGCCGTTCTGGTCCCTTGCCCGGCGCAAGGTGAACTTGCCATCCAATGCCAAACGCACAGCTGCCCGCTCAATCAGGCTGCCGTAATCGCAACCAGCCAACGAGGCCTGCCGCTCCTTCTAGAAGCCGGCATCGCACTCGCCCTTCGTGGCGCCGGATACGAAAACGAGACCGCCGCCGACATGGTCTTTAAACCACGATCGAGCGGCGGCCTCGCAGCAGCCATTGAATATATGTGCAGACTCGTTGCCTAAAAGGACAAGCTAGAAACCAAGGCCAAAGCCCGTTCCGGTAATCGCCGAGTACATAAAGTAAACGTTAACCACGTTGAGGAACACACCCGTGATGCAACCGTTGCGCAGGTAGCGTTCGCACACGATACGCGCCATGGCGGCGGAGTCATCATTGTTTTTAGCCTGGCGTCCTGCCGTAAAGTACGTCACCACGCTCAGCAGCAGGTTGAGCACCGGCAGCGCCAGCAACTCGTAGCTCTTGCCCCAGCGCGTCGCCTCGCCGGCGGCATTAAACTTTGTTGCCACCTCGGGACCAATGTTGGGGATAACACACGCTGCGACCACCAGCGGAATCACCGCAAGTATGAGCAGCGCAATACCCATGTAGCCGGCTTTTTTGCCATATTTAAACATGTGCGTCGTCCTTACACGTTAAAGCGGAAGTGCACGACGTCGCCATCGGCCATGACATAGTCCTTGCCCTCAATACGCAGCTTGCCGGCGGCCTTGGCGCCCTGCTCACCGCCGAGCTCGATGTAGTCGTCATAGCCAATGACCTCGGCCTTAATAAAGCCGCGCTCAAAGTCGGTGTGGATAACGCCGGCGGCCTGCGGGGCGGTCGCGCCCTGACGAACCGTCCAGGCCTTGACCTCCATCTCGCCGGCCGTAAAGAACGACTGCAGGCCGAGCAGCTTATAGGCCGCCTGCGCGAGCACGTCCAGACCGGGCTGCTCCAGGCCTAAGCTCTCCAGGTAGTCGGCCGCATCCTCGGGATCGAGCTCGGAAAGCTCGGCCTCGATCTTGGCGCAGATGGGCAGCGGCTTGACGCCATCGATGGGCGCCAGGTCCTCGTTGAGCATGTCCTCGTCTACGTTGGCCACATACAGGATGGGCTTCATGGTGAGCAGGAACAGGCCCTTGGCGGCGGCGCGCTCCTCATCGGTCATCTCCATAGACGCGGCACGCTTACCCTCGTTGAGCCAGGCGAGCAGGCGCTTGGCGACCTCGAACTTGGGCATGAGCTCCTTGTCGCGCTTGGCCTCCTTCTCGAGCTTAGGCAGCTGCTTCTCGAGCGTGCCCATGTCGGCCAGGATGAGCTCGGTCATGATGGTGTCGGCATCGCCGGCGGGATCGACGAACTCGCCCGTGCGGCCCACCTCACGCATGACGTTGGGGTCTTTAAAGTAGCGCACGACCTCGCAGATGGCGTCGGTCTCGCGAATGTTGGCCAGGAACTGGTTGCCCAGGCCCTCGCCCTCGTTGGCGCCCTTCACCAGACCTGCGATGTCGACGAACTCGACCGTTGCCGGCACGATGCGACCCGGGTTGACGATGTCGGCGAGCTTTTGCAGACGGCTATCGGGCACGTCGACGATACCCACGTTGGGGTCGATCGTGGCGAACGGGTAGTTGGCGGCAAGACCGGTCTTTTTGGTAAGCGCGGTGAACAGCGTCGACTTGCCTACGTTGGGCAGGCCCACGATACCGATGGAAAGGGACACGACAGCTCCTTTTGGTACAAGCATTTCAAACTGCATAAGTATAGCGCCGCCGCAGCATCTGGGCGAACCCGGACGCCACGGCGGCACGAATGAAGCAGAGATAGGGGTCGTTGGCTAGTCCGCGAGCTTCTCAACCTGGTCGAGCATCTTATCGAGCTTGGCCTTTGCCTCGGCCTTGACCTTCTGGGCTTCTTCGTGGGCCTTCGCCTTCTGGGCGGCCTTTTCCTCGGCTTCGGGATCGACGACGACCAGATTGGACGCGTCGTGCTCAACCAACTTGAGCGCATGCTCAGGGCACACCTTGACACAGGCACCGCAGCCCAAACAATACGTGGACTCCAACGCAAAGCGGCCGCTTCCCACCAAATCGCAGGCGAACGTGGGACATACATTGACGCACTCGCCGCACGACGTGCACTTGTCAAAGTCGCACTCCGGCGTACTCACCTGCATGTTTTGGGCAAGCTCGGGGTGGTTTTGCAGCGTCGAGAGTACCAGCTGGCGCCCATGGGTGAGCGAACGGCGACGCTTGGTCGTCGTAGTGCCGCACATGGTGTTGAGCGTGCGCTCAAGCTGCGTGATCTGGTGACGGTGGGCCTTCAACTTCTGCGTCACCGAAGCCAGTGCCGCCGTCGCCGGATTGAGTTTGGTCACGGTCAGGCCCGTGGTACGGGCGATCTTTTCCATGTATTCCTTGCGCTCGTACTCGCGGCGCTTATGGCATTTGAGGCTCTTGGGGTCGACCTCCAGGCCCATACCCGTACCAGCCCATTCCTCGGCCTTCGCAATCGCCTCGCCCAGCATGTCCTCGCCACCGGTGTTGCGGCATTTATCGCACACGCCCAGCGGCAGATACACACTCACGTTGGGATAGTCGGCCAGCACCGAGAACCAGGTCTCGGCTGTAATATCGCCCACGCAGGCAACGACGACCTCGTTCTCGCGCGGCATGCGCTTAAGGGCGCGCGTGCAGGTAACGTAGGCGGTCTCGTGACTTGTAGCCGCCGAGACAATGTCGTCATACAGGTTTTTGGGCGCCAGGCGCGGCGAGATGATCGCCTCAGTCGGACAGGCAGCGGCGCACAGGCCACACTTGCGACAGGAATCGAGGATCTCGATGGCATCTTCCTCGACCTCGATGGCGTTGACCGGGCACACGTCCATGCACGCGGTGCAGCCACTCTTTTCGTTTTTGCAGGTCAAGCACGGAATGGTGTTGCCGCGCGGACGCTCCTTGTAGTCAGCAGGATTCCACTGCGGCGCCGACGGATCGAGCGCATCGGTCACACCGCCAAGCGGGTTTTTAAGAAAGTCGAAACCCTTGCTGATCTCGATAATGTCATCAAACAGATCGTGTTCCTGCGCCATGCGCGGCCCCTCCCTGAGCAGTGCAAACAAGCAAGAGATTATGATACGCTATCGGCCCACGCCTCGGGCAAATTACACGCGGAGCATCTTTGCGGCAAATAGCCCATGGCCTATCGCCGCCTCGATTGCACAAGGCCAATCAAGCGCCAAACTATGCCTCGCACATGAGCTGCACGAGCTTTTGCCTGGTCACCCTTGTCTGTTCGTTGGCCATGTTGCGCTCGTTCTTAAAAGTTGCGTCGGCAACGCTCAGCAAATCGGCATCGGTAATCTCATCAAGCCCCAGCTCCTCAAGCGTCGTCGGCAGACCGACGCGCTGGCAAAACTCGAGCACCTGATCAAGCTCGGGTGCACGCTCCAGGCACAGCTGCACCACCAGACCAAATGCCACGGCCTCACCATGCATGGCCTTGCACTCGGGCAGAATCGTCAGCCCGTTGGCGATGGCATGCGCCAACGCCAAGCCGCCACTCTCAAAGCCGACACCCGAGAGCAAAATATTGCACTCGATCAGGCGTTCAACCGCTGGCGACGTACGCCCCTTTTTGAGATCGCGCTTGGCAGCGACACCGCACTCCATAAGTGTGTCGTAGCAGGCACGAGCCGCAACCAGAGCAAAGTGCCCCGGCGCGCCACCGTGCTCGTTGGCGCCGTGCGCCGCGGCGCACGAACGCGCCTCGAAGTACGTTGCCAGCGCATCGCCCATACCAGCGACCGTCATACGCAGTGGGGCCGCCGCGACCACGTTGGTATCGACCACGACCAGGTCCGGATTCTTCTCGAGCATCAGGTAGCGGTCGAACGACCCATCCTCGTGATACAGCACCGAAATCGCGCTGCACGGACCGTCCATCGAAGCCGCCGTGGGGCATACGCACAACGGCAACTCGGCATAAAACGCTACTGCCTTGGCGATATCGAGCATCTTGCCACCGCCAATACCCACCACCATGTCGCAATACTCAGCCTGGGCTTCCTTAGCCATTTCGGCAACAGCCTCTTCCGTACACGGACCGTTGTAAATTTTAAAGAACGGCTCGCTTAGATCGTCGTCCAGAAATCCATCGACAATCTGCCTGCACAGCCGATCCTCGGTGCCCTGGTCAAACAAGACATAGGCAGCGCAGCCCAACCATGACAAATACCTGCCCTGACGCGAAAGTTCGCCCGGCCCCTGAACATACCGACCGGGACCGCCGTAAACCATAGGAAGCGCCATACGAGAATCCGCCCTTCATCAAACAACGATTGGTGCAAAGTAACCTGACCCCTTTGCACCAACTTGGTGCGATGGGGTCAGGTTACTTTGCACCATAGCAAAAAGGGGCAAAGCCGTCTGCTGGCTTTGCCCCTTCCTTAGCTTGATTTACTCATCCATAAGGTAGTAGTGACCCAGCGCGTCGGCACCCAGGATGGCGTTTGCGACCATCTCGGGCGTCACCTCAAACGGCATGTTGCACATGGTGTCATCGGGCGCGCAGGCGGCCTCGGCAACAATCATGGCCTGCTCGCGCGTAAGCTCGGCAACGCCAAGTTCCTTCATCGTGACCGGCAGGCCCAGCTCAATGCAGAAGCCCAAGACTTCCTCGAGTTTCTCAGTCGGAGCATCCTCGAGTACCAGCTGAACGATGGTGCCAAAGGCGACCTTCTCGCCGTGATACATGCCGTGGCACTCGGGCAGCATCGTCAGGCCATTGTGGATGGCATGAGCAGCAGCAAGACCCGAGCTCTCAAAGCCAATGCCCGAAAGCAGCGTATTGGCCTCGATGATATGCTCGACGGCAGGCGTGAGCGCACCCTTCTCCAGCGCGACCTTGGCCTTGACGCCATCGGCCATAAGCGTCTCGTAGCAGAGCTTGGCAAGCGCCAGACCGGCCATGCCGCCTTTGCCACCAGCGCAGGTGCCACCGTCGGCATCGTGCGTCGCCTGGGCCTCAAAGTAGGTTGCGAGCGCATCGCCCATACCTGCCACCGTCAGGCGTACCGGGCTCGCCGCGATAACCGTCGTATCCATAAGAACGATATTGGGGTTCGCCTTAAGGAACAGGTACTTATCGAACTGGCCGTCATCGGTATAGAGCACGGAGAGCGCCGAGCACGGGGCATCGGTCGAAGCGATGGTGGGGCAAATGATGACCGGGGACTCCAGGTAGTAGGCGACGGCCTTGGCGGTGTCGAGGATCTTGCCGCCACCGACGCCGACGATGATGTCGCAGCCGTTGTCGCGCGCGAGCGCAACCAGGCGATCGACCTCGCTCTTGGAGCACTCGCCGTTAAAGTCCTCAAACAGCAGCTCGGCCTTAGCCTCGGCAAAACCACCCTCGATCTTGGCACCGACGCGCTTCTTGCCCGAAGGCGTCACGATGACGAGGGCCTTAGCGCCGAGCGGCTCGACATAGGAGCCGAGCTTGGCGAGCTCGTCCGGACCCTGGATGTACTTGCTGGGGCTATTGAAAATTGCAGCCATAACTATCCCATTCTCTAAAAGAAAAAAGAAAGGGGCTCCGTACGGATACGTGCGGAGCCCCTCGTTACGATAACAAGAGTCGATTAGAAATCGATGTCGGTGTCGTAGTAGCAGGCCTTGAGGATCTTCTCGAAGTCGGCAGCCTTGGTCTCACGCGGGTTCTCGGGCGTGCAGGCGTCGGTCTCGGCGTTCGCAGCGATCTCGGGCAGCTTGGCGAGGAACTCCTCCTCGGAAACCATCTGCGGGTTCTCGGCGTCGACCTTCACGCCACCATTCGCGTAATCCTTGATGGACTGCGGAATGTTGAGCTGGTCATTGAGGTCGCGAATCTTCTGGACGAGCGCAGCGATGAGCTCCTCGTTGGTCTCGCCGGGAAGGTGCAGGATCTCCTTGGCCACGTAAGCGTAACGCTCAGCAGCACGCGGGTCCTTGGAGTTCCACTGGATAACCTTGCCCAGGTACATGGCGTTAGCGGCACCGTGGATGATGTGGCCGTTCTCGAAGGCAGCACCGGTCTTGTGAGCCATGGAGTGAACGATGCCGAGCAGGCCCGAGGAGAAGGCGATACCGGCGATGCACTGAGCCTCGTGCATGTGCTGACGGGCCTCATGGTCGCCAGCATAGGACTTGGGCAGCCACTCGACGATCTCGCGGATGCCGTGCAGGGCGTTGGCGTCGGTGAACATAGAGGCGCAGGTGGAAACGTAGGCCTCCATGCAGTGGGTCAGAGCATCCATGCCGGTGTGAGCGCACAGCTTGGCGGGCATGGTGTAGGTGAGCTCGGGGTCGACGATGGCGACATCAGGGGTGATGTTGAAGTCGGCCAGCGGGTACTTGATGCCCTTGGCGTAGTCGGTAATGACGGAGAACGCGGTGACCTCGGTAGCGGTGCCGGAGGTAGAGGAGATGGCGCAGAAATGAGCCTTCTGACGCAGCTCCGGGAAGCTGAACGGCTGGATGATGTTATCGAAGGACTCCTCGGGATACTCGTAGAAGACCCACATGGCCTTAGCGGCATCGATGGGCGAGCCGCCACCGATGGCGATAATCCAGTCGGGCTCGAACTCGCGCATGGCCTCGGCGCCCTTCATGACCGTCTCGATGGACGGGTCGGACTCGACGCCCTCGAACAGCTTGACCTCGAAACCGCCTTCCTTAAGGTCGTTCTCGACGTCCTGCAGGAACCCGCCGCGGCGCATAGAGCTGCCGCCAGAAACGATGATGGCCTTCTTGCCCTTGAGGTTCTTCACCTCGTGGCGAGCGCCCTCACCAAAGTACAGATCGCGAGGATTGGTAAAACGTCCCATACTGTGCCTCCTAAACAAGCCCCTCTTAGACTTGCGTATATAACGGAGCACCCAATTGACTCCGTTAGGACCGGTTTGCGCGTTGCCGGCGATGACAATGCGCGATGTCTAAACGTCTCAACGCTCAGACAAACACTATTTTACCGTTCTGGTTGGTCAGTTATTCACCTAAAGCCGCCAATGATGAAACGTTTTTTCTATCCCTGAAGACCCTTGTGCGGCATTCATACTCCCAAGCTGGGCAAACGTTTTATCAAGGTTGACTACATATCCTGGGCAGGACTGTGCCCCTCCAAAATATGCACCGTTCGCCGCCAAAAATCGACCGTTTGCGGCACCGTGATACCACTCGGTCGTCCAAGGTGCCGACATTTGTGCGACATCCGTCTTCGTGGTGCAAAGGTGCAAGTCCAAGTGCGACACCCCCGGTGTGCCACATGCGGGTAAACTAGAACCTTATATAGAGACATTTGAACCCTAACCGCAGCAAAGGAGGCCCCATGGCATTCGATCCCATTCAAGAGGATTGCCATCGCCTCGTTCTTGAGGCCTTGCGCCGCGACAATATCCCGCTCACCGATGGCACCGCCGTAGAGCGTCTGATGGAACAATTCACCCGCAACCCCGCGCCGCTCATCGTGCATGATCGCGACCGCGCCGGACATCTGATTGCCAAGGTGGTCGAGGCTGTCGACTACCGCATTCCCTTTATCCCCGACGATGCCCAAGCCGAGCAGGAAGAGGCCGCTGCCGAGAACATGCTTCGCGAGGCCGCCGCGCTCGATCCGACCAACTGGGATGCCCAGCGCATGCTGACGGCCCTCACCGCCGACTCCAACGAGGAATACGTACAGTACCTGGTATCCAAGCGCGATGAAGTCGAGCATGACCTGGCGTTCAAGATCGCCTCGGCGCAGGACCCCTATGAGCGCGAGGCCGCGGGCGACCTTATGCGCCGCCCCTACCTGCGCTGGCTTGCCGCCCTTGCATCGCGCGCCCTCATTAGCGGACGCTATCGCATGTCGCTCGAAGCTGCAAACCGCAGCCTCGACTTTGCCCCCAACGATCCGGCCGGCGTCCGCCACACCGCGATGCTCGCCATGGCGAAGCTCGAATACCCTGCCGAGGAGCTCAAGCGCTTTCGCTCTGCCCACTCCGTCCCCTATCTCGCCAACACGCCGCTGCGTCGTCGTCCCAAGGACGCGGAGCGCGACTTGGACCCGTGGACGCTCATCGCACTGATGAGCGCAGCCTGGCGCGAGCTGGACTACGAGGGTGCCGAGCACTACTTGCGCATCCTTGCACGCTCGTGCCCGCACGCGGCCGAGGCACTCTACTTCCAAACCGAGTTTCCCGATGGCGTCTATGCCCGCGTCAACGTGGGTGCAGGCTCCACCGACGAGCTCGTCCTTGCACTCTCCGAGGCGACGCCGGTACTGCAGGAGGGCCTGGGCGCTCCCGACAACGCCAGCTTTGCCGCCTGGGTCGCCACCAACGACATCGTGCGTTCCCAGATCGACGAGCGCATCCTGCGCGCAGCCGAGCAGGGGCTTCCATTTAAGGGAGGAGACCTCTAATGGATCCGAGCGTCTACATCCCCGCCTACCTGGAGCGCACCTATCTGGCGTCGCACCCCGAGCTCACCGATGCAGCACGCGAGCTTGTCCATAACGACATGAGCGCGAATCCCCAAAAGTATGCGCAGTCCGAGCATGCCCAGGCGCTGCTGTCCTATGCCGGTGTTCATCGCCACCTGCTCGACGAGCTCCATCGCATCGAGGACATGGGCAGCGACGAGGAGTTCGAGCAGACGCGCAATCGCCTGTTCGACGACATGCGCGATGAGCTGCTCAAGATTGTCCGCGTCGATGCACTGGCCGTCGACGCGCAGCTGCTCGCCATCATCCTGGCCGACACGCCCGTTGACGCTTGCCTGGGCGACCTGATGAAGCTCGAGGCGACCACGGCCGATTACCTGCAGCGAAGCGTGCCCGGGTTTGATATGGAGGCCCCGCACTACTGGGCCAATAATGTTTTGGCCGACGGTGTCACCGCAGCGGACCTTACCGTGAGCGAGCCGGCCCTTATCGGGTGGCTCCACACACTCGAGGCCATCTCGCAGCTGTGCATGGCAAGCGCCCGCTACCGCGCTGCTGCCAACTACGCCCGCCGCGTCCTTAAGGCAGAAGGCTATCCCACCCGAGCTGCCGGCACCGTGTTGCTCGCTCTCGCTCGCCTGGAAGACCAGGACGGCTTTTTTGCCCTAGCCCACCAGCTCGAGGAACAGATGGGGGCAGACGCACTCGAAAACTCTCCTTGGTACCTGCTCGCCCGCACGATTCTGCTGTTCAAAACAAACAAGATGCGCCCGGCGACGCGCGCGCTGCGTGAGTTCGCTAACCGTTGCGAGGGCGGCGCGTTCTTTTTGCTGAACCCCATGTATCAGACACCGTACCTTCCCTGCCGGCCCGAACCGCACGACCCCTGGGACCTTTCGCATCAGGCAGTTTGGGAAGCCGACGGCATCATCTCGGACACCCCCGACTTTGCCCCCTGGGCCAACGCCTGCGAAGATGTATCGCAGCTTGCCCAGGAATTTGCGCGCCGTTACGGCTTTTAACGGCGCAAACGCCACGACCATGTCATTCACGTTAGGAACGGCTTCATGAACTTCCGCTCATCTCTCGCCTGTGCCTCGAGCGATATCGCCCGCTGGGGGCTGCGCTCCGTCCTTAAGCGCCAGGGCGGCGTACTCCCCGGCCGCATCGCCATGAAGATCGACCCCGAGCTGCTAAGCGACCTCGCGAGCCTGGTCGACCGCAGCGTGGTGATCACCGGCACCAACGGCAAGACCACCACCTCCAACCTCATCGCCGACGCCGTTGCTGCCAGCGGTGCTACCGTGGTGTGCAACCGTGCCGGCAACAATATGGAGCCTGGTGTGGTGGGTGCTCTGCTCGAGGCCCGCGGCGGCCTTAAGCACACCAGCAGTGGCAAGCGCGTAGGCGTTTTTGAATGCGATGAGCTCTACACTGTGCGCGTCCTGCCCAAGCTCAAGCCGACGTACTTCGTGCTGCTCAACCTGTTCCGTGACCAGCTAGATCGCTATGGCGAGATCGATCACACCCAGGAGGTCATCGCCCACGCGTTGGAGCTTTCGCCGGCAACGACGCTCATCTACAACGCCGACGACCCGCTGTGCGCCTCGATTGCCGCGCGCGTTCCCAACGCGAGTATTGCCTTTGGCATCGACGGCGCCACGGGCACCGAGTCCGACCGCATTAGCGACTCGCGCTTTTGCTCGCAGTGCAACGCCCCGTTGGAGTACGACTACGTACAGTATGGTCAACTCGGCGCCTACCATTGCCCCTCGTGCGGCTGGGCCCGCCCTGCGCTTGTCCGTCGCGTGACGGGCGTGGAACTCGGCTGCGACGGCTACGGCTTTGACCTTGTCTTTGGACCCGATACCGACGCACCCGCAACGCACATCGCCACGCGCTACAACGGTCTGTACATGGTCTATAACGTTGCCGCCGCCTTCTTTGCCACACACGAGTTGGGCGTGAACACGGCGCTTCTACAGCCTACGCTCGATGCCTATGTGCCTGCCGGCGGTCGTATGGGGCGCTGGGATATCGCCGGCCGCACCGTCGAGGCCAACCTGGCCAAGAATCCCGTAGGCTTCGATCGACAAATCCAGTCCATCAAGACGGCAGGCGGCAGACTCTGCGCTTTCTTCCTCAATGACAACGACGCCGACGGCCACGATGTCTCGTGGATCTACGACGTCGACTTCGAGCGCATCGCCGATACCTCGGGGCTTGTCGCCTTTGCCGGCGGCACGCGTGCACACGATATGCAGGTGCGCCTCAAGTACGCCGGCATCGACGCCGCCATTATCTCGGACGTCGCGCAGGCAATTGGCGCCATGGCAGACGAGGCCGCCGATGACACCTTCTACGCCGTCGCCAACTACACGGCCTTCCCGCCGCTGGTCAAAGAACTCGACGGGCTCAAAGGCACCGATGCAAGTTCGGTCGCCTCCCACGCCGTAACGCGCGCCGATGGTAGCGCTGTCCCCACCGATATCGCGCCAGTCGAGCTCTCGCGCCCGCTGCGCATCGTCTACCTGTATCCCGATGCCCTCAACCTCTATGGCGACGGCGGCAACGTCATCGCCCTCGAGCGCCGCTGCGCCTGGCGCGGCATCCCCGTTCGCGTGGATGAGGTCCGCATGGGCGAGGTGCTCGATCTGCATGATGCCGATATCGTCATGATGGGCGGCGGATCCGATCGCGACCAGCTAGCCGTGGCACACGAGCTGCTCGCCCAAAAAGACAAGGTCGCAGCCTATGTTGAGGACGGCGGTTCGCTGCTCGCCATCTGCGGCAGCTATCAGCTGCTCGGCCGTTCGTACTATATGGGCGAAAATCGCATCGAGGGCCTGGGCGTCATTGCCGCCGAGACCGTACGCGGCTCCGACCGCCTGATCGGCAACGTCGCCGTCAAGACCGACCTGGCACCCGAGCCCTTTGTGGGATTCGAGAACCACGGTGGCCGCACGCTTTTGGACGCCGATGCCACGCCGCTCGGAACGTCCGTCGTCACGGGCACCGGCAACAACGGCGACGATGGCTTTGAGGGTCTCATCTACAAGGGTGTCATCGGCACGTACCTGCATGGCCCGGCGCTGCCCAAGAACCCCGAACTCGCCGACTGGCTCATCGCGCACGCCCTCGAGCGCCGTGGCGACACACAGGCCGCCGCCCTGCTGCCGCTCAAACCCCTCGACGACACCTACGAGCACGCCGCCCACGACGCCGCCATGAAGCTCCTCTCCTAGCACCTCACCACCACAAAGGGGACAGGCACCTTTGTGGTGGTTTTCCAGTTTGCCAACGATATACGCGCCGGCAAAAAAGTCTGCTATACTCTTCCCCGCTGTCCCCATCGTCTAGCGGCCAAGGACGCCACCCTTTCAAGGTGGATATCGCGGGTTCGAATCCCGCTGGGGGCACCACAAAATCTGAGAAGCCCGTTACCAATTCGGTAGCGGGCTTTTTGCTACCGATATGCCGGGATTCGAACCCGACAGGGTGCGGATCCCGGCAAATCGGCGGCAAAACGGACTCCAAAGCGTCCTTCACAAACAAATAGCCGGGGCCCGCGCGATGCGGACCCCGGCTCAATACCGTGACGATATGTCAGTTACGCCCTACACGTAGAACAGGATGTCGTCGTAGGTCGGAACCGGCCAGTAGTCGGCGGCCACGATCTCCTCCATGGCGTCCACGGCGGCACGCAGCGTATCCATAGCGGGAACGACCTCGTGCGCGTACACGTTGGCCTGCTCCTGGCCATCGAGAGCCTCGGCCTTCTGATGTACGGCGTCGAGCGCCTTGATGGAGTCGTTGATGGCGGTGATACCGTTGCAGAGCTTGTTGAGCGTGTTCTGCTCGCACTGCATGGCGGCCTCAGCACCGGCGGCACGAATAGTCTCAAGGCCCTTAGCGACCTTGGTGGCATAGGCGGTAATGACCGGGCGATAGGTACGACGCGCCTCGCGAACCATCGTGGTAGCCTCGATGTTCATGAGCTTGTTGTACTTCTCGAGCTTGCAGTCATAGCGGCACTGGGCCTCGGCGCGGGTCAGGACACCCGTCTCCTCAAAGAGCGCAATGGCCTTATCGGAAACAAAGGCGGGAAGAGCGTCGGCCGTGGTCTTGTTGTTGGCAAGGCCGCGCTTCTCGGCCTCGATGGGCCACTCGTCGGAGTAACCGTCGCCGGAGAACAGGATGCGCTGGTGATCGGTCAGCACCTTCTTGCAGTACTCGAGCGCGGCGTCCTGGAACTTATCCTCGGGCGTACCCTCGAGTGCGTCGGCGAAAGACTTGAGCGACTTGGCCACGGCAGCATCGAGCACCAGGTTGGAGTCGGAGACGTTCTGCTCGGAGCCGCAGGCACGGAACTCGAACTTGTTGCCGGTGAAGGCGAACGGGGAGGTACGGTTGCGGTCGGTGTTGTCCTGCATCAGCTTGGGCAGGGTATCGGCGCCTAGGTCAAGCACGCCGCGCGTGGCATGGACGGAAGCCTTGCCATCGATGATCTTCTCGACGACCTCGGTGAGCTGGTCGCCCAGGAAGATGGACATAATCGCCGGAGGAGCCTCGTTGGCGCCCAGACGATGATCGTTGCCGGCCGAGGCAACGGAGGCACGCAGGAGTTCCTGATAGTTATCGACGGCCTCGATCACCGCGGTGAGGAAGACGATGAACTGCAGGTTGTCGAGCGGGGTGTCGCCCGGGTCGAGCAGGTTCTCGGACTCGGTGCCAAGCGACCAGTTGTTGTGCTTGCCCGAACCGTTGATGCCCTCAAAGGGCTTCTCGTGCAGCAGGCAGACCAAGTCGTGACGGGAGGCGATGAGCTTCATCTTCTCCATCATGACCAGATTCTGGTCTATGGCCTCGTTGACCTCGCCGTAGACAGGGGCGAGCTCATGCTGGCAGGGAGCGACCTCGTTGTGCTTGGTCTTGGCAGGAATGCCAAGCGCCCACAGTTCATCGTCCAGGTCCTTCATATAGGACGAGACGGTGGGGCGGATAGCGCCAAAGTAGTGCTCCTCGAGCTCCTGGCCCTTGCAGGGAGCAGCGCCAAAGAGGGTGCGACCGGTGATGACCAGGTCCCTGCGCTTGCGGTAAGCGTCCTTCTTGATCAGGAAGTACTCCTGCTCATCGCCCACGGAAGGAACGACCTTCTTGGGGGTCTTACCAAACAGCGCCAAAACGCGCTTGGACTCACGCGAGAGCGCGGTCATGGAACGCAGCAGCGGGGTCTTCTTGTCCAGGGCCTCGCCCGTGTAGGAGCAGAAAGCTGTGGGGATGCACAGGACATCGTCCTTGATAAAGGCGGGGCTGGTGGGATCCCAAGCGGTGTAGCCACGGGCCTCGAAGGTGGCACGCAGGCCGCCGTTGGGGAAGCTGGAGGCGTCCGGCTCGCCCTGGATGAGGTTCTTGCCCGTAAACTTGGTAATGGCGGTGCCGTCGTGGTTGGGCTCGAGGAAGCTATCGTGCTTCTCGGAAGTAATGCCCGAAAGCGGCTGGAACCAGTGCGCGTAGTGCGTCGCGCCCTTGGAGATGGCCCAGACCTTCATGGCGTGGGCAACGGCGTTGGCCACATCCAAGTCGAGCGGCTCACCGTCCTCGAGGGTTGCAGCAAGGCGCTTCCAAATGTCCTTGGGGAGGTAGTCCTTCATGACTTCCTCAGAGAACACCATGGTCCCGAAGCGGTCAGTAAGATCGGCCATACGGAACTCCCTTCGTATCGGCACCGCGTGAGATGCGGTGTTGATTACTAACGAACGAGTCATAGCTTAGACTCGCCGTGTTTCCGCGACATTACCGTTATGTTGCTGTCGCGAAACCAATCAATGAGGTTACCGCATCGCGGCGGCGTTGCCGCCCTCAACAGCCAATCAACTGTATAAATTGCAGACCTCTCCCCATGGTTTAAGGGTAGTCAATTTGGGATGGGGCTCTATTAACTGGTATTTCGTATCAGATACCAGTCTTTATAGCCCCATCCTAGATTGACCGCTCTGCTATAGGGAATGTCGATAGCAAGGCATCTTTGATTGGTATCCCCGAATAGCGAGTGAAACTCCACCGTGACACAGTGGTGCTGTAGAATCCTTACAACACATCACACTATTACGTATCTAAAGGAGCACGATATGCGCGTCGACGAGGTTTTTAAGCAGGCAGCATCCCAGGGCACCGCACCCGTTTCGTTTGAGATGTTCCCGCCCAAGGGCGAGCTTACCCTCAACACGGCTCGCGAGGTGGCAGGCAATCTGTGCAAGCTTTCGCCGAGCTTTGTCTCGGTCACCTGCTCTGCCGGCGGCTCGGGCAATGGCGCCACCACCGCCCCCATCGCGCATATGATTACGAGCGAATTCAATACGCCCTCGGTGGCGCACCTCACCTGCGTGGGCCGCTCGCACGCCGATATCGTCGCCAAGATCGACGAATACCGCTCCGCCGGCGTAGAAAACATCCTGGCCCTGCGCGGTGATCTGCCCACTGGCGCGACCGAGGATGACAAGCCCGCCTCGGACTACGCCTACGCCCGTGACCTCATCCCCGAGCTTGTCGACGCCGGCTTTTGTGTGGGCGCCGCGGCCTACCCCGAGGGCCACATTGCCTGTGAGGACCTCAACGCTTCGGTCGAATACCTCAAGCAAAAACAGGACGCCGGCGCGAGCTTCTTTGTGACGCAGCTCTTCTTTGACAACGAGTGCTTCTACCGCTTCCGCGAGCTTGCCGACAAGGCGGGCATCACCGTGCCCATTACCGCGGGCATCATGCCGTTTATGGGCAAGTCGCAAATCAGCCGCATGGTCTTTATGTGCGGTGCGTCGCTGCCCTCCCCCGTCATCAAGATTCTCGCCAAGTACGAGAACGACCCCGAGAGCCTGCAGGCAGCCGGTGTAGATTATGCCGCCCGTCAGCTTTGCGACCTCAAGGAGCACGGTGCCGCCGGTCTGCACCTGTACACTATGAACCGTCCTGCAATCGCCGCAACCATTATGGAGCGCTTGGGGTAATGGAAAAACCGCACATCGATACAACCGCTGTCGAAGTGCCGGCCGACCTTGCGTCGCCGGCGCTTTATCGTATCGATGATGCCCACCATCCCCGCGTCGATCGTGCCGAGATGCTGCGCTATCTGGGCTACGGCGGTCAGCAGATTGAGCCCGAGCTGTCGCAGCGTATTGAGCTTGTCGTTGAGCGTCTGGAACTGGACATTGAGCCCCGTGGCGTGCGCCGCGCATTTGCCATCGATGCCATGGGCGTGGACGAGCAGGGAGAGCCTTGCATTCGCTTGGTCGGCACCAACGTTGAGCTGCGCGGTCGCGACATCTATCGACATCTCAAAGACGCCCGCTTTGCCGCGCTCATGGCATGCACACTCGGCATGGACGCCGAGCGTCGTCTGCGCACCACGGGAGCCCAGCAGCCCCTGGAGGGAGCCGTGCTCGACGCCGCATGCTCTGCCTATGTAGAAGCCGCCGTCGAGCAGATGGACCAGCAGGTCAAGGCTGCGGCCGCCGCACACGGACTCGCCGGTAACTGGCGCTTCAGTCCCGGCTATGGCGACTGCCCGCTTACGGCCCAGCGCTCAATCGTGAATGCGCTCAACGCCACGCGGCTCATCGGGCTTACCGTCACGCCGACCAGCCTGCTCATGCCCACCAAGAGCGTGACCGCGGTGATTGGTCTGTTTGACGGCGAAGTCCACGACGCCCAGAGCCGCCCCACCTGCAATATCTGCCGCATGCGTGAGCACTGCCGCTTCCGCGCCGCCCACACCACCTGCTATTCCAGCCATTAGGAGCCATCGATGTTTACTCCGCTTATCACTCATGATCTGGACGGTGCCGCGCTGGCGGCGCCTGTTGATGCCGCACGCCGCAAAGGCGCTGCATACAAGACGCGCACAATCGACGACCTTCGCATTAAGAACGATCGTCTGCGCGCCGCCATCGAGGGCACGGGACACCTGCTGTTCGACGGCGGCATGGGCACCATGCTGCAGGCGGCCGGCATGAAGGCCGGAGCCCTGCCCGAGCTGCTCAACTTTGAGGAGCCCCAGGTCATCACCGACATCCAACGTCAGTACGTCGAGGCCGGGTGCGACGTGATCACCGCCAACACCTTTGGCGCCAACGCGCACAAGCTCGATGGCGCCGCCACCGTGGCAGATGTCTTTGCCGCCGCAGTCTCTTGCGCTCGCGCGGCCGGTGCCCACTACGTCGCCGGCGACATCGGCCCCATCGGCGCGCTGCTGCGCCCCCTGGGTACCCTGAGCTTCGACGAGGCCTACGACCTCTTTGCCGAGGAAGTGCGCGCCGGCGTCGCCGCGGGTGTGGACCTCTTTATTATCGAGACCATGACCGACCTGGCCGAGATCAAGGCGGCGGTCCTCGCCTGCCGCGAGAACTCCAACCTGCCCGTCTTTGCCACCATGACTTTTGAGGAAGACGGTCGCACCTTCCTGGGCACGAGTCCCGAGGTTGCCGCCATCACGCTCGATGCCATCGGCGCCGACGTTTTGGGCATCAACTGCAGCCAGGGACCGGCCGAGCTCCGAGGGCTCGCCGCTCGCATGCTCACCGTTACGGACAAGCCCATCATGGTGCAGGCCAACGCTGGACTGCCCCGCGTGGACGACGACGGCAACACCGTCTTTGATATCCAAGCCCCCGAATACGCCGAGGCCGTCGCCGGCATGATCGCCGACGGCGTGAGCGTCGTGGGCGGTTGCTGCGGTACCACGCCCACGCACATGGCAGCGCTGCGCACGCTTATCGATAACCACACGCCCAGTCCGCGCCACCGCAAGCCCAGCATGTCGGTCACAAGCGCCCAGACCGTGGTGGACCTCCCCTGCGACGGCCACAAAATCGCCGTCATCGGCGAGCGCATCAACCCCACCGGTAAAAAACGCCTGCAGCAGGCCCTGCGCGACGGCGATCTGGACTACGTCGTAAGCCAGGGCATCAGCCAGCAAGAACAGGGCGCCGATATCTTGGACGTCAACGTGGGCCTGCCCGAGATCGACGAGGTCAAGGTCATCCAGCAAGCGACCGAGCAGCTCCAAGGCTCCACGCTGCTGCCGCTGCAGATCGACTCCACCGACCCCGCAGCCGTCGAGGCCGCCGTGCGCCGCTACGCCGGCAAGCCCATCATCAACTCGGTCAATGGCAAGCAGCAGATCATGGATGAGATCTTTCCACTGGTCGCCCACTACGGCACCAACGTTGTCGGCCTTACGCTCGACGAAGGCGGCATCCCCGATACCGCCGAGGCTCGCTTCGCCATCGCCGAGCGCATCGTGGCCGAGGCTGCCCGCTACGGCATCGGACCGGACCGCATCCTCATCGACTGCCTGGTCATGACCGCCTCGACCAACCAGCGCCAGGCCGAGCAGATCCTGCGTGCCATGTCCCTGTGCAAGGAGCGCCTGGGTGTCAAATGCGCGCTCGGCGTGTCGAACATCAGCTTTGGCCTGCCTGCCCGCCCGCTGCTGGGCTCGGTCTTTTTGGCCGCCGCCTTTGGCGCGGGCCTGGACGCCCCCATCATGAACCCGGGCTCCAAGCGCTTTATGGACACCGTCTACAGCTATCGCGTGCTGAGCGTTGAGGACGAGGGCTCGACCGGATACATCGAACGCTACGCCGGCTGGACCGATCCCTATAAGATCGCCGCCAACCCGGCAGCAGCTCAGGCCGCATCGAGTGATGCCGCGCCGGCCGCGGGCACCGCGGGCACCGCCGGCACCGTCGGCAACGACGACCCGATTCGTCGCATGGTCGTCTCGGGCCGCAAAGGCGAGATCGCTGCCGAGACCGAGCGTCTGCTGGCAGACCACGACGCCATGGACCTCATCAACAATCACTTTATCCCCGCCCTCGACGAGGTTGGCGTCCTCTTTGACCAGGGCAAGTTCTTCTTGCCGCAGCTCATGGCCTCGGCCGAGGCCGCGCGCGTGGGCTTCGACACCATCAAGCGCCTGATGCCCGCCGGCGAGATCGCCGACAAGGGCAAGATCTGCGTGGCCACCGTCAAGGGCGACATCCACGATATTGGCAAGAACATCGTCAAAATGCTGCTCGACAACTACGGCTACACCGTCTTTGACCTGGGCCGCGATGTCGATCCGCAGGAGGTACTCAAGACCGTCAAGGAGCGCGATATCAAACTCGTCGGCCTCTCGGCGCTTATGACCACCACCGTCGTCGCCATGGAGGAGACCATCAAGCTGCTCCATGCCGAGGTTCCGGGCGTCAAGATTATCGTAGGCGGCGCCGTGCTCACCCCCGAATACGCCAAGCAGATCGGCGCGGACTACTACGCCAAGGATGCCGCCGAAAGCGCGCGCATTGCCGAAGAGGTCTTTGGGCAGTAACACAACGGAAACAACCGAGCACTAAAACGTGCCGCACGCGCCACTTGGCACGTGCGGCACGTTAGAATAAAAAAGACTATGCTCGTTTTGGCAGATAGGAGCGCAAGGATGGCGATCACGCCCGCAGAAATCGCGGAAACCCGCGGCATGGTTGAGGAGCAGAACCTCGACATCAGGACCATCACCATGGGTGTTTCGCTCATGGGTTGCGGTGACGAAAACCTCGACCGCATGTGCACGAAGATCTACGACCACGTGACGCACACGGCTGAGCATCTGGTCGAGACCGCCGAGAACCTCGAGCGCGAGTACGGTATCCCCATCGTCAACAAGCGCGTTTCCGTCACCCCGGTGGCCCAGATCGCCGCGTGCTGCAAGGATGAGGACCTCACCCCCATCGCGCACGCCCTCGACCGCGCGGCCGAGACGCTCGGCATCGATTACCTGGGCGGCTTCTCCGCGCTCGTCCAGAAGGGCATCGGCGATGCCGACCGCCGCGTCATCCAGTCCATCCCCCAGGCGCTTGCCACCACCAGCCGCGTCTGCTCCAGTGTCAACGTCGCCAGCCTGCGCGCCGGCATCAACATGGATGCCGTGCTCATGGCCGCCCAGACCATCATCGACGCCGCCAAGCTCACGGCCGACCAGGATTCCGTCGGCGCTTCCAAGTTTGTCTGCTTTGCCAACATGGTCGAGGACTCCCCGTTTATGGCGGGCGCCGTCCACGGCGGTGGCGAGGCCGACGCCGTCATCAACGTAGGCGTCTCGGGCCCCGGCGTTATGGCCGCAGCCCTGGAGACGCTGCCCGATTCCGCATCGATGATGGAGGTCGCCGAGAAGATTAAGCAGACCGCCTTTAAGATCACCCGCGCCGGCGAGCTCATGAGCCGCGAGGCCGCCCATCGCCTGGGTGTCGAGAAGGGCATTGTCGACCTGTCGCTGGCTCCCACGCCTGCCATCGGCGACTCCGTCGCGCGCATCCTCGAGATCATCGGCGTGGGCACCTGCGGTGGCCCCGGCACGACCTGCGCGCTCGCCATGCTCAACGATGCCGTCAAGAAGGGCGGCGTCATGGCCAGCTCCAGCGTGGGCGGTCTCTCCGGCGCCTTTATCCCCGTGTCCGAGGACGCCGGCATGATCGCCGCCGTCGAGGCCGGTGCGCTTTCGCTCGAGAAGCTCGAGGCCATGACCTGTGTGTGCTCCGTCGGCCTGGACATGATCGCCATCCCCGGCGACACCCCGGTCGAGACCATCGCCGGCATCATCGCCGACGAGATGGCCATCGGCGTCATCAACAACAAGACCACGGCCGTCCGCGTGATTCCCGCCATCGGCAAGGGCGTGGGCGACTGCGTCGAGTACGGCGGCCTGTTCGGCCGTGCACCCATCATGCCGGTGAACCCCAACGCCGGCACCGTGCTTGCCCATCGCGGTGGACGCTTCCCGGCACCGCTGAACTCGCTGAAGAACTAGCTGAGGGGTTCGGGCGAGGAGCCCCGGGGAGGGCAAATATATAAGGTCGCCTGCTCGGACAGTCCTGACTCGCACGGAGAGCACATTAAGTGCTCTCCGGCTCGTGCGGAACTCGCGATCGACCTTATATATTTGCCCTCCCCGGGGCTCCCGCACAACGGGACCTCGGTTGGGTTCTATCCCGGTTGCAGTCGCTTCGCTTCTGCTCCACTTTGCTGGTATGACGGTTTGGCGTTGGATCGGTTCTTTCTGATATATGCTGGTTGCGGCTCTTCTTTTGGGAGGAGTCGCTTTTTTGTTGCTAGGAGGTTGGCCCGTGGCTGATGGTGTAATTCAATCTGAGCTGCTTTCTGCGGATTGGAATGAGGAATGGATGCGCTTGCAGGCTGGTCGGCGGCAGGCTGATGACTCTTTTGAGTGGGATAAGCGGGCTCGGCATTTTCGGCCGCTTGAGACTGCTCCGTATGCCCGGGACTTTATGAAGCTGTTGGCGTTAAAGCCTGGTGAATCGGTGCTGGATATGGGGTGTGGGGCTGGGTCGATTGCTATTCCGCTTGCTCAGGCTGGGCATCCTGTGATTGCGGCTGATTTCTCCCCTGCCATGCTGGGCACCCTTGATGCTGGCATTGAGTATTACGGACTCGAGGATCTTATTACGCCGCTTGAGCTTGCTTGGGATGATGATTGGGATTTGGTTGGACCGGTCGCGAAAGCGGTGGATGTTGCCTTTGCCAGTCGGTCGGTTACGACGACCAATCTAAAAGGTGCGCTTGCCAAGCTCGACCGTACGGCTCGTCGTCGTTGTGCTGTCACGATGGTCGCTAACTCCAGCCCGCGCTATGATCTGCACTTGATGAACGCCATTGGTGCCTCGGTTACCTGCAGCAATGGCTTTGTGTACGCCTTCAACATCCTCATTCAGATGGGTGCCCTGCCGCAGGTTACATACTTTGAATCGCCTCGACGCGACACCTTCGATAGCCTTGAGGCAGGTGTGGCGGATTTTTCCCGTATGCTCGAACATGGCAACGAGGATAAGATCGACCGCCTGCGCGATTACATCGCCCAGCACATGATCGAGAACCCCCATGCCGGTGAGCCGGGCTCCAAGGGTGTGCCGCAGGGACGCTACATGCTCGACCACGTCCGCAAGGTCCGTTGGGCATTTATTGCATGGGAGCCAGTCTCTGCGCCCAGCTCATAGCCTGTTCGCAGCCCACGCCGCCCACTCACTCGGCATCCGCATTCTTTTTGAACTGGGCAAACACGCTCCACACCGCGCCGTTCCTGCGCTATCGTGGGACAGCTCACGTAGATTAAGGCCCCGTCGCGGGGCGCCCCATACATAGAAAGCGAGAACCCATGGCACTGACAGGAGCCCAGGTCAAGCAGCTTCGCAGCATGGCCCATCACCTCAACCCCGCCATCATCATCGGCAAGTCCGATATTAACGAGGGCACCGTCGAGCAGACGGTCGCCTACCTGGAGAAGCACGAGCTCGTTAAGTGCTCCGTGCTCGATGGCTCCAGTCTTTCCGCCCGCGAGGCCGCCGAGGAGCTCGCCGAGCGTTGCCACGCCGAGGTCGTTCAGGTTATCGGCCGCAAGTTCTCGCTGTATCGCGAGTCCTCGCGCAAGGACATCGAGAAGATCAAGCTCGTCTAAGAGCCAATGATCGGCGAGCCAACACATAGCGAGCTTACGGGTGTCCAAGTACTTCGGGCGCCCGTTTTTATCGCTCGACCAGCACGCGATTGAGCCGCCCCTCCACCAAGCGCTCGTATAGACGCCGCGTCTCGGGCTCGGGCACGCCATTGACCTGCTCCCTCAGATGGTGCATATGCCCGCTGTACAGCTCGACGATATCGCGCCGCCGCCCCGCCGCACTGTAGACACGCATGGCGCAGCGCACCATATCCTCACGCGCCGTTTCCTGTCGAAGACCCGACTCCGCCAGCCAAATCGCCGACTGCAGGTCGTTTTCTTCTAGAGCGGCATTTGCTCCCTTAATCATGCAATCGATATACTTTGACTGCATAATGCGTCGCATACGCAAAAAGTAGGTGGGATTACAGCCATTGGGAACATACAGCGGTCCGGCATAAAGCTGCTCAATCTTAAGGCACAGCTCAACTAAATGGGGCCCGCGCGCACCCGTTCGATTTCCCAAAACCTCGCGGCTTATCTGGTCAAACAGCCGTACATCGGTCTTGACGTAGTCGCCGTTGAGTCCGATGCATTCATTTTGGATGAGCACACACGACTTGCCATCCGGCGTCGGTCCCAAAGCCGACCGCAAGCGCGATATCGTCGAGTACAGGTTGTTGCGGGCGCTATTGAACTCGGCATGGGGCCACAGCTCCATAGCCAGCGTCTCACGATCGACGAGCGCATCCATGCCCAGCGCAAGCCGCTCGGCAAGTGTCGCCGCCTTCTTGCGGCGCCACATTTTGTCCGTGATGGGAAACCCGTCGCGTTCGGCGCGAAACGCACCAAACATGCGAATCTCGATATGGTCGATGGTATCAACGGCTTCAACCTCGCCGGCCTGAAATAAGCGCTCGCCCTCCCCTTCCAGATCATCGCGCAGCGAGTACCGCGACAGCTCGCGCACGGGAAGCTTCTTGCGAATCCTGGTCGCCGGCTCGCCCAGACAATGCATGGCAAGGCGCGCAAAGAGCCGATACGATGGCTCCAGAATCCCCGCACGATTCATGGACATCCAGGCCGCAAGATCGCTGTCTCGGCCCGCACAGGCCAAATGCAGCGCCACCATCCAGGCCTCCGCTCCACCAACCTGCGTCTGGCTTATATCGAGCAACTCCGCTTCCTCGCGCACCGAAACCATCGAGGTGTTACGCAGATACGCCGCGCGCTCCAGCAGCAATGCGTTATCGCGCATGTACGCAATCGACTCCTCGGCAAGTTTGAGCACTTGGACCGCACGAAACTTTGCATTAACCGGCCGTCCCTCTGCCAGCGACTGCCAGCCTTCTAGCAACAGGCCAAACAGCTGAATCTGGTTGTCGCGCATGCGCACGGCAAAACGATCGAGCTCGTTGAATGCCGCGTCGTCGGTTACCGGCAGGCCGGAAAGGAGCCGCCGTGCCGCCAACACCATGCGCACCCAGATAGCCATCGCCTTAAGCCCACGTACGTCGAGCGCCTCCCGCACCACCGTCATCTCGTCGTCGCGCTCGTCGGTTCCCGCAAACGACCCGTCAAAAAGCTCCACCAGCATGCTATCGGCCCGTATAACAATCCCCGCGATGTCGAGCTCACAGTCGTAGGCCTTGCTCGTTTTGAGCTGCTGTAGAACGCCGCCGTCATCTCCCCGCTCGGTCAGGCAGCGCTTGACCTCGATATGTGCGGACAACATATCGAGTGCGGTATGGGATGTCTCGATTTCTGGCACGGCCAGGTTCGTAGGAAGCCCAAGCCCGTTGTCCCCATAGCAAACAGCCGTCAGTGTCTGGGCCACCCTCCATGAAACAGGGTCTATTTCGCAGGCCGCCCGTTCGCCCCCGCGCTCGATGACCGATGCCATATAGCGAGCGAGCTTTGTATTGGACACGCTGACCGCTGCCAGATATACGCCAAGCGCCTCGGCAGGCGTTGGCTCTGGAGCCGGATCCTCGGCATCGATCGTGCCCAGCGCTGCTCGGCAGATATCGGCCCCGTGCCCCGTCAGAGCCAGATCGACCCCATACTGCCCAGCAAGTTCAAGGACCGCATCACGGTCCAAAAAGGCGTCCGCCAGGCCCATCGCCGCATCGCATCTACCCGCCTTAAGCAAAATCCGGGCCGCCCTCGGAACAAGTTCGGGGCGAACCTCGGCCACCAACTTACGCAAGCGCAAGCGTCCGTTATCCTCCGTGCCCAGACACGTAAAACTCCGCTCGGCGGGGTCCAAGCCAAAGATCGGGTAGTCGCGTACAAAGTAGGACTGGTCGACCATCGACAGCCTCACCCCGCAAGCCTCGAGTTCTGCGATATTGCCCTCGCCCATCAAAATCATGAGACATGCCACGCAAAACAGCGCATTATTGTCGAGCGAAGCCAGATCGACAAGTGCCGCGCCATATACGTTGACAATCTCGTTTTCGAGCAGACCGGCTACGTCGCCTTGGCCATACAGACCCGTCTGCAATGCCGAAACGAGCTCGGGCACGCCCTGCGTGAGCTGATAAAAGTCGAGCGATGTGCTGATCGAAAACGCCGATGCCCACGCCGAATACTCATAGGCATGCACCTTGAGCATCTGCGCATTGATCTTAACCGAATCGCCCAGCCCATGAATCAGTTGACGATTTGAAGGACGGCAGGAGATAAAGACCCCTACCCCCATAGCGCGCAGGCCGCGAATCCTGTCGATGAGGTCTTCGGTATCGTGCTGATCGAGGTTTGGCACATTATCAATCGCGATAAGGGAGTGCGGTTTGTCTTTGAGTTCTTCGGTAACCACCTCGAGCTGCATAAACACCTCGCGCCCAGTGGCGCGATCGGCCTCGATAATCCGCACAGGGCCTCGCGTCGGGTCGCATTTAACCTCATGGGTGTACTGCAGCAGCACCGAGGTCTTCCCAAACCCGTCGGGCGCATAGAGAACCACGATGCCGGCCTTTCGGCCCTTGGCGAGAAGCTCATTCATCAAGCGTTCGCGTCGCACCATATAGCCTCCGCCCAGCGGCATCAGCTCGAGGTCGTCTATACTGCTCAAATCGTTTACCATGTCCGCTCCTCAACTCGACCGTATGGACACTGTAACCGCAAGACCATACAAGCCGCGCTATGAATAGAGCGACCTTGTGTTTGAGGTTGTCTTTTGGTACGCAAGCGGCAAGTTTTTGTACAGCGAGGGCCGATTGTTATTAATCCCCCGACTAATCGGTCTTTAAGCAGGTAAATGAGCTTGTCAGCTTGTCCCATCCAAGCGGCAGTGTAACGCAAATGAACAAGGTTCAGCCATGTCATTCAACTCGCCTAGCACCCGCTACCGTCTACGACCTTTTAGTGGCATTTTTGCATAGAATCTGGTATGGAATGAATCAAGCTGTTAGGCATCCGGCATTCGTCAAGCTTGCGGCAAGATTTTGGTCAAGCGGGCGGAGAGGGATAACAAAAAGGCCCCCAAAGCGGAGGCCTTAGGCAAGGCTATGTCGAGGTGCAGGATTCGCGCTACTCGCAGAGCGAAAGGGCGGCCTCGTCGGCAACGACAACGCAGTTGGTGTGCAGCTGCAGGATCGAAGCCGGGCACGCGGGCGTAACCGGACCATAGCACATGTCATGCACGGCCTGAGCCTTGGCCTCGCCGTTGGCGACGACTAGGATCATGCGGGCATACATGATGGTCTGGGTACCCATGGTGTAGGCCTGACGGGGAACATCGTCGATGCTGTCGAACAGGCGGCTGTTGGCCTGAATGGTGCTCTCGGTGAGGTCGACGCAGTGCGTGCCCTTGGAGAAGTGGTCATCGGGCTCGTTGAAACCGATGTGGCCGTTGTTGCCAATGCCGAGCAGCTGCAGATCCGGGTAACCGGCGGCGGCGACGATCTTGTCGTACTCAGAGCAGGCAGCGGCGGCGTCGGGGTTGGAACCGTCGGGCACATGCGTGTTGTTCAGGTCGATGTTGATGTGATCGAAGAAGTTCTCACGCATGAAGTAGTGATAGCTCTGGGGATCGTCGTGCGAAAGGCCGCGATACTCGTCCAGGTTGTAGGTGCTGACCTCGGCAAAGTCGACGTCGCCCTTCTCGTACCAAGCAGCGAGCTGCTTGTAGGCACCGATCGGGGTGGAGCCGGTGGCAAGACCCAGCACGCAATCGGGCTTGAGGATAACCTGCGCCGAGATGATATTGGCGGCCTTGCGGCTCATATCCTCGTAGTCTTTAGCTTTAATGATCTTCATTACGCGTCCTTTCTCGTACAAGAGAGGCAAGGCTCCCCTTACAAGCACTTGCCCGCGGCCCGCGTCGGCCGCAACCAACGTGTGCGGCCACCAGGGCGAGGTCGCGTAATGTATGTGTCTCGTGTCTAGCCGCGTCGAGGCCCCTGCCCGTCCACGGTGACCCAAAGCCTTTTAGCTTCGGACAAATCCCATCTTGCCACGGAGGGCGCCCTCTTTCAAGGGCGCCCTCCATAAACGTGTTTGAATTGTAGGCTAATGGCCACGTGCACTTGCTAGCGCTCGCGAGCAACGATGAGCTGGTCCATCTCTTCGACATGCGCACCAACGGAGCCCTTGATACTCGAGAACTCAACGGAGTTGCACACCAAGATGGGAACCGTCACATCGTAGCCCTCGGCAGCAATTGCCTCGCGATCGAACTCGATGAGCACGTCACCCTTATGGACGACATCGCCCACCTGTGCATGCACGCTAAAATGCTTGCCCTCAAGCTGAACAGTGTCCAAACCAACGTGGATGAGCACGTCTAGGCCATCGACCGTGTTGAGCGCAACGGCGTGACCCGTGGGAAAAATGGCCTCGACCTTGGCGTCTGCCGGCGCAATCACACGCGTGCCGGTAGGCTGAATCGCCACGCCCTGGCCCAAAAGGCCGGTGGCAAATGTCTGGTCATTGACCTCGGACAACGGAATGACGTCGCCCGAGATGGGAGCATCCAGCGTAAGAACTCGTCCACGCATACCAAAAGACCTTAGGACTTTAGTGAACATGCTCCCCCTCGGACATACCAATCAATCAAAATAGCTTTAACAGTTTACCACTTGGCACCCGTTTTTGACCATTAGGGAAGTTCGCGCTTGACAACCTCGACGATGTCGTCGACAACACGCTGAGTGAGCTCGTGCGTCTCCGCCTCGGCCATAACACGGACCAGCGGCTCGGTACCGCTCGGGCGCACCAGAATGCGGCCGCGGCCGTCAAGCTCCTTCTCGGCGGCAGCGACGGCGTCCCAAATGGGCTGGCAATCGTCCAGGCCGGCCTTGTTGTCGGAATGCACGTTGACGAGGACCTGCGGGTACTTCTTCATGATGCCGGCAAGATCAGTGAGGGTACGACCGGTGCGCTTGAGCACGGCCAGCAGCTGCAGAGCCGTCACCAGGCCGTCACCGGTGGTGTTGTGCTCCAGGAAGATGATGTGGCCGGACTGTTCGCCGCCGATGACGGCGCCATCCGCGAGCATGCGCTCCAAAACGTAGCGGTCACCCACGGCGGTCTGAACCATCTCGAAGCCCTGCTCCTTCATAGCGATGGAGAAGCCAAGGTTGCACATGACGGTCGAGACGATCTCGGAGTTGGCGAGCTTGCCGCGGGCGGCGAGGTCAGAACCGCAGATAGCCAGGATGTAGTCACCGTCGATCTCATTGCCCTCGCCGTCGACGAACAGCACGCGGTCGGCGTCGCCGTCGTGGGCCAGGCCGATATCGGCGTGGGTGCGCAGCACGAGCTCGCGCAGGGGCTCAAGGTGAGTGGAGCCGCACTCAACGTTAATGTCGGTGCCGCAGTAATCGGTGTTGATGGCATGGACCGTGGCGCCCAGGCGCTGCAGCGCAGCGGGCGTGGTCTGGCAGGAAGCACCGTGGCCGCAGTCGACGGCAACAACCAGGCCATCGAGCTTAAGGCCGTCGAGCGTGCTGATGGCATGATCGACATAGGCCTTGCGGGCGTCTTTCATCTTGATGATGTGACCCACACCGGCGCCGGTCGGCAGCGTGTCGGCAGCCATGGCCTCCTCGGACATGACCCAGGCGCTGATCTCTTCCTCGACAGCATCGGGAAGCTTCATGCCCTTGCGGCTAAAGAACTTGATGCCGTTGAACTCCGGCGGATTATGCGAAGCGGAGATGACGATGCCGCCGTCGAGCTCGTTTTGGACGGTGAGCAGCGCCACGGCCGGCGTAGGGATAACGCCGCAGCAATGCGGACGGCCGCCCTCTGCCATAATGCCAGCGGTCAGAGCACTCTCGAGCATGGTACCCGAAAGGCGCGTGTCGCGGCCGATGCAGATGTCCGGGCCAAGGAACTTGGTCGCCGCGCGGCCCAGGCGAAACGCGAGGTCGCACGAGAGGTCGGCATTGGCGACGCCACGGACGCCGTCGGTACCGAAGATGTTCTGGGGCATAGGATCGCTCCTTCCCTAGCAGGCGATATACAACCGCCCACCCTAGTCGAAAAAGAAAAGCGGGACCCGCCGAGGAATCGGCAGGCCCCGCTTGTACATTGTATCTCGAAAGGAGATAAAACCTTAGCGCTTGGAGAACTGGGGAGCGCGGCGGGCCTTCTTGAGGCCGTACTTCTTGCGCTCGACCACGCGAGCATCGCGCGTAAGGAAACCGGCCTTCTTGAGGTCAGCACGGTAGTCGCCAGCGTTCAGAAGAGCGCGAGCGATGCCCAGACGCAGAGCGCCGGACTGACCGGAGATGCCGCCGCCATCGCACAGAGCGATAACGTCGAACTGACCGGCGGTGTCGGTCACCTTGAAGGGAGCAAGGGCGTTCTCAACGAGCTGATGACGGCCGAAATACTGCTCGGCGTCACGCTTGTTGATGGTCACCTTGCCGGTGCCGGGGACGAGACGGACGCGGGCGACGGCGTTCTTACGACGGCCGGTACCCTGGTAGACAACGGTGTTCTCAGCCATCTTTAAGCCTCCAGCTCAATCTTCGTGGGGTTCTGGGCAGCATGCGGATGCTCGGCACCAGCGTAGACCTTAAGCTTGGTCATCTGGGCACGGCCGAGGGTGGTCTTGGGCAGCATACCGCGAACGGCGCGCTCGATGACCTTCTCCGGGTGCTTCTCCATAGCCTGGCGGAAGCTCTCGGCCTTGAGGCCGCCGTTGTAGCCGCTGTGGCGATAATAGGTCTTCGTGTCGGCCTTGTTACCGGTAAGCTGGACCTTATCGGCGTTGATGACGACAACGAAGTCGCCGCAGTCGCTGTTGGGCGTGAACTGGGGCTTGTTCTTACCGCGCAGGATCATTGCGATCTGGGTGGCAAGACGGCCCAGGACAGCACCATCGGCGTCGACGAGAACCCAGTTGCGCTGGACCTCGCCCTGCTTGGCGTAGTGAGTCGATTTCGAAATCACTTAGACTCCTCCATGTACAGTACGTGTTGTTACAGAGATTCACGGGGCTCTGCAAGTAACCCGTCCATATTACCCCGCTCGCCGTACGAGTCAACAGGTATTTTGGCTCCGACCAGAGTTTCTGCACATGTCATCCACGAGCCGTGATGTCGCAGCGTTAACGCTCGACAAACGCCTCGATATCTCCCAGCAAGCGCTTTGCCTCCTGACGGCCCTGGATATACAGGTCCAAAAGCTTTGCCGGATCGTGCTCGACATGGCCGACCTCGACCGGCTTTTGCGGAGCAATGACCAGCGCGCGGCCCTCGCGCTCATACTTCCACAGGTGCATGCGCTGGAGGTCATAGCGGTCGTGGCGCGTCTCGATAGCCTCGAGCAGATAGGGGTAGTCGACATAGCGGGCGCGCGCGGCAGGCATAAACTCGTAGGGCTTTTTCTCGTACGAGCGGTCCTGCGTGACAATGACAACCGCGCGATCGAAGCCCGCCTCCTCCAGCACGTGCTCGATGGGGACCGAATCGGCTACGCCGCCGTCGACGTATTTGTGCCCGTCGATCTCGACCGGCGGCGTCACCAGCGGCAGCGACGTCGAGGCACGCACGGCATCGAGGTCGAGCACGGCGCTTTTGACCGGCAGGTAGGCAGCGGTTCCAAACAGCATGTCCGTCGCGACGGCGTACATCTCGATAGGGCTGGCGTCGAACGTCTCGTTATCAAAGGGATCCAGGCGGTCCTGGATATCGTTGAAGATAAAGTCGTAACCCACGATGGAGCCCGTGGATGCGAAGGATGCGGCACCCATGTAGCGGTTGTCATTGCAGAAGGTCAGGTTGATGCGATTGACGCGACCGATCTGGTGCGACTTGTAGTTGACGCCGTTGAGCGCACCGGCCGAAACGCCGTACACCGCCGGAATTTCGACACCGGCCTCCATGAGAACGTCGAGCACGCCGGCGGTAAACTGCCCACGAAAACTGCCACCCTCCAAGACGAGCGCGACCTTGCCGGCGTTCTTTGCCTTATCTTCTGCAGTCATATTGACCTCCTGCGATTGCGTTTTGGCTTTCTTCTACCCAGTTTTGGGATGGAGGGCGCATGGGTTTTGGAGTTGAGGGGGCGGCTGGCGGAAAGCACGTCCCGTTCTGAGGGGCGATTCCGGGATGCGCTTTCCGCCTGGGTTGCCATGGGGAAAGCATGTCCCACTCTACGGCTCGATTCCGGGTCGCAGCTTCCACTTGAGGCGTCATCCGGAAAATGTATCCCATTCCGAGCTTAGATTCCGGGATGCGGTTTCCGCCTGGGCAGTCATTGGGAAAACGCGTCCCACTCTGTGTCACTGAGGCGTTTTCTTTACGCCCGCGCCCTGCATAGAGTTCGATTCTCCGCGGTACGGGGGATCCGTTGATGCTGGGCGAGGCCAGCTGAAATTCGATAAACATCGCATCTATATTGGGCTGAGGCTTTGCGCGAAGAATCCGCGTATTTGCTTCGCAAATACGCACCGGCTTCGGCCGGCTGCCGCCGCCCTCGCCCGCGGGCTACAAACGCTTCGCGTTTGCTTAACGCCCGCGCCCTGCACAGAGTTCGATTCTCCGCGGTACGGACTAGAAATAAAAAGACAGGTAGATACGAATATCTACCTGCCTGTTACTTATGGTGGAGGCGCGGAGAATCGAACTCCGGTCCACGAAAGCCCCCTGATTGGCATCTCCAAGCTCAGTCGCTGGTTTAGTCTCGGACGCCTTGCGCGCAGCGACACGCTCGCGACGTCCTAACCGGTTCGGTCTTAGCCCGCGCCATACCGATTACGTGCGCAGGAGCATTCCCCTAAGATGACGTCGCGCCGGTGTCGGGGAAATCACCGGGTTGACGCGCCGCTATAAATTAAGCAGCGAGAGCCATAGGCTCAAAAGAAGAGTTGTTGTCAATTCAATTTGACGGTACCCCTGTTTAACGAGGCGAGGAGACCTCGGCTTGCTTCCTCTCTCAGAGCTATCGTGTCGAAACCAGTCGCCCCCGAATGTCGGGAAAGTCTGGATGGTATCGGGCCTGCAAACACCCGATAACCGTCGACTTTTCAAGGAACATACGGGGCGAGCCCCGCTTGTGGAGTGTTATCTTACCACGTTCTGAAAGCGGACAGCTGTACTATGCACGAGCTGTGAAGACCCCAATGTGCGCCGCACTTCGCACTTTTGTTACCGATCGCGTCACGTATATTTTCGCCAAGCACAATTGACCCGTCGAAAGGACCGTTATGGATACCAAGCAGCAACTCGTCGATGCCCTCGCAGGCCTGGGCTCAACCATTACCGAAGCTATGGATGTCATCGAGGGCTTTGTCCCCTGCGGACATCCCGCCCTCACGGTATCGAACGCACTCGTCGCGCTGGACGTTGACGATGATGCAGCTCTCGCCCAGCAGCTTGAGACCGTCGAGGGCTTTATCGACCACGTGAGTGAGAACCGCGGCGTGGCCGCCTACCACGGTATCGAGGTCGAGCTCGCGGGTCCCAAGGCCGATCTGTTCGCAGCAATCCGCGAGGTAGGCGCCCTTATGCAGACCGCAGGCGTCAAGAACACCCAGGTCAACGAGTGGGTCTACCGCAGTCTGGCAGCACTCGACAGCTCCGACGAAAAGGCAGCCGAGCAGCTCGCAGAAAGTCCCGCCATCAAGGCCGAGCTTTTGTAAATAGCAGACGCGGGCCCCTTGGCGCATCGTCGTCCAAGAGGCCCGCAAACAGTTCGCGTCAACCGATTGCCGCGCCGCCGCATTCGGCCAAGGCAAGAATCGGCATCATTTGACGAGGTGTCTTTGCTGCAAGATCGGCATGTTCGAGCAGTTTTCGATCGTTGGTCACCAAGTAATCGACCTGGGCGCGTTTGCATGCGGCGAGTACCAAGTTGTCCTCGTAATCGCGATGGAGCGCTAAGTATTTGTCGGCCAGCCAAAGGTCCGACGCATCTGCACCCACGGCCGTGGCGTTTTCGGTCATGTTCCGAACAAACGCCAGCGCCGCATCGCCAATCGCGCGGGCAGAAGCCTCGCCGAGCGCTCCCCCGCTGGCAAGAACGCTGCGCTTCAGTTCGTGCTGTACAACATACAGTACGTCCTTGGCGATATGCACCGGAAAGAACAGCAATGCCCCCGCCTCCGTCGCCTGCCCAATAAACGCGCGTGCGGCAAGCGACTCGGCATGGTCGGCGCAAAACGAATCAACCCATACGTTGGCATCCACCATTATTTTGAGGGGAGCCCCGCTCACAGGATCATCCCCTTTTGGCGATAGTGCTCGTCCATGGCTTCGGAATAGATTGTTTCCCAACCGCGATCGTCGGATACGGGCGACGTAGCGATGCCCAGGTCCGCGTAAAGCTGATCTGCCGCCGCCCATGATGCGGCGAACGGAGTATCGGGCGCGACGGTCTGCCGCCGGTCGTCGACGGCCGCAAGCACTTCCTCGCACTGCCCGCCACCCTGCGCGACCTTGGCCACCACCTTTTTGATGAGCTCGGGCAGTGACCCGCCCGAAAGCCGCAGCGCTTCCTCGGCGCGCTCTTTAACCGAGCGATCTACGCGAACATTCACCTGCGCCATGCTGCCAACGGTAGCCATCTCAACCTCACCTTCAGCATTTGCTAGCTCTGCTAGCACGAGCATATATCCGAGCTAACATCTCGTCAAACAAATCAAAACCACCCCTAGAAGGGGTGGTTTGCTCTTAGGGTGTAACCCTTGGATTTCCGGCACGCGTCTAAAGGCGCCGGCCCTCACGGGGTTCGGG
>UQKM01000022.1 GCA_900541685.1 uncultured Collinsella sp.
GAGTTCCGCACGAGCCGGAGAGCACTTAATGTGCTCTCCGTGCGAGCAGGACTGTAGAGCAGGAAACCTTGTATACGCCCGCCCGCTCCCGAGGGGCATCTCTCATGCAAAAACTTTTGTCGGGTAAAGTCCGAGGTCAGTGGCGTTTTATATCGAGAATTTCAAAAAAGTTGAAAATTCATTACATTTGAACGTTGACTTTAGGTAACTAAAGTTTCATACTGCGTTTCATCCACTGGGGGATGTGAGCACGCACGGATCGTTCACATCATGATTGAAGAGGATTTCTTAGACATGTTCACGCATCAGCTAAACATTATCAGCGTAGTAATTATCTGATGCGGGTTAGCACATACAGTTAGCCCGTACGATAACGGGCGGCTGATGAAGATGAGGGCCGTCGAGCGCAACCGACGGCCCTCATTTTTTATGTCTGGGAAGTTCTTTTTAGAGGAGGAAATGTAATGAACGGAGTTTTGCTCATGGTTGTGGCCGCGGCGGTGCTCGCCTGTGGCTATCTGGGTTATGGCCGATGGCTGGCCAACAAGTGGGGCGTTGACAAAGAGGCCCTCACGCCGGCCAAGCGCATGAAGGACGGCAACAGCTTCTCGCCCGTCTCCGCCTTCACTGCGTTCTCGCACCAGTTCAGCTCGATCTGCGGTGCCGGCCCTGTCACGGGCACGATTGTCGCCATGGCCTTCGGCTGGCTGCCCGTCGTTCTCTGGGTCCTCGTCGGCGGCATCTTCTTTGGCGCCGTCCACGACTTTGGCGCCCTGTACGCCTCGATGAAGAACAACGGCAAGTCCCTGGCTCAGCTCATCGAGAAGTACATCGGCAGGACCGGCCGTCGCCTGTTCCTGCTGTTCTGCTGGCTGTTCTGCATCATCGTCATCGCCGCTTTCACCGACATGGTCTGCAAGACGTTCATGTTCACCCCGGCCGTTGACGCTTCTGGTGCTGCTACCGGTGCCGTCGACTTCACCAAGTCCTATGCCGCCGGCTGCGCTGGTACCATCTCCATCCTGTTCACCTTCGTCGCTATCGCCTTTGGTTGGGCCCAGAAGAAGTTCAACCTCACCGGCGCCGCCGAGTTCGTCACCGGTGTGGTCCTCATGGTTCTCATGTTCGCCGTCGGTATGCAGTTCCCGGTCTACCTGGATAAGTTCCAGTGGTTTGCCGTCGTCATGGTCTACCTGGTCTTCGCTGGCGCTATGCCCATCCAGATGCTCAAGACCCCGCGTGACTACCTCACTTCCATCATGATGATCGTCATGATCGCCTGCGCTGTCCTCGGCATCGTCGTCCTGGGCGTCAACGGTCAGGCCACTATCACCGCTCCGGTCTTCACCGGCTTCTCCACTGCCTCCGGCATGATGTTCCCGGTCCTGTTTGTCTCCGTCGCTTGCGGTGCTCTCTCCGGTTTCCACAGCCTCGTTTCTTCCGGCACCTCCTCCAAGCAGGTCGAGAAGGAGCAGGACGCCGTCAAGGTCGGTTACGGCGCCATGATCGTCGAGTCCTTCGTCGGCATCCTTGCTATCATCGTCGCCGGCATCATGTTCTCCGACATGAACACCGCCGGTACCGGCGCCCTTAACGCCGGTGTCGCTTCCACCCCGTTCCAGATCTTCGCCGCTGGCATCTCCCGCGGTATGCAGGCCTTCGGTGTTGACGGCACGCTCGCAACCGTCTTCATGACCATGAACGTCTCCGCTCTGGCCCTGACCTCGCTCGATGCCGTCGCCCGCATCGCTCGCACCTCGTTCTCCGAGTTCTTTGCCCAGACCAATGACGCCCTGGCCATCGAGTCCAAGGCCGGCTACATGAAGGTCCTCGGCAACCCCTGGTTCGCCACGGTCGTTACCCTGCTTCCTGGCCTCGCCCTCGCCTTTGGCGGCTATGCCAACATCTGGCCGCTCTTTGGTGCTTCTAACCAGCTGCTCGGCGGTATGACCATGATCACCCTCGCCGTGTTCTGCAAGTGCACCGGCCGCAAGGGTTGGATGCTCTACGTGCCCGTCGCCTTCCTGCTCTGCTGCACCTTCACCTCGCTGGTCCAGAGCGCCATGGGCTGCATGACTGCCGTTCAGGCCTACGGCTTCTTCGGTACCATCCCGGCTACCGCTACCACGGCCGCTGTCTCCGTCGCCGCTACCAAGGGCCTGCAGCTCGTCTTCGCCGTCCTGCTGATGGTCCTGGGCCTCATCGTTGCCGTCAACTGCCTCAAGGAGTTCTTCGGCAAGGAGGCCGGTTCGATGCCCGACGAGGAGCCCGAGTGGTCCGAGATGGGCAAGGCCGAGTATGGCCGCACTGCTGCCGCCGAGGCTCCCATCGACGCCGAGGCTGCCAAGGCCTAGTCAGCTTGATGAGCTAACCGTTCCATCCATATGACTCGGAAAGACCTGGTCCGCGACTGCGCGGGCCCGGTCTTTTTTCATGCAAAAGCGGGCGACGCCCGAGTGTTCTCGCAGATGTTTTGCGTGGATAAGGGCGTGCGTTGTACCATATAGACGTATATGTGTACATATGAAAGGGGCCCCGTGGCCAAGACGGTATATTCCGATAACCAAAACAATGTCGATGCCCTGGCTGAGCGTCTGAGCAGCCAGACGTCGCTTTCTGCCGAGCGCGCCAAGCTGGTTGCCTACGACCTGCTCTGCCGCAAGGCACTCAAGATCAAGTCGAGCGTGCTGGCTCAGATTTTCCGCTCCGTCGATAAGGAATGTGACACCAAGGCGATGCGCGATGAGCTCATCGCGGCAAAGATCGTTACCAAGATCGAGGGCAGCGGCATTAACGGCCGCCCGGCGTTCTATACCATCAATGCCGAGATCCGCGATGCCCAGGAGCAGCCTGCCGAGTCCGTCGAAGATTTTGTCGTCGAGGATTCCGCTGACGTGCCTGCTGTGGAAGAAGTTGCTCCGCGTGAGCATGTCGATACCGATGAGTTGCTCGATGAGAATGTTGTGCGTGCCTTTACGGCCAAGGCAGGACGCGGCGGTTTTGGCGGAGGCGGCAAGCGCGATGCGCAGCGCCGTGCCCAGCAGGAGCGCTTCCGTCGCGCCGTTGCCCAAAAGGATGGGGCCGTTACCGAGGTTGTCGAGAACGAGCCTGTCTCCGAGCCGCAGGAGTCTGTGAAAGAGCAAAAGTCCGCTGAGCCTCAGGAACCCAAGCGTCGCCGCGGTGCGCATTTTAGGGCCGAGCAGCAGGATGTTGTGCGCGAGGCCGAAGAGACTGCCGAGGTTGCGGACGATTCTGAGAAGCCGGCCAAGAAGGCCTCAGACTCGTGTCGTCCCGGTCGCGGCTTTGCAGGTCGCGCGTACCCCGTAAAGCGCCAGGAGAAGGTTAATCAGGTTCCGGAGGTGCGGGCCGAGAAGGCCGTGAAGCCTCCCGAGTCGGAAGTTCGTGAACAGAAGCCTGTTGATGAGCAGACTGCGTCCGATACGGAGACCCAGGGCCAGCAACCTGCGGTTGAACAGACGGGGGAGGGTACTTCGAGCAAGCCTCGCCGCCGTCGCCATCGTGGGGGCCGCAGTTCCCATGCCGAGACTGCAGCCGAGAGGACCACGCCGCAGGACGAGGATGCGAAAGCCGAGGTTTCTTCGGGGCAGCCTAAGCGCCAGCCTGCGAAGGAGAGCAAGTCCAATCGTCCGCAGAAGCAGGCGTCTATGCCGAAGCGCGAGCGCAATTCCCAAGGCGATTCTAAGCGCAAGTCTCAGGGGAAGCCGGAGTCTGCCGCAGCAGATACTGCTGCCCAGCAGCCCAAGTCGACCGTCCACGGCGAGGTCTCGGCGTTTGCCCTTGCCCGCGTTTTAGGCAGGCAGCTGCTCAAGGTTGTCCCTACGCCCACGGCGCTCTCTAAGATCAAGGAGCAGCAGACGCAGATCGTAAAGGTCGAGGGCAAGGACGGCAAAAAGGCTCCGCAGCGTACTCAGCACAACGAGATGTCCAACCGCAAGATTGCCGAGGAAATCGCAATCATCCAGGCTTGGATCGAGCAGAACCGAGGTGCCGATACGCCGGTTGCCTCGCGCCGCCAGCGTGCCTACCAGATCTTTAACGACGAGAAGGCTTTTGACGGCAAGCACGGTGAGCGCTTGATCAGGCGTATGACCGAAAAGGGGATCAGCATGCAGGCGATCAAGGTCGCCCCCAATCGCCCCGTGCACTTTACGGGCTTCTTTACGCTGGGAGCCGACAAGCCGTTCATTATGGTCGAGAACCTGGACACCTACGACGAGATCGTCAAGCTGCTGCGTGGCCGCAAGCACGCCAAGCTCTTTGGCATCAAGGTGGGCGGCGTGATTTTTGGCGGCGGATGCAAGGCGAGCGTCTCGCATGCCCTGGACGATTATCTGGCCGAGATTGGCTATCGCTTTAACTACGTCTACTACGTGGGCGATATCGATCGCGAGGGCGCGCGCATCGTCGAGCAGACTCGCAATGCCAATGTGGTTGAGATTCGCCTGCATGCCGGCATGTATCGCGCTATGCTCGCCGAGCATAAGCGTCGCGTGAAGGCCGGCGGAGAGTGCGAGCCCGCGGCTGCCAACCAGGGCGTGCCGCAGAACCTGGCAGCGACGATCAAGGATCTGCCCATGGTCACGCGCGTGCAGTTCCGCAACGTGCTGCGCGAGGGCGGGCGCATTCCGCAGGAGATCCTGATGACCGCAGACTATCGGGATGGCGACTCGGGAAGCTTCGACCGCATGCTTAATAATTAGTTCCGCCGGCCCCGGGAGAGCGGGGACACCGACTTAGGTTTCCTGCTCTACAGTCCTGCTCACGACGGAGGCCACATTAAGTGGCCTCCTGTTCGTGCGGAACTCGCGATAAACCTAAGTCGGTGTCCCCGCTCTCCCGGGGGCTGTCGTGGCTTGGCCGTTGCACGCGGCTCGCTTTTCGGAACGGGGCTGACGGACACGTTCCGAAATCTACCACCGTCGCTGTGCAGGGTGTCTATAAAAAGCCGTGGCCAAAAAACATCAAATATGAGTACTGATACTCTTTTAGTAGCAGTAATTTTGATCACATTTAAGGTGATTTGACGTGTCGATCGAGCAGATAAGCTGCCGTATCTCCTCAAGTGTTCATTAAAGGAAGACCTTGATGCGAATAAATCTCATTAAGATCTTCTTTTATTAACGAAAATAATGTAGCTACAACGGTAACAGTACTCATATTTGCCGTTTTTTGGCCACAGTCCTTCGGAGGGTCCTCGAAAATAGTCCCGAGCCGGCACTTGGGGACGTTCCTATAATGCCGGCACTTAGGAGCGTCCCCAAGTGCCGGCACCGCGTCTGCCTGCGGCGGCCGCGCCCCGCTGCGTCGCTCCGCATCCTTGCGGGTTCGGATTCCTCCGCTTGGCGGCGTTGGCTCGATTTGCTTGACGTGAGGGGCTCTTGGCTGGTGTGGGACGGAGGAATTCCGCGTCCGCCTGGTCGGCGGCCGCGCCCCGCTGCGTCGCTTCGCTCCTTGCGTGCTGCGCTGGAAAACGCTTCGCGTTTCCTCAGCTCCGCACCCTTGCGGGTTCGAATCCCTCCGCTTGCCCACAAGAAAGCGCCCTGGGCCGTTATGGGCTCAGGGCGCTCAGTTTTAATGGCTGGGACGGAGGGATTCGAACCCCCAACAGCCGGCACCAAAAACCGGAGTTCTACCGTTGAACTACGTCCCAATGTGTGGTGTTGCCCAAAAGCAACTCGTCTAGTTTACCTAATCTGCGAGGGCATCGCAAACGCCGTCGAGTAGGCGTACGGCGAGCGTCTGCGCGTCGCTGGCCGTGAAGGTGCCGTTGTAGCGCGTCATGCCGGTGAGCTCGATGCGAATTCGTGCCGGCTTTTGCTGTGCGGCGACATTGGCGGTGCGGATGCGCTGGGCCAGATTGTGGCACTCGGCGAGGGCAATCGTGGCGCGTGGCGCGGCGTCGGCGGGCAGCTCGTCGCTTGCGATCTCGAGCACCAGGTCAACGTCGGTTGGGACCTCGGAGTCGCAGAGCATCATGCCGCTGTTGTCGGTCGTCGCCGTGGCGATGTTCCACATGCGCGATGCTACGCTGCGCGCGATAGGGTCCTCGCCGATGACGGCAATCTGGAAACGCTCGAGCACGTTGGCGGCGCGCGCAAAACCGATGCGGGACTCGGCTTCGGTGACCGAGGGCTTGCCCTCCCACACATGGTGCAGGCGGTTGATGTAGGCGTAGGTGTCCTGGAAGGCCATGCCGTCGGCAAACAGGCCGACATTTTCCTGGAACTGCTGCAGGGCGGCCTCGGTATGCGGACCAAAGTAGCCGTCGTCTTCGCCACAGGCAAAGCCCAAAACGTTGAGAGCGCGCTGCAGGGCCTGCACATCGGCGCCATGGAAATTGGGCATGCGCAGATACAGGGTGCGGTCGCCCAGCTTATACGAGGCGTCGACCAGGGCGCTCCAACAGGGGATATCGACGGCATAACCGGCCGCAAGGCCGCTATCGAGCCTAAACGTGCCAACGGCCTGCTCGGTGGTGGTGCCAAAGCGCTTGTCGGCGACCTCGTCGGCATCGATGGTGTAACCGAGCTGCAGAAGGCGGGACTGAACATCCTCGACGGCTGCTCCCTGCATGCCCGTGGTAATAGGTTCCATGAACGAACCCCTTTCGGCGTACGATTCGTACTATTTTGAGCGCGTGTCGGATAGACAACGCGAGACAATGCATAAACATGCACTCAACAGTGTAGCAACTTGTACCCAAACGCGCTGCCCACAGGTTTTGTGACCCCCGCTAGTTGAGGCGCTCCACAAAGAAATCTGCCATGGAGAGGAACAGTTCGCGTGCGTGCGGGTCAAGCTCAACGTTCTCGATGGCAGCCTTGGCTTTTGCGGTCAGGTCCAGCGCGTAGGCGTGAGCATATTCGATGGAGCCGGTCTGCTGGAAGATCTCCACGGCGCGCGCGAGCTGCGCGGGGTCCTCGGTGCCCGAGGAAAGGATTGCCTCGACCTCGTCGTGATGGCGCTCATCAGACAGGGCGTGCACGGCAACGAGCGTGCGTTTGCCCTCGGTGATGTCGGTGCGGAAGTCCTTGTTGGCGGCCTCTTTGGTGCCGACCAAGTTGAGCAGGTCGTCCTGAATCTGAAAGGCAAGGCCGGTGTGCAGGCCAAAGGCGCGTAGCGCCTCGACCTGCTCTTCGCTGCCGCCGCCGATAATGGCTCCGGCGGCAAGCGGCGTGGCTCCGCTGTAATACGCGGTCTTGTGCGTCGCCATGTCCAGGTAGTCATCAACCGAGATATCAAAGCGCTCGTCACGGACCCAACCCAGGTCAAGCGCTTGACCCTCGATGGTGCGGACGATCATCTCGGTAAGCTCGTGGAGCACACGCAGCTTCACGTCGGACTCGAGCGTGGGATCGTCGAGAACCGTCTTGGTGACCATGGTGAGCGCCAGGTCGCCACAATTGATGGCGAGCCCCGTGCCCTCGGTAAGGTGCATGCAGGGCTTGCCTCGACGAAGCTGTCCGTTGTCGGCGATGTCGTCGTGGATGAGCGCACCCGACTGGAAATGCTCGATAGCTGCCGCGGCGCTGCGGGCGCTCTCAAAGCTACCGCCCACTGCGGTTGCGGCGAGCATGCAGATAAGCGGGCGGTGGCGCTTGCCGGCGTTGGCCGTAAAAGCCGAGAGCGGCGCGTACAGGTAGCGTTCGATATCGGCAGAGGTCGCCTGTCCGTCAAAGAACGTGGCCAGATAGTCATTAATCTGGTCAAAGTGCTGGGCTAAAAAGCTGGTAAACGGACTGGACACGGGTTCTCGCATTCTTTGATAGGTTGCATCGTTGCATTATGCAGACAACATATTGCCACATTAGGGCGTCGAGCGCGGCGGTTGAAGACGATTGGTCCATGCGGCCGCAAGTGCGGTAGGGGCTTGGCTAGATAAGCCCAAAGTGTTCGAGCGCGGTGACGACGCCGTCGTGGTCGATGCTGTCGGTGACATAGTCGGCCTTTTCCTTGAGGAAGTCCGGTGCGTTGCCCATGGCGATGCCAACGTCGACGGCGTTCATCAGCGAGACGTCATTGCTGGCGTCGCCGATGCCGTATACGGTTCCGTGGTGGGGATCGAGGGCGTCGAGTACGGACTGGATACCCTCGCGCTTGGTGCATTCGCGAGGCGAAATCTCGGTCACTTCGAGCTCGAGCTCGTTAAAGCAGAGCAGCGGCTCAAACGCTTGATCCTGAGCGATGCGGTTGGCAAGCGACGTGGACATTAAGATCTTGTAGGCGCTGTAATGTTGCAGCTGCGTAATTGCATCGCCCACGGTGCGGGCGTATCCCGGGGCGTCGGGCGCATCGGCACTCATGCGAACGACGCCATTGAGTCCCTCAAAACGAATCACTTCGTCCGATTGCTCAAGAATGGGAGCAAGGCGCTGCAGCATGCCGGGCGTCATCGCCAAATCGCGAATCACGTGTCCCTCAAGTTCGACATAGCCACCCGCGAGGCAGACGATGCCGGTCCAGGGCAGCTCGAGCAGCTTTGGATGGATGCAGCTCAGCGTGCGCCCTGTGCAGATAAACGCCATATTGCCCTTGGCGACAAAATCACGGATGGCTTGCGAGACCGCTTCATTGGGATAGGGGGAGAGGTCTCGCTCGCTCTCGGGAAGCTCTTGTGCCACTCGAGGGTCTTGCCAGGCGAGTGTTCCGTCGATATCGAAGAAGCAGATATCGCCGCGCTTATGGGCTGCGCTGGCGGCAGGGGAGGCCGAGGTGGTGGGCACAAATCCCGGCTCGAGGCCCATGATCTGGTCAAAATGCTCTTTAACGCGGGGAACGGAGATGCCGATAATCACCTGGGCGGTCTTGCCCGTAATGATGAGGCCCTTGGCGCCCACCGCGACAAACGACGCATTATCTGCAACGATGGAAGGGTCTGCGACCTCGACGCGCAGGCGCGTGGCGCAGTTGGTTGCGCCCACGATATTGCCAACGCCACCTAAAAGCTGAATTACCCGCTCAGCGAGGACGTGATCTTGATCGGATTGAATACTGACCTCGCCATTGGGAGATTGCTCTTTGGCAAAGCCGCTTCCCGTTAAACGATCGATTGCCGCGCGATTGGAGACATGATCCTCGCGGCCCGGCGTCTTAAGGTCATAGACCAAGATGAGTGCTCGAAAACTAACAAAAAAGATGAGGCTAAAGGCAAGACCGATACCGAGCGCCAAAAGGTAGGAGCCGGCATGCATTCGCATGAGTGGGATGAAGTTGAAGGCCGTCATTTCCATGAGACCGCCCGAGAAGATGCCGACGATGCCAAAGAAGTTCATGGTCATGGCAAGGCAGGAGGATAGGACGGCGTAGAGCAAAAAGAGTCCGGGATAGGTGAACATAAAGAGAAACTCGAGCGGCTCGGTGACGCCGCAGACCACCGAGGCGACGATGGCGGGCAAAAGGATGACTTTAAGGCCGGCGCGGCGTTCGGGTTTGGCGGTGAAATAGAATGCTGCCGCGATGGCGGGAAGGCCAAAGAGCTTGCCCCAGCCGGTGGCGGTAAAACCTGCCCAGGGCGCAAGTTCATTTAAAGGGCGCGTGCTATGGGAGAGAATGGGGAGCAGGTTGGTCCACGTGGCGTAAATACCGTCGTGAATGACCAGATTGTCGTAATAGATGGGCATATAGAGCAGATGGTGCAGCCCCATGGGCTCGAGCGCTCGCTCCAAAAACACAAAGATGCCCACGCCGAAGGGGCCGACGCCCGCAAGTGCGTGGCGCAGCGTTTCGGTCACAGCGTATGCGAAGGGCACGATGGCGGCCGAGATGGCGGCAAGGGCAAACACGGCAAAAAAGCTGATGAGGTAGACCAGCGAGGAACCCGAGAAGGTGCCGAGCCAATCGGGAACCTTGGCATCGTAGAAGCGGTCATGGATGGCAACGACGGTTGCCGACACCGCCAGCGGGCCGATAATGCCGGTGTCGAGCGTCTTGATGCCGTCGATGACGGTGATGCCGCTGGCGGGGGTCAAAGATGATGGGTACTTAAGTCCAAGGTTGTCTCCGCTCAGCTTAATGATCTCGCTCAAAAAGAAGCAATAGGCAAAAAAGGCCACGAGTGCCTCGAGGCAGCAGCGTGCCGGTTGCTTTTGGGCAAGACCGATAGGCAGCGCTACGGCAAAAAGGAGCGGGAGACGTTTAAAGACCGTCCACGAGCCGCGCTGAATGATAGTCCAGAAAACGTACCAGGGGGTTCCGTATACGGCGAGGTCGCCGACGATATCCACGGTCGTTGCGAGGGCGGAGATGCCGACCATGAGGCCTGATATAGAAAACAGCATGGCGGGCGCGAACATGGCTCCGCCAAAACGTTGGATTTTCTGCAGCATAATATGCCTTCCGGATGCAACATGCTGTGCGAGCAAGAACGTTTAAACAATGAACTCATTGTAGAGGACTGGCTGCTTGCCGCATTGACGGTTTTGATTCGGTCCGATTTGGGTTTCGGGGGAACCGTCGACGGTAAATAATCCGTGCTTTACCGATAATCGGTTTAAACAACTTTAAGAAATGCTATCGTGCCTAGCCATACACATTCATTAGAGGTGAAATCATGCCAAAAGCGATTTACGAAGGAATCTACCGCGAGATCCGTTCGCGCATCATCAACGGGACCTATGCGTTTCAGGAGATGCTGCCAACCGAAGCCGAGCTGACCGCGGAGTTTGGCTGCACGCGCAATACCGTTCGACGCGCCTTGAGCATGCTGGCCGACCAGATGTTTGTGCAGCCTATACACGGTAAGGGCGTGCGCGTTATTTGGCTTAAGGGCGAAACCGACATGCTGGGCGCACTCGAAGAGGTTGAGTCGTTTGGCGAGTTCGCAAAACGCAACAATGCCGTCGCATCGACCGAGGTCAAGTCTTTTGAACATTTGATTTGCACTGAGCAACTCTCACGTCGCCTGGGCTTTAAGGTTGGCGAGGAGCTGATTCGCGTAGTGCGTGTCCGAAGCCTCAACGGCAGCGCGCGCCAAGTGGACCATGGCTACTTTTTGGCGTCGATCGCCAAGGGCCTGACCCCCGAGATCGCGGCGGATTCTATCTACGGCTATCTGGAGCACAAGCGCGGCGTCAAAGTGATGGCGAGCCGTCGTACGGTGAGTGTCGAGCTCGCCAACGATGAAGACTGCAGCTATCTGGACCTCGGCAAGTACAACTGCGTCGCCGTTATGGAGAGCCAGTCGTACACCTCGGACGGCATCTTGTTCGAGGTCACGCATGCCCGCACACACCCCGAGATCTTCCATTACCGCGTCAATTCCAAGCGATAGCCGGCTAGCTCGCAGCCTGACGAGACTCATGCCCTCAAAGCGAAAACGCCCGGTCAAACCGACGATGCATCGGCTTGATCGGGCGTTTTCTCTGCATTCGATAACAAATAATTGTTTATACAAAACTTGTCAAGTATCAAGTCGAAATTACCGTTCACCGAAGTTTTTCTACCGCTCTAGTAATACTTGTTCAAACAACTAGCCAAATAGCGTATTGTACAAGTCAGCAAAAGGGGCAAAGTCCCCGAGCCAATCTCCGAAGGCGGCGGCAAAGGGTGCCGCCACGGTGTGAAAGGGTGGATTGTAATGAAGAACGAAATGAGCAGAAGGCAGTTCCTGGGCTTTGCTGGTTCCGCGGCTGCGGTTCTTGGTCTGGGCCTCGTGGGCTGCGGTGGTTCTGCCGGCTCTGGCTCCTCTGCTTCTGGTGACGCTGCCGAGGTCTACTTCCTCCAGTTCAAGCCCGAGGTCGACAAGGAGTGGAAGGAGATCGCCAAGGCGTACAAGAAGGAGAAGGGCGTCGAGGTCAAGATCGTGACCGCCGCCTCCAACACCTACGAGGAGAAGCTCAAGTCCGAGATGTCCAAGAGCTCCGCTCCGACGCTGTTCCAGGTCAACGGCCCCACCGGCCTTAAGAACTGGAAGGACTACTGCGCCGATCTTTCCGACACCAAGCTCCGCGGCGAGCTCATCGACGACTCCCTGGCGCTGCAGTCCGACGGCAAGGATCTGGGTATCGACTGGGTTCAGGAGAGCTACGGCATCATTTACAACAAGGAGCTCCTCGAGAAGGCCGGCTACAAGGCCGAGGACATCAACTCCTTCGACAAGCTGAAGGCTTGCGCCGATGACATCCAGGCCCGCAAGGACGAGCTCGGCGTTGACGGTGCCTTCACTTCCGCCGGTATGGATGACTCCTCCAGCTGGCGCTACACCACCCACCTCGCCAACCTCCCGCTCTACTACGAGTTCGAGAAGGAGCACAACCAGGAGGACGACGAGATCAAGGGCGAGTATCTCGACAACTTTAAGCAGATCTTCGACCTGTACATCACCGACTCCACCTGCGATCCTTCGCAGCTCGCCTCCAAGACCGGTGACGACGCCACCAACGAGTTCGCAACCGGCAAGGCCGTCTTCTATCAGAACGGCTCTTGGGCCTACGCCGACCTCACCAAGGCCGGTATGACCGACGACCAGCTCGGCATGCTGCCGATCTACATCGGCGTCGACGGCGAGGAGAACCAGGGCCTGTGCTCCGGCGGCGAGAACTACTGGTGCGTCAGCTCCCAGGCTTCCGAGGATGCCCAGAAGGCCACCGAGGACTTCATGTATTGGTGCGTCACTTCTGACACCGCCACCAGCATCATCGCTGACAAGATGGGTCTGACCGCCCCGTTCAAGAGCGCTAAGGAGACCACCAACGTCTTCTCGCAGCAGGCCGTTGCTATGGCCAAGGACGGCAAGAAGACCGTTGCTTGGGACTTCGTTTACATCCCCTCTGAGGAGTGGAAGAAGAACCTCAAGCAGGCTCTCATCGCTTATGCTGCCGACAACACCAAGTGGGACGGCGTCAAGAACGCCTTCGTCGATGGCTGGAAGACCGAGAAGGCTGCTTCCGAGTAAGCAGTTGCTGCCCAAGCTATCTGATTAGCGACAGGGGGCGGGCAGACGTAGGTTTGCCCGCCCCCTGCATATTGAAAGGACCCTTCTATGGGCAAAGCACTCAAACGCTGGTGGCCGCTCTTTATGCTGCCCACGTGCCTGGCGTTTATGATCGGGTTCGTGATTCCCTTTATCCAGGGTTTCTATCTCTCGTTCTGCCAGTTTATTACCATCAATAACGCGCACTTTGTCGGTATCGAGAACTACGTGCGCGCGCTGTCCGATCCGCAGTTCTCCACGTCGTTCTTCTTTACCGTGGCGTTTGCCTTCCTGTCGACGGTGCTCATCAACGTGATCGCGCTGGCCATTGCGCAGGCGCTCACTCGCAAGGCGCTCAAGGGCACCAACATCTTCCGTACGATTTTCTTTATGCCTAACCTGATTGGCGGCATTGTACTGGGTTACATTTGGCAGATTCTGATCAACTGCCTGCTCTCCAACGTGGGTGCCCAGCTTATCGCCCTCAACTCCGCCGCTGGCTTCTGGGGCCTTATCATCCTGACCCTGTGGCAACAGGTCGGCTACATGATGATCATCTACATCGCCGGTCTGCAGTCCATTCCGTCTGACTACATCGAGGCCGCCAAGGTCGATGGCGCTACGGCATGGCAGACGTTTTGGAAGGTTAAGATCCCCAACCTGATGCCGACCATCACCATCTGCCTGTTCCTGTCCATCACCAACGGCTTTAAGCTGTTCGACCAGAACCTCGCCCTTACCGGTGGCGCCCCGGCGCACTCCACCGAGATGCTCGCCCTGAACATCTACAACACGTTCTATTCGCGTGCTGGCATCGCATGGCAGGGCATCGGTCAGGCCAAGGCAGTTATCTTCTGCATCCTGGTTGTCGCTATTTCTATGATCCAGCTTAAGGCCACGAGGTCCAAGGAGGTGCAGCAGTAATGAAACGCGATAAGGCTATCAACCGCGCGCTCTCGATCTTCTTTACGATTCTGTCGCTCGCATGGATCTACCCCGTGTTCATGATTGCGCTCAATTCCTTTAAGAAAGCGACCGCAATCAGCACCACCACGGCGTTCGATCTGCTCACGCCCGAGACGTTCAACGGCCTCGCAAACTACGTGCATGCCTTAAACGAGCAGGGCTTTGCCTCGGCGTTTATGTACTCGCTCATCATCACGGTCACGTCGGTCGTGCTGATTCTGGTGTGCTGCTCCATGTGCGCTTGGTACGTGGTGCGCGTCAACAGCAAGATCTCGAACTTCTTCTATTACCTGTTCGTCTTCTCGATGGTCGTACCGTTCCAGATGCTCATGTTCACGCTGTCCAACCTCGCGGACCGCATCGGCTTTAACACGCCGTTTAACATCTGCTTCATCTACCTTGGTTTTGGCGCGGGCCTCGCGGTCTTTATGTTCGCCGGCTTCGTCAAGAACATCCCGCTCGAGATTGAGGAAGCGGCCATGATCGACGGCTGCAACCCGGTCCAGGTGTTCTTTAAGATCGTCCTTCCCATTATGAAGCCCACCTATCTTTCGGTCGGCATCCTTGAGACCATGTGGGTCTGGAACGACTATCTGCTGCCCTACCTTACGCTCGACTCCACCAAGTACAAGACCATTCCTATCTTAATCCAGTACTTCCGTGGCGGCTATGGCCACGTCGAGCTCGGCCCCATGATGGCATGCATCATGATGGTCGTCATCCCCATCGTCATCATGTACATCTTCTGCCAGAAGTACATCATTGACGGCGTTGTGGCAGGTGCCGTCAAGGGCTGATGCCGTAACTGTTTTGCAAGTTTTGGCGGCGCCTCTCAGCGCGGCGCCGCGTATCGAAAGGTAAAGACATGGCCGAGATCGTTCTCAAACATGTTCAGAAGGTGTATCCCAACAACGAGTCAAAAAAGAAGGGCTTCTTTGGCAAAAAGAAGAAAACCGAGGAGAAGAAGCACAACCTCAAGGTTACCGAGGACGGTGTGCTCGCTGTAGAGGACTTCAACCTCACCGTTCACGACCAGGAGTTCATCGTCCTCGTTGGCCCTTCTGGCTGCGGTAAGTCCACGACGATGCGCATGGTCGCCGGCCTGGAGGATATCACCTCGGGCGACGTGCTCATCGACGGCAAGCGCGTCAACGACGTCGCTCCCAAGGACCGCGACATCGCCATGGTGTTCCAGAGCTATGCTCTGTACCCCAATATGACGGTGTACGAGAACATGGCGTTTACGCTCGAGCTCAAGAAGGTCCCCAAGGACGAGATCGACCGCAAGGTTCGCTCCGCTGCCGAGATCCTGGGTATTACCGAGTACCTTGACCGTAAGCCCAAGGCACTCTCCGGCGGCCAGCGTCAGCGTGTCGCCATCGGCCGCGCCATCGTACGTGACCCCAAGGTCTTTCTGATGGACGAGCCCCTGTCCAACCTGGATGCTAAGCTTCGTAACCAGATGCGCGCCGAGCTCATTAAGCTGCGTCATGAGATCAAGGGCACCTTCATCTACGTTACCCACGACCAGACCGAGGCTATGACCCTCGGCGACCGCATCGTGGTCATGAAGGACGGCGTCGTCCAGCAGATCGCCACGCCGCAGGAGGTCTTCAACCATCCCGCGAACATCTTCGTCGCCGGCTTCATCGGCGTGCCGCAGATGAACTTCTTCGATGCCCAGCTGGTGCGCTCGGGCAACGGCTTTACTGTCAAGACCGAGGATATGAACGTGGCGCTCGCCCCGGAGACTTGCGCTCAGCTTGCCCTCAACTGGGACGGCGGCGACGTGAAGGAGATTACGGCCGGCGTGCGCCCCGAGCAGATCCTGCTTGCCGACAAGGGCGAGGAGGGTGCGCTCCAGGGCACCGTCGAGGTGACCGAGCTCATGGGCTCGACCGAGCATGTCCACGTGACCGCTCCCGACGGCCAGTTTGTCCTGATTATCCCCGTCGTCGACCTCGAGGCCAAGGGCGCGCTCAAGGCTGGCGACCCCATCTGGTTCAAGTTCGAGAAGAACGCGACTCATCTCTTCGATAAGGTGTCTGGCAAGAACCTTATCTAGGCCCGGTGCATCCAGGCCCTCCCTTTGGGCGACTGCGGCTTTGCCATCCTTTTGCCGCGGTCACATATAAGGCTCCCCTCCCGTCCACTGGGCGAGAGGGGAGCCTTTCTTTGTGTTGGGACTGTCTGACCGGTCGTTTGTCTCGATCTGTAACGGATAGGGCCGATTTCGGACGTTAGATGTTACAGATCGAGACGGTTCCGCTGAGCTAACCATTTCATCTAAATCTGTAACACCAAAGGCGAATTTCACCTGCTAGATGTTACAGATTGAGATAAACCCGAGGGGAGGGGCCGGTATGTCTCAATCTGTAACGGCTGGGACCGTTTTGGTTGAGTAATTGCTACGGATCGAGATTGTTTGGCCGAGTCGGATCACAGGGTAACGTGCGGGCACAAAAAACGGAGCCGTGTTGCCACGACTCCGTTTCTCAAGAGGATGGGTAAGGGGAATGAGCTAGCTCAGGTGCCAAATCTCGTCGTTGTACTGGGAGATCGTACGGTCGGACGAGAAGGTGCCGGCGTTGGCGATATTGATGAGCGCCTTGCGCATCCAGGCGTCCTGGTCCTCGTAGTCGGCCAGCACGCGCTCCTTGGTCTGGATGTACTCCTCAATGTCGAGCAGGGCCATAAACCAGTCCTTGCCCTTAATGTCGTCGTGCAGGCGCTGCAGGCGCTCGGCGTTGCCGGTTGCCATAAAGGCCGGGTTGGTGATGAAGTCCACCAGCAGTTTAATGCCGGGCTTGCGGTAGAGCGCACCGGCGTTGTAGGTGCCGTCGGCGTAGAGCTGCTCGACCTGTTTGGACGAGGCACCAAAGGTATAGATGTTCTCGTCGCCCACGAGCTCGGCAATCTCCACGTTGGCACCGTCGAGCGTGCACAGGGTTAGGGCGCCGTTGAGCATGAACTTCATGTTGGAGGTGCCGCTCGCCTCCTTGGAGGCCAGGCTGATCTGCTCAGAGATGTCAGCGGCGGGGATCACGCGCTCGGCGGCGGTGACGTTGTAGTTCTCAATCATGACAACCTGCAGGTAGGGAGCCACGTCGGGGTCGTTTGCAATCCACTGCGACAGCGTCAGGATCAGATGGATGATGTCCTGCGCGATAGTGTAGGCAGGCGCCGCCTTGCCGCCAAAGATGATGGTGACAGGGTGCTTAGGCCTGTTGCCGTTCTTGATATCGAAGTACTTCCAGATGATGTAGAGCGCGAGCATCTGCTGACGCTTGTACTCGTGGATGCGCTTGACCTGGACGTCGATGATGGCGTTGGAGGGAATGGTCACGCCCTGCTCGAGCGCCATGAACTGGCGCATGATGGCCTTGGCCTCGACCTTGGTGGCGGCCAGGCGCTCAAGAACGTCCTTGTCGTCGGCGAACTTGGCGAGTTTGCTCAGATCGCCGGTGCTGCGCCAGTCGGTGCCGATTACATCGTCGAGCAGGCTGGCGAGCGCGGGGTTGGCTCCATGGATCCAACGGCGGAAGGTGATGCCGTTGGTCTTGTTGGAGAACTTCTCGGGATAGATCTCGTAGAACGGATGAAGCTCGGTGTCCTCCAAGATCTTGGTGTGGAGGGCGGCTACGCCATTGATGGAGAAGCCAAAGTGGATGTCCATGTGGGCCATGTGGACGGTGTCGTATTCGTCGATGACGGCGACGCGCGGGTCATCGTGCTCGGCCTTCGCGATCTCATCGAGCTTGACGATAATGTCGGCGATGGCAGGGGAGACCTTCTGCAGGCTGACGAGCGGCCACTTCTCGAGCGCCTCGGCAAGAATCGTGTGGTTAGTGTAGGCGACCATGGAGCGTACGATGGTCACGGCCTCGTCAAACTCGATGCCATGCTCGGTGGTGAGCAAGCGAATGAGCTCGGGGATGACCATGGTGGGGTGCGTGTCGTTAATTTGGACCACGGCGTAGTCGGCCAGATCGTGCAGGTTGCTGCCGCGCTCGATGGCCTCGTCGATCAGGAGCTGGGCGGCGTTGCTCACCATGAAGTATTCCTGGTAGATGCGAAGCAGGCGGCCCTGCTCGTCGGAATCGTCGGGGTAGAGGAACAAGGTGAGGTTTTTGGCGATCTCGGTCTTGTCGAAGTCGATGGAGCTGCCGGGGACCAGGCCGTCGTCGACGCTCGCCAGGTCGAACAGGCGCAGACGGTTCTTGGTGGGCTGGCCGTAACCGGGCACGTCGATGTTGACGAGCTTGGAGGTAACGGCAAAATCGCCGAACTCGACGGTGTAGGAGCGGTCGTCGTCGACTAGGATGTCCTGCTCACCGAGCCACTCGTCGGGGACGGCCTTCTGCTGGTTGTCGACAAAGCGCTGACGGAACAGGCCGTAGTGATAGTTGAGGCCCACGCCATCGCCGGTCAAGTCCAGCGTGGCGATGGAATCCAGGAAGCATGCGGCCAGGCGGCCCAGGCCGCCGTTGCCGAGCGACGGCTCGACCTCGAACTCCTCGATCTTGTTGAGGTCGTGGCCTGCGGCGGTGAGCTGGTCCTTAACCTCGTCGTAGATGCCGAGGTCGATCATGTTGTTGATGAGCAGCTTGCCGATCAAAAATTCGGCGGAAATGTAATAGAGCTTTTTCTTGCCGTTGTTGAGCGGGCAGGCGGCGGAGCGCTCCTGCACGAGTTTGACCAGCAGCTTGTAAATGCGACGGTCGTCGAGCTGCTCGAGCGAGGTGCCAAAAGACTGCTCGGCGAGTTCCATGAGGTTAATTTGGGGCATGTTTCCTCCTGTAATGGGTTGATTACATGTCTGCAATTCATAAGAATCCCGCGCGAGGGGATTGGGGTGGCCTCGCGCGGGTAAGCAAGCGCGTCCGCACGGTGGGGAGGGGTCGGGCGCGGTAGCTCCTATTGAGGAAGCTCGATTTCGGCTTCCGACGGGATGCGGAAGTAGGTCTCGGTCCAGTCGGTGAGTTTGTGCTCGAGCTCGCGGGTGATGGCGCCGTCGAGCATGCGCCAGGTCCAGTTGCCGCCCAGCGTGGCAGGGGTGTTGATGCGCGCCTCGTTGCCCAAGTTGAGCAGGTCCTGCATGGTGTAGATGCACGTGTCGCTCACGCTGGCTGCGATGGTTCGGTTGAGCGCGTCGGCGATGGGTTCGCCGGCCTGCTGATGGGTGTACAGGGCTGTCTGCTCGCGCTGACGCGGGGTAGCCGTTCCTTCAAACCAGCCGCGTGCCGTCTCGTTGTCGTGAGTGCCCACGTAGGCGACGGTGTTGGCAATGTAGTTGTGCGGCAGGTAGTACGAGTTGGTGCCCTCAAAGGCAAACTGCAGGATCTTCATGCCGGGGAAGCCCGAGTTGTCGCGCATATCGATGACGCCGGGGGTGAGGAAGCCCAGGTCCTCGGCGATGATGGGCAGCGTGCCGAGCTTTTCCTCGAGTGTCTTGAAGAGCTTGAGGCCGGGACCCTGCGTCCACGAACCGTAGGACGAATCAGGCGAGGAGAACGGCACCTCCCAATAGGCCTCGAAGCCGCGGAAGTGATCCAGGCGGATGACGTCGTACATGTCGAGGGCGGCGCGAATGCGGCCCTCCCACCAGGAGAAGCCGTCGGCCTCCATGGCGTCCCAGTCGTAGATGGGGTTGCCCCAGTACTGGCCGGTGGCCGAGAACTGGTCGGGCGGCGTGCCGGCGACGCTCACGGGATTGCCGGCGGCGTCGATCTTAAAGAGCTCAGGTGTCGCCCACATCTCGACGGAGTCACGCGAGACATAGATGGGCAGGTCGCCGATGATGAGAATGTCGCGCTCGTTGGCATAGGCCTTGAGGCGGCTCCACTGGCGATCGAAGAAGTACTGCGTCATCTGGTGGTAGAGCATACGCGCCGGATGGTCGGCGCAGACCTTGGCGGAAGCCTCGCCGCGGGTGCGGAGCTCCGCGGGCCACTCCCAAAACGCCTTGAGACCGCACTCCTCTTTGACGGTCATGAACTCACAGTAGGGGATGAGCCAGTCCTCGTTGGCCTGGATAAAGTCATCGAAATCGGCCGGCTTGTCGGCAGCAAAGCGCTCGGCGGCGCGGTCGAGAATCTGACGGCGGCCACCAAAGATGGCACCGTAGTCGACATTGCTGGGGTCGGATCCCAGATACACGCCATCGATATCGCGCTGCTCCAGATACCCTGCCTCGATAAGCTCGGCAAAGTCGATAAAGTTGGGGTTGCCTGCGCGGGCCGAGAACGACTGATAGGGCGAATCGCCATAGCTGGTCGTCGTAAGGGGCAGAATCTGCCAGTAATGTTGTTTGCACGAGGCGAGAAAATCGACGAAGTCGTAGGCATTCCAGCCAAAGCCGCCGATTCCGTATGGTCCGGGCAGAGATGAGACGGGCATGAGGACGCCGCTTGCACGCTCCATGAATGCGCTCACCAACCTTCTTGTTGTGGGGTCGGCCTGCCGATGGGTGTGCAGTCCGCCTCCGATGTTCTGATTCGATACGCCTATTGTAAAACATGTTGTTTAAACATGTACAGGCAAGATAAAAAAGTTGGTCGATTTTCGGCGAATGGTTACATGCCATGAAAAAGCCCCGACCTCACAACGTGAGATCGGGGCAAGAGCGGTATGTAGGTTTTTGCTACTCGGCGTCGGCGAAGCCGTTGGGGTTGTGGCTCTGCCAGTTCCAGCTATCGCGGCACATGTCCGCGATGTCGTACTGGGCCTTCCAGCCCATCATGCGCTCGGCCTTGGAGGCATCGCACCAGTTGGCAGCGATGTCGCCGGCGCGGCGCTCGCGGATCACGTAGGGCAGCTCCTTGCCACAAGCCTTGGAGAAGGCGGCGACGACCTCGAGTACCGAGGTGCCGGTGCCGGTGCCCAGGTTAAAGATCTCGACGCCAGTTTTGCCGTTCATCCAGTTAAGGGCGGCAACGTGACCAGAGGCCAGATCGCACACGTGGATGTAGTCGCGCACGCCGGTGCCGTCGGGGGTGGGGTAGTCGTTGCCAAAGACCTGAACGGCCTCGAGCTTGCCCACGGCGACCTGGGCGACATAGGGCACCAGGTTGTTGGGGATGCCCTTGGGGTCCTCGCCGATCAGGCCCGACGGATGAGCGCCGATGGGGTTGAAGTAACGGAGCAGCACGACGTCCCACTCGGGGTCGGCGGTGTGGACGTCCATAAGGATCTGCTCGATCATCCACTTGGTCCAACCATAGGGGTTGGTCGCGGGCTTCTTGGGATCCTCCTCGGTGACGGGCGGGTTGTCCGGGTCGCCGTAGACGGTCGAGGAGCTCGAGAAGATGATGGACTTGCAGCCATGGTTGCGCATGACGTCGATGAGCACCAAGGTGTTCTCGATGTTGTTGTGGTAGTACTCGACGGGCTTGCTCACCGACTCGCCGACGGCCTTAAAGCCGGCAAAGTGGATGACGCGGTCGATCTGATGGGTATCGAAGATCTTGTTCATCGCATCGCGGTCGAGCACGTTGGCCTCGTAGAAGGTGAGGTTCTTGGCGGCCTCGTCGCCCACGATGGTCTTGACGCGGTCGACGGCGACGGCGCTGGAGTTGGAGAGATCATCGACGATGACGACCTGGTAGCCACCCTCGAGCAGCTGAACGACGGTGTGCGAGCCGATAAAGCCGGCGCCACCGGTAACGAGGACGCAGGTGTCTTTGGGGTCGAGTGCTTTGGACATGTAGTCTCCTATCGAATCAGGAACACTTCTAGAGGGGAGTATAGCGCAGGCGGGGACGCCCAAATCGTGCGCTGAGGAAAAGCAGAGGATTATGTTAACGTACTCATATAAGAGCTTGCCCAATTGTTACCTCAAATTAAACAATTGCTTACGAGCCGCCGACCTTGCAGTTTCCTGCCGTTCGTGGAAATCGTTGGGACGCGCCATATGTACGCTAGTATGTATGAGTTGAGCGACATATAAATAAGCATGTAACGGAGTACATATGTCACCAAACAGCGATTCCATCCTTTCCCAGGAGCTTTCGCGCCGCACTGCCCTCAAGGCCCTGTTCGGCGCCGCTTCTGCGGCAGTTCTTTTTGGCCTGCCCGCTCGCGCCCATGCGGCGGAGGCTTCCAAAGAAACCACCGATAAATTGAATGCCGCCCAGGCCCAGCTCGACGAGGTCCAGGCCCAGCTCGACGGCATCGCAAATGAGTATGCGGCGCTGGCCAACAAGAATGCCCAGACCCTCAACGACATTGAGAATGTCCAGGGCAAGATTGACGACACACAGGCCCAGATCGATGAAAAGAAGGCCGAGCTCAAGAAGAAGCGTAACGACCTTTCCGATCGCGTGGCCGCCAGCTACAAGTCCGGCGGCACGAACATCCTGTCGCTGCTGCTGGCCTCTGGCTCGTTTGAGGAGCTCGTTGCCAACGCGCATTACGTTGAGAAGATCAACAAGAGCGACCGCGATGCCATCGAGGACATCCAGACGATTCAGGCCGAGCTCGACGCACAGAAGACCGAGCTCGAAGCACAAAAGGCTGACCTGGAGAAACTCAAGGATCAGCAGACGGCTCAGATGCAGGATATGCAGGCCAAGCAACAAGAGGTCCAGACCGTGCTGAACGGTCTTTCCGACGACGTCAAGGAGCTCATGGCTCAGCGTGATTCCGAGATTCTCGCTGCCGCCCAGGCCGAGGAGGCTGCCAGGAAGGCCGCCGCTGCCGCGGCCGCCGCGAACAAGAACAATTCCTACTCGGGTGGTTCGAGCTCGGGCGGTGGATCGTATGCGCCCGGAACTCCGCAGCAGAATGCCGGCTCGGGCAAGCAGCAGGCTGTCGTCAACGCGTGCTACTCCACGCCTTCGCCGGGTCAGAACTGGTGCGCGGCGTGGGTTACCAATGTCTTCCGTAACGCCGGCGTTGGCTACTTTGGCGGCAACGCCTGCGACATGTTCAACGCCTGGTGCTATAGCTCCGATCGCTCGGCGCTGCAGGTGGGCATGATCGTGGCCGATTCCTCGCACAGCGGCACGGGTGCTCCGGGCCTTATCTACGGTCATGTGGGTATCTACGTTGGCGGCGGCATCGTTATGAGCAACGAGGGTGCCATTACATCGAAGTCGCTCGATTCGTTCATTAGCTTTTATGGTACTGGCTCTGGCGTGCGTTGGGGCTGGCTTGGCGGTATTGCGCTGTCGTAAAGCCGACTGGGCCGCGTGCCCGCCCGCAATATATTTGATTGTCTGCTCGGGCAGTCCTGCGCAAGACGAAGGCCACATTAAGTGGCCTTCTTTGCGTGCGGAACTCGCGATCAATCAAATATATTGCGGGCGGGCACGCGGCCCTCTCGGGTTCGGGGCGCTACGCACCGGATTGGTTGTCTGAATAAAAGAAAGTGAAGGCCCCTTTCGGGGCCTTCTTTTTTAGAGGAATTCGCCGACTCGGTGGACTTCGGGTTCGAGGTCCACGTCGAATTGGTCTTTGACGGTTGTTTGGATGTGGCGGATGAGTTCGTCGACATCGGCGGCGGTGGCGTGGTCGGCGTTGACGATGAAGCCGCAGTGCTTTTCGCTCACCTGCGCGCCGCCAATGGCGTGTCCTCGCAGGCCGGCGTCCATGATGAGCTTGCCGGCAAAGTGGCCCTCGGGGCGCTTGAAGGTGGAGCCGGCACTCGGCATGTCGAGTGGCTGCTTGTCCTCGCGGCGCTGGCGGTAGTCGTCCATGTCGGCCTTGATCATCGCGGCGTTGCCCGGGGCGAGATTGAAAGTGGCCGAAAGCACGATGAAACCGTCGTCGGCAATGCGGCTCTTGCGATAGCCCAGGTTGAGCTCATCGACATCGAACTCGATAATGCTGCCGCTACCGCGGGTGCCGTCGTCGAGCATGCGGGCGGGCTTGTAGACGCGCACGGACTCCAGCACATCGGCCATGCAGGCGCCGTATGCTCCGGCGTTCATGTAGCAGGCACCGCCGACCGATCCGGGAATGCCCGAGATGGGCTCCATGCCGGTAAGGCCGGCCTCGGCTGCCGCGGCTGCGACATCGGAAAGCAAGGCGCCGGCTGCCGCCGTGACGTGCGTGCCGTCGACCGTAATGTCGGAGAGGCCCTCGCCCAGCGCTACGACGACGCCGCGGATGCCCTTGTCGCCGACGAGCAAGTCGGAGCCGTTGCCCACGATGGTGAGTGGTAGATTGCAGCGATAGCAGGTATCGAGCGTGGCGACGAGGCCTTGCTCAGTATCGGGCGTGACAAAGACGTCGGCCGGACCGCCGATCTTAAACGTGGTGTGCTCGCGCATGGGCTCGCTCATCAGCACGTTGTCCTCGCCGGCAACGCCAGCGAGCGCGCACAGCAGGTCCTCGTTAAAAAAATCGTTCTCGTGCATACGAATATCCGCCTTTTGGTGGTCGTTGTCATCAATCGATTGCAATATACCCCACCCGGACGGATTTGGTGCGCTGGCGGCGATAAAACAGCCGTCCACCGGATTGGTAAAGTGTTTATCACCGAGGTAGAGGGGTAGTCGCTATACTTTCAAGAGATTGCGCGTAAACCCGGAAGGAGCGAGATGGCCAACAAAGTCACCCTCAAGCAGATCGCCCAGGAGGTGGGGCTTTCCCCCTCGTCGGTCTCGCTTGTTCTCAATAATCGGCCCTGTCGCATCTCGGAAGAAAACCGCAAGCTCATCAAAGAGGTCGCGGCGCGCAACCACTATGTTCCCAACCAGATTGCGCGCAGCTTGGTCATGCGCGAGTCGCGCACGCTGGGCCTTATCGTCCCTAACATCGAGAGCCGCTTTTTTGCCTCGCTCGCCGGTAGCCTGGAAAAGCGCTGCCGCGAGGACGGCTATGCGCTCTTCATTACCAGCTCGGGCGGAAGCGCCGATGACGATCTGGAGCTGCTGCGCCAGCTGGTGACGCGCGGCGTTGATGGCGTCTTCCTGGTGGTGGGTGACGAGTTCTCCGATGACCGCGCCCTGCGCGAAGAGGTCAGCCACCTGCCCATCCCGGCCGTAATGGTCGACCGTGCCATTGAGGGGCTCGAGTGCGACAAGGTGATGTTCGACCACGAGATGGGCGGCTATATGGCCACCCGCTATCTGATCGAGCAAGGCCACCGCCGTATTGCCTGCCTGGTTAATGCCCGCCGTTCCAATACGGGTCGCAAGCGACTTGCCGGCTATGAGCGCGCGCTGCGCGAGGTTGGCCTGCCGATCGACGCGCGTTTGGAGTTTGAGAGCGAGTACTACATTCCGAGCGCATACGAGGCCTCGGAGGCAGTGCTCGCAACTGACGCCACTGCCGTGTTCGCAAGCTCGGATAACATTGCCCTCGGTTTGCTCAAGCGCTTGCACGAGATGGGGAAGAGCATCCCGGGCGATATCTCGGTGGTGAGCTATGACAACTCGGCGGCCGACGTTCTCTTTGAGCCGGCACTGACCGCGATTGAGCAGGACCCTGGTGTCCTTGCGGAGCATGCTTTTGGCTGCATGTCCAAGCGTCTTGCCGGTAGGGGCGGCAGGCGTGCCGAAGAGGTCGTTCTGGAGCCGGAGCTTATCGTTAAGGACAGCGTGCTCGAGCTTACTAAACACAACTAAACACGTTTACCAATTTGCAGAGACCGAATGTGGAGCACCTGTGACAATCAACGCCGCAGGTGAATGTCGCGTTTTGCTAATCGATGGGATTGATAAGGGTGGTAAAACGTTTTTTCACCATGATAAAACGTTTTAGCAAATATACTGGTCCCAACGAAAGGTTGCCGTATTGGAGGGTGACCGCACAGCGAAGGGACATAAACAATGGCTAAAACACTGGGGACGCCGTGGCAAAAGCTGGGCCACGAGGTGCCGGCTTCCGAGCTCGAGGGCGTCGACCTGTATTGGCGCGCATCGAACTATCTGTCCGTCGGTCAGATCTACCTTCGCTCTAACCCGCTAATGCGCCCCGACTTTGTCGACGAGAAAACCGGTGAGGTGCGCGACTTCGGTCGTCCGGACGTTAAGCACCGCCTGGTTGGCCACTGGGGCACCACGCCCGGCATCAACTTCCTGTTCGGTCACGTCAATCGACTGATCGCCGACCACAACCAGAATGCTATCTTCTTGATGGGCCCTGGTCACGGTGGCCCCGCCGGTACTGCTCAGTCGCTGCTCGACGGCACCTACCGCGAGATTCGCCCCGACATCACCAATGACGAGGCAGGCCTGCAGAAGTTCTTCCGCCAGTTCTCCTATCCCGGCGGCATCCCGAGCCACTTTGCGCCCGAGACGCCCGGTTCCATCCACGAGGGCGGCGAGCTTGGCTACACGCTCAGCCACGCCTACGGTGCCGTCATGGACAACCCGAGTCTGTTGGCCGTGGCCGTGGTGGGCGACGGTGAGTCCGAGACGGGCCCGCTCGCGACCTCTTGGCAGTCCAACAAGCTCGTGAACCCGGCAACCGACGGTATCGTTCTTCCGATCCTGCACCTCAACGGCTACAAGATCGCCAACCCCACCATCCTCGCCCGCGTGTCCGACGAAGAGCTCACCAAGTTCTTTGAGGGCATGGGCTATAAACCGCACTTCTTTGTCGCCGGCTTTGACGACGAGAGCCATGCGAGCATTCACGAGCGTTTCGCTGCCCTGTTTGAGCAGGTCTTTGACGAGATCTGCGACATCAAGGCCGCCGCACAGGCCCAAGCTGCCGCGGGCGAGACCGTGGTCCGCCCGGCCTATCCCATGATCGTGTTCCGTACGCCCAAAGGTTGGACCTGCCCCAAGCAGATTGACGGCAAGAAGACCGAAGACTCCTGGCGCGCCCATCAGGTGCCGCTCGCGAGCGCCAAAGACACCCACGAGCACTTCCGCGTGCTGCGCGAGTGGCTGCGCTCCTACAAGCCCGAGGAGCTCTTTACGCCCGAGGGTCAGGTGCGCCCCGAGGTGACGGCCTTTATGCCGACCAGCGAGCTGCGCATCGGCGCCAACCCCAACGCGAACGGCGGTAAGGTGCGTCGCGAGCTCGAGCTGCCCGATATTCATGCCCACGAGGTCCCCGTCGACACTAATGGTCATGGCTGGGGCTCCACCGAGGCCGCCCGCGTCTTTGGTGAGTACACTGCCGACGTTCTGGCCAAGAACATGGATGACTTCCGCATCTTTGGTCCCGACGAGACCGCGTCCAACCGTCTGCAGGCTGCCTACAAGGTGACCAAGAAGCAGTGGGACGCCGGCTTCTACGAGGACGAGGCCAACGACGAGCTGCTGGCAGGCTCCGGTAAGGTCGTCGAGCAGCTGTCCGAGCACCAATGCGAGGGCTTCCTCGAGGCCTACGTGCTCACTGGCCGTTCCGGCGTGTGGAGCTCCTACGAGAGCTTTGTCCATGTGGTCGACTCCATGGTCAACCAGCACTGCAAGTGGCTCGAGGCTACCAAGCGCGAGATTCCGTGGCGTGCCCCCATCAACGGCCTTAACATTTTGCTGTCGAGCCACGTCTGGCGTCAGGACCACAACGGTTTCTCTCACCAGGACCCCGGCTTTATCGACCTGCTGCTCAACAAGGCTAACGATACGCATATCGTGAATGCTTACTATCCGGCCGACGCCAACATGGCGCTTGCCGTGGCCGAGCGCGTCTATCAGTCCACCGACTGCGTCAACGCCATTTTCTGTGGCAAGCAGCCCGCCCCGACTTTCCAGACGGTTGACGAGGCCTGCGCCGAGCTTGCCGAGGGTGTCGCGACGTGGGAGTGGGCATCGACCGCCGATTCGCTCGCCGAGGCCGACGTCGTGGTCGCCACGTGCGGCGACGTGCCGACGCTCGAGGCTCTGGCCGCAACCGATATGCTGCGCGAACTGGGCGTTAAGGTGTGGTTCGTCAACGTGGTCGATCTGCTCAAGATCCAAAACGTCTGCGAGAACGACCAAGCTATCAGCGATGAGCGCTGGTCCGAGCTGTTCGGCTGCGGCGAGAAGCCCGTGCTCTTCGCCTTCCACGCCTATGCCGGCACGATTCGTCGCCTGATCTGGAACCGCCCCGGCCACGATGCCTTCCGCGTCCATGGCTACGAGGAGAAGGGCTCCACGACCACGCCGTTCGACATGCTGCGCCTGAACAACATGGACCGCTGGGCACTGGCCGCCGACGTGCTGCGCATGGTCGACGCCGATAAGTTTGCCGAGCAGATTGATAAGTGGGAGGCATTCCGCACCGAGGCCTTCGAGTTCGCGTGCGATGAGGGCTTCGATCACCCGGCCTTCACCGACTGGGTCTGGCCCGACGCCGCAGCCGCAACCGCTGCCGACGGCGCGCTCTCCGCAACGCAGATGACCGCAGGCGACAACGAGTAGGTAGGCATCCGGGACGGCCTCGCGCTGGGGCCCTGCCCGGCGGGGTGGCCTTGCTCCGGGAAGTGGGCTTCGCGAACTTCCCGGA
>UQKM01000023.1 GCA_900541685.1 uncultured Collinsella sp.
CATAGCGGGTGGTTTCTGATGCGGCGCGCTGCGCGCCCCGCACAGGCTAAAGCCTTTAATAAAGGGATAAGGCCATGCGGCCCTATCCCTTTTTGCTAACTAAAGCAGCTTATGCGCTACTCGCGGCACAGATGCACGGCGAAGCCGGCGAACTCGCGCTTAAAGTACACAAGCTTGGTGCTACCGTCGGGCAGCAGCGCGCGCGACTCCTCGTTGACCTCGAGCCCGCGCTCGGCAAACCACTTCTCGGCCGCATCGATGTCGTTGACGGCAAAGCCGATGTGGCCCTTGGTGCCACGACCGTTCTGCTTCATGATCTCGACCAGCGAATCGTTAAAGTACGAAACGGGGGTCTCGATGACGGGCAGGCCCATCATCGTCGAGAACAGCTCCGCAATCTCCAAGGCGTCTGCCGGGTCGGCGGCGTTAATGCCCACATGGGCGACGCGCATACCAAAGAGCTCTACCGGATTGGCGTTTCGCTCACTCATGCAGGCAGCGCCTACTGAGCCATGACGTCAAGAACGGCCTTCTCGGCAGCGACGCGGTTCATGCCGGTCATGAAGGGCACGCCGCTCACGTACGGGCAGGTGAGGCCCTCGGGGGCAACGGTGGTGGCGATCAGCAGGTCGGCGCCCTCGTCGCAAGCGTCCTTGGCCTCGGAGATGGCGCACTGCACGATCTCGTACTTGTCGGCATAACCGTTGGCGTCGAGCATGGTGGCGACCTTCTGGGCAACGAGCGTGGAAGTGGCAGCGCCAGCACCGCAAGCCAAAACGATCTTTTTCATAGGTAATGTCTCCCTTCATGGTTTACTTTAGGTAAGTGTACCGCAGCGAGCGATGGCGCTCAGCCTCGATGCGCTTTTATGCCAGTTTGCTTACGCGCTGCGTATAATACATCTAGTACGTGTTGTCATACCGCTCGCTTTACGAGCGACTAAGGACCCTAATATGCCCGATTCCCGCACACTCTGGACCGCCGTCGTTATCATCTGCATCGCCGTGTCGGTGTTCTTTAGCGTCAAAAAACGCACCACGTTTAAACGCCTGCAGCAGCTTATGGCCGCTAAGCAGTGGGACGAGTTCGATCGCTTGCTCGACAGCAAGCTCACCAGCATGCTGTACCCTCGCTACAACCGCGACTACCTGCGCCTGAACTCCTATCTGCTGCGCGAGGACCACGAGCGCGCCAGCGAGATGTTCGATCTGCTGCTGGGACTCAACCTGCCCAAGATGCAGCGCGTCGACCTGGTGATCAAAGCTTTTAACTATTACGTTGGCCAGGAGGACCGCAAAAAGTCCAAGGAGCTCCTACACGAGATCAAGGGCTTTGAGGGCGGTCAGGCCGAGGCAGTCGCGCACGAATGCCAACTGATGTACGACACGATGATCCTCAAGCGCCACAACGACATTCCTGAGCTGGAGCGCATGCTCGAGGATGTCGGCGACGACCCGGTCAAACGCTGCCGCCTGGAGTATCTGCTGGCTCTGCAGTACCAGAACAAGGGCGACGAGGCTAAGTTTGCCGAGTACTTGGAAAAGTCGGGCCAGCACTCGATGGCTGTCAACGCGTAACGGGCGGCTTGTGCTAGACTTCTAGTCTCACGGGGGCGTGGCGGAATTGGCATACGCAGGAGACTTAAAATCTCTCGCCGCAAGGATTGTGGGTTCGAGTCCCACCGCCCCTACCATATGGAGCTTCCGAGTCCGTGTCCCCCAGGGATGCGGGCTCGTTTCTTTTGGACGCCGGTGGGCTCGAACCCGCGAGGGGGCGAGCGTCAAGCGGACGCGCAGCGTCCGTAGCGAGCCGGCGAGGACGCCGACAGGCGGCCGAAGCCGGTGCGTATTTGCGCAGCAAATACGCAGACGTCCCACCGCCCCTACCACGTATTGTTTACGGGCCCGTGTCCCTTTGGGATGCGGGCTCGTTTCTTTTAGATGCCGGCGGACTTTAGAAGTTGCGGTGGAATAGTTCCTGTTTTGGCCGTTTACCGGCCCATTTAGGAACTTTTTCACCGCAACTTAGATTGGCACTCCCCCATTTTTCGATGGAAAAACGTGGTTGTCTCGCACATTTTCCGATGGAAAAACGTGGTTGTCTCGCACATTTTCCAAGGGAAACGCCCAAATGGCCTTATACTAGCCAAGAGAGTTGGGAGGCAATATGCAGCGACAGCTTATGAGTGAACTTATCGCTTGGAAATCGAGAGCGAATCGCAAACCCCTCTTGCTTAAGGGTGCCCGCCAGACAGGAAAGACTTGGCTTCTTAACGAATTCGCGAGCCAACAGTATCGAAACATCATTCGTTTCGACTTTATGCTCGAACCGAGCGCACGCTCGCTGTTCGATGGAGACCTCGACCCCAAGCGCATCATCTCCCAGATAGAGCTTCTTCGCGGCCAAACCGTAACTCCGGCAGACGCGCTCATCATCTTTGACGAGATCCAAGAGGCACCGCGCGGCATCACCTCGCTCAAGTACTTCAACGAACTTGCGCCCGAATACCATATCGTCGCAGCCGGCTCCTATATGGGCCTCGCGCTCCGGCGCGAAAACGAGTCATTTCCCGTCGGCAAAATCGACCAGCTCACCATGCGTCCCATGGGGTTTACCGAGTTCGTTCGCGCCGTCGATGGCGACCCGCTCGCCGACGCCATCCTTGCCGCAGACATGAATCTTCTGGCAAACGTTACCGAAAAGCTCGAGCACTTGCTCAAGGAATACCTCGTTGTCGGCGGCATGCCCGAAGTCGTCTCCGCCTTCGCCGCGACCCGCGATTTCATCGAAGCCCGCAGGCTTCAGCAACAAATCATCGAGGCTTACGAATCCGATTTTGGCAAACATGCGCCCGCCCGCATTGTCGAGCGCATGAGGCTGGTTTGGAAATCCCTCCCCGGCCAGCTTGCAAAGGAAAATAAAAAGTTCATCTACGGAGCCCTTCGCCCCGGGGCGCGCGCACGCGATTTCGAAGAGAGCCTCCAGTGGCTCATGGACTACGGAATCATTCATAAGGTTCCGCGCGTTTCTGCCCTCAGAGCACCGCTCTCGAGCTATGAGGATCTCTCGGGTTTCAAGCTGTTTTGCATTGACACCGGCATCCTTGGAGCGCTCTCCAGCCTTCCCCCGACCATCGTCCTAAACGGATCCGCTGTTTTCACTGAGTTTAAGGGCTCGCTCACCGAGCAATATGTCGCACAGGAACTCTTGCTGCAAGGCAAAAGTCCTGCGTACTGGTCCTCTACCTCCGGCAATGCCGAAACCGACTTTGCCATCGACCATGCGGGAACCGTGCTTCCGCTTGAGGTCAAGGCGGCGGAGAACCTCAAAGCAAAGAGCCTGAAAATAGCCTGCGATAAATTCAAACTCGAACGCTGTGTGAGGACCTCCCTGGCGGCATATAGAGACGAGGGCACGCTCGTCAATATTCCGCTTTGGGAGATTGGACAGATCGACAAGCTGACAAAGTAGCCCCGTCCCAAAAAGACTAGTTTTGGAGAGGGCTGAGGCTGGGGGTCCAGGCGATGGTGGGGGTTTTACCGTCGAGGGTCTCGTTGATGGTGGCGGCCATGCCGGCGAGCAGACTGTTCTCACTCACGGTAAGCGCCCTGTAGCCGCCGGCTCGCATGAGCTCGCGAATTACCACGGCACCTGCCAAGATCACGCCAGCGCGTTTGGGCTGCACGCCCGGCAACGCAGCGATGCCATCCGCGTCCAACACAGACATGCGCTCGATAGCGGCCGAGACCTGCTCCAGCGAAAGCTCGCGCAGGTGCACAAAGCTCGAATTGTACGGTTCCAGCTCATGAACGAGCGCCACGAGCGTGGTGACGGTGCCACCCACCGCGACCAAGCGCTCGGCGCGTTCAAAATTGCTCGGCAGGCCTTCAAAATAGGCAGCGAACTGCTCGCCCGCCCAGTTGGCGGCGGCAGCAAGCTCGCCGTCCGCTGGCGGCAGTGCCGAGAAAAACCGCTCCGTCACACGACGGCAGCCAATGTCCAGCGAACGCGTGCCCTCCAGCGCAAAGACCCCACGCTCCGGTGCGTACGCACCCGTCGCGAGTTCCGTGGACCCGCCGCCCGAATCCGCGACAATAATGCGCTCGCCTGCAAAGTCGTGCGCCACGCCAAAAAACGTCAGGCGCGCCTCGACCTCGCCCGGAATCACCTGCGGCTCAAGCCCCAGATCGCGCAGGCCGTCCAGCAGCAGTGCGGCATTGGATGCATCGCGCGCGGCGCTCGTGCAGGTGGTGCAGATGCACGCGACCCCAAAGGCACGTGCCTCGTCCACAAACATGCGACATGCGGCAAGCACGCGCTCAACGGCCGCCTCGCAAAAGCGCCCCGTCGCGTCGACACCCTCGCCTAGATCGGTAATCTCGGTATGCTTGGACGATTCCACGATCGCCCCGCCCTCGACCTGGGCCAGCACCAGTCGCGACGACACCGTTCCCAAGTCAATCGCCGCCACCTTATATCGTTTGCAATTCGTCATTGCAGGCTCCCCTCCGGGCGCTATTTGCCGTTGGACACGACCGTCTGACCCTCGACGCCGTTAAATCCAAACAGCATGTCGAGCGTCTGGATGTACCACGGCGCGTCCTTGCCCACCTCTTCGATCTCTTTGGCCACTTCGCTGGCCTTTTTGGCGTTCGAGGACTTTTTGCTCGACGACGAGTCCGAATCGTCATCCAAGCCCAGCACGTCAATCTTGGTCTCGCCGGGCATTACCAGCCCCAGGTCCTCGGTCGCCGCGTCCTTAATGCCCTCCTCCGAGAGCAGTTTGTCGACGCTTTTCTGCAGCTCGTCGTTGTACTGCTGGCGAATCTCGACCTGCTTGGCCAAGATATCGCTCGAGCGTTTGGCAACGTAGAGGTCGCGCACGGGAAAGTACAAACTCACAAGCACCAGGGCAACGACAATACCGATAAACAGTCCACGCTGGGGCCCATGGGTAAAGTCGTAGATTGCCTTAATCACCGCGTTGTCGTTGGCGTAGTGCATGAAGTCCGAGCCCGAAAGACGGCTCGAGGGCTTGGTCGACTTGTCGTGCGCTTGAGCAGACGGGCGCGATTCGTACGTCGCGCGCGACGGACGGTCCGGGCGATGCGTCGACATATTCGTTTGAGCATGGGAGTGCGAAGTGCCCGGCGTGCGATGCGTGGGACGGTCAGCACCCGTATATTCGGGCCCGCCAAGCTGCACCGAATGCGCGCGGCGAGACGACGGCTCACGCGAACCGGCGGAATAGTACCTGTTGTCGTAAATCTGATCCATGTGCGCCTTGTGCGGTTGAGGTTTGTTTGCGCTAAGTATTCTAGTTATAGCACGAGCGCGCGCACCGCCTTCGGCAGCCTTTGCTCGACATAAAAAAGGCGCTGAGCCACACGGCCCAGCGCCCAATAGCGGCCATCAGAAGTGGAACGGAGCCGAGTCAACCCCGCCCCCGCACACGCCGCTTGCCTAACGAATGTTGTAGAACGCAGACTTGCCGGCGTAGCGCGCGCTGCCCTCGAGCTCGTCCTCGATACGGATGAGCTGGTTGTACTTGGCGATACGGTCGCTGCGGCACGGGGCGCCCGACTTAATCTGGCCAGCATTAACACCCACGACCAGGTCGGCAATCGTGGAGTCCTCGGTCTCGCCGGAACGGTGGCTCACGATGCAAACGTAGCCGGCCTCCTTGGCGGTCTCGATGGCCTCGAGCGACTCGGTGAGCGTGCCGATCTGGTTGACCTTGACCAGAATCGCGTTGGCGGCGCCCAGCTCGATGCCCTTCTTAAGGCGCTCGGTGTTGGTGACAAACAGGTCGTCGCCCACCAGCTGTACCTTGTTGCCAATGCGACGGGTGAGCTCAACCCAGCCGTCCCAGTCCTCCTCGGCCATGCCGTCCTCGATGGAGATGATGGGATAGGTGTCGACCAGCTTCTCCCAGTAATCGACCATCTGGGCGCTCGTGTACCCTACGCCCTCGCCCTTGAGCTCGTACATACCGGTCTCGGCGTTGTAGAACTCGGTGGATGCCGGATCCATGGCGTACATGAAGTCGACGCCGGGCTTAAAACCAGCCTTCTCCACGGCCTTGGTGATGTACTCGAATGGCTCGGTATTGGTCTTGAGGTTGGGCGCGAAACCGCCCTCGTCGCCCACGCCGCCGCCCAAGCCGGCCTCGCGCAGCACGCCCTTGAGGGTGTGGTAGACCTCGGCGCACCAGCGCAGACCCTCGGCAAAGCTCGGAGCACCCACGGGCATGATCATGAACTCCTGGAAGTCAACGTTGTTGTCGGCATGCACGCCGCCGTTGAGGATGTTCATCATAGGCGTGGGCAGCAGGTGAGCGTTGACGCCGCCCAGGTACTGGTACAGCGACAGGCCCGCCGACTCTGCCGCAGCGCGGGCAACGGCCAGCGATACGCCCAGAATGGCGTTGGCGCCGAGCTTGGTCTTGTTGGGCGTACCGTCGGCGGCGATCAGTGCGGCATCGACGGCGCGCTGATCGAAGGCGTCGAGGCCCACGACGGCATCGGCGCACTCGTTGTTGACGTGCTCGACGGCCTGCGAGACACCCTTGCCCAGATAGCGGCCCTTGTCACCGTCGCGCAGCTCACATGCCTCAAAGGCGCCGGTCGAAGCGCCCGAAGGCACCATCGCGCGGCCGAAGCTGCCGTCCTCGAGCACGACCTCGACCTCGACGGTGGGGTTGCCGCGACTGTCGAGCACCTCGCGGCCGTAGACATCCAAAATATCGCTCATGTTGTCTCCCTCTCACTTGGAAACGGGTTGAATGCTTGGCGACACGGCTTGCACGCCACAGCGGCGCGCAGGTTCATAAGTTAGCCATGTCGCACTTTTTGCATTATGCCCTAAGTTAGCCGAGGGATACATATGAATTGGAGAAATCATTCTTTGGGGGCGCTTGTTTTTGCACCGAGCATTCATCTCTAGAGGTCGCCCCATTAAATTCTTCTATCGGCATACCGTCTTTACCTGGCTTGCGAATGAAAGAGCCAATAATGTGCTTTTTCACATCGTGCAAAGTTCTGGATATCGTGCAATTCTAAGGGTCTGAAGTTCTGGATATCGTGCATAATCAGGTTATAAAAGTTCTGGATATCGTGTACGAGGTAGCCATGCTTAAACGAAAAGCCTATGACAAACTACTAAAATGGAAGCATGAAAGCGCTGGTAAAACAGCACTTCTTATTGAAGGAGCCCGTCGCGTCGGCAAGAGCACGCTTGCCCGTACGTTTGGAGAAACCGAATACAAGTCCTGCCTTGTCATTGATTTCTTTCAAGCACCTGCCGAAGTTAAGCAATATTTTGAGGACTATCGCACTGACTTCGACTCGCTCTTCCTCTATCTCTCGGTTTTCTATAACGTCAAACTCTATGAACACGAGACGCTTATCGTCTTTGACGAGGTCCAGATGTACCCGCAAGCACGCGGACTCATCAAGTATCTCGTTGCAGACGGACGTTACGACTACATCGAAACTGGATCCCTGCTCAGCATCAAGCAGAACATTAAAGATATCGTCATCCCATCCGAGGAAGAGTCTCTGGAACTTGAGCCCCTCGACTTTGAGGAGTTTCTTTGGGGCATGGACGAAAAGGGGCTGGCCGATCTCATTCGCATGAGTTTTAACAAGATGAAGCCGCTCCCCGATGCCCTACATCGCAGAGCGCTCTCCCTTATGCGCGAATACATGCTCGTAGGCGGCATGCCTGAGCCGGTATCCATCTATGTTGAACAGCGCGCTTTTGCGCCCGTCGACGCTTCGAAGCGCCGAATCGTCCAGCTCTATCGCAACGATATCTCTCGTTTTGCAACCGGTTACGAATTCAAAGTCGTCTCCGTACTCGATGGCATCCCGGGTCAGCTCTCTAGGCACGAAAAACGATTCAAGCTTTCCTCACTTGATAAAAACGCACGCATGCGCACCTACGAAGAAGCCTTCTTTTGGCTGGCAGACGCGCGAATTGCCAATATCTGTTATGCCGCAAGCGAACCGAGCGTGGGCCTTTCGCTCAGCATGGAGCAAACGGCCCTCAAGTGCTACATGGCAGACACCGGCCTGCTTGTAACGCTTGCCTTCTCTGACAACAACGATACCGATGAAGACGTTTACAGGGCCGTGCTTCGCGGCGACATCGGATTGAACGAAGGAATGCTTACCGAAAACTACGTTGCCCAATCTCTAAAGGCCAATGGACACAGGCTCTTCTTTTATTCCCAAAGCGGAAAGAAGGAGGGGGAGGAGCGCATGGAAATCGACTTCCTCGTTACCCGACCCTATGTCAACGCCGCTGGAAAGCCGCGCATCAGCCCCATCGAAGTTAAGTCGCCGCGCAAATACGGGACCATCTCCCTCGATCGGTTCCGCGCACGCTTTAACAAAAAAATCGGGACGGCATATGTGCTGCATCCTAAACAACTCGAGTGGGATGCCGAAGCACAGCTGGCACATCTTCCGCTGTATATGGCTTTTTGCTTGTAGAGACCTCTCTGTGAGGCGCTGACGCAAACGAATACTGCGTGAGGCGCAGGTCACTCGTTTGCCTTGGCGGCGTCCCACAGGTCGTTGAGGCCGTGGGTCGAAAGCTCGGCAAGATCCACGTGGGCGTCGGCCGCCATCTCCTCCATCGCGGCCCAACGGTGGCGGAACTTTGCCGTGCTCGCGCGCAGAGCACTCTCGGCGTCTATGCCCTCCTTGCGCGCAACGTTGACCAGGGCAAAGAGCAGGTCGCCAAACTCCATCTCGCGCTCGGGCGAGCCGGGAGTCTCGGCCTCAAACTCGACGCGCTCCTCGGCGACCTCGTCCCACACGTCCTGGACTGTCTCCCACTCAAAGCCCACGGCAGCCGTCTTGCGCGACACCTTCTGAGCCTGCATCAGCGCCGGCAGATGCGTGGGCACGCCGTCGAGCAGGCCCTCGGGCGCAGCCTCGCCCGCTGCCACGGCCTTGTCCCTTGCAGCCTTCTCGGCAAGCTTAACCTCGTCCCAGATCTTGAGCACCTCATCGGAGCTCTCGGCGTCCGCATCGCCAAACACGTGCGGATGACGACGGATGAGCTTGGCGTCGATATCGCGTGCCACATCGGCAAGTGTAAACTCGCCGGCGTCCGCCGCAATCTGCGCATGCAGTACCACCTGCATGAGCACGTCGCCCAGCTCCTCGCGCAGATGCGCCACGTCGTCCGCCTCGATGCAATCGAGCGCCTCGTAGGCCTCCTCGATCATGTTCTTGCCAATGCTGCGGTGCGTCTGCTCGCGGTCCCACGGGCAGCCGTCGGGCTGACGCAGGCGCCAGATGGTCTGCACCAGATGCTGCAGCTCGGCCGACACATCTACCAGCGTCGACAGGTCGCGCGAACCCTCGGCATTTTGCTGAGCCATATGCTCGGACATGGTTACTCCTCCTCCAGGATCACGTGGCGGAACGCGCCGCCCTCGTAGATACCGTAGCTGTGCGTGCCGTCTTTGGGAATGCTCACGCTACCGGGATTGAAGAGCCACAGGCCCGGGTGCGTCGCGCTCGCTTCGTTGACCTTAATGTGCGTATGGCCGTAGACGAGCGTGGAGCCCTCGGGCAGCGCGGGCGCATGGTCGACGCTGTTGTGCATGCCGGCGCCAAAGACGTGGCCGTGCGTCAGGAACAGCTCGCGGCCGGTCTCGTCAAACAGGGTGGCGTAGTCGGCCATGACGGGAAAGTCGAGCACCATCTGGTCGACCTCGGCGTCGCAGTTGCCGCGGACGGCAATGATGCGGTCGGCCAGGGCGTTGAGCAGCGGAATCACGCGCTTGGGGGCGTAGTCGCGCGGCAGGTCGTTGCGCGGGCCGTGGTAGAGCAGGTCGCCCAGCAGCACGATGCGGTCGGGCTGCTCGGATTCGATTGCGGCGACCAGACGCTCGGTCCAGTATGCCGAGCCGTGAATGTCGGAAGCGATGAGGTATTTCATGGTGGTCCTTTCGGGTGGGGCTGATGTGGCCGGGCACGAGATGTCGCCGGCCGCGCTATTCAAATCGCAGTGCCGAGGCTTGTGCCGTCTGCATCACGCGCTGGAGCGGCACGTTATGCTCGCGGGCAAGACGGGCGCAGTCCTCGTACTCGGGCGCCGCACGCTCACTGCCGTCGGGCAGGGTGGCCACCTTGACGGCCACTTCACCCCAAGGCGTCGCCACCTGCTCAAAGCGGCGTGGCAGACAGACGCGTTCCATCACCTGGCGACGAATGCCGTTGGTCGTGGTTTCCAAAAAGATGATCGTCTGCAGATGGTCAATGTCCTCGTGCGAGCAGATCACCTGCAGCTGCCAGCCGGGGCGGCCTTTCTTGCAGTAGAGGGGCAGCCAGTGCACCTCGCGGGCGCCGGCCTCGCGCAGGCGGTCGGCGGCATAGGCGAGCACCTCGGGCGACGCATCGTCGATGTCGCACTCCAGCTTGACGATGGTTTCGGGCGCATCGGTCTCGCGGGACAGCGGAGATGTACTTCCACGTTGCATACGGTCCGGATCCTTTCCGCACGGGCTCGTTTTATTCACCCAAACGCTAGCACATCGGACGTGGCACAGGCGTGACTTTCGTCCGTCGCTGCCCTCGCCCCTATCCAAACGTGTACATCAGCCTCCAAACATGTCATTTTTTATCGGTTTTGGAGGCTGACGTACACGTTTTGGAGCGGGGCCGCACACGATCAGAATTGCGCCCGCACTCCGTCCACCACAAAGTTCGCCGCACTCAACAATTTTGAACTTTCTACGCAGTTCATCGGCCAAAAAATAACCCTCGGCATACTTACCCGCTGCACGATGCTACTCTAGTTGCATTTGGCTAACTAAGCGGCTGCCGAGGACCCAGCCCGGCACCGTTACGGCATAGGAGGTTTCATGTTCGAGAAGCGGCTCTTCTTCCTGGTTCCGCAGGCAACGCCCCACATTATGGCAAGCGTCCTGTTTAAGTGGATCGCGCTCATGGCAAACATCACGGTGATGTGGGTGCTTGCGCGCATCTTGGGCGGCATCGTCACGGACGGTCTTTCCGCCGCGCTCGCCGTCGACGCCCTCGCGCAGGCGGCCCTGCCGCTCGCCGCCGCCATCATCGTGCGCGCCGCCTCCATCTACCTGGCCCAACGCGCCGGCGACAAAGCCGCGTTCGAGGCCGTCCGCCGCGTGCGCTCGCTCGTCTACGACAAGCTCACCGCACTCGGCCCCTCCTACACCGAAACCGTCCCCACGGCCGAGGCCGTCCAGACCAGCGTCGAGGGCGCCACGCAACTCCAGGTGTACTTTGGCGGTTACCTGCCGCAGCTCTTCTTTGCCGGCTTGGCACCCATCACGCTGTTTGTGCTACTCGTGGGCCAGGCGGGTCTTCCCGCCGCGCTGCTGCTCGCCTGCGTTCCGGTCATCCCCGTCTCCATCATGATGGTCATGCGCAACGCCAAAAAGATCGGTGCCGAGTACTGGGGCAGCTATGTCGATCTTGGCGGTATGTTCCTGGAGGCCGTGCAGGGTCTCACCACCCTTAAGGTCTACCAGGCCGATCGCAGCTGGCACGAGCGCATCAACGCCGAGTCCGAGCGTTTCCGCACAGCGACCATGCGCCTGCTGGTGATGCAGCTGCGCTCCATTTGCGTCATGGACCTGGTCGTCTATATGGGTGCCGCGCTCGGCATTATCGTAGCCGCGCTGCAGCTCGCCACGGGCAAGATCGGCTTTGAGTCTGCCTTCCTCATCGTCTTTCTGTCGCAGGAGTTCTTTTTGCCCATGCGCCGCCTGGGATCGCTGTTCCACACAGCCATGAACGGCATGGCCGCCTCGCGCCGCATGTTTGGCATTTTGGATACGCCCGAGCCTGAGCGCGGCGATGTTGAGCTTGACGGTCGCGGCGATATCGAGCTCGCGGGCGTGAGCTATGCATACGGCGACCGCACGGTGCTGGACAGCGCCAGCGCGACCATTGCGCACGGCTCGCTCGTGGCACTCGTGGGCGAAAGTGGCGGCGGCAAGTCCACGCTCGCGGGGATCATCGCAGGCCGCAAGGGTGCCTACCGTGGCAGCGTTCGCATTGGCGGCGTCGAGCTGCGCGATGCCACGGCCGCCTCACTCATGCGCGCCGTCACCCTGGTGCCCACCAACGGCTACCTGTTTGCCGGCACCCTGCGCGACAACCTGCTGCTCGCCCAGCCCAACGCCACCGATACCGAGCTTTTGCGCGCGCTCGACCGCACGCGTGTGGCGGCCTTTGTGCAGGCCGACGGCGGGCTCGACATGGTGATTAACGAGGGCGGCACCAACCTTTCGGGCGGCCAGCGCCAGCGCGTGTGCATGGCCCGCGCCCTGCTGCATGACTCGCCGATCTATGTGTTTGACGAGGCTACGAGCAACGTCGATGCCGCAAGCGAGGCCGCGATTGGCGAGGTCATCGCATCGCTTGCCGGCGAGCACACTGTAATTGTGGTGGCGCACCGCCTGTCGACGATCGTAGACGCCGATCAGATCCTGGTGCTGGAGCGTGGCCGTATTGCCGAGCGCGGGACTCACGGCGAGCTCTTGGCCACCGCGGGCGTCTATGCACGCATGTGGGATAGCCAGGAACGGCTCTCGGCATATGCGTATGCGGAGGATGATGCCGAGGATGCTGGCGCGGATGATGCTGGCGCGGTTGAGGCTGTTGGCGGCAGTACTGCCCGTACCGATGGCCTCAACGGTGCCGGCTCATCTTCCGCTACCGCGGCGCCTGACTCCGGCCGCGCCCGTCGCTCGGCGCCGTCCATCATATGGCGCATGATGGGGCTCGTCCGACCGCTTGCCGGCTGGCTTGTGCTAGCCGTCGCGCTGGGCAGCATTGGTATGCTCACCGCCGCGTTCGTGCCGGCCTTTGGCGCCCTTGGCCTTATGGCCGCGCTGGGCCGCAACGCCTTGGGGCTTGGTCTGATCGCAGCATGCGCGGCCTGTGCCGCCTGCGGCATCGCACGCGGGCCGCTCCACTACGGCGAGCAGCTCTGCAACCATTACATCGCGTTTCGCCTGCTCGCGCACATTCGCGACCTGGTGTTTGGCGCCCTGCGCCAGCTCGCCCCCGCCAAGCTCGAGGGCCGCGGCAAGGGCGAGCTCGTGAGCCTGGTCACCTCGGATATCGAGCTGCTCGAGGTCTTCTACGCGCACACCATCTCGCCCATTGCCATCGCTCTGGTCTGCACCGTTGTGTTTGAGGGCTTTTTGCTGGCTGTGAGCCCCGAGCTCGCGGGCATCGCGCTCGTGGCCTACGCGGTCCTGGGCGTGCTGCTGCCCCTGACCTCGGCCAAGGCGTGCGGCACCACCGGCCGCCAGAGCCGCGAGGGCGCCGGTAAGCTGGGTGCCTTTGTGCTCGACAGTCTACGCGGCGCGTCCGAGACTATCCAGTTTGCCGGTGGCGCCGATCGCAGCCGTGCCCTGGGCAAGCTGACCGAGCAAGTCGGCGCCGTGGACGCGCGCCTCAAGCGCCGCCAGGCGGCCAGCGAGGCCGTAGCCGATGCGCTTATTCTTGCGGCCAATCTGGTGATGCTCGAGCGTGCGCTGCAGCTGGTTTCTGCGGGAACGATTGATTTTGCCGCGGCGTTTGTCGCCGTCTTTACCTTTGTGTCGTCGTTTGGCTCGGTGATGGCCGTGAGCCGCCTGGGCGCCTCACTGCAGGAGACGCTCGCCTCGGGCGCACGCGTGCTCGATTTGCTCGACGAGCAGCCCCAGTGCGCCGAGGTCGCCGATGGACAGAACGTTGAGTTTGCCGGCGCCGCAGCCGAGCATGTGAGCTTTAGCTATGTGGGCGGCGTGGACGCGGGCGGTGCGGGCGCCACAGAGCAGGTCGCGAACGACACCGCTGCGAGTCTCATCCTCGACGACGTGACCTGCACCTTTGCGCCCGGTACCATGACCTGCATCATGGGGCGCTCGGGTTCGGGCAAGTCGACGCTGCTTAAGCTGCTCATGCGCTTTTGGGACCCCGCAGCCGGCACCATCACGGTGAGCGGCGTCGATGCCCGCCACATCAACACGGCGAGCCTGCGCAGCCACGAGGCCTATATGACCCAGGACACGCATCTGTTCTGCGGCACCGTACGCGAGAACCTGCTGGTCGCGCACGCCGACGCCACCGATGCCGAGCTGCTCGACGCTTGCCGCTCCGCCTCACTCACCACGCTCATCGACCGTCTGCCGCAGGGACTCGACACGCCCGTTGCCGAGCTGGGCGACTCGCTTTCGGGCGGCGAGCGCCAGCGCATCGGCCTTGCGCGCATCTTCCTCAACGACGCACCCTTCATCTTGCTCGACGAACCCACCAGCGCGCTCGATGCTCTCAACGAGGCGTCCGTGATGCAGGCAATCGACGAGCTCAAGCGCCGCGGCAAGACCATTGTGCTCGTGAGCCACCGTGCCAGCACCTGCGCGTTTGCCGATTTCTCGCTTTCGGTCGAGCACGGGAGGCTGAGCTAATGGCGCGCCCAGTCGACACACCGGAGCTAGCACGCAAACGTGAGCGTGAGGCCCAAATGGTGTCGCAGATGATTGCGCTGTGGTGTCGTGGGCATCATGGCGGCGGGCATGTGGTCGAACAGGCTGGCGACGATGAGTCCGTGCGCGTGAAACTCGGCCTTCGAACCATTACGCTCTGCCCCGAATGCGCCGAGCTGCAGAAATACGCCATCGCGCGCATTGAGCACTGCCCGCACATGGGCACCAAGACATTTTGCTCGGCATGTCCTTCGCATTGTTACCGGCCTGCCATGCGCGAGAAGATCCGCGAGGTTATGCGTTGGTCGGGACCGCGTATGATCCGCTATCGCCCCATCACCGCCGTGAGACACGCGATGGTAACAGTGCAGGCCAAACGCGCGGCGGCACGAAGCAAGTAGTCGCCGGCGCCGGCACGCGCCGCCCCGCCTTTCCACTCGATTTCGGCACCCGGCGTGCGCGGCGTGTTGAGAGCTGCACCATTACAATGGAGCGGATTCACCAAATGCAAAGGAGTCGCCATGCCCGCCTGCCCGCTGGTCGATTGCCATACTCATACCTCGTTCTCGGACGGGCACGCCTCGTTCGAGGACAACGTCCGTGCCGCTGCTGCCGCCGGCTGCCGCGTCATGGTCTCGACCGACCACCTTACCCTGCCCGCCAGTATGGATGCTAACTGCGAGGTGCAGGTCGTCGAGGGCGACTTGCCGGCACATCGTTTGTCCTTTGAGGACGCCCGCAAACTCGCCGCGCAGATTGCGCCGGAGCTCACCTTTATCTACGGTTTTGAATGCGATTGGTACGAGGGCTGCGAGCCCTTGGTAGAGCACTGGTCCCAGGGCGCCGTCGTACGTCTGGGCAGCGTGCACTGGATTGGCAACCCGGGCGATATTGCGGCAGGCGCCGCGGGCACGGCAGGGACAGAGGACGTCGCGCGCCCCGATACACCCGATTCCCTTTGCGGTTGGATCGACGACGATACCAACCTGCATGTTTGGGAAAACTTAGGCGTGCGCGGCGTGTGGGAGTGCTACGTCGACGACTGGTGCCGTGCTTGCGAAAGCTCACTCAACTTTGACGCGATGGCCCATCCCGACCTGGTCATGCGCTTTTCGAAGGACGGCTTTGCACCCGACTTTGACCCCGCGCCGTTTTGGGAGCAGATGGCCGAATGCGCCCACGATACGGGTCGCCGCGTTGAGGTCTCGACCGCCGCACCGCGCAAGGGGCTCGACGATTACTACCCCGCGACCGGGCTGTTGCGCCGCTTCGCCCATGCCGAGGTGCCCATCACCTTTGGCTCGGACGCGCACCGCGCCTGCGACATCTGCTGGAACATCCGCGAGGCCCAGGCCCACGCCTACGACTGCGGCTACCGGGCCTTCGATATCCCCCACCCCACCGGCGAATGGGAATCCACGCCCCTCGCCTAACTAGTCGTTTAAGAACGTCCCCAATGACTAGTGGCGGCGGGCGTTGAGTTCGCCGGCCAGTTCGTCGAGGGTGATGCCGTAGCGCTCGAGCGTCACGAGCAGGTGGTAGATCAGGTCGCCGGCCTCGTAGCGGATGTGATCGTGGTCGTTATCCTTGCAGGCCATGATCACCTCGCTCGCCTCCTCGGCAAGCTTCTTGAGCAGCTCGTCCTCGACGTCGGTCAGCAGACGCGCGGAATAGCTCTCCTGCGGCGGCGCATCGCGACGGCCGTGAATCACCTCGGCCAGTCCCGTCAGCGTCTCACCGATGTTTCCCGGCTGCACGTTAGCTGTTCTGACTCCCATGGTTATTTCCTCTCGTTACTGCAGCGTAAAGTAGGTACCGGTCTCATCGAACCGAGGCTTTGCGCCCTTTTTCTCAAAGAACTCGACGATGACGGCATGGGCCTCATTGAGCCTTTCCTTCTCGGCCTCGAGCCAAAGCGACTGCGCCCCGCAGGCATCAGTCAGGTGCACGCGGCATGGCACGCCCGCGCGGAGGAGCTCGGTGTTGCAGTCGGCGACCTCGAACGGCGTCACGACTTTCATCACACTCCCCCTTCCACGCGCTTAAAGAAGCAGGTACGGTTGCCGGTATGGCAGGCCGGGCCCGGTGAGTCCACCTTGACCAGCAGCGTATCGCTATCGCAGTCGGCCCAGAGCTCCTTGACCTCCTGCATGTTGTCACTCGTCGCGCCCTTGTTCCAGAGCTCCTGACGGCTGCGACTCCAAAACCACGTGGTCCCGGTCTTGAGCGTCAGCCCCACCGATTCCTCGTTCATCCAAGCAACCATAAGCACCTCACCGGTGTCATACTGCTGAACCACGCAAGGAATCAGCCCGCGGGCGTCGTACGTAAGTTTTGAAGGATCGGTTATCTCTTCCATTTCTCTCCCCAAATTCAAACTTCGCAGGTCGGCGAGGGTTGTCCAGGTGCCCGAGATTCCGAGCGACAAGCCCGACGACGCGTACTTAAAGTACGCGAGGAGGGTTGGAGCCGGAAGGTCGGGCGCCTGGGCAAGCCGCAGCACTAGAAGTCCAGCCTCACAGGGATGCCTTGGCTGGCCATATACTCCTTCACCTGGCGAATGCTGAAAGTTCCAAAGTGAAAGACGCTGGCCGCCAGCACGGCATCGGCCTCGCCCTCGATCACGCCCTCGGCGAAATGCTCGAGCGTGCCCACGCCGCCGCTCGCGATGACGGGGATTGGCACCGCGCGCGCCACGGCGCGGGTGAGCGCCAGGTCAAAGCCGGCCTTGGTGCCGTCGCGGTCCATGCTGGTCAGCAAGATCTCGCCGGCGCCGCGGCGAGCCGCCTCCTCGGCCCACGCCACCGCGTCGATACCCGTGGCATTGCGGCCTCCCGCGATAAAGACCTCCCACTTGTCGGCATCCGGCTGCCCAGGCAGGCCGACGCGCTTGGCATCGATCGCCACGACCACGGCCTGGCTGCCAAACGCCGCGGCAGCTTGGCTGATCAGCGATGGGTCGCGCACAGCGGCAGAGTTGAGCGATACCTTGTCGGCACCGGCCGCCACCATCGTTCGCATGCCCGCAAGGTCGCGAAAGCCACCGCCCACGGCGTAGGGAATGGCGAGCTCCTCGGCCGCATGCGCCGCCATCTCGATGGTCGTCGCACGGTTGTCGCTCGTGGCAGTGATGTCCAGGAACACGACCTCGTCCGCACCCTCGCGATCGTAGGCACGGGCAAGCTCCACCGGATCGCCCGCATCGCGCAGGCTCACAAAGTTGACGCCCTTGACCACGCGGCCGTCCTTAACGTCCAGGCAGGGAATGACGCGTTTGGTAAGCATGGGCTACTCCTCCCCTCGCGCGGCGGCCAACGCCTGTACCAGCGTAAAGTTGCCCTCGTAGAGCGCGCGACCGGTGATGGCGCCCTCAATAGCGCCCTCGCCCACCGCGGCGAGCGCACGGATATCGTCGAGCGTCGAGATGCCGCCCGACGCCACAACGGGAAAGCCCGCGACCTCGGCCACGTGACGATATGCTGCCACGTCGATGCCCGTCTGCATACCGTCGCGCGCGATATCGGTATACACCAGATGTTTAAAGCCCAGCTCCGTGAGCTGCGCCACGGCATCGTCGAGCGCCACACCCGCACCGTCGCGCCAACCGTTCACCTTGACCTGGCCGTCGCGCGCGGCAATATCTGCCACCAACAGCTCGCCAAAGCCTTGGGCTGCCACCTCGGCAAAACCCGGCTCGGTCACCAGCACGGTGCCCAGCGCAATGCGGCGAGCACCATAGCCGGCCAGCTCGTCGATGCGCGCGAGCGAGCGGACACCGCCGCCCACGTCCACGGACAGGCCGTCGACGCCGCAGATAGCCTTAATCGCCGCCGAGTTGGCAGCGCACGCGTCCTCGTCCTCGCCAAAAGCAGCGGACAGGTCGACGACATGCACCCAGTTCGCGCCCTGCTCGGCAAACGAGCGGGCGACGGCGACGGGGTCGTCGGAATATACCTTGCAGCGGCTGCGGTCGCCGCGCTCCAGGCGCACAACCTTGCCGCCGATCAAATCGATTGCGGGAAACAGAATCATCGGCCGGCCCCCTCGACGATGCTCACGAAGTTCTTAAGAATGCGCTGACCAAGCGCGGAGGATTTCTCGGGATGGAACTGACAGCCCCACACGTTGCCATGACGCACGATGCACGGGAAGCTCCGTGTATAGTGCGTGCGCGCCAACACATCGGCGGCATCGACGTCGTCGGCCACCGCGTAGCTGTGAGTGAAATACATGTTGGCGCCCTCGGCAAAACCGGCAAGCAACGGATCGGCCGCACCGGCGGGCGTCATGCGCACCTGGTCCCAGCCCACGTGCGGGACCTTCAGACGGCTCGACTCCAGGTGCGTGCACGAGCCACGCATGATGCCCAGGCCATCGACCCAGGGACCACCGGCCTGCTCGGAGGCATCGTCGTCCGCGTCCGCGTCCTCGTTCGCAGGCACGCCCTCGTTGCCGCGCTCAAAAAACAGCTGAAGGCCCAGGCAGATGCCGAGCAGCGGAGTTCCGGCGGCAACGGCATCGAGCACGGCCACCTCCTCGCCGCTCTGACGCATAAAGGCGATCGCGTCATAGAACGCACCCACGCCCGGGATGACCAGGCCGTCGGCGTTGCGGATCTGCTCCGGATCGTCCGACGTGCAGGCGGCAGCACCGGCGCGCGCAAGCCCGCGCACGACGCTCGACAAGTTGCCCTTGTGGTAGTCGACCACCACGATCTTCGGTTCGCCCACGCGACCCCTCCACTTCTCATCATCCAAAACCACCACAAAGAGGACAGGCATCTTCGTGGTGGTTTTACCCTTGTGACGGTTACAGCGAGCCCTTAGTGCTGGGGATACCCTGCACGCGGGGATCGAGTTCGCAGGCGCGGCGCATCGTGCGGCCCACGGCCTTAAAGGCGGCCTCGATAATGTGGTGCGAATTGCCGCCCGCCAGCTCGCGCACGTGCAGCGTGAGCTTGGCATCGCGCGCAAAGGCATAGAAGAACTCGACGGCCAGCTCGGTATCAAAGCTGCCCACGCGCTCAGTCGGCACGGGCAGCTCGCAATAGGCCTGCCCGCGACCCGAGATATCCACGGCGGCCATCACGAGTGTCTCGTCCATGGCGATCGCCGCGTCGGCAAAGCGCGTAATACCCGCCTTGTCGCCCAGCGCCTGGCAAAACGCCTCGCCCAGCACAATGCCCGTGTCCTCAACGGTGTGGTGCGCGTCGACCTCGACGTCGCCCACCGCATGCACCGTCAGATCGAACAGGCCATGGCGGCCAAAAGCGTTGAGTATGTGGTCGAAAAACGGCACGCCGGTCGAGATATCGCACACGCCAGATCCGTCCAGGTCGAGCTTTACGACAATGTCGGTCTCGCCCGTCTTGCGGGTTACCTCGGCATAGCGGTCCATCTACATCTCCTCCTTCACCAGCGCGGCAAACGCGGCCAGCACCTCGTCGTTTTCCTGCGGCGTACCCACAGTGATGCGCAGACAGTCCGCAAGCCCCGGCGCGTAGCTAAAGTCGCGCACCAAAATCGAATACTCGTCGCGCAGACGCTCGCGCACGCGCGTGGCATGCGGCGTGCGCACGAGCACAAAGTTCGCCGCGCTCGGCCATGTCTCCACGGGCATGCCATCGGCAGCCATTGCGCGCAGGGCGCACAGCTCGCGCTCGCGCTCGGATGCGATCTGTGCCACCACGGGCGTGTAGGCATCACGGGCACGCACGCAGGCAAGTGCTGCCGCCTGGCTCAGCACGTTAACTGAATAGATCTGGCGAATCGCCGCGAACACGTCGACGACCTCGGGTGCCGCAATCACATAGCCCAGACGCGTGCCGGCGGCGCCAAACGCCTTGGACAGCGTATGTAGAATCACCAGGTTGGGATGCTCGGCGATAAGGCCTTGCGCCGTGGTGGCCGCGCCAAACGAATCGTCGGCAAACTCCACGTAGGCCTCGTCAACCATTACCATGCCGGGGCACGCATCGCACAGCGCCGCGACAAAGTCGAGCGGTGCCACGTCACCCGTGGGGTTGTTGGGCGAGGTCACGATTGCCAGGTTACACTCGGGTGCCGCCGCAAGCACGGCGGCCTGGTCGAGCTCAAAGGTCGCGGGGTCGCGCCACACGTCGCGCACCTCGGTCTGGCAGAGCGACGCAAAGAACGCATACTCGCTAAAGCACGGCGGGCAGTTGAGCAGGGTCCGTCCCGCGCCGCCAAACGCCAACAGGTAGTTATAGAGCAGCTCGTCGCCGCCGTTGCCCACGCAGACATTCTCGCGCGCCACACCATGCCAAGCGGCAAGCTCGTCGCGCAGATCGTTGGACATGGGATCGGGATAGCGGTTGAGCGGCGTGGCAGCCAGGGCGGCGTCGACCGCCTCGCGCACGCCAGCCGGCACGGGATAGGTGTTCTCGTTGGCCGAAAGGTTGATGCGCGTGGGCGTAAAGTTGGGATCGTAGGGCTCAATACCGGCCAGGTAAGGCTGGACGAGCTCCTTCATGCGAGGCGTGAGTTCGGCCATATTAGGCCTCCCCGCCGGTTACGCCAGCGCCATCTGCGCCTGCAGCCGCCAGGTCCACGCCCTCGGCAACCGTCGCCACGGCGTCGCCCGGCCAGGCAACCTTGGTCAGGTCGGCCGCGGCGAGCGACTCGGCGCTCACGGCATCCTCGCCCTGCTCCAACACGCGGCGACGCAGTGCGGCCGAAAGCGCGTGCGCCCACAGGCCCTCGGCCTCGGCCAGACGCTGCGTAGCGGGAGCGTCGGAGAGCAGGCCCTCGGGCGTATAGCATATAACGCTCGAGCGCTTAACGAACTCTTCGACCGAAAGCGGGTTGGAGAACATGGCCGTGCCGCCGGTCGGCAACGTGTGGTTGGGACCGGCAACGTAATCGCCGAGCGGCTCGGAGCTCCAAGCGCCCACAAAGATGGCGCCGGCGTTGCGAATGCCGCCGAGCAGGCCCATCGCATCCTTGCAGTGCAGCTCAAGGTGCTCGGGCGCCACGGTGTTCACGGCCTCGACGGCGGCCGCCATGTCGGCGGCCACCACGATGGCGCCTTCGTTATCGAGCGAAGCGCACGTAATCTCGGCACGCGGGGACTGCGCTACCAGAATGTCGATACCCGCCTCGACCTCACGCGCAAACTGCTCGTCGCAGGTCACCAGATAGCAGGCCGCCAGCGGATCGTGCTCGGCCTGAGCCATCAGGTCGGCCGCGACCACCATAGGCTTGGCCGTGGCATCGGCCAGCACGCAGACCTCGGAGGGACCGGCGACCATGTCGATACCCACGTCACCCGAGACAATCTGCTTGGCAGCGGCAACAAAGGCGTTGCCCGGGCCGGTGATTTTGTCGACGCGCGGAATGGTCTCGGTACCGTACGCCAGCGCGGCCACGGCCTGGGCGCCGCCCACCATATAGATTTCGTCCACGCCGCCGAGCTTTGCCGCGGCAAGCGTATACGGGCTGATCAGGCCGTCCTTTTGCGGCGGCGTCACCATGACCACGCGTTTGACGCCGGCCACCTTGGCGGGAATGGCGTTCATAAGCACGGTGGAAGGGTACTGCGCACGACCGCCCGGCACATAGATGCCGGCCGCCGCGAGCGGGGTCACCTTAACGCCGAGCATCGTGCCGTCCGGGCGCGTGGTAAACCAGCTCTGCTCGACCTCGCGCTGGTGGAACTCGCGGATCTGGCGTGCAGCTTTCTCCAACGCGGCAACAAAGGCAGGATCGAGGCCTTCGAGCGCGGCATCGATCTGCTCCTGCGGCAGACGGAAGCTCTGCAGCTCAACGCCATCAAAACGCTGGCAGTAATCGCGCACCGCGGCATTGCCGTTGGCGCGCACGTTGGCCACGATATCGCGGGCGGCGTCGACGATGTTTTGCGGCAGCACACCCTTGCGGTTGAGCTGGTTGGTAACGAGGCGCTCACCGGGAGCAAGCTTGATGGTCTTCATATCGGTATCCCCTATCGGTCGAGGTTGTGTTCGAAAAACGAGAGGCCGAGCGGCGGCGCCAATCGGTCCGCAGCCCGGATATGGGGGCGCCCGTGCGCGCTCGCGCTATTGTGCCGAGCCCGCGACGGGCTCAAAATGCTTGTCCTTCACGGCAGCAGCCAGGCGATCGGCAAGATCGCGTACGCGCGGATCCAGGCGAGCGGCACCCGGATTGACAAAGAAGCGCGCTGTGCAGTCCATGATGCGACCAGTAATAACCAGGTCGTTATCGCGCAGCGTGGCACCCGTGGCGGTAATGTCCACGATGCGATCGGTCATACCGACGATGGGGCCCAGCTCGATGTTACCGTGCAGCGAGACAATATCGGCATTCACGCCGCGCTCGGCATACCAGGCACTCGCGATGCGCGGGTACTTGGTTGCCACGCGAAGCGAACCGCGGCGGGCATAGTTGCGCTCGGCCTGACCGGCGCGCCAAGCGGGCTCAGCCTCAATAAAGGTGCACAGGCCATAGCCCAGGTCGACCAGTTGCAGCAGGTTGAGGTCGGCCTCGATAAGCGAATCCCAACCACAGATGCCGCAATCGGCACCGCCGCAGCCCACAAAGGCGGGCGCATCGCTGGGTCGCACGATGACAAACTCGATATCGCCGACCGTGCCCTCGCCGGCACGTGTGTCGCGGCCGCGCACGATCAGGTGACGGCCGGGGTCGCGCAGTTCAGAGACGTCCAGGCCCGCGGCCTCGAGCACGTCGAGCGTGTCGGCCTTAAGCGAGCCCTTGGGAACGGCGATGCGCAGTGGGCCCTCGGCGCCACGGCCCGCGGCGTGATCGCCGTCGAAAGCGGCGTCCTCGGCCGAGGTGTGCGCGGCCTCCAGGCGCTCGAGCGAAAAGGCAAATCCCGCCGCCGGTACCTCGATGCCATCGCCGAACGCGCCGGTAAAGATGGAGTCGTAGCGACCGCCCGAACCCACCGGATCGGGCAGGCCACCGGCATAGGCCTTAAAGACCAGGCCCGTGTAGTAATCGAACGAGTTCATGATGGAGAAGTCGAAGGACAGCACCTGGGCGTCCTCGGGCGCCAGGCCCTCGACCAGGGCACGCAGCTCGCGCGTGAGCGGCGCGACGATACCGGCGGCCTCCAGCAGCGCGTCCACGCGGTCGAGCACTTCGGGGCCACCGTGCAAGCGCGGCAGCTCGCTAATGGCGGCCTTGACGGCCTCGGACTCGGCGCTTGCCGCCACGCGGGCATCGAGGCCCACAAAGTCATTGGCGTGCACGCAGCGCAGGGCCTCGGCAGCCAGCTCGCGATCCTCGCACGCCGCGAGCAGCTCCTTAAAAGGACGCACGCTACCTGCGATAATGCGCGCATCGGGCAGCGCCAGCTCGCGCACGGCCTCGGCTACCAGCGAGACAATCTCGACATCGCCCGCGGCATCGCCCGCACCGATAAGCTCAAAGCCCAGCTGCGTAAACTGGCGCGAGCCCCCAGCATTGCGCTGGCACTCGCGAACCACTGGTGCCTCGTAACGCAAGCGCAGGGGCAGGTCGGCCGCGCGCATGCGGGTCGAAACCAAGCGCACGATCGGCAACGTGTTGTCGGGACGGACCACCAGCAAACGCCCGTCATCGTCAAAGAGCTTAAACGGCGTGTCCGCAATGCGGCCACCTTCCTCGAGCGAACCCTTGTCCTCGAGCAGCGGCGTCTCGACCGGCAGGTAATGATGCTCCCTAAAGCAGCCCTTCACCGTACATGCGATCTCCTCGCGCGCCTGAGCCTCCTCGGGCAATATGTCCCGGAATCCCCACGGTGTGGCCGTCATCTGGTGAGCCTCCTCATGCTGTGCTTCGTATAGAACAGAAGACCGGCATAGCTCCGCCGGTCTTCTGGGTACTTTAGCATACTAGAGTGTTTGCGGGGGAAATCCGTCGCAGCCGCTCACAGCGTATCCATTTGGAAACATAGGGCAGATTGCCGCAGCCCAACCCCACCTAGGCGCCAATCGCACGACGATACTCTGCCATTACCTGCGCATCGGCAGCTGCGGGGTCGGCAAAATAGCGCCCGTCATAGGTCTCGGCCGAAACAACTCCGCGATAGCCGCGCGCCACCAGCCTATCCAGGTCAGCGCGCATATCGCGGTCGCCGTCACCCCAGGCAAGATGCGTCGTGCCATCTGCCGCAACATCGACAAAATGCACGTGGGCGACATCATCGCCAAGCAGATCGAAATAATCGTCGATGGTATCCCCCGCCACCGCCATGGCGCCCATATCCAGACATGCCTTAAGTGCCGGATGATCAACTGCCTCGATCATGCGCTTCGTATCGGCCGCCGAGTTCACGATCATCGACTCAACTGGCTGCAGGGCCTCGAGCACCAGTCGCACGCCGCGCTCTCCCGCATGCTCGGCAATCGCACGCAGCATCGAGGCGCTGCGACCCCACGCGTCCTCGATCGGCTCGTTCAAAAATGCCCAGCCGCTCGAGACCATGACCTGCTCGGCTCTAAGTTCCGCCGCGATATCTACAACGTTCTTAAAGTACGCGAGCGTGCGGGCACGCGCTTCATTCCCGCGCGCCGCGATATTCCACGGCTTGGGGTTGTTCTGTTCGGGACAAAGCCCCACAATCCGAACCCCATACCGCTGTGACAGCTCCCGCACCTGCTCGAGCGAATCGTATCCATGGCAATCGACATACAGATGCATTGCCCCGGTCCAAAGCTCGCAACACGTGTAGCCCGAGGCCGCTGCCGAGGAAAGGAATTCCTCAAGGTCAAAATAACGGTGGCTGATATTCATGACGGCAAGTTGCGGATACTCCATCTTGTCCACCTTTCGGCAAAAGGGCGCCGCAGCACAATGTGCGCGACGCCCCCTCTTACATTGTTTTGATTATGACGGATGCCCTACTGAACACCAAGCACTCCAAAGAACGCGCCGGCGATACTCACGAGCAGGATCACGAGCATGATAAGCAGCGGATTCATCTTCTTCTTGAGCATGAGATAGACAATTCCAAACAGCCCCATCGTGACAAAGCCCGGGAAGATTCCGTTGAGCAGCTCGGCGAGCGTCTGAGCGCCATCGTCCGCGCCGACCATGAGCGGAATGTCCACGGTGACCATCTCCATGGTCATAGCGCCGATCACCATGGCGCCCATGATAGAGGCCATCTTGACGATCGTGTCCATAATGCCCGATTCCTGGACCTTGCTGATCATGTCCGAACCAAAGCGATATCCCACAAACGTCAGCAGGTAACGGATGATGTAGTGGGGGACGTTGAACACGAGCAGGAACAAAATCGGGCCAAGAATAGAGCCCTGCAGCGCCAGCGACGTACCGACGCCCGTCGCCAAAATACGCAACGTGCCCCAGTAGAAGGCATCGCCCACGCCGGACAGCGGTCCCATCAAAGCAAGCTTGACATTAGAGATCGCGCTCGTGTCAAAGTTATCTTCGGTGGCGTTGACTTCTTCCATTGCGGCAGCAATGGACATGGGGAGCGTCGAGATATACGGCGTGACGTTATAGAGCTCCATATGGCGCTTGAGTGCGGCCTTAAAGTCCGCATCCTGCGGATACAGCTTGCGAAGGATCGGCATAAGGGCCCACATAAAGCCGATATGGCCCATACGCTCGTAGTTCCAGGAATGCTCATAGGGAATCGAGCGCCAGAACAGCTTCTTAAGGTCTGCGCGGGAAATCAGCCCGTCGTAAGAAGACTCAAACTTAAAACTCATCGAACCCACTCCCAATCGCAGGATCCTCGGTTGCCACTGCGGGCTGCTCCGCCTTTTTCTTGTCACCCAAAACCGTCATCGCGACGACGATAATCGCGGCAAAGATCGCCACGCCCGTCGTGCTAATGCCAAAGTAGGCGACGAGGAAGAAGCCAGCGAAGAAGAACGGAGCCACTGTTTTGTTCATAATCATCTGCGCCAGCATCGCAAAGCCGAGTGCGGGCAAGAAGGCGGCGGCGACATCCATGCCGGTCTGAACGAAATCGGGGATGATGTTGAGCAGGCTGGCAACAGCATCGGCGCCAAAGAAGAATGCCAGGGGAATGATCAGCAGGCCGCACCAGCTCTGCGCGTAACCGGCGATGAGCATGTTGCGCGTGATGGCCTTGGTGTCTCCGTCCTCGACGTTTTTGTCGATACGGTGCACCAGCAGCAGCATGACCGGCTGGCCCAGGGCCGTATCGAGCGCCAGGACGATCGTTGCGATGGGAATGCCCAGGGTCAGGGCCGCCGAAGCGTCCGCGCCGGCCTGCATGGCAAGCGACACGCCCAGAATGGTTCCGGAAATCGTATCGGGCGGGTTATACGCACCGACCGAGATGGCACCGACCATGGCAAGCTCCATCGTGGCGCCCATAATGGTGCCGGTCACCACATCGCCCATGACAAGGCCGACCAACGGTCCGAGCACAATGGGGCGCTGAAGGTAACTCGTACCGGTCAGCCACTCGGAATAGCCCAAAAGGGCGATCAGGAAAATCAGGATCGTCTTGATAACCATGACAGCCCCTAACCGATGACCTTTGCGGCGTCAGTCTTCGCATCCGCCGGAATCATCTGAATGAACAGCTCATAGCCCTCGCCGAGCAGCTCCTTCACGTAGCCCTCGTTCTCGGGCGTAAGGAATACGCTCGTCGAGACCTGGCGGGCATCCTCGCTAAAGGCCACATTGCCGAGGTTGATCTTCTTGACGCCCATCGCCTTGGCGACGGCACCGGCCTGCTGGATCGTCTCGCAAACCACGAAGAGCTTGTACTTGTCGGCCACACCGCTCTGAAGCGCCTTGACGGCGTCCTCGGTGTTTTTGACAACGACCTTGCAGCCCTCCGGCTTTGCAAGGGACAGGGCCTGCAGACGAAGCTTGTCGTTGAGGACCGTGTCGCTCACTAACAGGATGCAGTCGGCACCCAGAGCCGAGGTCCAGCTAACGGCAACCTGACCGTGAAGCAGTCGATAGTCCACGCGAATCATCTGAATCATGATGTGCTCCTAACGATTAAAACTCATCGAGTTCGGCCTGCCCCAGCAGGTCGTTGACGTACTTGACCTTGGTGTCGTCCGCCTCGACGATCTGGCGAATGGCCTCATCGATCGGGGTGGAGTCGGGCTCGAACAGCAGCTGAATAAGGAGCGGCAGGTTCATATTGGTCACCAGGTGCGTGTTGGGACGCGTCTGGACGATCTTGGTGAACTCGTTGTTGACGCTGCCGCCAAAGAGGTCAGTGCACACGACAACTTCGTCGTCCGCGGCAAAGCCGTCCAGAATCGCTGCAGCCTCCTTGGACAGGTCCTCGTTTCCGTCGACATACATAGAGAGCGCATGGACGTTTTCGCGCTCACCGGAAAGCAGGCCGATGCTCTCGACGATTCCAGACGCGAAATGAGCATGGGACGCCACGATAAACTGCCTCATTCGATCCCCTTCCTAGCGAATTTCGGCATAAAAATGCCCGGACGCATGCGCCCGGGCAGGGTGCTTCTTAAATGAGTGGTCAACTATTAGTAGTCGAACTGGTGATAGTAGCGACGGTAGTTGAGGTTGTGCTTGGTGACCGTCTCGTAGTAAGCGGCAAGGCGATCGGTGATCAGCGAGGAAAGGATCCACGGAGACACGATGACGCGGAACTCGTCGTCAAGGCCGGGGATCGCGAACTCGGCGGTGTCGATGATGTTGATGTCGGTGTCGCCGGTCACGCCGCGGTTGAGGAACGCGCGGACGCGCTCGTCGAGCTTGCGGTTCTCGTCCTCGCCCATGAACA
>UQKM01000024.1 GCA_900541685.1 uncultured Collinsella sp.
AGCTGCGGAAACGCGGGGTCCGTTCAGGCTGTTGCGTTGAGATTGAAAATCAACCATGTTGTTCTATCTATGAACGTTAGATGTCGAACACGTAACGCGAGCCCACGATCTTTTGGCGCCCGAGCAGAAGGGGGCGCTCGTCTGCATCGGTAAAATACGCCTCCATATAAAAGAGAGGCTCGCCGACCGGCACCTCCAGCAGCGGGGCCGCCTGAGCATCGGCAAGCGCAATCTCCACAGTGCAAGGGTCGGACTTGAGCGGTGCGCGGCCCGAATGCTCGGCAACGAGCGCAAAGATCGAGTTATCGGCGAGGTCCTTATCGGCCAGCGTCTGCAGATAGGGATGGTCAGCCAGCACAAAGGCGTTGTTCTCGAGCATGACGGGCACGCCGTCGGCTGTGCGCACGCGCTCGACCACGATGAGCTCACTGCCGGGCTCCACGTCAAAAAACGCCGCGTCCTCGCGCGTCGCCGCAACCACCGTGCGCGACACCAGGCGCGCTCCGGCCACCATATCGTTGGCAGCACAACCCTCAGTAAAACTCTGGACGTCACCCTTCTGGCGAATCTTGCGCTTGAGCTTGGGCGCGCACACAAACGTGCCCCTCCCCTGCTGGCGGCTGAGATACCCCGCGCGCGACAGCTCCTCGATGGCGCGGCGCACGGTGATGCGTCCCACGCCGTAGGACTTCGCGAGCTCCATCTCGGAAGGAATACGCGAGCCGGCCGCGTACACGCCGCGCGCGATCTCGCCCTTTAGGTCGTCCATAACCTGCTGGTACAGCGGCACGGCGGACACCTCGGCGCGCTCGGAACGTTCGGTCTTGCTATCGGCTGCCATCATTACGCTCCATCCCGCGCATGCTCGGACTCAAATTCTTCAATCGCCGCCATAAACTGCTCGCCAAAGGCGTCGGCCTTTTTCTCGCCAATGCCGTTGACCTGGATCAGCTCCTCGCGCGTTTGAGGGCGCAGGCGGCACAGGCCGCGCAGAGCCTTGTCGGAAAAGACCATATACGGCGCCATCTCCAGCTCGGTCGAGATCTCCTTGCGCAAGGCACGCAGGCGCTCGAACAGCTCGGCATCGTCGCCCACGCGCGGGCGCTGATCCAGCTCAGCCTCCTCGCGCAGCAGATCCACCGCGCGGCGGGCGCGGGCCGAGGCATTGCGCTTGGACGCGCGACGCTTAACGGTAAAGGCGAACGCCTCATCCTCGACCTCGCCGGCACGCGGGCCCAGCCCAACGACCGGGTACTGCCCCTGCGAGGTGGCCAGATAACCGCGGCCGCACAGCTGGCCGATGATGTCCTTGATGCGCCCGACCGATTCGCTCGACAGCTCACCGTAGCCGCGGTCCTCGTCCAGATGCATCTGGCGAATGCGCTCGGTGTTGCCGCCGTGGAGCACGTCGGCGATCAGCGACTTGCCAAAACGCATGGGACGCGTGGCCACATAGTGCACGGCAGCGCGGGCCATATCGGTGACGTCCTCGACCTCGAACTGCATGAGGCAGTTGCTGCAGTTGCCGCAGCCCTCGGCTTCGTCCGTGGCGGTGCCGCCCGCGGCGGCTGCCGCATGCTCGGCCGCGGCCTCGTCGCCAAAGTAGCGCAACATGTATTCGCGCAGGCAGCCGGTGGTATTGCAGTAGCCCTCCATCTGGCTGAGCAGACGATATCGATTCTGGAGCGCCCACGCGCGTTGCTCGTCGTCAAGTGCCTCGTCGGCAGCATCTCCGCGGTCGATCAAAAAGCGGCGCATGCGAAAATCGTTGCCGTTCCACAGCAGGTGGCAGCTGGCCGGGTCGCCATCGCGGCCGGCGCGGCCCGCCTCCTGGTAGTAAGCCTCGATGCTCTCGGGCACGTTGTTGTGAATCACGTAGCGCACGTTGGGCTTGTCGATGCCCATACCAAAGGCGTTGGTGGCAACCATCACCTGGATGTCGTCGTCGATAAAGGCACGCTGACTCTGGCGGCGGGCGTCATTGCCCATGCCGGCATGGTAGCGGCCCACGCGAATGCCGCTGGGGCCCAGCGCCTCGGCAAGCTCACCTGCCAGCTCATCGACGGTCTTGCGGGTCGAGCAGTACACGATGCCGCTCTCGCTCGAATGCGCGATTACGTAGTCGCGCACCCACGCGGATTTGGCCTTGTCGCCCATCTCCTCGCAGCCAAAGTAGAGGTTCTTGCGGTCGAAACCCGTCACGACGGTAGCCGGGTCGCGCAGGCCGAGCATCTGCTGAATGTCCGCACGCACGCGCTCGGTCGCCGTGGCGGTAAAGGCCGCCACGATGGGGCGCTGCGGCAGAGAATCGATGAACTCGCGAATCTGCAGGTAGGCGGGTCGAAAATCCTGGCCCCATTGACTCACGCAGTGAGCCTCGTCAATGGCCACGAGCGGCACGCCAATGCCGCCTTCGGCCGCAGCTTCCTGCGCAAAGGCTAAAAAGCGCGGCTCGAGCAGGCGCTCGGGCGCCACGTACATAAGCTGGTAGCGGCCCTCGCGCGCCCGCTTGAGCACGGTATTTTGCTGGGCCGGAGTAAGGCTGGAGTTGAGATAGCTGGGTCGCGCGCCCGCCGCGAGCAGCGCACGGGTCTGGTCCTCCATAAGGGAGAGCAACGGACTCACCACAAAGGTGATGCCGGGCAGCATGAGCGCGGGCACCTGGTAGCAAATGGACTTGCCGGCGCCTGTGGGCATAACACCCAGTGCATCGCGACCGGCAAGGATCGCATCGACCATGCGGTCCTGCCCCGGGCGAAACGAGGTGTAGCCAAAATAGGCGCCGAGCGTGTCGAGCGCCATCTGCTGCATGCTATCGGTCATGGTTTCCTAACGTCCAAGTCATCTGCCGCCGATTATACGCCGCCACGCGGACCGGTGCCGCACGGCTGTCGGCCGCGCTCATTCTGCGGGTAGTCATTGGGGACGTTCTTGAATGACTAGTCGTTTAAGAACGTCCCCAATGACTATCTTTACAAGCGCGGAAACGTCGCTGGTTGAGCATAAGTCAGCGAAAACGCCCCTAAGCGAGCAAGGTGACATGAAAGAGGAGGGAAGCGTACTTCGGTACGCGACCGACGATTGAACGTCAGATTGCCGCTTAGGGGCGTTTGCAGCGTCGAGCCGTTACGCGGTTTGGTAAAACCGCGTAACTTACATGACCATGACGTAGCGCGATCCCACGTAGTACTGCTTGCCCATCAGGACCGGCTCGCCGTTGGGGCCGGTGAAGCCGGCACGCAGGTTGAGCAGCGGATCGTGCGGGGCAATGCCCAGCTCGGCCGCCTGCTCGGCATTGGCACGAACGGCCTCGACCGTACGGTAGCCAACCGAGACAATCGGCGTTCCGCCAACACGCTCGACCTCGGCAAAAATCGACTTGTCCTCAAGATCGGCCGTCAACAGCTCACGGTAGGCGTCAAACGGCACAAAGATGTTCTCCTCAAAGATGGGCTCGCCGTCGGCCGTACGCACGCGCTTGATATGCAGTAGCAGCGCATCCTTCTGCAGACCAAAGAACTCCATCTCGTTTTGGCGCGCCGGAACGATCTGGCGATCGACCACGTGCGCACCGGCCTTCATGCCGTTGCCGGCACACAGCGCGGTAAACGTCTGCAGCGTCGAAGCGTGGAACTGGCGGTTGATGTGCGGTGTGGAAACAAAGGTGCCACGGCCCTGCTGCTTAACCAGGTAGCCATCGGAGCACAGCTCCTCGACGGCTCGGCGCACCGTAATGCGGCTCACCTCGTACTGCTCGGCAAGCTCAAGCTCGGACGGGATACGCTCCTTGGGTGCATAAACACCTTTCTCGATCGCATCCTTGATTTCGTCGTAAATCTGCTGGTAAAGCGGTGCATTTTTGGGTGCGGGCATATCTGATCACTCTTATCAAAATAGCGAAATAACTAATACGTATATAACGTCTTTTTATATGTTACATCAGTTTGATAAAACGATACACCACATACAGCAAATCCTTACTTGCCGTCGTCCTGCTGCAGACTGTCCTGCTCGCTGAGGCGCGCCTGCCTGCTGGCCATGCGCGCGGGCTTGTCGGGATCGGGTACGGCCGTGGGCATGGGCTCGTCGACATGACCGCCCCACCAGCCGCCCACGAAGTTGAGCGTGTGGAACACATTGATCACGGCGCCGGGATCAATATCGCACACCAGCTTGATAATGTCCTGGCTCTCGTAGGTCGAGACAACGGCGTGCAGCAGATACATCTTTTCGCGGCTGTATCCGCCAATGATCTCGGCGCAGCTAATGCCATGCTGAAAATGGTCAACATAGGCTGTCATGACCTCATCTGCCTTGCGTGTCGTGATCTGCAGCGTCACACGGTCGTAGCGTCGGTAGAAACTGTCGATGGTCTTGGTCGAAATAAACTGGAACACGATGGAATACGCCGCATTGTCCCAGCCAAACATAAAGCCAAAGATCGCCAGGATAGCGCAGTTAAAGCCAAAGATGACGCCCCAGATGGTCTTGCCCGTGTGGTTGGAGACCCACAGCGCGATAAAGTCGGTGCCGCCGGTTGATGCACCGGACTTGAGCGCGATGGCGGCGCCCAGGCCCGAGACCACGCCGCCAAAGATGATGAGCATGATCTTGTCGCCCAAAAACGGGGCGAAGTGAAAGATGTTGAGGAACAGCGACGAGAGCATGACCTGCATCATCGAGAAGATGACGAAGCGCTTGCTAATGCCGCTCCAGCATAGGAGCGCCACGGGGATGTTGAGCGCGAGCATGCCGAGCGAGATGTCGATATGAACGCCGCCAAGCGAGGTAACGCGATCGAGCAGGACCGCGACGCCTGTGAGACCGCTCGGAAGCAGGTCGGCGGGGCGAATGAACGCCTGGATCAGAAATGTCTGGAGAACGGCTGATATGGTGACCGCCACAGCGGTAATAGCGCGGCGAACGATGGTAAGGCGGCCGAGCACGAGCACGCGGTCCGTGAGCTGATCGATGGCGTTCGCCACGTAGGCTCCTTTCGAAGGCAGATGTAATTGTGGGGCATGCCGGCGATTGTAGCATGGAGCGCGAGAGGGCGCTTCAATTCACCCTCTCTCGACAACCAAAACGAGCCAGCAGCCCCCCAACCAAAGAGCCAAATTCTAAGTGAGTAGGCTTTTCGCGACCTGCCGAGCACACCCAAAGCTGCCACTTCCGTGACCTGCGGTTTTACTAAGTCAGAAACGCTTTGTGCCCGGCCTGCGCCAAAAAGTCTACTCACTTAGCCCGAATCGAAGCCAAACGGATCTAAATTGATGCCAAATTAAGCCAATCTGCAGCAAATGACGCGTGAACCAGTGCTTCTCGCGGTGGATTGACACTACAGAGCGGCCAAAATGTCGGTCAGGTTGTCGATGACGACGTCGGCGGCGGACTGGTCCAGGTTGACGCCCTCATGCGGACGCAGTGCCAGGACGCGGGCGCCGGAGCGCTTGCCAGCCTCGATGCCCAACGGCGAGTCCTCGATAACCAGGCACTCGGCGGGGTCAACTCCCAGCGTCTCCATGGCACGCAGGTAGATCTCGGGGTCGGGCTTAAACGCACTGCACTCGTGACCGCTGATGGTGTAGTCCAGCACGTCGGCGATACCGGCAATCTCAACCAGCTCGTCGATGAGCTCGCGGTAGGACGAGCTCGCGATGGCACACTTCACGCCGCGTTCGTGCAGTTCGCGCATCACCGGCTCCGTCTGCTCGTTGAGCAGCTCGGCATACGGAACGGGGTGGACCGGGCTGTAGACCTGCTTGTACTCCACACGCAGGCGCTCGCGCAGCTCGACATCGTCGGGCACCAGCGCCTCCCAAATGGCAGGCTCGTTAGACCCCGAAAGATCGGGAATCTCGTCAAAGTGGAAGCCCTTCTCCTCCATAAACGCCACGCGGCGACGGTTGTAGAACCACTCGGTATCGACCAGCACGCCGTCCATATCAAACAGCACTGCCTTGATCATACGCATCTCCTCCCACCTGCCAAAAAGAGACAGGTTTATTTTGGTAGGTTTTATCTGGGGTTTTGCGGCGCAACGAACACGCCCTCCCAAAACAGAAAAGGGGACGGGGTGTAAACCCCATCCCCTCTCAATCAACCCGTAAGGTCTACTTACTTGTGATTAGTAGGAAAGCTTCCACATGTAGCGACGCATGGTCAGCGGGTGCTGACGGGCCTCGGCGATCTGGTTGCCGTACTCGCGCATAACTGCGAGGTGCAGCAGCGGGTTGAAGTAGGTGACGACGCTCGCCGGCACGGCGTCAGCCAGGCCGTAGTCCTTGGAGTCGATCAGAGCGACCTTGGCGCCCATGCGCTTAAGGAAGGTGAGGGCGCGAGCGTCCATCGGACGGGTAGCACCGTCGGACATGAAGAAGACGTAGGGCTTACCCTCGGTGGAAACCTCGAACGGGCCGTGGAAGTACTCGCCGGTGTTGTAGGCGGCGGCGTCGATCCACTGCATCTCGGTGAACAGGAAGGCGGCGTGAGAATAAGCCATCTTCTCGGAGGCACCGGAGGCCATGAAGTAGATCATCTTGTCGTCCTTGAAGTCTTGGGCGAACTGCTTGGCGAGGCCCTTGGCGGACTGAGCGGCGTTCTCGCAGAGCTCGAAGACGTTGGTGAGGCCGGTGATCATGTCCTCGTAGTGGTCATAGCCCTCGGTCTGCTGAAGGATCTCGAGAGCAAGAGCGATGGCGTAGCCAGGCTTCTCGCACTTGGCAGCGTAGTTGGCATGGAAGCCGTGAACGATGACGTGGTCGGCGTCGACGGTCAGAGCGGAGCCGGCCTTGTTGGTGAGGGAGACGACCGGGCAGTTGTGCTTCTTGGCGGTCTTGTTGGCCTCGACGGTCTCGGGCGTGGAGCCACCGAGGGAGCAGGTGATCACGAAGGTGTGCTCGTTGACCCAGGAAGGCGTGTCGTAGTTGAACTCGTTAGCGGTGAAGATCTGAACGTTCAGCTTGTCCGTGTTGTTGGCCAGGAAGTACTTGGCAGGGTAAAGGTCGGACATGGAAGCACCGCAGCCGACGAAGGCGACGCTGTGGATCTCGTGGTTGGACAGGACGTCAGCGACGATCTGCTTAGGGAGGTTAAGGTCGATCTCGTACATCTGACACATTCCTTTCGATTTTTTGCGGCGCCACATTGCCGGGCGCTCGCAGGGTTACCGTGGTTTGGACCGAGTCGCCGGCCCGTTGAGGATGTGTCAAAGGAACTGTCCCTTTGACACATCTAGGGATGGAAGCCTGCCTGGGGTATGGGATGCCAGGCAGGCCCCCGGGGAAAGCGGTTAGACGCTTGGTCGCGACTAGGCCAGGATGCCGGCCGCGGAGAGGGCGATGCCGCCCACGATGGCGATCACGAGAAGCCAACCGGTGTTGACGTTCTTCTTGATGAGCCAGTACATAAGGCCGGTGAGACCGAGGGAGATCATCTGGGGCATCATGCCGTCCAGGATGTCCTGAATCACGACGGTGCCCTCAGCGAACTGCAGCGGGGTGGTGGCGCCGATCAGCGTAGCGATCATGCCGCCCACGGACATAAGACCCACGATGCCGCAGACATACATGAGCTTCTCCATGAGGTCGCCGCCCTGGAGCTTGCTCAGGTACTCGTGGCCGCCCTGATAGCCGATCTTGGCTGCGAACCACGTGATCAGCACAGAGGGCACGATGGAGATGAGCATGGCCAGGATCGGGCCCATGATGGAGCCCTGCTGAGCCAGCTGAACACCCAGGCCAAAGGCGATAACGCGGATGGTGCCCTGGAAGAAGGAGTCACCGATGCCGGAAAGCGGACCCATAAGGGAGGTCTTGACCGCGTTGATCGAATCGGGGTCGAAGTTCTCGGGATCCTTGGCGTACTCTTCCTCCATGGAGGCGGCGAGGCCCAGGATGAAAGCGCTCGTCTGCGGGGTGCAGTTGTAGAACGCCATGTGACGGTGGTAAGCCTCTTTCTTAGCAGCGAGCTGCTTGGGGTCGGACTCGTCCGGATAGAGGCGATCGAGCGTGGGAACCATGCCGTAGAGGAAGCCCATGTTCATCTGACGCTCGTAGTTCCAAGAGGCCTGGATGGCCCAGGAGCGCCAGAAGAACTGGCTGACCTTCTTGTTCAGGGACACGTCCTTGGTTGCGGTTGCCATAGTGTGTTCCTCCTTAGTCTTCGTCGTCTTCGAGCGGATCGTAGTCGGAATCGACACCGGCGGCTGCATGGGAACCGTTGAACTTGAAGCCCATGAAGACGACAGCCAGGCACACACCGATCAGAGCGACCGCGATGACGGACAGGTTGAGGTAAGCGGCGAGCAGGAAACCGATGAACAGGAACGGAGTCATACCCTTCTTGATCATCATGGTGAGCAGCAGGGCCAAACCGTAGGCGGTCATGATCTTGGTCGAAACGTTAAGACCAGTGGACAGCCACTCGGGAACCATGTTGACGATGGCCTGAACCAGGTCGGTGCCAACAAAGACGGCGAGGAAGATCGGCAGGAAGTACATGACGGCGTACAGACCGGAGCCGGCGCAGATGTGCATGCGATAGGCGGTCTTGAACTTTCCGTTATCGATCGCGCTATCTGCCACATGGGTGAGGGCGGCGATGATGGAACGGAACACGATGCCGAGGAGCTGACCCAGGACGGCGACCGGGATGGCGATCGTCATGGCGGTCTCGGCGGAAGCATCGGTCAGGCACGCAAAGGCAGCGGCCACGATGCCGCCCAGGACCATATCGGGCGGAACGGCGGCGCCGACCTGCACCAGGCCCATGGACACGAGCTCGACGGCGGCACCGACGGCAAGGCCGGTGGGCACATCGCCCAGCAGCAGACCGACGAGCGTAGCGCCAACGAGGGGCTGCTCGAAGTTAAGACGACCGAGCAGGCGGGAGTCCCACATGCAGAACACGCCGACGAGGCCGACGAGCACCGCACTGATGAACGTATTCATACCCTTCTCCTTTCAGTCAGGCAAAAGCCTGGTTGATTACAGCTTGGCGTCGATGTCGACGCTCTGATACGTAGGGGTCTGCTGGACATAGAGCTTAATGCCCATGTCGAGCAGCTGGTTGACGTCGGCCTTCTGGGTGGCGTCGAAGAAGACGGAGCTGTCCTTGCCGCCGACCTGTTCGGCACCGTCGTGGTTGGCGGTGGCGCCCAGGTTGATGGCGTCGAGCTTGTAGCCCTGGCAGAACTGCAGCATCTCGGCAGTGTTGCCAAAGACGAACATGACGCGCTCGCCGAGGGTGTTGAGCTTGTCCATCTTGGCGAGGGCACGCTCGACGGTGAAGACGTTCAGGCGCACGCCCTGGGGCTTGGCCAGCTTAAGAGCGCCCTTCTTGATGTCATCGTTGGCGGCAGCGTTGTCGACGACGATGATGCGCTCGGCCTGAACCTTGGTGGTCCAGGTAAAGACGACCTGGCCGTGCAGCAGACGGTAGTCAAGACGTGCGAGGACGATCTTGGCGGGACCGGAGCTGTGACGGGACGCCTTGGCCTTCTTGGCGGGAGCCGCGGCGACCTCGACCGGTGCGTTGGGGTTGGTCAGACCGGTGCGGGCCTCGTTGATGAGGGCCGCGAGCTCGGCACCCTTGACGGGGGCGGGGCTCATAGCGAGCGTCAGTGCCAGCGGAATGTTGAAACCGCTGACAACCGTGAACTTCGTGCCGTTCTTGGAAAGCTCGACCATGCTGTTGTTGACCGAGCTGCCGAGCATATCGGTCAGCACATAGACGGTGTCGTCCGCGTTGAACGTGGCGATCATGGCGTCCACCTTATTGGTGATGGGCTCCTTGTCGTCACGAGCAAGCGACACGACGTGGACGTTCGACACGTCGCCGAGAACCATCTCGAGCGTGTCTTTGGCGCCTGCGGCCAGGCCGCCATGAGATGCGAGAATGATCTGATTCATCTTGCCTCCTCCTTTTCGTTATGGTCATTATAACGTCTTATACGTTGCTTATTTTGCTAATTAGTATATAAACCGTTCGCGGGTGAAAAACGACCGTTGGCGGGTTTAACGCAATCGAAACGATGGTCTTGGGTAGGTCGGCGCTGGCTAGGCACCGCCCGGCCAAACGCCGGGCGCTACCTGCTCAAACACTCCGCCAATCCCCTATCGCACGAAGTACCAGGGGCTTTCCTGCACGGTGGGCTCCAGCGTAATGCCCGTGCGCTCGCGGAACAGATCCATGTCCTGCGATTTCTCCGTCCACCACGCGTTGGGCTTAAAGGTCATGCTCTCAATGACATGGCCGACAAACACACTGTTGCGCAGCTTGGAAAAGTCGGTGTTCATAATCACGATGGACGCGAGCACCAAAACGATGCCCAGAACTTTGATCGCGCCGGCGGGCTCGGCGTAGACACCAATGCCCAGCAGCACGGTGACGACCGTCTCGAATGACATTACGACGGGAACTTTCGACGTCTCGAGCCCCATGGACAGACCCTGCATATATAAGACATAGGCCACGGCTGTGGGGATGAGTCCAAAGCCAAGGAACAGCAGCAGCAGCTGTGGCGACATTGCCGCGGCGACATCTGGCCACGGAGCCGCGATAGCCGCCATAACCGCACCGCCAAAAACAAGGCCCCAAAACGTGACAGCCAGCGGGTGGACCGTCTTGGTTGCTATCCGGCTAAACACCGCGAGCGACGCGCCACAAAAGCCCGCAATCACGCCCGACGTGACGCCCCAAACCGAAAAATGAAAACCGGAAAGGTCGCCATCGGTCACTGCAAGCACACAGCCAACGATGTTAAAGACAATGGCGACGAGCTTGTTGAGGGTCACGTCCTCGCGATAAAGGACGCGGCCGAGCGCGACGCCAAACACCGGCGACGTGTAGAGCAGCACCGATGCCGTGGACATGCCCACCTCGCGCATGCACTCGTAATAGCAGGTGTTGGCGGCAGCCAAACCGACGATACCGACAAGCGCGCAGGAAACAAGCTCTTTAGGGCTTGCCTTGAACAGGGTCAGCGGACCCTGAACCACGGTAGACCCCTCACCCGGACGGCAGCCCATAAACATCAGGACCGGCGCCAAGATAAGCGCTCCGACCAACAAGCGAAAGGCAGCCATGCTCTGGGACGAAACGCCCATGGCTGAGATGCCGTTTACAAAGATTCCGATGCTGCCCCACATAAGCGCGGCGATCAGCACCAGCACATAGCCCAGATTGCTCCTCTTCAACGCAGCCTCCTCGGTATATTTCCAATATGTTTCATGCTACGTTATAGTCGTTATATACATTTTTCAAGGCACAAATCGGCGAACGGGAAATCTCTCGACACAAGGAGTGTCCCCAACTGCCGGCAGAAAGGGAACGTCCCCAAGTGCCGCTCTAGCAGTTGCAGTGAAATAGTTCTCAAACAGAGGCTTCACGCCCCCAAACAGGAACTATTCCACCGCAACTCATGAGGGGTATTGGGCTGTTAGGCCGCTCTATCCCTTAGTAATCCAGCTTCCACATGTAGCGGCGCGTCATGTAGTCCTTGTGGGTGACGGCGGAGAGCGCACGCATGTAGACGTTGTTGAGGATCGGGGCAAAGATCAGGTGGTTGAAGTACTCGCTCACGCTGTCCTTGATGTCGTTGAGGCCGAGCTCCTTGGCGTCGAGCTGATAGACGCGCTCGCCACCGTGCTGATTGACAAAACGGATGCCGCGCTCGTCGTTGCAGCGGCTGCGGCCGACGCTGATGAGCTGGAACAGCGAGGTACGCTTGTCCAGAATCTCGAAGGGGCCGTGGAAGAAGTCGCAGGTGTTGATGGTGCAGGAGTCGATCTGCAGCATCTCCTGCACGTTGCAGATGCTAAAGACGTAGGCGGCACCAAAGAGCGGACCCTGAGCCATCACGTTGATGCAGGGCTTGTCGGCGTTCTGCTCGGCCCACTTGGCAGCAAGCGGACGGGTGTACTCGACGGCCTTTCGATAGATGGGGTCGACCAAGTCGAAAGCGGCCATAGCGGTCTCATACTCGGCATAGCCCTCGGTCTGCTGCGTAAGCTCCATGGCGATCATGGTCACGACGGCGGAGTTGGTGCGGCCCATGCAGGACTCATCGACGGCCAAGCTGTCATACTGGATCTTGTAGTCGCAGACTTCGGTGAGGCCGGACTCGTCGACATAGATGGCGATGGTGCTGGCGCCGTGATCCTTGGCGACCTGGGCGGCGACGATGGTCTCCTTGGTGCCGCGCATGGACACGACGACGGCCAGGGTGTTCTCGTTAACGTAGGCCGGGGTGGCGTGCACGAACTCGTTGCTGGTGTAGCTGGAGCTCACGACCTGCGTGGCCTCGTGCTCCATAAAGTACTGGGCAGGATAGTTACCGCCGTTGGATCCGCCAGCGCCGATCCACACGACGCGCTTGATGCCGCCCTTGTCCGCCTTGTCAGCCAAAACCTGGGAGACGACGTCCTTAACCTGTTCCTGAGTAGTCATCGTGCATCAGCCTTTCTTCTCGTTTGATGCTCTCAATGGCATACAAGTTACATACATGTTTTGGTTATGTCGACTAGTTGTATGCTATATTTGTCTTAGAAATTTTGCTGGTATAGTTTTCGGCAATCTATTACCAGCGGTTTTGTTGTCATGTTGGATACATGCTTGGTTCGGTAAGCATATAAGTTAGATACAGGTTATTCGCATGAGCACTTCGTCAAAAAAGAACTTGGCCCAATACGAGCGTCTGGCGGGTACGCTACGTGACCGCATCGCCGCCGGCACCTACGCACGCGGAGACAAGCTGCCGTCCGAGATGGAGCTCATGGACGAATCGGGGCTGTCGCGCAGCACCGTGCGCCACGCGCTTAAGGTGTTAGTTGACGAGGGCCTGGTGCGCACCGAGCGCGGACGTGGCACCTTTGTGGCCGACACGCCCGCGCTCCACGAGAACAACCTGGTGTTTTCGAGCTATACCAAGCAGGTCGAAGGCCGGGGCATGAAGCCCACCACGCGCACGGTGGACTCGGGCTTTGCCAAAGCAATGGGCAGCGTGGCCAAGTTCTTTGACGCTACCGTGGGCAGCAAGCTTGTCAAACTTGTCCGCCTGCGTTACCTGGACGATGCGCCACTGTGCCTGGAGACCACCTATCTACCACCGAGCTTTGAAGCACTCATCGATCGCGATATCAACGGTTCGCTCTACGCCACGCTGCGCCAAGAATTCCATCGCGCGCCGGCACAGGGGCATAAGACCTTTGAGGTGTGCTACGCCTCGCAAAACGAGGCGTTTTTGCTCAACGTTGAGCGCGGGCAGGCACTGATCCTTATCACTGACTACGTCTACGACACCGACGGCCGCCCGCTGCACATCTCCAAGCGCATCCAACGCACCGACCGCGCCAAATACACCGAGCCCATCGGCTAGCGCGCCAAACCAGGCAAAATGCACCTAATATACGTTTTACCTGCGGTTTTTATAAAATCTCAAACCAGCATGGCGCAAATGCCAGCATCGCCTGGCAACGCACGCCGTCCAAGCTCAACTGTTCCTGTCCAGAATATCCAGCACCGTAAACCTAAGTGAGTAGACTTTTCGCGATCTGCCGAGCACACCCAAAACAGCCATCTCTGTGACCTGCGGTTTTAGTAAGGCAGATGCGCTTTGTGCTCGCCCTGCGCCAAAAAGTCTACTCACTTAGCTCGCAAGGCGTCCCGAGGGGACGATTCAGGTCAAAATAGCATACGAACGCCGTGCTTCTTGCGGCGATTTGATGCCACAAGACAGCCAAAAACCTGCCAAAAAGGGACAGGTCTAGTTTGGTCGGTTTTATCTGGAGCTTTGCTGCATCCGCAGGTCAATCGCCTTGGTCATACACACCCAAAACAAAAGCCGCCGCGAAGGTATCCGCATCCTTCGCAGCGGCTTGCAACGTTTGCCCAGATAAAACCTGCCAAAATAAACCTGTCCCTAAATGGCAGGTTTGGGGAGGTCGGGGAACCAGGTTGGCTTGGGTTGGTTGGGTATGCGCTCGGCTAGGACCAGCTCCATCCAACACATGTCGTACCAGCGACCGAACTTTTGAGCGCAACGGTCGAAGGCACCCACCAGGCGATACCCCATATGGGCATGGAAATCCTGGCTGTTGTGCGTCAGGTACTCGTCGTCCTTATCGTGCGGCACGGCAATGAGCGCGCACATGTTGGTGATGCCCATCGCGACCAGGCATTGCTTGAGCGCATCGTGCAGCTTGCGGCCCAGCCCGCCGTGGCGCACGTCGCGCGCCAGGTAGATCGACGTCTCGACCGACCAGTCGTAGGCCTCGCGGCTGTTAAGCGGACTCACATAGGCATAGCCTACCGGACGCCCGTCCAGCTCCATCACCAGGTACGGATAGCGCTTGAGCGTGCGCTCGATGCGCCCGGCGAACTCCTCAACGCTCGGCACCTCGTATTCGCAGGTTATCGCCGTCTCGCGCACATACGGCTCGTAAATGGCAAGCAACGCCGGCGCATCATCGGGCGTCGCCAGGCGAATCGTCGGCTTGGACATCTCGGTCATACAACCCTTCTCCCTCAAAAACAAAGGCCGCCTTGCGCCAAACCCAGCGCAAGGCGGCCCCTCGTCATTACATCAGGCTACAGGACAGCCGCCAACGCGTCGATGTCCTCCTGCGTCGTGGCCCAGCTGGTGCAAAAGCGCACCACCGTGTGGGTCTCGTCGTACTTTTCCCAATACTCGATCGAGGCATGCTCGCGAATGCGGGCCATGTCCTCGTTGGGCAAAATCACAAACTGCTGGTTGGTGGGCGTCTCCAAGAAGAACTGGTAACCGCGCCCGTGCAACACACGACGCAGCGCCTGCGCGGTCTCGATCGCCTGGCGACCGATCTCAAAATACAGGCCGTCGGTAAAGAGCGCCTCAAACTGCACACCCGTCAGGCGGCCTTTGGCGAGCAGTGCGCCATGCTGCTTAATACGCGGAATGGGATGCGCCGGAGCGTGCATGCCGCAAAACACCACGGCCTCGCCGCACAGAGCGCCGCACTTGGTGCCACCGATGTAGAACACGTCGCACAGCTGCGCCAGCTCGGGCAGGGTAATGTCGCACCCATCGGCCGCCAGCGCATAGGCCAAGCGCGCACCATCCACAAACAGCGGAATCTGGCGCTTCTGGCACACCGCATGAATCGCCGCGAGCTCGGCCTTGGAGTACAGCGTGCCGTACTCGGTCGACATGCTCACATACACGGCGCCCGGAAACACCGTGTGTTCGTAGCTCTCGTTTTCGTAGAACACCTGGATATAGTTCTCGAGATCCTCGGCATGCATCTTGCCCTCGTAGCCGGGGATGGTGAGCACCTTGTGGCCGCCAAACTCGATGGCACCCGCCTCGTGGCAGGCGACATGGCCGGTCTCGGCGGCAACAACGCCCTCGTAGGGCGCAAGCAGCATGTCAATCACCGTCGCGTTGGCCTGTGTGCCGCCCACCAGGAAAAATACATCGGCATCAGGAGCCTGGCAGGCCTCACGGATAAGCTGCTTGGCACGCTCGGTGTGTGCATCGGTACCGTAGCCGGGCTGCGGCTCCATATTGGTGTCGACGAGCGCCTGCAGCACTGCCGGATGTGCGCCGTGGGAATAGTCATTGTTGAACGCGAGCATGATAATCCTCTCTAGCCGGGCACGAGCCCGATGATTCAGATGGGGCTATTGTACGCCGCCCGGATAGGCAATGCGCGAGGCAAGGCACTCAAGCGCCAGCACCAGGGCAAAGCCGCAGCTCACGTCACTCAAAAAGTGCGCGCCGATCACGATGCGACCAAAGGCGACGAGCGCCGCGACCACAGCCGCCGCCCAAAAGATCACGCGGCGACGCGAAGGTTTTTCCTTAAAGGCTGCCGCGGGAAGCCCGGCGAGCATAAGGCCGATCGCCGCATGCGCGGTGTGCCCGCTCGCGAACGACTTGAACCCGTCCTTGATCACGCCGGCGGCGATATAGGTCCACTTGTCGGGATTGCCGATTACCCACCACGGCTGAAAATTGAGCCCCGGCGTGACCTCGATCACGCGCATGCGCGGGCGCGACCACAGCGGCTTGACGATCACGTTGAGGATAATGGCCTGAGCGACCCACACGGCAAGTACCATCAACGCCCAGCGCGTGAGCTCGTCGGGCGCGGTGTCGCGCGTAAGGCGATAGGCAATAACGTTAACCGCAATGACCAGCACAAACGTCAGCACCAGCTGAAACGCGATGAGCTTGCCGCCGACGCGCAGCGATCCGATAATCTCGTAGCCGACCAGACCCACGTTGATCAAAACGCCCAGCGCAGCGAGCCATTTGCTCCCCCTGGAATCGGGGCGTGCCGAGCGCACGAGCATAACGCCTGCGATGCTCGCCGTCAGCTCGAACGGCAGCTCGCCGGCCGCCTCGACAAAGCGACCGTACATGCTGCCGATGTTGAACAGCGCGCTCGAAATCTGATAGTCGAAGAAACTGCCCACGCCCAGACAAAGACACAGGACAACCGCGATAATGGCGACGTCTTTCTTATAGATGTATCCGAACATGCTTTCCTTTCGATGGAACCAGAGTGCCCAAATGGGGCGTTTGCAGCGTCGACCCGTTAGTCGTCGTCGCTCGCACCCAACTGCTGCAACAGCATGAGTGCCGCGGCCACGGGGCCGGTACCGTCGTTGGCGTCGAGACCGCGACCCAGGCCGCTGCCCGCGCCGGCGCCCGCCTTGTAGGGCACCGACAGTTTGCGGCTCTTGGGGAAGCTCACCGCGCCATAGCGGGTCTTTAGCTCAAAGGCCACCTTCTTGGGCACGTCGACGCCCAAAAACGTGATGCGACCGCCGCTGAGCGTGACGCTCTCGAGCCCCAGGCGCTCGCCGCGAATGCGGATTCGTGCGCGATTGAACAGGTTGAGTCCTGCCAACGGCAGCTCGCCATGCGCGGCCTCGGTCTCTTCCTGCACCTCATCGATGCTCTCCAGGTCCTCGGCCGCTGCGAGCCTGCGGTACACGAGCACGCGCTGATCCACCGCCGGCAGGTACTCCTCGGACAAGAAGTAGTCGGCCGGCAGGTTAATGCCCACGCTTGCCGCCTCCACGCCGGCATCGTCATCGCCGCGCGCCTCGGCTACCGCCTGGCCCAGCATCTGCGTAAACAGGTCAAAGCCCACGCTCGACAGGTTGCCGTGCTGCTCGGCGCCCATAAGCGAGCCGGCACCACGGATCTCCAGGTCGCGCATGGCGATGCGCATGCCGCTGCCCAGGTCCTGGAACTCGGAAAGTGCGGTCAGGCGCGCTGTCGCCTCCTCGGTGAGTGGTAGCTCGCCCGGGAACATAAAGTACGCGTAGGCCTGCGTGGAAGAACGGCCCACACGGCCCTTGAGCTGGTAGAGCTGCGCCAGGCCCAGACGCTGCGAATCCTCGATGATCAGCGTGTTGGCGGTCGCGTTGTCGATGCCGCTCTCCACGATGGTCGTGGCGATGAGCACGTCGATCTTTTTGGTCGCAAACTCGATCATCACGTCCTCGACCTCGCGCGGGCTCATCTTGCCGTGCGCCACGCCCACGCGCGCCTCGGGCGCGGCCTCGTGCACGCGCGCCACGGCGTCGTCGATGGTCTTGACGCGGTTGGACACGTAATACACCTGACCGCCGCGGCCCACCTCCAGGCGAATCGCCGCGCTCACCACATCGGGGTCGTACTCCCCCACGTGCACGATCACGGGACGACGCCCAGTCGGCGGCGTCGTGATCAGGCTCATGTCGCGCACGCCGCTCGTGGCCATCTGCATGGTTCGCGGAATAGGCGTTGCCGAAAGCGTGAGCACGTCAATCTGCTCGCGCAGGTTCTTGAGCTGCTCCTTGTGCTGCACGCCAAAGCGCTGCTCCTCGTCGATGATCACCAGGCCCAGGTTCTTGGGGTTCACGTCGGCCGAAAGCAGACGATGCGTGCCGATGAGCACGTCGATCGTGCCCTCGGCAAACGCCTTGAGCGCGCGCTTTTGCTGCGCCGGGGTGCGGAAGCGGCTGAGCACTTCGACCTCGAGGCCAAACGGGGCAAAGCGCTCAAAGAACGTCTCGTAGTGCTGCTGGGCCAGAATGGTCGTGGGGCAGAGCACCATGACTTGGCGGCCGGAGTCCACGCACTTAAACGCCGCGCGCAGGGCAACCTCGGTCTTGCCAAAACCCACGTCGCCGCACAGCAGGCGGTCCATGGGCTTGGGCGCCTCCATATCGGCCTTAATGTCGGCGATGGCCTCCAGCTGGTCGCGCGTCTCGTCGTAAGGAAAGCTCTCCTCCATCTCGATCTGCTCGGGCGTGTCAGGCGGGCAGGCGATACCCGCGATTGATGAGCGGCGCGTATACAGGTCGACCAGGTCAAACGCCAGCTTTTTGGCGTTCTTGCGCGCCTTGTTGGTGGCGCGCGTCCAGTCGGCCGTGTTGAGCCTGGTCAGGCGCGGTTTGTCGCCGTCGGGGCCAACATAGCGCGTGATGCGGTCGACCTGCTCGAGCGGCACGTAGAGCTTGTCGCCGTCGGCATATTCCAGCAAAAAGTAGTCGCGCTCTTTGCCGCCCACTTCCTGACGCGCAATCTCGCTAAAGAGTGCGATGCCGTGAGTGGCGTGCACCACGTAGTCGCCCGGCTTAAACGGGAAGGTGATCTGCGTAATGTCCACCTTGCGGCGGCTGCGCGCGCGGTTGGCATCCATACGGGCGTTGAGGTCGGCGATCGAGAACACGGCCAGGTTGGCATCGGGCACCACCACGCCCTGCGGCAGGGCGGCATCGACAAAGGTCACGCGCCCGCGCGAGATGGTGGGCACGGCGGCACCGGCGGCAGCCTGGGCCGCGCCCGCCTCGAGCGAGCGGGCGTTGAGTGCGTCGGCCTTACGCTCGCGAATGGAAGCGTGGGCCTCCTGGCGTGCGGCACGGTCGGCGGAATCCGCCGCTGCCACGCGCACGCGGTCGCCGATAGCGCCGGCATTTTCGGGCGCCGCGGTCAGCGATTCCTCAAAGGTAATGCCCTCGTCGCCAAAGGTGAGCTCCATCGACTCACGCGCGCCGCGGTCGGGAATGGCAAACACGCAGGCATAGCGCTTGCCCACGACCTCCTGGATGCGCGTCATAAAACGGTTGTCCGAGCCTGCGATGGCAGGCTGCTCAATCTTGAGCTCGGCCGTCACCGCGCCGCCGGCACGAATGAGGCTTACGTAGTTCAGGCGCTGCTGGGCACCAAAATCGAGCTGTTGAGCGCGCACGTACAGACCGTCCAGGCGGTCAATCCCCGCCTCGCCGGCACGGGCCTCGATATCCTCGTAGGCACGCAGGCAGTCGTCGAACAGCGAGCGCGGCTCGGACAGAACCACGAGTGCCTTGCCGCTCACGTGCGCCAACGGGCTTACGGTCTGGCCGTACATCACCGGCAAAAAGCGGTCGAGCTCGGGCGTGACGATACGCGCATCCACCATCTCGAGCAGCGCCGCCAGTTTGCTGTCGTCCTGACTGGCGCGATAGAGCGCCACGTGCATGTTGTGGACGGCATCGTCGGTAAGCGCCAGCTCACGGCAGGGGAAGATCTCGATGCTGTCCTCGTTGCCGATGGTTTGGCCCGTGGAGCTCACCATGCGGCGGATGCGGTCGATCTCGTCGCCAAAAAACTCAATGCGCACGGGCGCCTTTTCCTGTGCGGGAAACACCTCGACGGTGTCGCCGTGCACGCGGAACAGACCGGGCGCGTCGGCGGCGCCGGCATTGGTGTAGCCCATGCCCACCAGGCGCTGCGGCACCTCGTCGAAGGGAATCTCCTCGCCCACCGCAAAGGTGGTGGACTCCCAATAGCGGCTCTCGACCGGCGGCACGCAACGCAGTAGCGCGCGGGCCGAGGCGACCATGATGCAGTTATCGCCGCGCACGATGCGCCCTAAAGCCTCGCAGCGTTGGGCCACCTCGGCGTCGTCGGGCGCCTGCTCACGCCATGGATAGTCTTTGCGCTCGGGAAAGCGGCACACATGCGCCAGACCCACATAGGCGGCCAGGCTGCGCGCGGCGCGATCGGCCGCGTCCTCGCCGCTCACGATGTAGACCGTGGGACGCGGACGGCGCGCAAACTGAGCTGCCGCCATGAGCGTGCGGCCCGACTGCGACACGGCCAGCGTCACGTCCTCGCCGGCATCGAGTCCGGCCTCGACGGTCTGCAGCGCCTCGGCAGTGTAGAGCTGCGCGGCTATACGGTGAATGAGCATGCTGTTCCTCCGGCATCGCAACGCCAAAAGCCCGCCGGGGCAAGCTCGGCGGGTCGTACGTCAAATACATTGTCTGTCATGGTAGCGCATGGAGAGGACTCCGGCTCAAGGGCAAACCCAGCCCCGCAAAAAACGCCAGACGAAGATGCGTTCCGCCCTACCCCGCTACGCGCACGCTGGGGCACAAATCTGCCAGCGGACACTCGTCACACTTGGGTTTGCGGGCGTCGCAGATCTCGCGACCGAAGGTGATCCACTGGTGGTTGACCGACTCCCAATACTCGCGCGGCAAAATCTTGAGCAGATCCTGCTCGGTCTTGAGCGGCTCCTTGGCATGCGTCTTGGGGCTCAGCATCAGGCGGTGCGCAATGCGGTTGACGTGCGTGTCCACCGCAATGCCCTCCACGATGCCATACCCCACGTTGAGCACGATGTTCGCCGTCTTGCGTCCCACGCCCGGCAGCTTCACGAGTTCCTTCATGTCGGCCGGCACCTCGCCGCCATAGTCGGCGACGATCATCTGCGCGGCCTCGACGGCATGCTTGGCTTTGCTCTTGTAGAAGCCGAGTGACCTGATGGTGTCCGCCACGTCAGCCACGCTCGCCCCGGCCATGGCCTCGGGCGTGGGCCACTGGGCAAACAGCCGCGGCGTCACCTTGTTGACCTGCGCATCGGTCGTTTGCGCCGAAAGCAGCACCGCGATCAGCAGGCGGAAGGGATTCTCGTGGTCCAAAAAGCACTCGACCGGGCCATAGCGACGGTTGAGGCGCTCACACACCTCGATGGCGCGCTCGCGCTTGGCGGCATTGGTCTCGCGTGGCATAACGACTCCTCGGCTCAACGGCACAATAAACTGATAGGCACAATTGTCCCACGTCCGAGACGCTTACGCCTCCAAGAATGCGCCGGTCTGACGACTCCACAGGCTCGCGTACTCGCCGCCCGCCTCGACGAGCTGCACATGCGTGCCGTCCTCGACGATCTCGCCATCCGCCAGCACCACAATGCGATCGAGCGCCGCCACGGTGGACAGGCGGTGCGCCACCACAATGGAGGTACGTCCACGCATCAGGTTTTCGAGCGCCTCCTGCACCAGCGCCTCGGACTCGCTGTCGAGGGCAGAGGTCGCCTCATCGAGCACCAGAATCGGCGCGTCGGTTAGGATGGCGCGGGCGATAGCCACACGCTGACGCTGGCCGCCCGAGAGCTTAACGCCACGCTCGCCCACCATGGTGTCAAAGCCACGGGGCAAGCGGTCGATAAACTCCAGGGCATTGGCCAGGCGCGCCGCCTCACGAATCTGCTCATCAGTGGCGTTGGGACGACCGTAGGCAATGTTTTCGCGAATGGAGCGGTGAAACAGCAGCGCCTCCTGCGGCACGTAGGCAACCTGGCGGCGAAGGCTCTGCTGCGTACAGCGCGAGACGTTCTGGCCGTCCACGAGCACGCGGCCGCCCTGCACATCGTCCAGGCGCAGCAACAGCTTGGTAAGCGTCGACTTGCCCGAGCCCGATTTACCCACCAGGCCCACGCGCTGGCCCGCCGCCACATGAAGCGTCAGGTCGTCGAACACGTTCTCGCCCGCCGCGGCGTCACGATATGCAAAGCTCAGGTGCTCAAAATCAATCGCACCTTCGGTCACTTTAAGCTCGGGAGCGTTCTCGTCGTCTGCCACCAGACGCGGCTCGTCCAGCACGCGCGTCATCTCGGCCGCATCGCCCAAAGCGCGGTTGATGCGCTGCATCATGGAACTCACGTAGTTCAGACGCATGGTGAGGTTATAGGTGTAGGTAAAGATCATGACGAGCGAGCCGGCCGAGATGCCAAACCACGCGTTGCCGCCCGCCACAAACACACTCACCACGGCCATGGTGATGACGATAAGGCCCGAGGTCGTAAAGTTGCGCTGCATCATGGCGTGCATCGAGACCGTCTCGGCGTCGCGCGCGGCACGATCGGCGGCGTCGAACAGATCGCGTTCAAAGTCCTCGCGCCCGCAGGTCTTGACGGCCAGGATGTTCGTGACCGCGTCGGACAGCACGCCCGAGAGCTTGTTTTGCGCGGCGGACGTCGCGGCCGAAAGCGGCATGATGCGCTTGTACATAAGCCAGACAAACGCAATGTAGACGACCATGATGCACACCAGGATCACGGTAAACGTCGGCACCACCGGGGCGAGTGCGGCCACGGTGCAGATGACCGAGGTGATGGTGGGGATGAGCGAATACACCGTCACGTCGACCAGACCCGTGTAGCCGCTCATAAAACGGCTTGTCTGGCTCACAAGCGATCCGCCAAAGCGGCTGGCATGGAATGTCATGGATTGGTTGGAGAGCGTGTCGAAGCATAGACGCGCCAGGTGATAGTTGCCCGCAATCTCGAGCTTGTAGACGGTGTAGTCCTGCAGCTTGGAGAGGATCTGACCCACCAGGTTAACGAGTACGAGCGCCAGGATATAGGGGCCAAAGACCTCAAACACCTGGTCACCCGCCACGGGGCCGGCCTGAACGCGGTCAACGATAAGGGCCATCACGTAGGTGTTGGCAAACGTGAGCAAAAAGATGTAGCCCGCCGACGAGAACACCGAGAGAAAGACAATCAGCGGCTGTGTGCGCGTGACGTCCCAAAAACGCTGAAGCGTGCGGCGAACGGTGGAGCGTTTGAGCGGGCTGGTGCTTCTCTGAGACATGGGCTTCCTTTCGCGTCTGATAGGGCGAAACGCCATTGTTGCACATTGGAGCACGCTTCAGACAAGTGCGATACGAAAACCGGTGGGGCGCCCGCGTTTGCGCCGGTGCCCCACCGTCTTGTTGCAATTAGTCCTCGTCTTCTTGGTCCGCGAGAAGGCTCGCGGACGTGAGTCCCAAGATCCCATCGGCTTGGCCGGCGTCTTCCAGCGCGTCGATGTCCTTGAGCTTGCGCTCCATGACGTTGGTGCGCGTGGTGATGATACCCTCGACCGTTTTGCCCGCGGTCTCGATCTGCTGCTGGGCGCGGCGCAGCGCCTTTTGATAGCGCGGCAGCTCGGCCTTGACAGCGGAGAGCACGCGCAGTACATCGTCGGTGCGTTTTTGCAGCTTAAACGTTTGGTAACTCATCTGCAGGCTGTTGAGAATGGCCGCCATGGTGCTAGGGCCGGCAACGTTGACATGATAGTCGCGGCCCAGGGTCTCGATAAGCCCGGGGCGGCTGACGACCTCAGCGTACAGCCCCTCAAACGGAACGAACATGATGCCAAAGTTGGTGGTCACGGGCACGCTCAGATACTTTTCGCAGATGTCCTTTGCCTCACGCTTGACCATAGCGTCAAGCGTCTTGCGCGCGGCGGCGACGGCATCCGCGTCGCCCGACTCCTGGGCATCGAGCAGATGCTCGTACGCGTCGCCCGGGAATTTGGAGTCAATCGGCAGCAGTACGGGGTCGCCCTCGTCTACCGGCAGCTTGACGGCAAACTCAACACGCTCCGAGGCGCCGGGCTTGGTGGCAACGTTTTCCAGATACTGATCGGGTGTGAGGATATCCGCCAGGATCGCGCCCAGCTGCACCTCGCCCAAAATGCCGCGCGCCTTGACGTTACCCAGCACGCGCTTAAGGTCGCCCACGCCAGTGGCGATAGATTGCATGTCGCCCAGGCCCTTGTACACGGCCTCGAGCTGGTCGCTCACCTGCTTAAACGATGCAGACAGACGGTCGTTGAGCGTGCGAGAGAGCTTCTCGTCCACCGTCGCGCGCATCTGATCGAGCTGCACGTTGTTGTCTTTGCGGATGGCGCCCAGCTGAGCATCGACCGTCTCGCGCACCTTGTCCAGGCGATGCTCGATGCCCTCGCGATTGGCGCCGAGCTGTTGGGCCGTCTCACGGCGCAGGTCATCCATCCGGTCACCAGCTTGCGAGAACTCGCGTGCGATGGCCAGGTAACGTTGCTGCTCCACGGCCGCATCGGTCGTCTGCTGCTGCGCGATGGCATTGGCCGTGCGGCGTGTTTCGGCCAGCGCGACGTTCAGGGCATCGAGCGCGTTGTTGGCCTGCTCGAGTGCTGCCAGCGTTTCCGCGCTACTGTCGCCACGCTCCCGCAACTCGGCACGAAGGCCCTTGAGCTGCAGGGCACAGGCCGCAGCGACCCCCACCGCCACCAAAGCAATCACAATAAGTGCAATATCAATTGCAGACATAAACTCCGCCCAACAAACCCAATCGAGCACCAATCAAAAACCGCGATTAATCTTACCCTGTCAAACGCAGCTCATGTCCAATCGAGCGCAGACAAGTTACCTTTGCGCTATGGGTGCTGGTCTGCTAGCTCTCCCAGCTGGCGCGGATAGTTGCTGCGACATCCCCCAAGCGCTGGCCGAGAGCTGCCAAGTGCTGAAGTACCTCGTTGGGCGATGCGCCGTTGAGGATGCACGTGAGGGCATATGACGCCAGAAAGATGGCCGCAAGCCCCAACGGGATGAGCACGATCATCGCCAGCGTACGCAGGCGCTGGGCCCAGCGACGGCGACGCGCACGATGCTTGTCGAACGCGAGCTCCTGCGCATATGAATCTTGCTGTACGGAATAGGCCTCTGGCGCCGATTCACACCCGGGCACAGCTGCAGGTACAGCAGCGGGCACGACGTTTTGCACGGGCGCTTGGTTGGCAACCCCTTGCATTTGCATCTCCATGAGTCGTTGCTGCTGACGCAGCATGCGCTCAGCTTGTTGCTGCGGAGTCTCAAGAAACAGATCCATGCTGGCCTCCAAAATCGGAGCATTCGACGCTTACGACCAGCATCCCGCACCGCCATGACCGCGACAACGCAATCGCCGGCAATAGCCACAAAGTTTCTTTTGCTCAAAAGCTGTCGAAAAGCTCAACAACTCCCCTACCAGCACTTTCTCTGAGCTTTTTTCGCCAACAATCTTTTGGCCTTCCACCCTTACGCCAACTGACCAAAATCTAACCAAAAGCTTGACGAAAACTGTGAAGACAAGGACCTCGGGCAGAATGCTCAACCCCAAAAGGAGTGTCTGGACAGTTAGTTCAGATTTGTATAATTCAGGCCCTCTCAATCAACACGAAAGTCATTCGATGAGCGCCCATGATCCCCCGCAATGGGCGTCCGAAGCATTATTCAGGCACTCCAAGCCATCTAAAAGCATCCAACAGGCCTTCAGGAGTACAAATAGCGGCCCATAAGCCGTCCGAAATATACAAATCTGAACTAACTGTCCACACCCACACAAATGTGCCGCCCCAAAAGGGGCGGCACACAAACTTAATTATCAGCTTTTCCACAACGAGCACGCGGCGACCCGAAGCCGGAGCGCAGGGCGGGGAAATACCTTTGCCTCGCGCGACTCTGCGAAGCCGTGAGCGAGAGGAAAAGGTATTTCCCCGCCCCGCGCTCAGCAGTCGGTGAAAGCAGATTACATGCCCGCAAGACCTCGGGCTGCGGTGGCACACATAAACGCCAGGACTAGGATCACGAGTGAGCCCGCGATGTCGACCAGCACGCCCATTACGCGACGCTCAAACAGCCAGCTCTCAAAGTGCGGAGCGACATTGCGCCAAACGCGCCACAGCAAGATGCCCATACCGATCACGCCCGGAATATTGAGCAGTAGGATCTCGGAGCACAGAAGTCCAATCAGGTTGCCGGCGGCAAAACCAGCGTCGCCCTCGCAGTATTTGCGATAGACCATGTATAGCATGTACGCCACAAACGGCTGCAGGCACGCAGAGATAAACGTGACCACCATCGAGGGGTCCTGCGAAAAGACATCGGTGAGCTTATCCACGCTCGTGGCGTCCTTCGAGGCCAGAAACAAACCGATGACCACCACGGGCACCACACCCAAGATGACCTCGACCATCGTGAACAGCTTGGCAGTCAAGTCCTCACTCGCCGAATTCAAATGAGGCGCCCACTCAGGATGAGCATGCGCACCGGCTTTCTTCTTATCGGCACGCTCTGCCTTGCCGCCCTCAACAACCCGACGCTCAGGATCCTTACGAGTCCCAGCAGCAGCCACCCGAGCCCGAGATTTCTTACCCATAACCAACACCTCACAAGAGGAAACGAATAGCCAACGCTACCCAGTGTACCCCCTAAGCAACGTCACCGCCCCAACTGGCCCCATACAAAAACGTGCCGCCCCAAAAGGGGCGGCACGCAAACTTCTAATCAGCTTTTTAAACATGAGCACGCGACGATCCAACGCCGGAGCGCGGGGCGGGAGGCCGGATTGCCTTCC
>UQKM01000025.1 GCA_900541685.1 uncultured Collinsella sp.
GCAACGCGTTGCGCTGAGTCCTGAGTCTGTTGCAATGAAGATGAGAATCAAGGGCCACCATAAAGGGGACAGGCACCTTTGTGGTGGTTTTACTCGCGCGGATGACTCGGGTTATAATACGCCTAACATATCGCTCCCTTCTCCGGATGGGGGCAGCGTAAGCGCTCTTGTGGCGGCACCGTAGGACTTTGAAGGTGGCCGTCGTAAGGGCGCTTTTTGTTTAGGCACCCGGGCTCGGGCGCATGCTATGAAGGGAGAGCACATGAAGAGTTTCGTTGCCGAGGATTCGTTTTGGGAGCTATTTCCGCAGGCGGCTGTCGGTGTTGTGGTCGTAAAGGGCATGAAGCCCGCGGCTCAGATTCCTCAAGAGGACGTGGACGCGATTGCGGCGTTGCTCGACCGCGCCAATATCGACGCGGAGCGTCATCTGACCAGCGATACTATCAGCGAGAATGCGCCGGTTAAGGCATGGCGCGAGGCATATCGCCTATTCAAGACCAAGAAGGGCGCGCGTTGCTCAATTGAGAACCTGCTCAAACGCGTGCTCAAAGGCAAGCCGGTGGGCCACATTACGCCCGCGGTGGACATTTACAACACGGTGTCGCTGACCTACGCGTTACCCGTAGGCGGCGAGGATTTGCATGCGATCGAGGGAGACCTTCGCTTGAAGGTGACCGACGGCGGCGACGCGTTCCTGCCGCTTGGCGAGGAAGCGGATGACCCGACGCTGTCCGGCGAGCTGGCCTACGTCGATGATGCGGGCGCCGTGTGCCGCTGCTGGAACTGGCGCGACGGCGTTCGAACGGCCCTGTCCGACGATTCGGCGGACGCGTTCCTGGCGATTGAGTGCGTAGAGCCCGAGCGAATGGGGGACTGCCAGGCCGCCATCGATCGTCTTGCCGATTTGCTCGAGCGCTATCTGGGAGCGACGGTTGTCGTTAAGACGCTTGTGACCCGCGACAATCCCTGCGTAGAGCTCTAGCGGCGCTTAGAACCTATTGATGCCCAAAACCACCACAAAGGTACCTATTCCCTTTGTGGTGGTTTTTATGTTGATGGGTCAACAAATAGGTCGTTCAGGGCTGGCGGCCGTTGGGTATGGTTAAGATGTTTACCCGTTAGCATTATGCAAGCGAAAGGCGGTCGTCTCCCATGCAGCAGAACGACGAGACACGTTTCGAGGACTTTGTCGGACTGATCAGCGGACTCTACAAGGAGATCCAGCGCATTAAGACATCTGAGGGCGCAAGGCTGGGCCTTAAGGGCTCCGACGTTATGTGCCTGTACTATCTTGAGCGCAGCAAGGACGGCCTGACTGGTGCTGACCTGGCTCGCATGGCAGGCGTGACCCGTGCCGCCGTTTCGCGCACGCTCGCGCATCTGGAGGAGGGCGGTTACGTTGAGGTCGATGATTCGGGCGATGCCGCCGTTAAGTATCGTGCTCCGGTGCGCCTGACCGCTCTAGGCGGCGAGAGCATGAGCGAGGCGGACCGCATCATTCGCGAGGTGCTCGATACCACCGGTAAGGCTATGGGTGTGGAGCAGCGCGAGCAGATGTATGCGTCGCTGCGCACGATTCTCAACACCTTGCGCGAGATCTAGAGCCGCGCTGGAGCTAGCTTTCAGCCAAGAACTGCATCGTCCCGTTTGAGCGCGTACGCCGTGCCGGGACATTGCTGTCAAAATTCCCTGCGCGAGACCTGCGCAAGAAAGGATTCGCTATGTCCGTCCGCATTATTACCGATTCCGCCAGCGATATGTCGCCGGCGGAGCACCCCGCTCTGCGTGTTCTGCCGCTGTCCGTCACCTTTGGCACCGATGTGTATATGGATGGCGTCGACATCGATCACCAGCGCTTTTACGAGATGCTTGTGGAGCGCGACGAGCTGCCCAAGACCGGCCAGGTCAACCCGTACGCGTTTTCGCAGGCGATTGCCGAAGCACGTGAGGCCGGCGACGAGGCTGTGATTATTACCGTGGGCGCTAAGCTATCAGGCACCAATCAGAGTGCCCGTACCGCACTTGCCGAGGCGCCAGGTGGCGACGTGTTCGTGGTAGACAGCAACAACGTCACCCTGGGCGAGCGCGTCCTGGTCGAGTATGCGCTGCGCCTGGTGGACGAGGGCCAGGGCGCGGCTCAGGTTGCGGCGGCTGTCGAGGCCGTGCGCGACCGCGTGGTCGTCATCGGCCTGCTCGAGACGTTGGAGTACCTGGTGCGCGGCGGTCGCCTGTCTGCTGCGGCCGGTGCCGTGGGTACGCTGCTCAACGTAAAGCCCGTGGTGGCTGCCGAGGACGGTCTGATCGTGCAGCTGGGCAAGGCGCGCGGTTCCAAGAACGGACGTAACCTGCTCAACCAGAAGGTCGAAAAGGCGGGCGGCATCGACTTTTCCATGCCGCTGGCGCTCGGCTATACGGGCCTTTCGGATGCGGTGCTCAAGAAGTATATCGAGGACAGCGCGGCACTGTGGGCTGGCCACACCGAGGGCGAACTGCCCGTTCACACCATCGGTGCCACCATCGGCACCCATGTAGGCCCCGGCGCCGTAGCCGTGGCCTTCTTCCAGCCCGTTAACTAGCCCACCTGCCAAAACCACCACAAAGGGGACAGGCGCCTTTGTGGTGGTTTATGCTATTCCGGGTGGAAAGGAGCGAGCAATGGCGTCTGAGGGCTTTTTTGAGCGGGTGTACGAGGTGGTCGAGCAGATTCCCGAGGGGATGGTCGCCACGTATGGTCAGGTGGCGCTGCTTGCTGGACGTCCACGAAGTGCGCGGTACGTGGGGTATGCCCTGCATGGCAATCCGCGTCCCGGCGAGATTCCCTGTCACCGCGTGGTGTTTGCCGATGGCCGCATATGCGATGGTTTTGCTTTTGGCGGTCCCGATGCTCAACGTGAGCTTTTGCTAGGGGAGGGTGTGGCGTTTAAGGACGACATGCACGTCGACTTGGCCGCCTGTCGCTGGCCTGCAGGGCTCTAGCGGCTCTGCCGTGGCTTAAACCACCACAAAGGTGCCTATCCCCTTTGTGGTGGTTTTGGCAGGTTTACCGAGGTTAACTTATGGAGAAGGTATGGCGGCGCGGTTTGTCGCAGCAAAGTAAACCATGGTGAACTATATTGTTTTCAGCAACGGAGCAGGCAATAGGCGATGAAAAAGCCTGCCCTGTTGAGTTTGATTCGCATTCCTCCCCTCTGTGCGATTCAACGGTGTACTTCGGGAACAGGCCCGCTGGCAACTATCTGCCAGCGGGCCTGTTCCTGTTTCGGTGAGGATTCAGCCTCACCGTCTATGTTGTGCGAAGGCGCTTTGCCTAGTACACCATGCCCATGGCGTCCTGAACCTCGGCCAGGGTCTGCTCGGCAATCTCGTTGGCGCGACGGTTGCCCTCGTGCAGCACGTCCTTCACATAGTCCAGGTCGTTTTCGTAGCGCTGACGACGCTCGCGGATCGGCGCGAAGTACTCGTTGACGGCCTCGGTCACGTACTTCTTGAGCTGGCCGGAGCCGCCCATGCCAATCTCTTCGGCAATCTCGACCTCGGAACGGCCAGTGCAGATGGCGGCCGTCGAAAGCAGACCGGACACGCCGGGGCGGTTCTCGGGATCGAATGTGATCATGCGCTCGGAGTCGGTCTGGCTCTTCTTGATGCGCTTGGCCGTCTCCTCGGCGGTCATCGAGATGTTGATGGCGTTGCCGTAGCTCTTGCTCATCTTGCGACCGTCCAGGCCCGGCAGTAGCGGGGTCTCGGAAAGCAGCGCTTCGACCTCGGGGAACACTTTGCCGTAGCGGTTGTTAAAGCGGCGGGCGATGGTGCGGGTGAGCTCGATGTGCGGCAGCTGGTCGCGACCGACGGGCACCACATTGCCCTTGCAGAACAGGATGTCGCAGGCCTGGTGCACCGGGTAGGTGAGCAGAAGGCCGGTGAGCTCGTGGCCCGAGGCCTCCATCTCGGCCTTGACCGTGGGGTTGCGCGCCAGCTCGGCCTCGGAGACCAGCGACAGGAACGGCAGCATGAGCTGGTTGGCGGCGGGCACGGCGGAGTGCGCGTAGATCATGGTCTTGTCGGGGTCGATGCCGCAGGCAAGGTAGTCCATGACCATGTTGTACACGTTGTCCTGGATGTGCTCGGTCGTGTCGCGGTCGGTGATGACCTGGTAGTCGGCGATGAGTACGTTGGTCTTGGCACCCATGTTCTGCAGCTCCACACGGCCCTTGAGGGTGCCGAAGTAGTGACCCAGGTGCAGGCGGCCGGTGGGGCGGTCGCCGGTAAGCATGGTGAACTTCTCGGGCGTTTTTGCCAGGCCCTCGCGAATGGCGTTGCTCTTTTGCAGCGCGACTTCGTAGCTGTTCTCGTTTGGCATGATTGCTCCTAACGTATGTTCATTGGTCAAGATGATAACGCGTTTATTGGAGGGGCGGGTCGTAAGTAGGCGAGGGGCGGGAGATCGGCGGCATGTGCGATGGGCGCGGCATGGCTGCGCGTTTGGCCGGCGGCGCCTGGGCGCTTCCTCGGCAGCTTACCCTAGAGCTTGTGGTGGCGCTCTTCCTTACGTTCCTCGGCTGCCTGCTCCTCCTGCTTAAAGGCGGGGTCGTCGGGGGTGACGAGCTCATCCTCGTGTGTGCGCTTGTTGTAATGGTGGCGCAGCACGGGCTCAAACAGATGTAGATGCTTGGCAAAGGCCGCCGAACCAATGGCGAGCACGGTAAAGATGAGCACGCGCATGGGCACCTCGACCTGGTTAATCGCGGCGGCGCCGGCCGAAAGCATGATGCACCAGGCGTAGATGAGGAGCACTGCCTGTTTTTGGTTGTAGCCTTCTTGGATCAGGCGGTGGTGGATGTGGCCCTTGTCGGCCTGCCCGATGCTAATGTGGGCGCGCTTGCGGCGCACAATGGCGCTAAACGTGTCGATGATGGGCACGCCGGCAACGATGAGCGGGATGATAAGCGAGGTGAGCGCGGCGGTGCGGCTCACGTTGAGCAGCGAGATGGAGCCCAGTGCAAAGCCCAGAAGCAACGACCCCGAGTCGCCCAAGAAGATGCTTGCGGGGTTGAAGTTGTAGCGCAAAAAGGCCAGGCAAGCGCCAAAGAGCGCAATGGAGAGCGCGGCGGCGTCGATGCGGCCCGAGAGAACGGCCATCGAAAACATGGTGAACGACGCGATGCCGCAGATGCCCGTGGCCAAGCCGTCGAGGCCGTCGATGAGGTTAATGATGTTGGTGAATGCCACCAGATAGATCACGGTGATGGGGTAGGCGAGCCATCCGAGCATGATCTCGCCGGGGGCAAACGGGTTGACGATGACGCCGATCCGCAGGCCGCCGATACAGGCGATAAGCGCGGCGAGGACCTGTCCGGCTAGCTTTTGCTTGGGCTTGAGCTGGAAGACGTCGTCGATAGCGCCGGTTGCAAAGATGACGGTAAAGGAGAGTGCCAGCATGGGATAGCTAATGTGAAGGCGCGGGTGCGGCACCAGGACGGGTGGCCAGCCTAGGTGCCAGGTGCCTAGGATTTGCACAATGCAGGCAACGACCAGGCCCAAAAACACCGCCGTTCCGCCCAAACGCGGGATGGGCTTGGTGTTGATGCGGCGCTTAGAAGGATAGTCGACGGCATCGAGCTTAATTGCCAAGCGCTTGACCAGGGGCACCGCGAGGAAGGTCGTGATAAAGGCCGCCGCTGCCACGCATAGGTACGGTATGTAGCTCGGGGATGAAGCCATGAATCTAAAAACCGCCAAGCGTCGAAGGAAAAGGTCAGAAGAACGCCATGCGCAAAGGGCATAGCCGAACCATAATACTCGACCAAGGGGGGTGCATGTAATTGCACGCAGCGATAATCACGCGCTTACCAGATATTGGGATGTCGTCGATGGCTTGTCGGGATGCCGGCGGGAATCCATATGGACTGTAATGGTGATTTTCGGCAAAAGAAAACCACCCCCCACGTTACGAAAATGAACCCACCTAAAACAGGTGGGTGCCCTCATCGACCGTTCCAGCGTCCTTAACAACGAAGGATACCTGTACTAGGTACGACTGTGTGGGCTCCCTAAATAAACGCGACGGTTCACCCAGTTGCTCCGCGGGGGGCGGAATACCTACATCATAAAGCGGCACTCTGTGGATTCCAGTCTTGACATTACAAAAATCGTGTCGGACGATTACGGCACCTTGGGCTCGAGCCGTCCGTGCGGTTGGTCCTTTTGCGCTTGAGCTGCTGAATCGTTGTTTTGGAGCATGTTTTTATGCCGACGTCGTTGACCGAACTTTTTTCGCCCGCCTGCCATTTGTGTCCGCGCCGTTGCGGTGCGGCGCGCGATGAGGGCGCGCACGGCGTATGCGGTGCCGACGACACGCTCAAGGTGGCCCGCGCGGCGCTTCATATGTGGGAGGAGCCGCCTATCTCGGGCGAGGCCGGTTCGGGCACGATCTTCTTTAGCGGCTGCTCGCTCAAATGCGTCTATTGCCAGAACCACGAGATCTCGACGGGCAATTTTGGGCTTGTGATTTCGCCCGAGCGCTTGGTCGAGATTATGTTGGAGCTGCAGGACCAGGGTGCGAACAATATTAACCTGGTGACGGCGACACACTACGCGCACCTGCTGCCGGCGGCGATTGCCGCGGCACGGGCGCGCGGGCTGGTCATCCCAATCGTCTACAACACGAGCGGTTATGAGCGCGCGAGTGCCGTGGCGGCGCTCGGCGATCTGGTTGACGTGTGGCTCACCGACTTTAAATATGCCGATGCGGGGCTTGCGCAGTCGCTCTCTCATATTCAGGACTACCCGCGTGTGGCCGTGTCGGGTTTAGCGCAAATGGCGCGCGAGATCGAGCGCCGCGGGGGAGAGCTGGTGGACGAGGACGGGCTCATGAAGCGTGGCATCATCGTGCGCCACCTGGTGCTGCCGGGGCATGCGGATGACTCATGCCGCGTGTTAGACCTGGTGTGGCAGACGGTGGGCGACGTGCCGATCTCGGTCATGAACCAGTACACGCCCAATGCGCTCATGCGAGAGCAGGGCGGCGACCTGGCACGCGCCGTGACGCGCGAGGAGTACGAGCAGGTGCTCGACCATGCCGACGACCTGGGCTTTACGACGATGTTCTGGCAAGAGGGCGGCGCTGTAGACGAGAGCTTCACCCCGGCCTTCGACACCACCGGTGTTCTTATCAGCGCAAAGTAGTGCGTTCGTCGATGATTTTTCTGGGACGGGGATTAAAAAATCATCGGGCGAATGGTGGTCAAAAAAGCTCCGCCCCAAAAAGACTGGTTATTGGGCGTTGACAGTTGGCGAGCCGTAGGTAAAATATCGACTTGTCCTGGGGACGTAGCTCAGTTGGGAGAGCGCTGCCGTCGCATGGCAGAGGCCGAGGGTTCGACTCCCTTCGTCTCCACCCTTGGATTTGATAAGCCGCTGACATTGTGTCGGCGGCTTTTTTTAAAAGAAAGGGCTGTACCATGGCCGAGCTTGAGTCCCAACCATTGTCCGAAGAGGAGCGCGCTGAGTTGGAAGAGCTCCGCGCCGAGAAGGCCCGCCGCGAGGCTCGGGAAGAGGCCCGTCGCGAGCGTGAGGAGCTGGCTGCCCTGCGTGCTGAGCGTGCGAAGGCCGAGGAGGCCGCTGCGAACGCCGCATCCGCATCGGCGCCCGCGCCCGCACCCGAGCCCGTCGCCGCGAAGCCAGCGCCCACCGCGCCCAAACCTCAGCCTAAAAAGGCCGCTCGTCCCAAGTCCGACGAGCCCAAGTCGAGCCGTGACGAGATGACCTTTGCCCAGCGCATGGTCACCTCCAAGGAGCCTACGGGCGAAAACGAGATCCCTGGTATGGCGCCGGCTCAAAAAATCATCATTGTCCTTGCCCTCATCGCGTTTGTCGTCTTTATGGGCTACACGATCCTGACCAGCATGGGCCTGCTCTAACCGATTTGCATCGGGCGTCATGTCCGCATGCTCTGCTCTCGTCTAACCCTCAAATTCTGCACCACACATCCGAAAGGTCGCCCCATGGCTTTGACCGACATCTCGCATCCCACCGACATTGCAATGCTCACCGATCTGTACGAGCTCACTATGGCCCAGGGCCTGTGGGAGAGCGGTAAGGCCAATGAGCAGGGTTGTTTTACCGCATTTTACCGCGACCATCCCTTTGGCAGCGCCTATGCCGTCATGTGCGGCACCGCCGAACTGCCCGAGCTGGTCGAGAACCTTCGCTTTACGCCCGAGGATATTGACTACCTCGCCTCGCTCCAGGCCCCTGCCGGCGGCGCGATGTTTAGGCCTGCATTCCTCGACTACCTGCGCGATTTTCGTGCGCATGTAAACATCGACGCCGTGCCCGAGGGCGAGCTCATCTTTCCGCGCGAGCCCATGGTGCGCGTCACTGGCCCCGCGCTGGAGTGCCAGCTGCTCGAGACGGCGCTGCTCAACATCGTCGGGTTCCAGACGCTTGTCGCCACCAAGACGGCGCGCGTGGTGCTCGCCGCCGACGGTCGCCCCGTTGCCGAGTTTGGTCTGCGTCGCGCCCAGGGTCCCGATGGCGGCCTGGCCGTTGCGCGCGCGAGCTACGTTGCCGGGTGCTCCTCTACGTCCAATGTGCTCGCCGGCCGCCGCTACGGTATTCCCGTCTTTGGCACGCATGCGCACAGCTGGGTGATGAGCTTCGATTCCGAGCTCGAGGCCTTCCGCGCCTTTGCCAAGTCGAGCCCCAAGAACTGTACGCTGCTTATCGACACCTATGACGTGCGCGAGGGCTGCGAACATGCCATTACGGTTGCCAAAGAGATGGAGGCGGTGGGCGAGCGTCTGTCGGCTATTCGCATCGACTCCGGCGACCTTGCCAAGCTCTCCAAGTATGTTCGCGGCCGTTTTGATGCCGAGGGCCTGCCCTATGTGGGGATCTCGGTTTCCAACGATCTGGATGAGTACACGATTCAGTCGCTGCTCGACCAGGGCGCGCCCATCGACAGCTTTGGCGTGGGCACCAAGCTCGCGACCTGCTACGATCAGCCGGCGCTGGGCGGCGTGTACAAGCTTTCCGCCCGCCGTGCGAGCGAGGCAGATCCATGGACGCCGGTGGTCAAGCTCTCCGAGCAGCCCTACAAGCGCACGATCCCGGGTGTGCAACGCGTGCGCCGTTATTACGACGGCTTTGGCGGCCCGGTCTGCGACATGATCTACGACGAGGACCATCTGGCGGGGGAGGGCGCCGCGCGCGGCAATACCCTCGTGGCCGTGAATGATGCCGCCCTGGTGACCGACGTGTCCGAACTTGAGTATCGCGAGCTGCTGGTGCCGATCGTGCGCGATGGCAGTGCGGTGGCTCCGCGTGAGAGCATCCAGGACGCGCGCGAGCGCTGTGCTTGGGCGCTCGATCATCTGGACGCAGCTTTCAAGCGCTTCCTGTACCCGCAGACCTATGTGGTGGGCATGGAGCAGGGCCTGGCTCAGGTGCGCGACGAGCTCGTGCGCAAGAACATGGCCGCGGCCTCTGCCTTTCCCTGGGCTCACTAATTCCTTGGGCGGTAGGGGCGAGTCACACTCCCTTGGCCGCCAGCTCGGCCGTTCGCTGAGCAGTTGATTGGTTTGACGTATGACGACTTCTTATAAAACGATGGTGGTAAAGATCGGTTCGTCCACGGTGGTGGGTGCCGATGGCAAGGTCAACCGCGCCTTTATCGGCGGACTTGCCGATCAGGCCGCAGCGCTGCGCAAGCTCGGCTGGCGTCTGGTCGTGGTGAGCTCGGGCGCTATCGCCTGTGGCTATCCCGTGTTGGGCTTCGACCACAAGCCGGTCGGCGACCTTCCGAGCTTACAGGCCTGCGCCTCGGCCGGTCAGTGCATCATCTCGTCGGCCTACGACGAGGAGTTCCATGCGCGCGACCTGCTCACCTCGCTCGTGCTGCTCACGCGTCACGACACGGCGCGCCGCACGTCCTACCTGCACGCGCGCGACGCCCTGCTTCGCCTGGTGGAGCTGGGTGTGGTGCCGGTCGTCAACGAGAACGATACCGTCACCGTCGATGAGATCAAGTTTGGCGACAACGACACGCTGGCGGCGCTTGTGAGCTGCCTGGTTTCTGCCGATCTGTGCGTGACGCTCTCGGACATCGATGGTCTCTATACTGCCAATCCGCATGAAGACCCCACGGCCGAGTTTGTTCCTGTCGTGCATAAGATCGATGCCAAGATTATTGCCTCGGCGGGCGATTCTTCCACATCGGTGGGCACGGGCGGCATGATTACCAAGATCCGTGCGAGCCGCATCCTGATGACGGCGGGCATTCAGAGCGTGATTTGCTCGGGCGAGGAGCCCGATGCGCTCGTGCGTCTCGCCCGCGTCGAGAGCGTGGGCACGCTGTTCGATCCGCCGGCGGAGCGTCTGGACATCGCACCCCGCAAGCTGTGGATCGCGCTGGGCGACAAGGCACATGGCTCGGTGACGGTCGATGATGGTGCTGCGAAGGCGCTGGTCAGCCGTGGCTCTTCCCTGCTTGCGGTGGGTATTCGCGAGGTCGATGGCCAGTTTGCCGAGGGCGATGTGCTCGACGTGTGCGACCCGAGCGGCATGGTTGTCGCCCGCGGTATCGCCGAGGCCGATTCGGACGTGCTGGAGCTCGCCGCCGGCCGCCGCCAGGACCAGATTGCCAGCAACCGCCTGCTCGCAGACCTGGCCGAGAAGCCCGCAATCCATAGGGACAACTTGATAGTGTTTGCATAAAGAGAGGCAGCGCTGCGGCTCGTTTTGCCAGCAGTGCTGCCTCTCCTTTTCCGGCACTTGGGGACGTTCCTATTGTGCCGGCAGGTGGGGACACTCCTTTGCTAGAAGATTCGGCGCAGGTCTCCGCGGTTGAGGGACTCGTCGAAGAGGTGCTTGAATACCACACTGCCGTGCAGGCCGTCGTGCTCGAACTCGTTGGTTACCCAGGCGTGCGAGTTGCCCACGCGGCTGAGCGTATCGAGCTGCATGCCCGAGTCCACGTACATGTCATCGAAGTACACCGCGGCCTGCAGGGGCACCTCGTTGCACGCCAGGCGCTGCGGGTCGTAGATCTTGTCCCAGCTGGTGTCTTCCATCAGCAGGTCCATGGCGGGCTTGAAGGGCTTGAGCTCGGGCATCTGCTCGAACATCCACGGGAACATGGCCTCGCCGGTAAACATGAGCGGTCGCGTGAGCGTGTCGAACTCGGCACGATGGGCCTTCTCTTCTGCCGCGGCCCAGCGAATGGGCATGGTGTCGCCGTCGGCGTAGATGAACTCCTGAAGCGTCCAGTACAGCGGATTCGTGCGCGTGTTGGTGCGCTCGAAGGCGCGCATCAAAAAGCTGTCGGATACCGAGGCGCCGCAGGCCAGCGTGCCGTCGCCGTCAACAAAAGCATGATCGATAATCCAATGCATGCGCTCAAAGCTCGGCTTCATGCCAAAGTCGCTGCCCATGAGCTGTAGGCGCTCGACCGTCATTGGCGAGCCGTCGGGCAGTACGGGCTTCTGAGCCTCGAGCGCATCGGCCAGGGCTGCCACGCGCTCGACATCGGCGGGGTAACGGTCGTAATACTGCTGCGTCTTGGCGGCCATGCGCGGGAAGGTGTGCGCGTAGACCTCGCTGGCGCTCGCCGGCACGTGCGGAATGCCGCCGCAGGTAAAGCTTGCCGCCACGCCCTCGGGGAAGAGCGACAGATAGCTCAACGTCAAAAAGCCGCCGTAGCTCTGCCCGAGTGTGACCCAGGGCTTGCCGCCAAAGCCCACCAGGCGCAGGTACTCAAAATCGCGCACGATGGAGCTGGCGAGGTGACGCTTGAGGAAGTCCGCCTGCGAGCGGGCCGCATCGGAGCCTGCCGCCTCGGCGCGCTCGCCCAGTGCGGCAATCGTGCGCCCGTCTACACAGCTGCTGCGCCCGGTACCGCGCTGGTCGGGCAGCACGACGCGGAAATGCTTGACGGCCTCTTCGATCCAGCCATCGCTTGTGGGCGACAGCGGACGCGGGCTCTCGCCACCGGGGCCACCCTGCAAAAAGAGAAGGAGCGGCAGGTCGTCGTTGATGCGGTCGGGTGCGCAAACCACACGGTAGAAAAGCTTAATGCTCTCGGGCGCGCCGGCGATGGGCGCCGGCATGGCGCCGCGGCGCATGGTGCTGCCGACGGCCAAAAGCATGGGCTCAAGGCCGCGCCAGTCGAGGGGGACATCGATGCTGTGGTCCTCGACATAGAGGCCGGGGACGTGGTACGAAGTGATGAGGGCCATGCGGTACTTCCGTTCGTTGCGGTGTTTCGGGTTGACCAATTCTACCGCCGCGCGCGAGGGCATGCACAAATCGGCTACCATGGTGGGCAAACTACTAAGAGAAAGGGCCGCCCATGTCGGTCGATATAGCCACGTATGTCCACGATCTTGCCGTCGAGGCCAAGGCCGCTTCTGCCGCGCTTGCCACGGCGAGCGATGCCCAGCGCCAGGAGGCCGTGCGCGTCATGGCCGCGGCGCTGCGCGATGGTGTCGACTCCATCGTCGCCGCCAACGAGCTCGACATGTCCGCCGCGCGCGATGCGGGGACCTCGGCAGGGCTCCTCGATCGCCTGTTGCTGACGCCCGAGCGCGTTGAGGGCATGGCCGCCGGCCTGGAGAAGCTTGCCGAGCTGCCCGATCCCGTCGGCCGCGTGCTCGACCATCGCGTGCTTGCAAGCGGCGTGGACCTTACCCGCGTGAGCGTGCCGCTGGGTCTGGTTGCCATGGTGTACGAGGCGCGCCCCAACGTGACGGCCGATGCCGCGGGCATCTGCATCCGCACCGGCAACGCCTGCATCCTGCGCGGCGGTTCGCTGGCCTATCACTCGTGCGCCATGATTGCCGAGCTGCTGGCCGATGCGCTTGAGGCCCAGGGTTTCCCGCGCGAGGCCGTCTCGATGATCGAGTCTACCGACCGCGAGGCCACCGGCGAGCTCATGAAGCTCCGTGGTATTGTCGATGTGCTCATTCCGCGTGGCGGTGCGGGCCTGATCCAGCGCTGCATGCGCGAGTCGCTCGTGCCGGTGATCGAGACGGGCACGGGCAACTGCCACATCTATGTGCATGAATCCGCCGACTTCGATAAAGCGCTCAATATTATCGTCAACGCTAAGACGCAGCGCGTGGGCGTGTGCAATGCCGCCGAGTCGCTGCTGGTCGACCGTGCCGTGGCCGATGCGTTTTTGCCCGCGGTCGTTGCCGTGCTGCATGACCACGGCGTGCTCATGCACGGCGACGAGGCCACGTGCGCCGCGTGCGCCGACGCCGGCTTTGTGGAGGGCGATGACTACGCCGCCGCGACTGAGGAGGACTGGGGTCGCGAGTATCTGGCGCTCGAGATGAGCGTGAAGGTCGTGGCAAACGAGGACGAGGCCATCGCGCACATCAACCGCTACGGCACGATGCACTCCGAGGCCATCGTTGCCGAGGACACGGATGCTTGCGAGCGCTTCCTGGACGCGGTCGATGCCTCGGCCGTGTACGCCAACGCCAGCACGCGCTTTACCGACGGCGGCGAGTTTGGCCTGGGCGCCGAGATCGGCATCTCGACCCAAAAGCTCCACGCCCGTGGCCCCTTTGCCGCCGAGGCCCTCACCACCTACAAATACAAGCTCCGCGGCACCGGCCAGGTCCGTCCCTAAACCTACCAAAAAGGGACAGGTTTATTTTGGCAGGTTTTATCTGCGGTTTTGTCGGGCGACACGTTCGCCCGGCTTTTTTCTCCGCATGCCTTTTCTGCCTTTCGACTTGGCCCGCGGCGATATACGATAGTGACACCGTGTCCTAGCACCGACTCACCTGGAGGTACTGCCATGTCCCAGACGCTTTCCGCCGGAATCACCCGCGACCGCGCGTTTGAACTGCTCAACGAGCACAACAAGGACCCGTTCCACATCACGCACGGCGAGACCGTCGAGGGCACCATGCGCTACTTTGCGCGCGAGTTCGACCCCGAAAACGAAGAGTTTTGGGGCATTGTCGGTCTGCTGCATGACCTGGATTGGGAGGAGCATGAGGATGACCCCATGAACCACACCATCTATGCTGCCGAGATTCTCGAGGGTGAGGGTGCGACTCCCGAGCTTATCCGCGCCATCCAAACGCACACGTCGGACTTCAACTCTTCGCTGCCCAAGCCCGAGCTGCAGATGGAAAAGATCCTGTTTGCCTGCGATGAGCTCACCGGTCTGATCGGCGCCGCCGTCATCATGCGCCCGAGCAAGAGCGTCATGGACTTTACGACCAAGTCGCTCAAAAAGAAATTCAAGGACAAGCGCTTTGCCGCCGGCTGCTCGCGCGATGTAATTTCGCAGGGCGCCGAGATGCTGGGCTGGGAGCTTCCCGAGCTCTTTGACCGCACCATCGCGGCCATGCAGTCCTTCGCTCCCGATCGCGACACCTTTCAGGCCTAACCTGCCAAAAAGGGACAGGTTTATTTTGGCAGGTTTTATCTGGGAAAACACTTCCGTTGGACTTTATTCAGCGGAAGCGTTTTCTGTTTGACATGGTGACGCTGGCGAATGACGTCGCCTCACGGCAGGCAGCTGCGCTTCGCCGTATCCGTAACTCGGTAAACGCGACGCTAGGACGCGTTTTTGATAATCCATGTTCCCAGTCCTGTCAGCAGCTGAACCTGCTTAACCGTTAGCCCCTGTTTTCGAAGCGCGAGAATCGCCTCATTGCGAAGTGGCTTGGAGACGGATTTGAGTTCCGTCGGAGTACATCCTGCGACACTCTGCACGACTGCCGTGCCAAATTCGCATAGATCTTCCTCGCGAACCTTGGCTGTTGCGCTGGGGCGATAGGGAAGCGACGGCGTGCTTTCCATGAGTTGAAGATATGAGCGAGGTGTTGGGAATAAAACACCGACAACGTTGCCGGTGACATGTGGCCGTGACCTGGCACTCATCAGATACTCGCGATGGCTACTCCAGGGGTATTCGTCGTATGCCGCCAGTCCTGCTTTTTGTGGATTTAGATGAATGTATCGAATTGCCTCGAGTAATTATACTTCCGACTTAATGGGCGAATCCCAAAACCGCTCCTGAAACACGTGGCCGATATGCCCCGTCCGCGCATTGTACCTGCCCGCATACGATACGGCTACCGCGTGCATCGCGTCGCTCTTGCGGTCGTCCGGATCGTCGATGAGCAGATGAATGTGGTTTCCCATAAGGCACCAAGCTATAAGCTCGATATTGTGTTTGGGGAGGATCGCATCGAGGATCTGAAGCATGGCGATTCGGTCCTCGGCATCGTCAAACAGCAATTGCCCTCCGTTTCCACGCAACGTGACGTGGAAATACCCAGTTGGCGACTTTGAACGAGGTTTTCTCGGCATGGCCCCTCCTTTAGCTTGGATGGGCTGAAGATACCTCATTCGCAGGCTTCGGTTGCCGAGATTCAGTTCACCGACTATAGCTGCTACCTGCCGAAATGTTATTGCGTTTTCAATTTGATGCTATTTAATGGTAATTGAGCAAGGCGAGCGTGTCCGCCATGGATGTGGGTGTTAGTTGTGCTGCGCTGGATGGTCCTCGCGTGAAGACGTCACAAATTGGCATCAAGCTTTTCTGTGGCGATAGAAAAATGGCTGGGCGCCTAAAAGCAAAACGGTGCACCCAGCCATCTACTAATTGTTCATTGACGTTTGGCCAGATAAAACCTGCCAAAATAAACCTGTCCCTTTTTGGCAGGTTAGTTGAGGGCGGCTTGGGCTAGGCGGGCTTCGGCGTCCTCCTCGGTGACGCCCAGGGCCACGGCGAACTCCTCGATGGAGCGGCGCTTGGCTTCCTTGAGTACGCGCATGTAGTAAGAGCTGGGCTTTTTATCTGCTTCCTCGGCCTGGCGAATGCGGTGCATCATGGTCTTTGCCACGCGGACCGTCTCGGGTGCGCCCAGCTTGAGCTGCTGCTTAAAGTGCGTCTCCTCGAGCGAGCTGTTGCGCTCGGTAAAGGTGTCGCACTCGAGCTCGTCATAATGGCTCAGCAGGTGCTCGGCATCTTGCTGGGAGATGGCGGCATGCAAACGATCGGCCTGCGCCACGGGGTACATGAGGATCGTCTGCGCATGTCCCTGCTTGGTCTCGAGCAACAGCATGGGCTGCGGCGTGTCGTCCCTAAAACCGACGACGGTGCAGACTCCCTGACCCGGATGAATGACGTGTTGACCGATTGAGAACATGCTACCTCCAACTTATACGAATTTGCGTATGTCTAGAATACCACGCTGACGTGCGCAAACCCTGACTTTATGCAGGAAAAGCACACAACTCCGATAGGTAAGAGTATTCGATATGATGCACCGCTCATTCACATGTTTATGCAGTTCAAACGCGTGCATAATCTGCAGGAAAACCGCCAACTTTGTACAGCCGTGCAAGAGCAGTAGTCATTTTTGTGCATATGCAATATCGATTGGCTTTACCCTGCGACAGTGTGCGTCGCTTGTGATAGAGTGCTACAAACTCTGGCTTTTGCCCTACGAGTGACCAAGAGCTCGGGGGCTTTAACACAAGGAGGATCTATGCCCGAGAAGATTGAAGAGCTGGTACGCGCTGCGCTTGCTGCGGCCCAGGAGGCCGGCGACCTTTCCGCATTTGAACTTGACGATTGCGCCATCGAGCGACCGGCTGATACTTCTCATGGCGAGTGGACCTCCACCATGGCCCTGAAGTCCGCCAAGCTGGCTCACTGCGCCCCGCGCAAGATCGCCGAGGCCGTCGTTGCCCATATGCCCGAGGACCCTGCGATTGAGAAGGTTGAGATTGCCGGCCCTGGCTTCATCAACTTCTACCTCTCCGTTGCCGTCAAGAATGCCATCTTTGGCGAGGCCCGCGAGAAGGGTATGGATTTCGCTAAGTCCAACGTCGGTGGTGGCCTGAAGACCCAGGTCGAGTTCGTTTCCGCCAACCCCGTCGGCCCCATGCACATTGGTCACGGCCGCTGGGCCGCTCTGGGCGACTCCCTTTGCCGCGTCATGGACCACGCCGGTTACGACATCCAGCGTGAGTTCTACATCAATGACCACGGCTCTCAGATGAACACCTTCGGCAACTCCATCAGCACGCGCTATATGCAGCTTGCCGACATCATCGCCAAGCAGGGCGTTGATATCGACGAGGCTCACAAGCTGCTGATCGCCGACCGTGACGCCTTTGTTGCCGACGAGAACGACGAGCACCCCGAGACCCATCCCTACCAGGACAACTTTGCCGAGACTCTGGGCAAGGACTCCTACGGCGGCGATTACATCATCGACGAGGCTGCCGAGTTCTGGCGCACTGACGGCGACAAGTGGGTCGAGGCCGATCCGCAGGAGCGCATGGAGAGCTTCCGTGAGCGCGGCTATGTGAAGATGGTCGACAACATGCGCGACCTCTGCCACGCCGTCAATTGCGACTTCGATCGTTGGTACTCCGAGCGCTCGCTGTACGTGAAGGACACCGAGGGCGAGACCGCCGGCACTTCCGCCGTCGACCGCGCTTTCGAGAAGCTCGACAAGATGGGCTACCTCTACACCAAGGACGGCGCCCTGTGGTTCCGTTCCACCGACCTGGGCGACGACAAGGACCGCGTCCTGATCAAGTCCGACGGCGAGTACACCTACTTCGCCTCCGACGTTGCCTATCACTGGGACAAGTTCCAGCGCGTCGACCACGTCATCGACATCTGGGGCGCCGACCACCACGGCTACATCGAGCGCGTCCGCTGCGTCTGCGACGCTCTCGGTTACCCCGGCAAGTTCGAGGTTCTTCTGGGCCAGCTCGTCAACCTGCTGCGCAACGGCAAGCCCGTCCGTATGTCCAAGCGCAAGGGCACCATGGTGACCCTGCAGGAGCTCGTCGACGAGGTCGGCTCTGACGCCGCCCGCTACACGCTCATCTCCAAGAGCTCCAACCAGATGGTCGACTTCGACATCGAGGCAGTTAAGAAGCGCGACAACTCCAACCCGGTGTACTACGTGCAGTACGCTCACGCCCGCGTGTGCTCCATCCTGCGCCGTGCCGCTGACGTTACGCCCGAGCAGGCTGACGAGATGGGCATGAAGGCCGTCGCCGCCAAGGCCATTGGCGAGAACGTCGATTACTCGCTGCTGACCGACCCGACCGAGCTCGCCCTGTCGCGTAAGCTCAACGAGCTCACCGACCTTATCGGTAGCTGCGCTCGCGACCGCGCTCCGTTCCGTCTGACGCACTTTGCCGAGGAGCTCGCCGGTGACTTCCACAGCTTCTATGCTGCCTGCCAGGTTCTGCCGAGCGAGGGCCGTCCCGTCGACCCCGAGCTTTCGCGCGCCCGTCTGGCCGCTTGCGACGCCGTCCGCGTGACGCTCGCCCTGGTGCTTACCCTCGTTGGCGTTTCCGCACCCGAGCAGATGTAATCTGCGGGTCGTTTGACCGTACAGACTTGGTTGAACTAAGCCTTGAAAGCCCGATCTCCTACGGAGGTCGGGCTTTTTGTGTTTGACGGGACTATTCGGTTTGCTGGAAAATGCTACCAAATCGCAACTATACCGGTTTACGGGGCTGAATCGTCAGTTGGCGACCATGGCGCCGATAGCGAAATTAAAATCGCAGGTAGACGGTTTATTGTTTCTTGAAAATGCAGGGTATGGTTGGCTCTCATCATTCTGGCCCCGTAATCCGGCATAGTTTTGAAAACTACCCCTTGGGGACGGGGGAAACGAATCATTTTTGTCTCGTGGAGGGGTGGCGCAGACCCGTCCGCCACGAATCGGGCTCATCTCCTACGTTTGGACGCATATCCCGAACCATGCCGAAAAGTACGATATTAAAACCGCAGGTAGCAGACTCGTTGTTTTTGAAAAAACAAGGGTATGGTCAGACGCCCGGGGGCAAATGTAGTAGATGGGCGCGATTCGCGGCGCAGCCATTCCGGATGCCACGGCTTCGCTCCTCTGGCGCGACATTTCAAGGCGCTTTTGATCAAGACGCTTTTGAGGAAGAGTGTCCCTTTTGACTAGCCGTTTAAGAACGTCCCCAATGACTAAGTTGCAGGTGGTTGCGGTTGTGTTACACTAACGCTGCGTGTATGACGCAATCATCTCGATACAGATCAATGATGCCCGTCGCTCACTCGACGGAGCTAGACTGTTTAGCCGCCCTGAAGGTATATGCAGGGAGCATGTGATCACAGGGCTTGAAAAGAAAGTTGAGCAAACACTGTGTCTGATCAACAGCAAGAAAACGAAATAACGACGGCGCAAACCGCTCCCGCTGCACCGGTTGCGTCGGACCAGGTCGCGATGCCTGCACCGGCGCAGGCATCGGTTCCTGATGCCCCCAGGGCCGCTTCGACGTCTGCGCCCGCATCGGCTGAGAAGGTCGCGCCTGCTGCTGGCGAGGGAGTTGCCCCTGCGGCCGAAGAGGATGCCGCGCCCGTAAAGCCCAAGCGCACACGCCGTGCGCCTAAGCCCGCCGCTGACGGCGAGGAGGCTGCAAAGCCCAAGCGTCGCACGACGCGTGTCACGCGCGCGAAGCGACCCGTTGCCGCCGATGCCTCGGCCCCCATTTCCGATGAGGTTGCACAGGCCCGCGCGCTGGCACAAATCAGCGAGGCTCAGGTTGTGCGCGCCCGTCGCCGTGCTGCCGAGCTTGAGGCCGCAGCTCTGACCGAGCTGGTGGCTCCGGCCGTATTCGAGGCGAATACGGCCACCGAGACCCCTGTCGCGGGGCAGCCGACCGAGAAGCCGGCTCCGCGCACGCGTCGTCGTGCGGCCAAGTCTCAGCTGGATGCTGAGCAGGCGGCTCAAGAGTCCGGTGAAGCTCCGGCTCGTTCTGCGGTAGGGGAGGGTGCGCAGCCCTCTGAGTCTGCAGCACCTGCCGAGGCCAACGAGGTTCCCGTTGTCGATCCTGCTCTTCGTCCGCACCGTCGCGGCCGCAAGCCCAAGGCCTTCGTCGAGGCCGAGAAGGCTGCCGCTGCCGCTGCAGCAGCCGCAGCGCAGGACGCCGCGATGACCGCCGCGCCCGCGCCCGTCGCCGACGCTCCTGCCCAGGGAGCCGCTGCCACCGAGGCCGACGCACCCGCCGAGGGCGAGCCCGCCGATGTTCGCCCCGGTCGCAGCCGTCGCACGGCCGATAAGCGCTCGTCCAAGGCCAAGGGTTCGAAAAAGGACGCGTCCGAGGATTCTGGCAACGAGGTCGCCGGGGCGGCCGTCGACTCCGCTCCCGATGCCGAGAACGCCGGTCAGCCGGCAGCCGAGAAGCCCAAGCGTACGCGCAAGAAGTCTGCAAAGGCTAAGGCCGCCGAGCAGCAGGTCGATGCCGAGCCCAATGCCGATGCCGATACCAAGGCCGATAATAAAGTCCCGGCCGACACCGACGCCGCAACTCCGGCGGCCGAGGGCGCCACGACCGCCGAGACCGATGATAGCGCCCGCCCCAACCGCCGTCAGCACAAGCGTAACGACGAGCGCAACGAGCGCAAAGACGAACGCAACAACGACCGCCGTAACCGTCAACGCGATCGCAAGCAGCGCAACAAGGAGCGTAACGCCGCCCCGACCGAGCCTACGCTTTCGCGCGAGGAACTCGCGGCTATGAAGGTCGCCGAGCTGCGCGAAAAGGCCAAGGAGTTCGAGATCGAGACGACCGGCAAGAAGAAGGCCGAGCTCGTCGAGGAAATCTACACCACCGCTGCGAAGGCCGAGGGCTTCCGCGACATCAAGGGCATTCTGCAGATTCGCCCGGACAGCTCCGGCATCATCCATGCCCACGGCTACATGAAGTCCAGCGACGACGCCTTTGTCCCCGCATATCTCATCCGCTCCGCACGCCTGCGTACAGGTGATGTGATCGAGGGCTCGCTGCGCCCCTCACGCGGCGGCGACAAGCGCGCCGGCCTCGCCAAGATCACGACCGTTAACGGCATGGATCCCGAGCAGATCCGCAATCGCCCCAAGTTCGGCGACCTTACCCCGGTCTATCCCAATGAGCCGCTGCGCATGGAGCACGGCAAGGATTCCATCACCGGTCGCGCCATCGACATCGTGTCGCCGATCGGCAAGGGCCAGCGTGGCCTGATCGTGTCGCCACCAAAAGCCGGCAAGACCACGATCCTCAAGAAGATCTGCCAGTCTATCTCGATCAACAATCCCGAGGTGCACCTCATCTGCCTGCTCGTCGACGAGCGCCCCGAAGAGGTCACTGACATGCAGCGCTCCATCAAGGGCGAGGTCGTGGCCTCGACCTTCGATATGCCCGCCGACAACCATACTCGCGTGGCAGAGCTCGTGATCGAGCGTGCCAAACGCATCGTGGAACTGGGTGGCGATGTCGTGGTGGTGCTCGACTCCATCACGCGCCTTGCCCGCGCCTACAACCTGGCCGCTCCCGCCTCGGGCCGTATCCTGTCGGGCGGCGTCGATTCGGCGGCCCTGTATCCGCCCAAGCGCTTCCTGGGTGCAGCCCGCAATATCGAGAACGGCGGCTCGCTCACCATCCTGGCTTCCGCCCTTATCGATACCGGCTCCAAGATGGACGAGGTCATCTTTGAGGAGTTCAAGGGTACCGGCAACATGGAGCTCAAGCTCGACCGCGATCTTGCCGACCGCCGCATCTTCCCGGCCATCGACCCCGTTGCCTCCGGCACGCGCAACGAGGACCTGCTGGTCGACGAGCAGATGCGCCCGTTTGTCTTTGGCCTGCGCCGTATCCTCGCCGGTATGAACAATACCGAGCGCGCGGCCGCATCGTTTATCAAGGGCCTCAAGGGCACTAATACCAACCAGGAGTTCCTGGTGCGTTCGGCAAAGAAGCACAGCGATTACGAGCAGACGTTCTAAGTCGCTCGCTGCACGCGACAACAACCATAGATATGCCAGAAGGGCCGGGTTTAGATCCTGGCCCTTTTCGTATAGCCGCTCGCCAGCGATTATTGACCTCACGACCGGCAAGCAGCGATTTTCCCGTTTCAATCCCGCTTCGTCGCTTGCAATCCCCAAGGGGGTTTCGCATAATAGCTGTTAAGCTTCGCGACGGAAAACGCAGATGAAACGAACCACATACCGTTGCTTTGGGGCATAGCCCCGCTTCATCTTCTCTCGCGCAGCCAACTGAATGATGCGATTTGGGTGCTGGAAGATGGGGAGAGCTCATGGCTTCTTCTGATGCAACACAACGAGCAGTCCTTGCTGGACTTTCCTGCGGAATCGGCCTTGCCGCTCCCGTGGTGATGTATGCTGCCACGCTGCCGTTTTCGTCGGTGAACGAGACGGTCGTCGCGGGCGCTGTTCCCTTTGCCGTGGGTGCGGTGGCGGGCGTGGGTATCTATGCCGCCTCGCTCGGCATTTCTGAATATCGCGCGCAGCATGCCGAGCGCCTGTTCCAGCCCGACGCCATGGGTGGCGCTGCGAACGTCAACCAGCATCAAGATGAGTTCCAGACCGCCTCGATGCCCGCCCACCAGCAGTGGGCTGCCCCTCAGGGCGTTGCTGCTGCGGCTCCTGCCGTTCAGGCAAACGCCGCGCAGCCCTCTTCGGTTTTCTCTGGCCTGACCGGTGCCTTCCAGCGCCGTCGTGCCGACGATGGCGTCCCCACCATCGCCCGTGCCGCAGACGCCATGAGCGAGGCCGACGCCTGGTCCATGATCGATAGCATGCTCGACGGCGATTCGCCGGTCAGTTGCGATCCCACGCGCTCACGCGACGTCTACCAGGTCGCTATCGACGAACTCACCTACGGCGGTAAGACCGGCTCCTATAACCGCGATGACATCGCTGCCGCTGCGCGCGCCGTCTCGGGCTCTCATGCCGCTCCTGCGGGCAGCACGGCCGCCTTTGTGGCGCTCGTGGCTAACGCTGCCAACAACGCCGCCACAGCTCAATCCGTTACGTATGACACTGCCGTGCCCGTGACTCCGGCTGCTGCCGCCGCCGACCCCTATGCCGACGAGCCGCTGGCCGTCGACGAGGAGACTATTGCCGCCCGTCGTGCTGCCGAAAGCTCGCTGTGGGGCGCTCCTGCACAGCAGCAGGCGGCGGAGGCAGTGCCGTACAACGTGAACCTTGCCAACATGCCGATCATCAGCGACGCCTCTGCTGCGGCTATCGATCTCGATGACCTTGACGAGCCGGTCATCTCGAATGACATGCCGTATGTGGTCGCTGCCCCGGTCGATGTCCCGGCATCCGCGTCCCAGCCCGTCGCAGTCGACGAGTCTGTCGATGCGACTCCCGAGGAAGACGTCCCCATGGCCGATTATTCGGGCCACGAGGGCATGTGGGCCGCCGCTGCCGCAATTTTGGACGAGGTCGTCGAGCCCGCTCCCGTTGCCGCTCCGGTGTTTACGCCTGCTCCTCAGCCCGCTGCCCCCGCTTACGTTGGTCGCCACAGCGCCGTGTTCCCCGAGGACACCGCGCGCATCTCGCGCGAAGGTATCGAGCGTGCCGAGGCCATCGCTGCCGGCATCATGGAGAACCGTCGTCACGAGCGCGTCAATCAGATTCTCGAGGAGGAGATCGACCGCCTGCAGTCTGCAGCGGTGAGGCGCACGGGCCGTGCCTATCTGAGCGTTATCGAGGGTGGCACCGCCAGCTTTGAGCCGCTCTGTGCGGAGGCATAACTCCTGCATGCTTAAACTCGATCGAAAATGGGCGGTCGCGACCTGCTTGATGGTGCTGCTCATCTGGGGCAATTCGATGGTTCCCGGCACGGGGTCCGGTTCATTGAGCCTGTCGATTATGGAGGCCGTTCGCGGCTTTCTGCACGGCATGGGGCTTCCGTATGAGTGGGTGACCAACTTCGTCGTTCGTAAGTGCGCGCATTTTACCGAGTACATGGTGCTCGGCATTCTGGCGACGCACGCTTTCGATGTCGATGGCCGTCGCACCTTTGACGTGCTGCTTCCCACGGCGGTGTTCTTGCTGCTGATTCCCTCGATTGACGAGACGATTCAGCTCTTTGTGCCCGGTCGCGCCGGCATGATCACCGACGTGATGATCGACTGCTGCGGAGCGATGGCGGGCGTTGTGCTTCGATATCTTCTACGATCGCTCATATGTGCCAAAAAGGCCGCCTAGGACACGTTGCTTGGTCCTAGGCGGCCTTTCTTTGTTTGGGTGCTTATACGGGGCGTGGCGGCGTCATCCCGTAGGATGGGATTGCTGGACGTTGCGGCGCCCCTTTGGCGCGCCTACTGCTGAAGCGCGGCAGCACCCAGGGCCAGGCAGCCCATGATACCCTGCTTGCCCTCGAGACTATTGTTGACAATGTAGGTGTCGATATCGTTGACCTCGGGCGTGACGATGTAGCCGTTGAGCATCTCGGCGCACTTTTTGCGGGCGAGCGGCACGATAGGGGTGTGGTCGGCCACACCGCCGCCGACGATGATCTTCTGCGGGGCATAGCACAGCGTGTAGGTCATGAGCGCCTGCGCAAGGTATCCGGCAAGCAGGTCCATGGCCTCCGGGTCATCGGCCATCTCTCCGGCGCTCTTGCCACCCCAGCGCTTTTTGACGCCGGGGCCGGCGATGAGACCCTCGAGGCAGTTGTCGTGGAAGGGGCAGCTGCTGTGCTCGCCGATGGTGTCACGCGGGTCGCGGGTGACAAGGATGTGCCGGGCCTCGGGGTGCATTTAGTGCCGGGCCGTTCTTACCCGCGCGGTTTGATTTTATCTCGCAGGGACTTGAGGTTCTCGAGCGCGGCGTTGAGCGTTTCGTCACGCTTGGCAAAGTGGAAACGAATCAGATGGTTGACGGGCTCGCGGAAGAAACTTGAGCCCGGCACGGCGCCCACGCCAACCTTGGAGGCGAGATCCTCGCAGAAGTCGAGGTCGCTGTCATAACCAAACTCTGAGATGTCTATCATCACGTAGTAGGCGCCCTGCGGCACGTTGTGCGTGAGGCCGATGCTATCGAGGCCCTGGCAGAACAGGTCGCGCTTGGCGGTGTAGAGGTCGAGGACCTCCTGGTAATAGCTATCGTCGAAATTGAGGGCGGTGACGACGGCCTCCTGCAGGGGAGCGGCGGCGCCCACCGTGAGGAAGTCGTGGACCTTCTTGATGCGCTCGGTAATCTCGGCCGGGGAGATGGTGTAGCCCAGGCGCCAACCGGTGATGGAGTAGGTCTTGGACAGCGAGCTGCAGCTGATGGTGCGCTCGAACATGCCGGGCAGCGTGGCCATATAGACATGCTCGTGGGGCGCATAGACGATGTGCTCATAGACCTCGTCGGTGATGCAGTAGGCGTCGTACTTTTTGCAGAGGTCGGCGATAAAGGTGAGCTCCTCGCGCGTAAAGACCTTGCCGCAGGGGTTGGACGGGTTGCACAGGACGATGGCCTTGGGGTCGTTGTCGCGGAAGGCCGTCTCGAGGACCTCGCGCTCGAAGCTGAACGTGGGCGGGTTGAGCGGCACATAGATGGGCTCAGCGCCCGAGAGGATCGTGTCGGCGCCGTAGTTCTCGTAGAACGGCGAGAAGATTACGACCTTGTCGCCGGGGTTCGTGACCGTCATCATGGCGGCCATCATGGCCTCGGTAGAGCCGCATGTGACTACGATGTTCTCGTTGGGGTTGATCGGCATGCCCATAAAGTGCTCCTGCTTGGCGGCGAGCGCCTCGCGCATGGCCTGGGAGCCCCAAGTGATGGAGTACTGGTGATAGAGCGGCTTGGGGTCGGTAGCGATGGCGCTGAGGCTCTCGAGCAGCTGCGCCGGAGGATCGAAGTCGGGGAAGCCCTGCGAGAGGTTGACGGCACCGTACTTATTGGAGATGCGCGTCATGCGGCGGATGACCGAATCGGTAAATGTTGCCGTGCGATTGGAGAGTTCTTTCATGCTTGTCCTTTCGAGCATTTGCAGTGGGGCAAGTTTACTCCTATGAAACCGGTGGGAATTGCTCGAAACGCGCTCGAAAAACTCTTTTCAAAATTCTTGAAAATTGGGGCTTGCATCGCGTGGCGTTCCTTGCAATAATAGTCGAGCGCGAAGCGCACAGGACACGGTGGGTGTAGCTCAGTTGGCTAGAGCGACGGGTTGTGGTCCCGTAGGTCGAGGGTTCGAGTCCCTTTACCCACCCCAGTTCTTGCTTCGTGTTGATATCGGGTCGTTAGCTCAGTTGGTAGAGCAGGGGACTCTTAATCCCAAGGTCCAGGGTTCGACCCCCTGACGGCCCACC
>UQKM01000026.1 GCA_900541685.1 uncultured Collinsella sp.
GCGGGTGGTTTCTGATGCGGCGCGCTGCGCGCCCCGCACAGGCTAAAGCCTTTAACAAAAAAGCTCGCCGGCTAGGCCGACGAGCTGCAAGTTCTTGGTCGCGGGGGCAGGATTTGAACCTACGACCTCCGGGTTATGAGCCCGGCGAGCTACCAGACTGCTCCACCCCGCAATGTCTGGGCGCCTCATGTGCGCAAGAAAGAATATTACGCGGGAGTTCGGTAAACGGCAAGGAAAATCTCGTAGAGCATAATTCCTTCATATTTAAACCCCTCAGCCCCTATCACCGTAAACGAATCGCGGCCGAGCGCCGTCGACGGCGCGTATACAATGGTGCGCGTCCTTTTATGCCAACACTGGGAGTAGACATGCTGCTCGCTATCGATATGGGAAACACGCAGACGGCCATGGGCCTGTTCGACGGAGACGAGCTGGTGCAGTCGTGGCGCATGCCCACCGACCGCTCCTATACCGCCGACGAGATCCACGTGCGCCTGATGGGTTTCTTTAAGATGTACGGCCTCTCGCTCGATGCGGTTGACGCGATCGCCTTTGCGGGCGTGGTGCCGCAGCTCTCGCGCGAGTGGCACGCCGTGGCCGACCGCATTGCCGCAGACGCCATCGTCATCGGGCCGCAGACGGCCGCCGTGACCAAGCTGCGCGCGGCGCGTCCCCAAGCCGTAGGCGCCGATCGCGTCGCTAACGCCGTTGCGGCCGAAACTTTCTACGGCGCGCCGGCAATCGTGGTGGACTTTGGCACCGCGACCAATATCGACGTCATCGATGAGGACGGTTATTACATTGGCGGAGCGATCGCGCCGGGCATCCGCATCTCCATGGACGCGCTTGCCGCCCGTGCCGCCAAGCTCGCCAGCGTGCCGCTCGAGGCGCCCGAGCATGCCATCGGCCGCGATACCGAGGAGTGCATCAAGGTCGGCGCCGTGGTGGGCGCTGCTGCCATGGCCGAGGGCCTGGTCGAGCGCATGAAGCGCGAGCTGGGCCGCGAGGATGCCACCGTTATCGCCACGGGCGGTCTCGCCGGCATCGTCGCCGATTCGACCGATGCCTTCGACGTGGTCGACGGACAGCTCACCATCAAGGGCATCTGCGAAATCTACCGCCGCATGCAGGAGCTGGGGTAAGGCAGGGGCTTAAGTCGAGCACGGGCGCGAGCGGCGGACTAAGCAATGCATCGGTCCTATTCCTCAAAAACGAAATTTTTTCAGTTTTGAGGAATAGGCTTTCTGCTACGCCTCGCCGCACAACCACCTCGCCAGGTCCACGATCTGCACTCCGTCGCGATCCGTGGCCTCGTGATGCGTGCGGGCGAGAATCATCTTGGGATACGCATCGCCAATGCTCAGCAGTGGCGAAATCTCGCGTTCAAATGTCTTATCCGAGCTGATGTCGTCGCTCACCTGAATGTAGAGTTTCTCGCTCCGCTTGATTGCTACAAAGTCTATTTCCTTTTTATAGAGCACGCCGACGTATACCTCGTATCCGCGACGCAGCAGCTCAATTGCCACCATGTTCTCGTATACGCGTCCCCAATCCATATCACGTGTACCAAGAAGCGCATATTTAAACGCATGGTCCGCCAGATAGTACTTCTCGCCGCTCTTAAGGTATTTTTTGCCGCGAATGTCGTACCGACGAACTTTATAGAAGGCAAACGCATCGCACAGGTACCCCATGTACGTGCCGACCGTCTTGTTCGTAATCTTTAACCCATCCGCATTTAATGCATCAGTAATGTTGCGTGCCGACGTAATGTTGGAAACGTTGTCCATCATGTAATCGGCAATGCGCAGCAGCGCCGATTCGTTTCTCACGTTATGCCGCTGCACGATATCTCTCACAATGAGCGTCTTGAAGACGTTGGAGAGATATTGATAGCGCTGCTCCTGCAGTGGATAAGGGTAAGAGCCGGACATACCGCCGGTTCTCGCGTACTCATCGAAGTCGCGGTCGACCTCGCCCTCGTCGCCATAGAGACGATACTCCTCAAACGAGAATGGGAAAACCTCGATCTCGAACGTACGCCCCGTAAAGAGCGTCGACAGATCGCTCGACAGCAAAAAGGCATTCGATCCGGTAATGAATATGTCGTACTGCTCGGATGCGTGAAGGCTATTGATCGCACGCTCAAAACCGTCGCACATCTGAACTTCATCGATAAGCAGAAAGTTTTGTTTGCCGGACACTCGATGCTCTTTTACATAGGCGAGCAGCGCGTGATACTCGAGCAGGTTCTCGAACTCATCGAGGTTGTAGTTGATATGGATGACATTCGAATTGGACAGATGTGCCTCCACGTAATCGCGGAGGGCCTCGAGCAATTTTGATTTACCGCTACGACGGATGCCCGTGATGACCTTGATGTCCGGCACGCCAATAAGACTCGCCAACGTGTCCATATATGACGTTCTATTGATGAGTTTCATCGGGGCCTCCTCGCGGTCTTTTATCGCTATTCCTCAAAACTGAAAAATTTTCAGTTTTGAGGAATAGGCTCTATAGCGAATATACCTCGCGAAAGACCGAGCCGCCTTAATCCTATTCCTCAAAAACGAAAATTTTTCAGTTTTGAGGAATAGGGCGCTGGCAACCCATTCCCCAGATAGGCGAAACCCTCCCCGGCACAGGCCGAGGAGGGTCTTGTTGTCATGTCTATCTTTGGGCGCGAACGCCCCGCGTTACAGCCCGCGAATCCGTACGGCCTCGGGCGGAAACTCCTGCTCGCCGGCATCGGTCTTGATGGTCGCGCGGCCCCAGATGTCCAGGCCCGCAAACACACCGACCGCAAGCGGCAAACCGTTGGGCGACACCGCCGCAACCTGACGACCCAGCAGCGGCACCATATCGAAGTACTCACCCAGCACCGGAGCCAGCGGGCCGGCAGCGCCCTGTGGTGTGTTGGCGGCAACCGCCCAGGTGTCCACGCGGGTCAGCACGGCGGTGGCCAATGCCTCGACCAGCACCTCGTCGGCCATATCCACGCCAAGCTCGCCCAGCGCCGCACGTTCAATATCAACCGTCACCGCGGCAAACATGCCCGCAGCACCGGCACCGCCGTTCACGGCAACACGCGCGAGCGACGTCTCAAACGCAGGCGCACCGCACACGATGTCACTCGGCCACTGGATACCCACCTTACCGGCAAGGCCCAGGCCCGGCGTCGACGTCGTGCCCACGAGCGCGTCCATCATGCCCATCGCGGCCACAAACGGAAGACCGTGAAAGGCGTGCATGTTCACGTCGGGGCGAACGACCAGCGAAAACGTCAGCGAAGCATCGCCCGCGCTCCACGCGCACCAGCCCGCGGACACGCCCTCGCGGCCCGCGTCACGCGCCGCGTCGAGCTCGGTGCCGGCGGCAACAGCATTCATCTCGATCATCTACATGCGCCCCAATTCGCCCACGATATGGCCCACGCGGTCCTCGGGCTCCTTGACCTCGACGCCGTTGTAGCGGAAGAACCGCGCCGGATCGTGCATCAGATCCTCGAGCGGCACCAGCACAAAGTCGCGCTCGCCGATCAGCGGATGCGGCAGGCGCAGCTTTTTGCCCCCGTGGGTCTCGCCGTCCATCCACAGCAGATCCAGGTCGATGGTGCGCGGGCCGTTGGCCTTGGCCTTTTTGGAGCGGTCGCGCCCCAGCTCGGCCTCGATCTTCATGAGCTCGTCGAGCAGCACCAGCGGCGCCAGCTCGGTCTTAATCTCGATGACGGCGTTGGCAAACGCGTCCTGGCGCATCTCGTAGGCCGGCTCGCTCTCGTAGATCTTGGAGGAGTTGGACACGCAGGTGAGTGGAATCTCGGCGATCATGTCGCGTGCGGCGCGGATGTTGTCACAGCGATGCCCCAGGTTGGAGCCCACGGCCACAAACGCGCGGCGCGGCTGCGGCTTGGCAACCGCCCAGTAGCCGTTCAGGAACTGCGCAAAACCCGCGGCGTCGTGCACGCGCACGATGTTGGCACCGGCCTGGATGGCGCCCAGGCACACGCCAAACGTAGCGGCATCGCGCTCGGCGGCCTCGGTCACGCCCGAGACGGCGCCCACAAAGCGCTTGCGCGATACGGCGCACATGAGCGGATAGCCCAGCGACGCCATCTTGGCAGTCTCGCGCTGGATGACGATGCCCTCGTTGGCCGTCTTGCCAAAGCCCGGACCGGGATCGATGCAGATGCGGTCGCGCGACACGCCGGCGTGGATGAGCGCGCGGGCCTGGTCGGACAGAAAGCCCATGACGCGGCGCATGATGGGCGCCGAATCGGGCAGGGTGAAGCGGCGGAGCTGCGAGGTGGGCACGTGGGCTTCCTCGCGGCGGGCGCTGCGGCGCATCATGGCGGCCAGGCGGTCATTGGGCTCCGATGCGGCCTCGGTGGCCTCGGGCGCGGGCGCGACGGTCTCGGCAGCAGCAGCCTGCTCGGCGGCCGGCGTCTCCTGCTCGCTTGCAGGCTCGGTCGCGGGCTCAGGTTCGCCAAACGGCAACGAGGGCTGCACCACGCCACCCGGAAGCTTGGCCTCCGGCTTAGGCTCGCCCAGCAACTTGCCGCGACGGCGGCGAGCCGGCTTCTCGGCCTCACGCGCGGCCTCGGCAGCCGCCTCGCGCGCCTTCTCGGCAACAAACGCCGCCGCCGAGGTATCGAGCTGCACCGTTGCGTGCGTGCGGGTAGGCGCGGCGACCTCGCCGGCATGCATCACGATGACACCGCAGGTGCTCGTCTTAACAAACTCGACCATCTTGGGGTCGGTGAAGCCGGTCACGTCGTTGACGATCGAGGCGCCGCAGCGCACGGCCGCCTTAGCAACCGCCACGTGGCGCGTGTCGATCGAGACGATGGCGCCCTCTTTGGCCAGCGCGCGCACCACGGGCAGCACGCGGCGAGCCTCCTCGTCGGGATTGACCGGGGTAAATCCGGGGCGCGTGGACTCGCCGCCCACGTCGATGATGTCGGCGCCGGCGTCGAGCATCGCCAGGCCGTACTCGATGGCGGCATCCGGGTCGAAGTGCTCCCCGCCGTCGCTAAACGAATCGGGCGTCACGTTGAGGACGCCCATGATGCGCGGACGGTCAAAGCTGAGCTCATACTTTCCGCACCGCCATGTCTTGCTGTCGTTCGCCATGAACATCCTCCTAAAATGCCCACGCCGCCGAGCTTGGGGAGCTGGCGGCGGGGTCGCTTTGCACTCAGTCTTTCTATTGTATCCGCGCACACGGGCTAGAACGCAAACGCGGCCGCGATGTCGCAAGAAATCAGCAGGTCGGCATTTGCATCCTGATCGGTAGGCGCCAAATTGCAAATGGCCAGCGTATCGCCAGTAAAGTAACGCGTAAGGCCTGCCGCCGGATACACCACGAGCGAGGTCCCGCCCACAATGAGGGCATCGGCCGCGGCGATGGCGGCAACGGCACCGGTCAACACACGCTCGTCGAGCGGCTCTTCGTAGAGCACCACATCGGGCTTGATGCGACCACCGCACGCGGGGCACACGGGCACGCCCGCGGCGTCCTCGTGCTCGCGCGAGCAAATCCACTCGGCGCTATAGACCGCGCCGCACGACTGGCAAATGTTGCGATGGACCGATCCGTGCAACTCAAACACGCGCTGCGAGCCCGCCATCTGATGCAAGCCGTCGATGTTTTGCGTCACCACGGCATCGAGCTTGCCAGCTCGCTCCAGCTCGGCCAGCTTGGTGTGGCAGCGGTTGGGCTTAGCGTTAAGCGCGATCATCTTGGTTCGGTAAAAGTCGAAGAACTCCGCCGGATGTGTCTCGTAAAAGCTATGCGAGAGCATAGTCTCGGGCGGATAGGCAAACTGCTGATGATACAGGCCGTCCACGCTGCGGAAATCGGGAATGCCGCTTGCCGTGGAAACACCAGCGCCGCCAAAGAACACCACACGCCCGTGGGTATTGAACAGCTCCGCCAGCGCGGTGGAGGCCTGCTTGGGATCTGTTATCGCTTGCGTCATGTTTGTCCTCCGTCCATGTTGGTCGGGGCGGCTGCGATTGCGCCGTCGCCCACGGAGCCCACCCCGCCCCTGTTGCGCTAATCTTAAGCCTGCCAACCCCGTCGAAAGGACACCATGCCTCAGACTTACACTTTCGCCTCGTGGAACGTCAACGGCCTGCGCGCCGTGCTCAAAAAGGACCCGAGCTTTATCCAGATCGCGCAAGAACTCGACGTCGATATCCTGGCGCTGCAAGAGACCAAGCTGCAAGAAGGCCAGGTCGATATTGACCTGCCCGGCTATCACCAAACCTGGAGCTACGCCGAGCGTAAAGGCTATTCGGGCACTGCGGTCTTTAGCCGCCAGGAACCGCTGCGCGTGCTGCACGCCGACGCGCTGCTACCCTACGCCGGCGAGGGTGAGGCGGCCGAGCTCGTCGCCCAAGCCGTAACCGAGGGCCGCGTCTGCGCGCTCGAGTTCGACAAGTTTTGGTTTGTCGACGTCTATACGCCCAACGCCCAAAATGAACTCGCCCGCATCGACGTGCGCATGGCGTGGGACGATGCCTACCGCGGCTTTTTGAACGCGCTTGAGCACGAGTGCGGCAAGCCCGTCGTGACCTGCGGCGACTTTAACGTGGCGCACGAGGAGATCGACCTTAAGAACCCCAAGTCCAACCGCGGCAACGCAGGCTTTTCGGACGAAGAGCGCGGCAAGTTTACCGAGCTGCTCGACGCCGGTTTTACCGATACCTGGCGCGCGGCAAACCCCGACGTCGAGGGCGTCTACAGCTGGTGGAGCTATCGCTTTAATGCCCGCAAGAACAACGCCGGCTGGCGCATCGACTACTTCCTGGTAAGCGACGCAATCGCCGACAACGTACGCGACACCGGCATCCGCGGCGACATCTTTGGCAGTGACCACTGCCCCGTCACCCTCACCCTAGAGCTCTAGCCCCAACTAATCCCCTGGGGACGGAGGAAAAGGGATCATTTTCACCTCGCGAGGGCATCCACGCGGCCCGCTTGTCACGAAACTGGCCCATCTACTACGTTTAAGCCACCACCCTCAACCACAGCGAACAACGCAAAAAGAAAACCGCAGGTAGAAAGCCTGCGGTTTTTCATAAAACGCGGTTGTGTTTGGGGGTGTCGGGCCAAACATAGTAGATAGGCCGATTCCGTGGCGGGCGGGTTCAGCTGATTCCCTGGGAACGTCTGGAGGCGAAAGAAAACGGATCAATTTGGCTCTCTGAGGGCCACGATGCCCGTCGTATCAGCCGGCTATTTCAAAACTATGCCGGTTTACGGGGCTGAATCGCGAACCCCCAACCATACGCAATTCCGAAATAATAAAACCGCAGGTAAACGGCTTGCTCTATTTCAAAAATAGCCGGCATGGTCTGCTTGTGCCAATCTGGCCCCGTAAACCGGCATAGTTTTAAAATGGCACTTCGGCAGTATTGATTCCCGCCCCGGCGCAACCAGCCCTACAGTCCGCACTTCACGACGACTCGGTTGATGCGGCGACACCAAGGCTTGTACAGGGCGACCAAAAACACGCAGGTCGCAAGGCCGTGCGTGATATCGAACGGCACCGCCGTGGCAAGACGCGCCATGGCACCCGCCCACGTGAGCGGTTGAACAAAACCGATAATGTCGTAGGCGTTGATCACAACGCCGTACAGCAAACCCGAAGCAAAGCCGTAGGTCAGCAGCGCCGGCATACGCACGGTGCCATCGGCGCGATCAAAAGCGCCGGCATGCGCCAGCGCACCGCCAACGTATCCCACGAGCCCCCAGGCATACATCTGCCACGGCGTCCACATGCCCTGTCCAAAAAAGAAATTGCTGCTCAGCGCCGCCAGCGCGCCAACCATAAAACCATTGCGGCGGCCAAGCGTCGCCCCCGCGATAATGGCGATGGCACTCACGGGTTTAAAGTCGGGAATGGGGCCAAACAAGATGCGCCCCGCCGCGGCCAACGCCGCCAGAACCAGCGTTGGCATAATCTGGCGCAGGCCCGGTCGCGACGCCTCGTAGCCTGCAAAGAACAGCGCAAGCACCAGCGCCACCACGACAAGCATGGCGAGTGCCGCCTGCTCAACGCCCGCCAGCAACGCCGCAGCCATCACGGCTGGCACCGCCAGCAGCAGCGGGATCTCCAGTTTTGCGAGCAGGCGCGCGACGCGATAATCCGTCATCCCATCACGCCCTATAAAACACGTTGTCGGCAAAGAAGTCGGTCGGCGGCTCCATGCAGGCGATCTCGCCATCAAACATCATGGAAATGTCATCGGCAACCTGCTCGGCAAAGTCTAGGTCGTGCGTCGCCATGACGACGGTGCCGCCAGCCTGCGCATGGTCGCGCAGGGCGCGGGCGATGATGCGGCGGCTGGCCAGGTCCAAACCCTTGGTGGGCTCATCGAGCAATAGCAGTTCGGGGCCGATCAACAGCAGCTTTGCCAACGCAAGCAGCTGACGCTGTCCGCCCGAAAGGTCATAGGGGTGGCGCTCCCCCAAGTCCGCGAGCCCCAGACTCGCCGCGCGCTCCCGCGCCATAGCCTCGTCGTACCCGCAGGCCGAAGCCCATTCCATCAGCTCGTCGCGCACCGTCTCGGCAACCAGCAGGGCCTTGGGGTTCTGCGGCAGCAGCGCAGCCGAGGCCGCCCCGCGCACCATACGACCACGTTGCAGCTTGGCAGTCTTGGCCAGCACCGAAAGCATCGTCGACTTACCGCATCCGTTGCCGCCCACGATCGCATGCACCGCACCGGCCGAAAACGCCACGTCGAGCCCGCGCAGCACCCAACCGCCCGCGCGATCGTAGCGAAACCAGCTCCCTGCCAGGGTGGTAGCCGACCCGCCGTACATTTTTTGGAGTATTCTGCTCCCATCCGTGCGCGGGAAGGCTTCCGAGCCGTTCTCGAGCGACGTTTGCGCCACAAATTCGGACGATTTGTCCAATTTCGAACTTTTTTTCGCGCTCGATACGTCCCCGGGCGGCTCCAGAGAGCCCAAATTGTCCTCACGCCTGCTGAATACTCCGTTTTTTGCACATCGGACGGCACCCCACCCCAACATGTCGTCGGAAAACAGCGATTCTCGGCGTCCCAAAGAAGCCATATCCGCCACCTCGCGCACGCGACCGTCCTCAATCCGGTACGCACACGTCGCGTATTCGAGCATCGGGCGCGGCTGGTGCGTTGCCACAACAACCGTGCAACCCAACTCGCGGTTCACGCGAAACAGCGCGTGCAGAAAATTTTTCTCGGCAACAGGATCGAGCTGGGACGTGGGCTCGTCGAGCAGCAGCACGCGCGGGCGCAAGGCCAGCACGGCCGCCAACGACAGCAGCTGCTTGCGTCCGCCCGAAAGCGCATCGGTATCGCGGTGAAGCCAATCTTCCAGTCCAAAGAAATGGCTGGTCTCAGCTACGCGACGGCGCATCTCGTCGCGCGACACACCCAGATTCTCTAGGCCAAACGCCATCTCGTGCCACACGGTTTCGCACACGATCTGGTTCTCGGGATCCTGGAACACATAACCCATGCGCTCCGCCGATGCCCGCACGTCCATGTCGGCGACGGGCTCGCCCAGCACGCGCAGCTCGCCGGAGCGCGTACCCGCCGGAGCGATCTCGGGCTTGAGCAGCGACAGCAGCGTCGATTTGCCCGACCCGGTACCGCCAACAAGCAGCGCAAACGCACCTTGGGAAACACGCCAATCAAGTCCCTCGAGCACCGGTGCCTCGGCCCCGGGATAGGCAAAACTAAGGCCTCGCACCTCAATCGCCGGCGCGGCCGAGCCATATGCCACACCCGCCGCCGAGCTCCTATCAAACCGAGCCATCAGCCAAACCTCTTCTCATCAATCGCATGAAACGCGCAAGGCAGCACCATCCAGGCAGCGTACACGACATAGCCCGGCCACGGCGCCGGCACCGAGAGCTGCGGATAAAACGAATACTGCGTCGTCGCGGTCCACGCCACTGCCACCGCGGCAGCACCAAACAGTGCGAGCCCGGCCAGCGCGGCAACGTCGCTGCGCCCCAGTCGATACCGCGCATACGTCGTACGACGCGTCGCGGCACCCCACCCGCGCGAGCGCATCGCGTCCGCACGCTCCAGCGAATCTTCCATGCCCCAGCCCATCAACACGCTCGACGCCCGCAGGCGCGAGCGCACGGGGTCGGCCGGCGCGCGGCCCGGCACGTCAATCGCATCTTGCACCGCCAGTACCGTGCGGCCGCGGCGCAAAAACTGCGGGATAAGCCGCATGCACATCGAGATCATGAGCGCAATCACCGGTGCGGCATTGCCCAGCAGCGCGAGCACCTTGTCGTATTCGAGCATCGACGCCGCGGCCTCAAACCACAGCACGCTCGCCACAAACAGCCCGCCCATGCACAGGCCGTATACCATGCTCTCCAGATACACCGCGCGCATGCCAATACGGAACAGCTCCGTCGAGCCCGAGGCGCTAAACAGCGGATTGAGCACCGCGACGATCAAAATCACCGGCAGCTGCCAGCGGAGCGCGCCCAGCGTGCGGGCAGCCCCACGCGCCGCAAATCCATACGCCAGCCCGCCCGCAAGTGACAGCGCAATCAGTACCGGCTGCATCGAGAACATAGTGAGCCCCAGCGTCAGCACTATATAGAGTGCCGGCACAGCCGGATGCGACATCGAGAATGCCGCGACGGGCTCGCCGCCAAACTCCTCTCGTATGTTGTCCACGGGCACCCCCGTCCCCTCGCTCAAACAACAGCTCCGCAGCACCGCCAACGCCGCACGCAAGCAGTGCAAACGCCACGCCGGCGGCGCAAGCCTCAACCGCCGCAAACCAATCGTTACGCGCTCGTCATATGCCTGCGGTATCATATTGCGCCGTGTATCGTTTCCAAACACACGTCTCTATAACGTAACAGGAGATCACATGGACGCAACCGCAATTATCCTCGCTGCCGGCGAGGGCACCCGCATGAAGTCGAACCACTGCAAGGTTTCGCACAAGATCCTGGGTAAGCCCATGGTCCAGTGGATCGTCGACGCTACCATCAAGGCCGGCTGCAGCCGCGTCGTGGTTGTCATCGGCAGCCACGCCGACGAGATGCGCGCCCTCATCGACGGCGCCTACGCCAACAGCGCCACCAAGGTCGAGTGCGTCGAGCAGACCGAGCGTCTGGGCACCGGTCACGCCGTGAAGGTCGCACTCGAGGCCTGTGGCATCACGCAAGGCCCCGTCGTGGTGCTCAACGGCGACCTGCCGCTCATCACCGCCGACACCGTCGCCAAGTTCGCGCAAACCGTCGCCACCGGCGAGCTCGCCTGCACCGTCATGACCATGACCCCGCCCGATCCTTTCGGCTACGGCCGCATCAAGCTGGGCGCCGATGGTCAGATCGAGCGCATCATCGAGCAGAAGGACTGCACGCCCGAGCAGGCCGCCACGCTGCTGGAGTGCAACGCCGGCTGCTACGCCTTTGACGGCGCGCAGCTCGCCGCCCACATTAACGAGATCGGCAACGACAACGCGCAGTCCGAGTACTATCTGCCCGACATGCTCGAGATCCTCAAGGGCCACGGCCAGGCTGTCTCCATCTTCCACTGCGACGACTACCGCGACGGCCTGGGCGTCAACAGCCGCATCCAGCTCGCACAGCTCACCGCCATCGCGCGCGACCGCATCAACGAGCACTGGATGGCCGAGGGCGTTACCTTCATCGACCCCACGCAGGCCTGGATCGGCCCCGATGCCGTTATCGGCCGCGATACCGTCGTGTGGCCGCAGACGCACCTGATCGGCCACGTCACCGTGGGCGAGGAGTGCCAGCTCGGCCCCAACAGCCGCCTCACCGACACCACCGTCGGCAGCGGCTGCGTCATCGACGAGACCATCGCCATCGAGGCCGTCATCGAGAACGGCGTCGACTGCGGCCCGCGCGCCTACCTGCGCCCGGGCACCCACATGCTCGACGGATCCAAGGCCGGCACGCACGTGGAGATCAAGAAGTCCACGATCGGCGAGGGCTCAAAGGTGCCGCACCTGTCCTACATCGGCGACACCACCATGGGCTCCGGCGTCAACGTGGGCGCGGGCTCCATCACCTGCAACTACGATGGCGTGCACAAGCACAAGACCGTCATCGGCAAGGACGCCTTCATTGGCTCCGACACCATGATGGTCGCGCCCGCCCAGATCGGCGACGGCGCGCTCGTGGCCGCTGGCTCCGTCATCACCGAGCCGGTCCCGGCAGACGCGCTCGGTCTGGGCCGCGCCCGTCAGGTAAATATTGAGGGCTGGGCCGCCGATTACCGCCGCCGCCTGCACGAGGACGACGAGGTATAACGTTTTACCAAGCACAAAAGGAGCTGCTCCATGGGGGCGGCTCCTTTTTCTATCGTGACCTGCGCAACCGGATGAGTGGTCGGTTCGTGTCCGTTGGCGGTAAAGACGTTATCAGGACCCGATAAACCCCGCCGCGCGGTTACAATGCAACAAGGCATCTATATGGCATTCGATGTATAAAGGAGAAGGGTAATGCCGATTAATGATCCCGAGAAGTCGGAGAATATGCGCAAGTCCATCCGCGTGTATTCCGGTTCCTCCAACCGTCCCCTCGCTCAGAAGATTGCTGAGTACCTTGGGGTCGAGCTTTCGGGCCTTACGCTAAAGCAGTTCGCCAATGGTGAGATTTACGCCCGCTACGACGAGACCGTCCGCGGCGCCGACGTCTTCCTGATTCAGTCCGTGGCCGGCGGCAACGTCAACGACATGCTCATGGAGCTGCTCATCGCCACCGACGCTGCCAAGCGCGCATCCGCCCGCTCCATCACCGCCGTTATCACCCACTACGGCTATGCCCGCCAGGACCGCAAGGCCGGCCCGCGCGAGCCCATCACCGCCCGCCTCGTCGCCAACCTGCTCGAGCGCGCCGGCGTCAACCGCATCATCACCCTCGACCTGCACCAAGGCCAGATCCAGGGCTTCTTCGATATCCCGGTTAACCACCTGTCCGCACTGCCGCTGTTTGGCCAGTACTACAACGACATGCACTTCGACACCGACAACCTGGTTGTCGTCTCCCCCGACGTGGGTCGCGCCAAGGCCGCCAAGAAGCTGTCCGACATGCTCGGCTGCGACCTGGCCATCGCCCACAAGGGCCGTCCGCGCCACAACGCCGCCGAGGTCATGGGCATCATCGGTGACATCAAGGGCAAGACCTGCATCATCAACGACGACATGATCGACACCGCTGGCACCCTGTGCGCCAACGTCAAGGAGCTCAAGGCTATGGGCGCCGGCGACATCTACGTCTGCGCCACCCACGGCATCTTCTCCGGTCCTGCCATCGAGCGTCTGAACGACGCCCCCATCGTCGAGTGCGTCGTCACCGACGCCATTCCCGTCGAGGTCGGCGGCAAGATCAAGACCATCTCGGTCGCCGAGGAGTTCGCCCAGGCCATTTCCGCCGTTTACCACGAGGAGCCCGTCTCCACGCTCGTCGGCGGCGACTTCGCGCTGTAGTCTGCCGCGCATCGCATCATCTTTGATGCTTTTAAAGGGTCGGAAGCTCGCTTCCGACCCTTTTTCTATCCCTCGCCAACCTTCCCTGGACAATTAGTTCAGATACGTATTTTTTTAAAGCCCCAAAGGGCCGTTCGGAGCCTTCTGAGCTCCCCGGCGGATGCCATGCCGCCCAAAGCTCATCGTTTTCGAGTACAACCTCCGCATATTTACCCTCAAATCGCCCTCAAAGGCCCTTAGAAACACCTCGAACGCCCGCCGCCTTATACGTATCTGAACTAACTGTCCAGTAGCCATCGTCAACCTTCTCGGCAGAGCTCAATTTCCTGCAATCCCCTCAACCGATTCCACCGATTTCCTAACACCCGGCCGTTCATGGCGCCCAGCACCCCGCTGAGCGAAAAGAACGGTATGGCGGTCGCATTCTGCCGCCAACTTAGTACGTTATAGCTATGACGACCGTGATTTCACATTTCTCCGCCCTCCGCGCAATTCGTCGCGCACGACGGGCGTACTCTGCCCTACCCTGGAGCTCCATTGATAGTGAACAGCAAGCACAGGCCTTGGCTAGCTGCATTCCCAATAATGACGCGATAGACTTTGGCGCACTTTCGATACTCGACGCCTGGAATGAAGATGATTCCGAGCTGCTCGATCTTCTCGTTTCAAACGAAGGCAACCGACGCCCCGACAAGCGACTTCTTCAGCATATTCTCTCCGCTCCGCTTCCTGAAGGTGCAATTATGCACGTCGAGGCCGACATCTACGCAACGTCTCCTGCCATGACAGCCATGCTTTGTTCTAAAAATGAATCAGTCGCCAAAACCTTGATGCTTCTCATGGAACTGGTCGGAACTTACTCCCTTCCTCCCGGGGCAACATACCCCATTGCCCATGACGACATCTGGCCCAAGGGCGATGGCTACGAAGCGACGGGCGATCTTGATTGCCTGGGCAACCAGTCAGCGGCCGAACAACAGAACGAAACCCGCTATGAACAGGCGCACTACAAATGCAAGCCCGCCACGACCATCGAAGAGCTCGAGGCGGTCGCACGGTTCGCCAAAAGTAGCTCATACGCCTCGTTTCGCACGGCAGTCAAACTCGCCCGGGCTGGATCCGCATCCCCAGCCGAATCCCTAATGTTTGCCGTTCTCGGAGCGCCCATGCGCTTTGGCGGATTCGGATGTTGCAGCCTGCCCATGGGAGGCCTGCAACTCAACCATCGAATCGACTTCGATACTCTTGCGGTCAACATGTCCTCGGGCATCCCCTATGCCATCTGCGACCTATATTGCCCGGCAGCCGGAGTCGACAACGAATACAACGGAATTGGGCATGAGCTTCAAAACGCTCGCATCCACGATGGCAATCGAAATAATGGCCTCAAGGCCATGGGCATCCACGTCCTGGTTATCAATCGCGACCAAATGAAAGACCTTGTTGCACTCGAAGCCTTCGCCCAAACGATGCATCGACTCGCAGGAGTCCGATTCCGGTACCGTATCAAGGGCTATCGCAAGCGACAGGCCGCTTGGCTCAACGCTCTGCGGGCCGGAACCGGCCTCGCGCCGGTCTAAACGGCGAATCACCCGTGCGCCGTCGAGCAGGGCTGGGCAGTTAGTTCAAATACGTATAAATGGACGCATTGAATTAGACTGTTTTGCAGCTATCTCTATACCATTCGCCCTATTTGAAGGCAGGGTAGACTTCAAAACAGCGCCATATGGACTAACTAAAGCTCCAAAACAACGTATCGGCATTGAATTGAGTAATTCGAGTCCTCAGAACTTATACGTATCTGAACTAACTGTCCACCTCGGATTTCGACGGCCGTCCAAACGCCCCCAAACGCCCTCAATTACCCTCCATTTGACAGCGGCAACAGGGTCGCTCACCATAGCAGGCGACAAATCAACGAAAGGATGAACATGGCAGCTGCACAGCCGCTTAAGATTCGCATGGTTGCCGGGCTTGGCAACCCGGGCGAGGAATATGCCGAGACCCGCCACAACGCCGGCTTTAAGGCGATTGACGAGCTGGCCCGTCAGGCCGGCGTCACGTACTGGAAAAACCAGGCCGGCGCCGAGGTCGCACTCATCAACATCAACGATCCCGAGGAAGAGGGTGGCAAGCGCCAGATCGTGCTGGTCAAGCCGCAGTCGTATATGAATACCTCGGGTGGCCCCATCTCCAAGCTCTGCCGCGAGTACAAGATCAAGGCCGAGGAGCTGCTCGTCATCCACGACGAGCTCGACATCCCCGCCGGTGACGTGCGCGTCAAGGTGGGCGGTGGCCACGCCGGCCACAACGGCCTGCGCTCCATCATCGACAAGATGGGCAGCCGCGACTTTAGCCGTATCCGCACCGGCATCGGCAACCCTCCCGGCAAGATGGCCGTGGCAGACTATGTGCTCAAGCAGCTGCGCGCCCGCGAGGCCGAGGCCTTCCAGGACACCTGCGCCCGCGCCGCCGACGCCGCCGGTCTGGCCATCGTGCACGGCGTAATCTACGCCCGCGACCACGTCAACGGCGCCGCCTCCGCCAACGGCAAGCACTAAAACCTACCGTTTAGGGATGTTTATTTTGGCAGGTTTTATCTGCGGAAACGCCCCGGTGGCCGCATCGCAATAAACCCCGCGCCGCCATACACGCATAACACCCCAAAGGGGGCCGGCCTCATCACAACCCGAGGCCGGCCCCCTTTGCCGTTTTGCCTGATAAAACCGACCAAAATAAACCTATCCCTATTTGGTAGGTCGAAGTGGATAAACCCTTTTCCCAACCGCCGAAGACACACGTAAACAGCATGTCCATGAGGGTATAATTTGCACCGTATGTCTGCACAACGCCTGTGCGCGTACGGTTTTACTCGGGCTACCGTCCATTTCCGTGGAGGCACGGTTCGGCGGCCCTAACAAGAGAGGGGTTCTATGTATAAGATCCTGGAGAAGACGCAGTTCTCGGAGAAGGTGTTCAAGTTCCGCATCGAGGCGCCCGCAATCGCCAAACATGCGCACGCTGGACAGTTCCTCATGGTTCGCGCCAACGAGACGGGCGAGCGTGTCCCGTTTACCCTGGCCGGCTGGAACGGTGACGAGGGCTGGGTCGAGTTCATCTTCATGGTGATCGGCAAGACCACCGAGATGCTTTCCACCTACGAGGCCGGCAAGTCGCTGCGCGACGTCGTGGGCCCGCTGGGCGTTCCCACCGAGATGGCCGAGGGCCCCTGCGCCGTCATTGGCGGCGGCGTCGGCCTGGCAATTGCCTTCCCGGTCGCCAAGCACCTGGTCGAGACCGGTCACGAGGTGCACGCCATCATGGGCGCCCGCACCAAGGACCTCCTGCTCATGGAGGACCAGTTCCGCGAGCTCCTCGACGAGGACCACATCCACATCACCACCGACGACGGCTCCTACGGCGAGCAGGGCGTTGTCACCGCTCCGCTGGAGCGCCTGCTGCAGGACAAGGCCGTGAGCCAGGTCTTCTGCGTCGGCCCCGTTCCGATGATGAAGTTCTCGACCCTCACCGCCCAGAAGTACGACACCCCCATCACCGCGTCGCTCAACCCCATCATGGTTGACGGAACCGGCATGTGCGGCTGCTGCCGCGTCGAGGTGGGCGGCGTGACCAAGTTCGCTTGCGTCGACGGCCCCGACTTCGATGCCACCCTGGTCGACTGGGATGACCTTCGTGCCCGCCAGGCCGCTTACCGTTCCGAAGAGGGCGAGTCCCTCAAGGCCTATGAGGAAAAGAGCTGCGCATGCCACTAGTTAACGGTCGTTTCGTTGCCGATATGAAGTCGCCCCGCACCCCCGATAACGAGGAGCCGGCTGCCGAGCGCGCCTGCGACTTCCGCCCCGTCGACAAGGGCTTCACCGAGGAGATGGCGCTGGCCGAGGCCGAGCGCTGCCTCAACTGCAAGAAGCCGTTCTGTGTTGAGGGCTGCCCCGTCAACATCAACATTCCCCGCTTTATCGAGCAGATCCGCGCGAAGGACTTCGGCGGCGCTCTCGATACCATTCGCGAGGACTCCATGCTTCCCGCCATCTGCGGCCGCGTCTGCCCGCAGGAGAACCAGTGCGAGGGCAAGTGCATCCGTGGCAAGAAGTCCGAGCCCGTGGCCATCGGCCAGCTCGAGCGCTTCTTGGGCGACCGCCCCGAGCTCGCCTCCACGCCCAAGATGGCCCCCAAGAACGGCAAGAAGGTCGCTGTCGTCGGCTCCGGCCCGTCCGGCATCACCTGCGCCGGCGAGCTCGCCCGTAACGGTTTTGACGTTACCGTCTTCGAGGCATTCTTCACCGGCGGCGGCGTGCTGGTCTACGGCATCCCCGAGTTCCGTCTGCCCAAGGCAGTCGTCAAGCGCGAGATTGACGGCCTGGAGGACATGGGCGTCAAGTTTGAGTACAACTCCGTCGTGGGCAATATGGCCACGGCCGAGGAGCTGTTCGAGCAGGGCTTCGACGCCATCTACGTGGCGACCGGCGCAGGCCTGCCCAAGTTCCTCAACGTCCCCGGCGAGAACCTGCCCAACGTCTTCTTCGCTAACGAGTACCTCACCCGCGTGAACCTGATGAAGGCCAACAAGTTCCCCGAGTACGACACCCCCACCAAGCACGGCAAGAACGTCGTCGTCTTTGGTGGCGGCAACGTGGCTATGGACGCCGTCCGTACCGCCAAGCGCCTGGGCGCCGAGCGCGCCATCATCGCCTACCGTCGTACCGAGGACGAGATGCCCTGCCGTCGCGCCGAGCTGCACCATGCTAAGGCCGAGGGCGTCGAGGTTCTGCCGCTCGTCTCCCCGCTCGAGTTTGTCGCTGGCGAGGACGGCTCCGTGTGCGCCGTCAAGGTCCAGAAGATGGAGCTCGGCGAGCCCGACGAGTCCGGCCGTCGTCGCCCGGTGCCCATCGAGGGCGCCATCGAGGAGATCCCCTGCGACGTCGCTATTTCGGCTATCGGCACCAACGCCAACCCCTTCGCTGCCAAGATCGGCGGCAAGATGGAGCTCAACAAGTGGGGCTACATCGTTGCCGACGAGGAGACCGGCCAGACCACCGATCCCCGCATCTGGGCCGGCGGCGACATCGTCACCGGTGCCGCTACGGTCATTCTGGCGATGGGCGCCGGCAAGAAGGCCGCCGCTTCCATCACCAAGAGCCTGCTGGGCGAGTAATCACCCACAGCGCTAGCCATCAAACGGCAAAGTCCCCGTCGAGCACACGCCCGGCGGGGACTTTTTCTATGCCAGACCCCAGATCACCACAAAGGAGACAGGCACCTTTGTGGTGGTTTTGGACTTGCCTGATCGTTTTGTCTCAATCTGTAACAGTTGGAGTCCGTTGAGCCCTGCAGTTGTTACAGATCGAGATATTGTGCCGGCCGCCCACGCCGCATCTCAATCTGTAACAGTTAGAGACCAAATATGCCGCCTGGTGTTACAGATCAAGACGTTGGGCTGACGGCCGAACGGTTCATCTAAATCTGTAACAGTTAGAGCCATTTTCGCTGGCTTGGTGTTACAGATCGAGACTATGCAAAAGCCGAGGATAGGCACTGCCGCCAAGGCCTTCCCCTCGGCCTAAAACAAAAACCACCACAAAGGTGCCTGTCCCCTTTGTGGTGGTTTTGGTCGGTTAGTCTTCGAGCTGCGCTACTTTGTAGCGGTAGGCAGCGGCGATAACGTCTTTGCAGCCCTCGCGGCCCAGCTTGGCGCGGTTGACGACGATGTCCTTACCGCTCGTCATCTTCCACTTTCCGGCACTGTAGCGCTTATAGAACGCCTCGCGCGCCTTCTGCTGCTGCTTGACCAGCTTGGCGCCCTTCTTTTTATTAAGGCCACGCTTCTTGCGCACAATCTCGACGCGGTCCTCAAAAGGAGCGGTCACCAACACGGCAATGTGGTTGGGGTTGTTACGCAGCAGGTAATCGGACAGGCGGCCTTCGATAATGCAGCTCTCGGTCTCGCCCAGGTCCAAAATCACCTGGCTCATCTTCTGGAACAACTTGTCCGAGTACGAACGCGCGTCGTAGCGGTCGGGCAGGAACGCCATGTTCTCCACGGCCAGACGCTCGTCGTAGGCGGCCATCTTGTCGAGCGACTCGCCCGCGCGCAGCGACGCACGTACCAGCAGCTCGTTATCGTACAGCGGAATCCCCAACTCGTCGGCAAGCATGCGGCCAATCTCGTGGCCCTCGGCGCCAAAGTCGCGCGCGATGGTAATGACCACAGGATTCTTCTTGTTCTCCAGATCGCTCATCGCGATTCCTTTCTAACAAATGAGAAAAGGCAATTCCTGATTCCCATTTTGTCACTTACGACCGTCCTGGTTTCCCAAGTGCGGCAGATTGCCCCGAAAGAGGAGCGCCGCGTACTAAATGTACGCAAGCGACGATTGAGGGGCAAGGTGCCGTGCTTGGGGAAGCAGGACTATGCGGCCACGATGCGGCGTTGATATGCCCTCACCAGCAGCGAGATACCAAAGTTGAGCACGAAGTACATCGCAAACACCAGGCCGTAGAGCATAAGCACCTGCGACAGGTCGATCGCGTGGGCCATCACGACGTTTGCCGTGTACATGAGCTCGGCCACGTTAATGCCCGAAAGATACGAGCTGTCCTTGATGACGGTCGTGCACTGGCTAAACAGCGCCGGAATGATCGTCTTAAATGTCTGCGGCAGAATGATGTAGCGCATGGTGGCAAAGAAGCCAAAGCCCTGGCTCTGCGCTGCCTCAAACTGGCCGCGCGGAATCGAGTTGAGGCCGCCGCGCACAATCTCGGCCATAACAGCGCTGGTAAACAGCGTAAAGGCGATGGTCGAAATCACAATGTCCAAACCCTGCACCGTAAAGTAGATAAACAGGATCCACAGCAGGTTCGGCGTGCAACGGAACAGCTCGATGTAGGCACTCACCAAAATACGAAACGGGCGGGGCGCATAGCTTTTAACGAGCGCCAGCACCGTGCCAAAGATGAGCGAGAAAAAAATCGACAGCGCCGAGATCTCGATCGTCTTAACAAAGCCGCCCCAAATGTAGAGCAGGTTGGTCGCGTTGAAGATTTCCATGCGCTAGGCCTCCTCTACGTTGTCGAGCCCCAGCTCGGCGAGGCTCACGCCGCGCGGACGCTCCTTGGAGCGGCGCTCGAGCCACTGCACCAGCATGGCGAGCGGAAAGCAGATGATGAAGTACATAAGGCAGCAGACGATGTATCCCTGCAGGTAACCGTACAGGCTCACAAAGTTGTCTGAACGGTACATAAGGTCGCCGCCGGCCACAAGCGCCAGCACCGACGTGTTCTTGACTAGGTTGAGTGCCTGGTTACACAGCGGCGGCAGAATGATCTTGAATGTCTGGGGCAGCACGATGTACCAGTACGCCTGCGCACGGGTGAAGCCCTGGCTCTGCGCCGCCTCCATCTGACCGCGCGGAACCGCCTCGATACCGGTGCGGATAACCTCCGAGATGTAGGCCGCGTGATACAGGCCCACGCCCAAGAAGCCCAGCACGAACGGCGCGATGCGCACCGGCTGGTCGGCACCGGTTATGGCCTGCAAAAACTGCGGACCAGCCATGTACATAAAGAGCACCTGCACGGGCAACGGGGTGTTCTGGTAAAACTCCACGTACACGCGGCTTATGGCGCGCAGCACGCGCGAACGGGTGGTAGAGAACACACCCAGCAGCGTGCCCAGCACCAGCGACAGCAGCAGACCGGCAACGACCACCTGTAGCGTCACGCCAAAGCCCTCCCAGAAGGGCCCCATGTTTTGAAATGTCGTCGACCAACGGTCGGCGTCAAATAATCCTTCGAGCATTTGATTCCTTCCTTGGACGATGCGCCTATACAAGACCCCAGGTCTTGACCTCTTGGTCGAGCCAGCCGTCGGCCAGACGATCGCAAATCACCTGATCGACCACGGCCGAAAGGTCGCAGCCCTTCTTGGTCGCCACGCCGTAGCCCTGCTCGCCAAACTTGACCTCGGGCTGCAACAGCTCAACGGTCTCGTTCATGTAACCGGCCAGCGTGGAGCGGTCCATGGCAAAGACGTCGATATTGCCGGCGTCGAGCGAACTCTTGATGATGGGATAGCCACTAAAAGCCCTAAACTCGGGCTTACAGCTAAAGCCGTTGTCCTTGATCATCTGCTCGATCAGGCCCTGCGTGGTGGCACCCTGGCTCACGCCGATGACCTTGCCGTCCAGGTCCTCAATCGAGGTAAAGCCCGAACGCTTCTTGACCATGAGTCCCACGCAGTCGGTGCGGTACGGCGTCGAGAAATCCCAGCTCTTCTTGCGCTCGTCGGTGATGGTGTAGGTCGCCGCGACCACGTCGAGTTGGCCGTTATCGATCAGCGGGCCGCGTGTCTTGGGCGTTACGTCGGTAAACTCGACAAGCTCCTGGGCACGGGCTTCCTTGTAGCTCACGCCAAAGACAGCGGCGGCGATCTGGTAGCACAAATCGACTTCCATGCCCTCAAAGCGGCCTTTGGCGGTGTCGTAATAGCCGTAGCCGGGAACATCTTTCTTGACACCGGCATTCAGATGGCCGCGCGACTTGATGGCCGCAAGCTTGGATCCCTTGTCGGAACCCTCGCCGCTGGTGGAGTTGCCGCAACCGGTGAGCGCGGTCCCCGTCAGCGCGAGCATGCCGGCGCCCGCCAGCTGCAAAAAGTGACGGCGCGACACGGCCGCCCTCGTCATATCCGTCATGTCCATCACCGCGCCTAGTGCAGAATCTTGGACAGGAACTCGCGGCAGCGCGGGTTCTCGGGGTTATCGAAGAAGTGCTCGGGCGTGCCCTCCTCCAGGATGCGGCCGTCCTCCATAAAGATGACGCGGTCGGCCACCTGGCGCGCAAAGCCCATCTCATGCGTCACGCAGATCATGGTGATGTCCTCCTGCGCAAGCTCAATCATAACGTCCAGAACCTCCTGGACCATCTCGGGGTCGAGCGCCGAGGTCGGCTCGTCAAACAGGATGATGGGCTGCTTGGTACACAGGGCACGGGCGATGGCGATGCGCTGCTGCTGACCACCCGAGAGATTCTGCGGATACTCGCCGGCCTTATGCGCCATGCCGACGCGCTTGAGTGCGGCGATGGCGATCTCGGTCGCCTCCTCCTTGCTCTTCTTTTGCAGCTTGATGGGCGCGAGCGTCAGATTGCCGAGCACCGTCATGTTGGGATACAGGTTGAACTGCTGAAACACCATGGAGCTGTACTTGCGAGCCATCTCCAGGTGATTCTTTTTGGTGAGCGGCGTACCGTCGATGACGACCTCGCCCGACGTAGGCTCCTCCAGATAATCGACGCAACGGATGAGCGTCGACTTACCCGAACCAGAAGGCCCGATCATTACGAGCTTCTCGCCGCGCTTGACGGTGAGGTTGATATCTTTGAGCACATGCAGGTCGCCAAAGTACTTGTTGAGATGCTTGATCTCGATCATGTCTGCCATGAATGTCCCTTCCCTGCGTTTACACGAGTTGAACTATTGTACGGAAAGAACCACGTTTCCGCAGCCCACGCTACATCCCCGTAAAGAACCCGCAACCTTCCGCCCACTCATTGGGCACAGACTTAAATGAGTACCCCCCGTGGGTACTCATTTAAGTCTGTCCCCAATGAGCACCGAAAATAATACAACCGCCCTTGTTGAGCATAAGTCAGCGAAAACCCGTACACGCGAGCAAGGTGACGTGAAATCAGAACCACCCTTAAAAAGGGTGGTTTGCTCTTAGGGTATAACCCACGGGCC
>UQKM01000027.1 GCA_900541685.1 uncultured Collinsella sp.
CGAGCGTGCGCAGCAGCTCCAAGGCAAAGGGGAGTGACTGCGCCATGCCGCTGGCAGTGATGATATTGCCGTCTTGCGTGACCTTCTCGCCGGTATAAGCTCCCTCGGGGAAGCTCTTCTCAAAGCCAGGGAAGCATGTGGCGCGGCGCCCCTCGAGTAGACCAAGCTCGCCCAGGATAAACGGGGCGGCGCAGATGGCGGCAACGTGCTTGGTCGCGGCGAAATCGCAGACTACGTCGCAGACGCGCTGGTCGGCGCGCAGGTTGGTGGCACCGGGCAGGCCGCCGGGCAGCACGACGCAGTCGTACTCGTCAAAGTTGATCTCGTCAAAGAGGGTATCGCAAGTCACGGGAATCTGCAGCGAGCTTACGACCTCGCGCGTGGGCATGATCGAGACGAGCGTGGCGCGCACGCCGCCGCGACGCATGACGTCGACCATGGTCAGGCATTCAATCGTTTCAAAGCCATCGGCGGCGAGAACGGCAACGCTGGGCATGAGAGTTCCTTTCGTAAGGCGGCATACAATTAGCCGTCTTATACCCCGAAGACCTCCGCTTGCCACGCTCGATTTTCCATTGTTTAAAAAGGGACGGGGCTATTTTAGCTACCCCACTTGCAGGGTAGCTAAAATAGCCCCGTCCGAATTAGCTACCCTCACCCATCCTCAACAATCTCAATCTGTAACATCTAGACCCACTTTTGACCCCTAACTGTTACAGATCAAGACAAACGGAAACCGCCCCGACAAAACGTCTAAATCTGTAACATCTACGGACCAAAACCGGGTCTTACTGTTACAGATCGAGACAGCCCCCAACAGCACCGCCCCGTTCGGGGAAACGACCGCTACAGGTACGGCGGGCAGAGGCTCACTTTTTTCTTCGGTTTTTCTTGACGGAATCTCACCTGTTGTAGTACTTTGTCCCAGTCTAAAAACGCGTGGACTTTTCTGGGCGCTAGCCACCTTTTTGCCACGCAACCGAGCAGTCGGTTGCGTGGCTTTTTTCGTCTTGGCAGCAGGTGCCACATGCGCCGCCAGAAGACCGCACGAGCCCACCTTCCGACTGCAGGGAACAGACGCACGAGACGTGCGTCTGCAAGACAGCAGACGGAAGGGAGCCTAATGGCAGGAACAAACACAATCAAGCAACAGGCCGCCGGGGCAGGAGCCACGGGCGCGGGACGGGCCAAGGCGGCGCTCCAGGTCTTTGCGGGCGGCGCCTGCTACGGCGCGATGGCCACGACCTACAAGCTCGCCTACGCCGCGGGCTTCACCTCGGCACAGGTGGTGGCGAGCCAAGCGTGGCTCGGCTGTCTCTTCTTCGCCCTCGCCACGCTCGCAGGGCACGCACTCGGGCACCGCTGGCAGCGCGTGGGCTGGAAGCTCGCCCTCAAGCTCATGGGCCTGGGAGCCCTCACCTGCCTCACCTCAATCCTCTACTGCTACGCCATGAGCGTGCTGCCCGCCCCGGTGGCGCTCACGCTCCTCTTCCAGTTCACGTGGCTGGGGCTCGTGTGGCAGACCGTCATGACGCGCCGCCCGCCAAGGCTCCTCCAAGTGGCCTCCGCCCTGGTCATCGTCTTCGGGACGGTGTTCGCCAGCGGCGTCTACAAGGCCGGCATCACCGGGTACGACCCCGTGGCCCTGCTCTGTGCGCTGGGGGCGGCCGTGTCCTGCTCCCTCTTTGTCACCCTCTCCGGCAAGGTCGAGGCCCCCTGCTCGTCCGAGCAGCGTGGCGTCATCGTGTGCGCGGGCTCCGTGGTCATGTCACTCACGGTATGCCCGGACTACGTCGTCTCGGGCGTCCTCGCCAAGGGCATCCTGCCCTTTGCCGTCATCGCCGGCTTCTTTGGCACGCTCTGCCCGGTCCTGCTCTTCGGCATGGGCTCTCCGCACCTGCCCGCAGGCCTCTCCACTGTCATGGCCGCCGCGGAACTCCCCGCCGGCCTGCTCATCGCCATGATCGTCCTCGGCGAGCCGCTCGGCGTCGTCGAGTGGCTGGGCGTCGCCATCATCCTCGCCGGCGTGTGCCTGGCACAGGTCCCCTCCCTGCTTGGAGGCCGGGAGGCACGTCGCGCCGCCGCAGGACAAGCCGTCAGCTAGTCACCCCTTCACAGGCGGCCCGCGCGCATCAGGGAAAGGGCCACGGGCCCGGCGCGTGAGGTCGCAAGGACGTTATAAAGCGTCCCCCGCAGAGATGGGGGCGCCAGAGAGAAGGAGGCACTATGCCATTTCCAAAAGGGTTCCTTTGGGGAGGAGCCACCGCTGCCAACCAATGCGAGGGAGGTTATGACGAGGGCGGCCGCGGCCTTGCCAATGTCGACGTCATCCCACACGGGTCGGAGCGCAACGACGTAAGTCGCGGTCTGAGGCGCATGCTCGACTTTGAGCCCGGGTACTACTACCCGGCCCAGACGGGAATCGACTTCTACCACCACTACCGCGAGGACATAGCCCTCTTCGCGGAGATGGGCTTTAAGGTCTTTCGCCTCTCCATCGCCTGGAGCCGCATCTTCCCCAATGGCGACGAGGAAGAGCCCAACGAGGCCGGGCTCGCCTTCTACGAGGACGTGTTCCGCTGCTGCCGCGAGCACGGGATCGAGCCCCTCGTGACCATCACGCACTTCGACTGCCCCATCCACCTCGTCAAGAAGTACGGCGCCTGGCGAAACCGCGCCCTCATCGAGCTCTACAAGCGGCTCGTGAAGGTGCTCTTCAACCGCTACCGCGGCCTCGTGCATTGGTGGATCACGTTCAACGAGATGAACATGATCTTGCACCGTCCCTTCATGGGTGCCGGCCTCGTCCTCGAGCCCGGGGAGAATGCCCGCGAGGCCGAGTACCGCGCCGCGCACAACGAGCTCGTGGCGAGCGCCTGGGCCACCAAGATCGCCCACGAGGTCGACCCGGAGAACAAGGTAGGCTGTATGCTCGCCGCGGGAAGCTACTACCCCTACTCCTGTCGTCCCGAGGACGTCCGCGCAGCGCAGGTCAAGAACCAGGAGGACCTCTTCTTCGTGGACGTGCAGGCACGCGGGCACTACCCCGGCTACGCGCTCAAGATGCTTGAGCGCGAGGGCATCGACGTGGGCATGACCGCCGAGGACGAGCGCATCCTTGCGGAGAACACCGTCGACTTCATCTCGTTTAGCTACTACTCCTCGCGCTGTACCGCGGGCGACCCCGATTCCGTGGGCGGCGTCGCCGAGGGCAACGCCTTCGCCGGCGTAGAGAACCCCTACGTGCGCACGAGCGACTGGGGCTGGGTCATCGACCCGCTGGGGTTCCGCATCACGATCAACGACCTCTGGGACCGCTACCAGAAGCCGCTCTTTGTGGTGGAGAACGGCCTCGGCGCCTATGACGAGGTGCTTCCCGACGGCACGATCGAGGATGACTACCGCATCGCCTACCTGCGCGAGCACATCGAGGCCATGCGCGACGCTATCGAGCAGGACGGCGTCGAGATGCTCGGCTACACCACCTGGGGGCCGATCGACCTCGTGAGCGCGGGCTCCGGCGAGATGGAGAAGCGCTACGGCTTCATCTACGTGGACCGCGACAACCTGGGCAACGGCACGCTCGAGCGCAGGCGCAAGAAGAGCTTCTACTGGTATCAACAGGCCATCGCCACCAACGGAGGCGACCTGGGCTAACCACCCGGGCAATATCACTAAGGAGAAAATAATGGCAGAAAAATACGACGACCTGGCCAGATCCATACTCGAGAACGTAGGCGGCGCCGAGAACGTCGCCAGCGTCGCGCACTGCATCACGCGCGTGCGCTTCAAACTCAAGGACGAGTCCCGCGCCAACACGGCCAAGATCGAGGCCCTCAAGGGCGTCATCCAGGTCATCCAGGCCAACGGCCAGTACCAGGTGGTCGTGGGCAACATCGTCGAGGACGTCTACGACGCGGTCCTGGAGGCCGGCAACTTCTCGGGCGGCGCAAGCGCCGACGACGAGCCCCAGGGCGATAAGACCGTTGCCTCCGCCATCATCGACCTCATCTCTGGCATCTTCCAGCCCATCCTGGGACCGCTTGCCGCCGCAGGCATCATGAAGGGACTGCTTGCCCTCATCACCTACTTCGTCCCGGACTTTGCAAACGACGGCCTCTACACGCTGCTCTACACCGTGGCTGACGGCTTCTTCTACTTCCTTCCCGTCGCCCTGGCGTTCAGTGCCGCGCGCAAGTTCCGCATGAACGAGTTCACCGGTGTGGCAATCGGCGTGGCGCTCCTCTACCCGACGATGGTCGCCCTGACCTCGGGCGAGGCGCTCGGCAGCATCGACCTCGGCGTGGCCGGCACGTTCTCGTGGTACGCCACCGCCCTCGGGATCCCCATCATCATGCCCGTGTCCGGCTACGTGAGCTCGGTGATCCCCGTCCTTCTCATGGTGTGGTTCGGCTCTATCCTTGAGCGCTGGCTCAAGAGCTGGATGCCGGCTGCGCTCAAGATGTTCCTTGTCCCGCTCGCCACGATGACGGTCTCCATCGTCTTGGGCTACCTCATCATCGGCCCGGTGGCCACCCTCATCACCAACCTGCTGAGCGCGGCATTCTCGTTCATCTTCCAGCTCCCCGTGGTTGGTTCCGTCCTGGGCAGCGCCCTGGTTGGCGGACTGTGGATGTGCCTCGTCATCTTTGGCTTCCACTGGAGCCTCATCCCCATCTCCATCATGAATCTGAACACCCTCGGCCACGACAGCGTGCTCGCCGCCACCATCGGCCACGGGTTCGCGCTCGGAGCGGTCATCTTTGCCATGTACCTCAGAAACAAGGACGAGCGCTTCCGCGGCATCGCCCTTCCCGCGATGATCTCCGCCTTCTTCTTCGGCGTCACCGAGCCGGGCATCTACGGCATCGCCCTCCCCAACAAGCGCGCGTTCGTCGTGGCATGCCTGAGCTCCGCCGTGGGCGGCGCCATCGTGGGAATGACTGGCGCTCTCATGTACATCTCGGGCGGCCTCGGCGTCTTCAACCTGCTCAACTTTATCGACGGGACCCCTGGTGGCGCCGGGATCTCCCACATGATCTTCGCGATCATCGCCTCGCTCGTCTCTGCCGTCCTGGCCTTTGTTATCGAGTTCATCACCTACCGGCCCAACGACGATGAGGAAGGCACCCGCTAGCCTGCGCCCTCCTCAATCAGCTCTATGTAATTGAGGGGCAGTTGAGGTGGGTGAGGGCCGAGGGCGATCAAGGTGGCCGCCCTCGGCCCGGGACAACCTGCCAGAAGGCGTTTAGCTTTCTCGGGCGGCGCTGAAATGAACTGCGCCCCGATACTTGGACGGGTCAATTAGCGGCCTATGCCGCACATGGGGACTGATTTCGGAACTCCTCCGGGGTCAGTCCCTTTTGCTTAACCCGCCTCCTCTTGTTCCAGTGAACGGTATAGGCTTCGAGGTCCCGCTTGAACTCCTCGAAGCTCCGCCACGTTCGGCTCCTGTAGAATTCGTCCTTCAGGCGCCCGGGCAGCAGCTCCGTCGCATGAGCTTGCCCTCGCACGCCGCCGGCCCCGGCCGGGTCCGGGCACCCTTCGGCCTCCCGCTGGCCTTCGGCGCGCCCGCACCCCCTGTCGCAAAGCTCTGCTGCAAGAGTCCTCAGCGTGGCGTCGTGCCTGACTCTCCCGTCCATAAAGAAGCCCCCATTTCTAATGTTCAAGAAATGAGGGGCGGTTCAATTTCGGGACGGGGATTAAATAATCATTCGGAGCAAATCTATTTTTATCCCCGTGCCAGAAAAATCATCGGGCGTGGTCTGGGGCAAACAGTCTAGTTGCGCTTGAGGTGGACGACGGTTTCGCAGTGGAAGGTTTGCGGGAACAGATCGACCGGCGTGATCTTGACGGGGGAGAAGGTACCTTCCTCGACAAAGCGCTTAAGGTCGCGTGCCAGGGTGGCGGGGTCGCAGCTCACGTAGGCGACATCGCGAGCGCTCGTGCTGGCGATAAGGTCGATCGCCTCGGGGGCGAGGCCTGCGCGCGGCGGGTCGACCACCAAGACGTCGGCATCCTGGTCGGGGAACTCGCGCACCGCGTCTCCGCCAATGACGTCGACGTTATCAAGCTTGTTGATTTCCAGGTTACGGCGCAGGTCGCGCACGGCCGGGCCGTAGGCCTCGACGGCGGCGACGAAGTCGCAGCGGCGGGCGAGCGGCAGGGTAAAGGTTCCGGCGCCGCAGTACAGGTCCACGGCAAGCTCGTCTTCTTGCGGGTCGAGCGCTTCCATGACAAGCTCGATCAAAATCTCAGCACCCTTGGTGTTGACTTGGAAAAAAGACGGGGCAGACAAGCGCATCTGACCCTCGGCGATATTCTCGGTCCATGAGCCCTCTCCGGCGAGCATTTCGACCTTGGAGACACGGCGGGCCTTCTTTTCGCCCTTGCTCATCACACGCACGATGCTCGTGGGATGAGCGGCGACCGCCAGCACGCGGGAGACTTGCGAGCGCGGAAAAGAGCCCGTGGGCGTCCAGAGTGCAACCTCGAGCGCCTTGGTGCGGCGCGATGCGCGAATGCCCACGCGTTCGAGCCCTAAGTCATGGCTGCCGCTTAGATAGTTGAGTGCGCCGACGACCGATTTGAGCGCCTTGGGAAAACGTTTATCGAACAGCGGGCACGCATCGACGGTCACGATTTTGCTGGGGTCGACACCGTGCATGCCAAGGCGCACGCGACCGTTGACGACGGTCGGTTCGAGCTCGATTTTATTGCGGTAGCCCCAGTCGTCCTTGGTGTGGCAGATGGGCTGCACCAACTCATCGACCTGCTCAGGAGCGAACTTGCCGATGCGCTCGAGCGTGGAGCGCAGGTTTTGCTCCTTGGCGGCGAGCTGTGCCGTGCGTGAGAGATTGCCCCACGAGCAGCCGCCGCAGATGCCCACGTAGGGGCAGGGGGGCTGAATGCGATCGGGGCTCGGCTCCAGAATCTCGGTGGTGCGGGCGCGCATGAACGACTTGCCGTCCTGTACGACCTCGGCCTCGACGGTGTCGCCTGCCACGGCACCCTGCACAAAGACGGCTTTGCCGTTGTCGGCGTGCGCCAGCCCGTCGGCGCCGTAGGTCATCGATTCTATAGTGAGCTTCATATCCCTGCCTGTCATTCGTGTTGTTGCTCGCACCATGGTAGCAGGGAAAAGCGCCCCGCATCCGAGGCTTTCCTCAAATGCGGGGCGCTTCTACAAACTGCTTCTACAAACGACTATTTCGTCTTGCCGGTAATGAGCGTCTTAAGACCCAGGCCGATCAGGCCCAGGCCCATGCGCACACGACCGGGGCGATGGCGCTCGATGGCCTTGGTCTTGCCGGCGGGCTTATCGCGACGGGCGCTCGTCTCGGGTGCGGGCTTAGCTGCCTGCGGCTCGGGCTGAGGTGCAGGTGCGGGCTCGGGCTCAATGACGGTCGCCTGGACCTTCTGAACCTCGGGTGTGGCCGGCTGCGGCTTAGGAGCAGGGGCGGGCTTTGCCTCAATGACGGACTCGGGCGCGGCCTCGGCGTTGCGGTAGGCACGCTCCAGCAGGGCTTCCTGCGAGTTGAAGGGTTTCTCACCCTCTGCGCGCTCCACGGGGACCCAGGTGCCGTCGCTCGTGAGGCTGCGGGCCTTCACGTTGTCGCGCAGCTGCATGCTCATGTACTCGTGCACCAGGGCGCGGCAGGTGGGGTCGAGCACGGGGAAGGCGATCTCCACGCGGTGCTCGGTGTTGCGTGTCATCATGTCGGCCGAGCTCAGATAGATCATGTCCGAGTCCACGCCAAAGGCGTAAACGCGCGCATGCTCCAAAAAGCGTCCGACGATAGAACGGACATGCACGTTCTCGGTCTTGCCAGGAACGCCCGGCTTGAGGCACGAGATGCCGCGGATGATCATGTCCACGCGGACTCCTGCGCACGATGCCTCGGCGATCTTGTCGATGACCTCGCGGTCGGTGAGCGAGTTGAGTTTAAAGAACACGCGGGCGGGCTCGCCGGCGAGGGCGCGCTGGATCTCGCGGTCAAGCCCGCGCATGATGAGCGGTTTCAGTCCGACGGGCGCCACACCCAGGAAGCGGTAATCGCCGCGCAGGTTGCCCAGCGACAGGTTGCGGAAGAACAGGTTGGCGTCCTCGCCGATGCCGGGGTGAGCGGTCATGAGCATAAAGTCGCTGTAGAGTTTGGCCGTCTTCTCGTTAAAGTTGCCGGTGCCCAGCAGCGTCAGGCGCGTTAGCGCCATGCCCTCGCGATAGGTGAGCTGGCAGATCTTGGAGTGGCACTTAAAGCCCTCGGAGCCGTAGATGACGGTGCAGCCGGCCTCTTCCAGGCGCTCGGCCCACTCGATGTTGTTCTGCTCGTCAAAGCGCGCGCGGAGCTCCATGAGCACCGTGACCTCTTTGCCGTTCTCGGCGGCATCGATCAGTGACTCGCACAGGCGGCTCTGCTTGGCCACGCGGTAGAGCGTGATGCGCAGTGAGATGCACTCGGGGTCGTAGGCGGCCTCGTGCACCAGATCCAGGAAGGGGTTCATGGCCTCATAGGGATAAAAGAGCAGCTTGTCGTGCTGAAGTACCTGCTCGCGGATGGAGCGGGTCATATCGATGGTGGGGTTGGGCTGCGGCTTAAACGGTGTAAAGAGCAGCTCGTTGCGCAGGTGCTCGGGAATCTTGCCCTCAATGCCAAAGACGTAGCCTAGGTCGAGCGGGATATCGCAGGTAAAGACAGAGCGGCGCGAAAGCTCGAGCGCCTTGCGGATGGTCTTGAGCGTCGCCTTCTCGAGCGACCCCGAGACCGCGAGCACCACCGGCTGCAGGCGCAAGCGTTTCTTGAGGATGCGCTTCATGTGCTGACGGTAATCCTCTTCCTCCTCGACGCCCTCGCCGTCCGGGTCGATGTCGGCGTTGCGGGTGACGCGGATGAGCGCGCGGTCGAGCGGCTTATAGGAGCCAAAGCAGCTGTCCAGGCAGGCGAGGATGACGTCCTCGAGCAAGATGTAGGAGTAGGTGCCGGTGGGCGAGGGGATCTCGACCACGCGGTTCATCGAGGTGGGAATCTCGATAAGGCCCAGCAGACTCTCCTCGTCGGTGACGCCGTCCAGGCCGCAGGCCAGGTAGAGTGCGCCGTTGCGCAGGTTGGGGAAGGGGTGGCGCGGGTCAATCACCAGCGGTGAGATGACCGGCGACACGTAGGCCTGGAAGTAACGGGTTACAAAGGTGCGCTCCTCGGGCGTAAGCGAATCGATGCGGGCGCGGTGAACGCCCAGGGTGTCGAGCTTGCCCTCGATGCTCTTAAAGATGGACTCCCATCGGGTAAGGAGCCCGGGCATTTCGGCCATGACAGCATCGACTTGTTCGGAGGCGGTCATATTGCTCTTGTTGTCGACAGGCTGTTTTTTGAGCTCTGCCAGATCGGACAGGCCGCCCACGCGCACCATGAGAAACTCATCGAGGTTAGACTCGAAAATCGACACGAACTTTAGCCGCTCGAACAGCGGAACGGTCTCGTCGAAGGCTTCGTCAAGCACACGGTTGTCAAAGCGCAGCCAGCTGAGCTCTCGGTTCTGCGTGTACGAGAGGTCGCGCGGCGGCTTACGCAGCTTTGCAGCGGCTTGCTTTTTTTCGATTTTGCTCGGCATATGCATCTGTCCGTTCAGTCCCCGTGGGGGACGGTTGCCTAACACTATTCACTATTGTCTCAATTTAGTCGACCTATGGCACGGACGTATCGCGTGAACGGTATCTTTACCTACTTCTTACGCTGACAAGCCATAGAGCTGACGCCCTTCGCGTTGTGAAAAACGGTCTATATCCTCACTCAACTGGTGAGTATGTGTGAATAAGAATGATAGGTAGCTGAATATCATCGAATACAGACAGAAACACGAACAAGCGTCATTTATATACATAAAACCGTTTTAGATATGCAATTCTTAATCGAAAGATTGGAGTTGTAATTGCGAATGATTTTTAGGAAAAAAGAGCATTTACCTTAGAAAAGCTACTTTAGAACGCCGAAGTGCATTATGGGGGAATCATATTCGATATACCGTTCATCGAACTTTGTTGACCGTTCGGGGGCGAGGTGGAATTGCGGTTGGAATTTGGATATAACTAGAGCTGTCAGCAAGCAGCATCCGTTACGGAAGGGTGCTGAGAGATTCGGCCGAAAGGCCCGAAAGAAAGGTAGGAGGCCATGACGAAAGGTCTGCACGTGCCTTCCGAGATCGGCAAGCTCAGGAAGGTCTGCCTGCACCGTCCCGGCGACGAGCTCCTCAACCTGCCGCCCGACGAGCTCGAGCGACTCCTGTTCGACGACGTCCCGTTCCTGGAGGTCGCGCAGCAGGAGCACGACACCTTCGCCCAGATCCTGAGGGACCAGGGCGTGGAGGTGCTCTACCTGGAGAACCTCGTCGCCGAGGTGTTCGACCAGGTCCCCGGCGCCCGCGCCGAGTTCACCGACCAGTACATCGCCGAGGCAGGCATCCGCGGCCAGCAGATGCCGCAGATCGTCCGCGAGAAGCTGGACTCCATCGAGGACAACCTCGAGTTCGTCAAGAAGACCATGGCCGGCATGACCAAGGCCGAGATCGACATGCCCCTCACGGCGTCCACGACCCTCGACTCCCTGGTCAACTCCGAGTCCGAGTCCGACCTGATCATCGACCCGATGCCCAACCTCTACTTCACCCGCGACCCGTTCGCGGTCGTCGGCGAGGGCGTCAACCTCAACCGCATGTACTCGGTCACCCGCAACCGCGAGACCCTGTACGGCAAGTACGTCTTCAAGTACCACCCCGACTACAAGGACGTCTCCCTGTACTTCCGCCGCGACTGCCAGTTCCACACCGAGGGCGGCGACGTGCTGAACATCAACGAGAAGACCCTCGCCGTCGGCATCTCCCAGCGCACCCAGGCAGCCGCCATCGACGTCATGGCGCAGAACATCTTCTGGAACTCCGACTCCAAGGTCGAGCGCATCCTGGCCTTCGACATCCCGGTCTCGCGCGCCTTCATGCACCTCGACACGGTCTTCACCCAGATCGACGTCGATAAGTTCACGATCCACCCCGCCATCATGGGCACCCTGCGCGTCTACGAGCTGACCGCCGGCAAGAACCCGGGCGACGTGAACATCCGCCTGATCGAGGACACCCTCGAGCACGTCCTGGAGGACGCCACCGGCGTCGACCAGGTCAAGCTGATCCCCTGCGGCGGCGGCGACCCGATCGCGGCCTCCCGCGAGCAGTGGAACGACGGCTCCAACACCCTGTGCGTCGAGCCCGGCAAGATCTGCGTCTACGCCCGCAACACCGTCACCAACGACGTGCTGTACAAGGAGGGCCTGGACCTTCTCGTCGTGCCCTCCGCCGAGCTCTCCCGCGGCCGTGGCGGCCCGCGCTGCATGAGCATGCCCTTCTGGCGCGAGGACCTCTAAGGTTTTCAAAGACCCGTACAGGTCTTACTACAAACATCTAGCTGCCATTAGATGTCTCCCATTGGGGCGGTGCGGATCTTTCGCACCGCCCCATTCATGTTTAATGACGCTAAATGAAGATCAGATAAGGTGGCCATGGATATCAAGCCAATCGGTGTTGAGGAATGGCTCAACGTTTGGGAGAAGAGTGCTACCTGGGATATCGCTCAGTCGACGATCTCGTCGCTGACCATGGGCGAGCTTCGCGCACTGGACGAGCAGGACGGCGCCACGTTCTACGAGCGCCTGGATCGCGAGAAGATGAACTACGGCTGGATCGAGGGATCGCCGGAATTTAAGGCCGAGGTCGCCAAGCTGTATCGTCGCGATGTCAATCCCGATCACATTCTGCAGACCAATGGCTGCACGGGCGCCAACCTCAACGCCATCATGGCCGTTGTGGAGCCCGGCGATCACGTGATTGCCGAGTGGCCTACCTATGCGCCGCTCTACGAGATTCCGCGTACGCTGGGTGCCGAGGTCGAGTATTGGGAGCTTCGCGAGGAGCTCGGTTGGAAGCCCGATATCGATGAGCTCAAGCGCTTGGTGCGCCCCAACACCAAGCTCATCTGCATCAATAACGCATCGAACCCCATCGGTACGGTGCTCGATGCCGATACGCTCGGCCAGATTGCGGAGATTGCGCGTTCGGTGGGTGCCTGCGTGCTGTGCGACGAGGTGTATCTGCCGCTCGAGAACACCGAGTCCTTTATGTCGATGGCCGACGTGTACGAGAAGGCCATTGTCACCAACTCGGTGTCCAAGACCTATTCGACGCCTGCTGCCCGCGTGGGCTGGGTCGTGACCGATGAAGAGGTATCCAACCGCATCCGCACGTATCGCGACTACACCATGATCTGCGGTGGCGTGTTCAACGACGCCCTGGCGACCTACGTGCTCGAGCATAAGGACAAGATTCTCGAGCGCAACCGCAAGATCGTGTTTGGCAACCGTGATATCGCGCAGGCCTGGATCGATACACAGCATCGCGTGTCCTGGACGGCCCCGCAGGGCGTGTCCACCTCGTTTATCCAGCTGGATATCCCCGAGGACGACGAAGATTTCTGCAAGCGCCTGTTGGCCGAGAGGGGAGTGCTGCTGGTTCCCGGCAGCCGCTTTGAGCTTCCCTGCGGTGCACGCCTGGGCTACTGCGCGAGCGAGGACGTTCTTCGCGAGGGCCTGAGGCTTCTGGGTGAGGCGCTGGCCGAGTTCGATCGCTAGGATCACGACTTCCTTCGAAGTCCGTATTCAAATTGGCCGACGATAATCGATAACAGACCCGTTTCCCATGAGGGGGCGGGTCTGTTTTTTATACCGAGAAGTCAAGTTGTTACAAATGAGGCCGTACGGCAAGCTGATATCCGCTGGGCCTTATACTGAGCTTCCGGCGAACGGTACCCAGCGTCTGGTAAACGGTAGTCTGGTTGCTAAAAATGAATAGGACGAACTTTTTTCTGAATAAAAATCAAAATGGTTGAGAGGCAGCAAGAATTGCGAATTCTATTCATACCCTTGCGTGAAATATGCAAATTGAGGGTGGTTTAACAAAGATTAGTTCCAATGGGATTTCCGGTAAAAAGGCATTTAAGCACGTAAATACACTTTATTAAGTCAAAGTGTGCCATGCGTGAAGTATATGTGTATGCCGTTCACCCCTCATAAAAAACCGTTCGGGGGCAAGGTGGAAGTATGGGCTGATTTTGGATATAAATATGTCGTCAGCAATAACGCCTCACACGGAGGGGCGCTAACGAATCGGCCCTGACAAGGGCCCGAAAGAAAGGTAGGAGGCCATGACGAAAGGTCTGCACGTGCCTTCCGAGATCGGCAAGCTCAGGAAGGTCTGCCTGCACCGTCCCGGCGACGAGCTCCTCAACCTGCCGCCCGACGAGCTCGAGCGACTCCTGTTCGACGACGTCCCGTTCCTGGAGGTCGCGCAGCAGGAGCACGACACCTTCGCCCAGATCCTGAGGGACCAGGGCGTGGAGGTGCTCTACCTGGAGAACCTCGTCGCCGAGGTGTTCGACCAGGTCCCCGGCGCCCGCGCCGAGTTCACCGACCAGTACATCGCCGAGGCAGGCATCCGCGGCCAGCAGATGCCGCAGATCGTCCGCGAGAAGCTGGACTCCATCGAGGACAACCTCGAGTTCGTCAAGAAGACCATGGCCGGCATGACCAAGGCCGAGATCGACATGCCCCTCACGGCGTCCACGACCCTCGACTCCCTGGTCAACTCCGAGTCCGAGTCCGACCTGATCATCGACCCGATGCCCAACCTCTACTTCACCCGCGACCCGTTCGCGGTCGTCGGCGAGGGCGTCAACCTCAACCGCATGTACTCGGTCACCCGCAACCGCGAGACCCTGTACGGCAAGTACGTCTTCAAGTACCACCCCGACTACAAGGACGTCTCCCTGTACTTCCGCCGCGACTGCCAGTTCCACACCGAGGGCGGCGACGTGCTGAACATCAACGAGAAGACCCTCGCCGTCGGCATCTCCCAGCGCACCCAGGCAGCCGCCATCGACGTCATGGCGCAGAACATCTTCTGGAACTCCGACTCCAAGGTCGAGCGCATCCTGGCCTTCGACATCCCGGTCTCGCGCGCCTTCATGCACCTCGACACGGTCTTCACCCAGATCGACGTCGATAAGTTCACGATCCACCCCGCCATCATGGGCACCCTGCGCGTCTACGAGCTGACCGCCGGCAAGAACCCGGGCGACGTGAACATCCGCCTGATCGAGGACACCCTCGAGCACGTCCTGGAGGACGCCACCGGCGTCGACCAGGTCAAGCTGATCCCCTGCGGCGGCGGCGACCCGATCGCGGCCTCCCGCGAGCAGTGGAACGACGGCTCCAACACCCTGTGCGTCGAGCCCGGCAAGATCTGCGTCTACGCCCGCAACACCGTCACCAACGACGTGCTGTACAAGGAGGGCCTGGACCTTCTCGTCGTGCCCTCCGCCGAGCTCTCCCGCGGCCGTGGCGGCCCGCGCTGCATGAGCATGCCCTTCTGGCGCGAGGACCTCTAAGTCTTTCCGTTTCCGGTGCGGTCTCCCTACAACCGCACCGGTTTCGCCCGTCAAACGGGCACCACTAGTATTTGCGTAATTCATTTCTTCGAAAGGATTCGAACCATGGGTGTTAACCTCTCCGGCCGTAGCTTCCTCAAGCTCCTCGACCTCACCACCGAGGAGATCGAGTACCTGCTCAAGCTCTCCAAGAACTTCAAGGACATGAAGCGCGCTGGCGTTCCGCACCGCTATCTCGAGGGCAAGAACATCGTCCTGCTCTTCCAGAAGACTTCCACCCGTACCCGCTGCGCCTTCGAGGTCGGCGGCATGGATTTGGGCATGGGCGTCACCTACCTCGATCCGGGTTCGTCGCAGATGGGCAAGAAGGAGTCCATCGAGGACACCGCCCGCGTTCTCGGCCGCATGTATGACGGCATCGAGTTCCGTGGCTTTGCCCAGGACGACGTCGAGGAGCTTGCCGCTAAGTCCGGCGTGCCCGTCTGGAACGGTCTGACCACCGAGTGGCACCCCACTCAGATGCTCGCCGACATCCTGACCGTCCAGGAGAACTTCAACTACGACATCAAGGGCAAGACCCTCGTCTTCATGGGCGACTGCAAGAACAACGTCGCTCGCTCCCTCATGGTCGTCTGCTCCAAGCTCGGCATGAACTTCGTGGCCTGCGGCCCCGAGGAGTGCATGCCCGCTGACGACGTCATCGAGGCCTGCAAGCCCATCGCTGAGGCCAACGGCTGCACCATCAAGCTGACCACCGACGTCAAGGACGGCGTCACCGGTGCCGACGTTATCTACACCGACGTGTGGGTCTCCATGGGCGAGCCTGACGAGGTCTGGGCCGAGCGCATCGCTCAGCTCACCCCGTATCGTGTCACCTCCGAGGTCATGGCTATGGCCAACCCGGGTGCCATCTTCCTGCACTGCCTGCCCAGCTTCCACGACACCAACACCACCATTGGCGCCGAGAAGTGCGAGCAGTTCGGCATCACCGAGCAGGAGGTCACCGACGAGGTCTTCGAGAGCCCCGCTTCCAAGGTCTTCGACGAGGCCGAGAACCGCATGCACACCATCAAGGCTGTCATGTACGCCACGCTCAAGTAAGAGCATCTAGCATCTCGCTCGGGGTGCATTCCTGCGCACCCCGAGCGCTTTTGTCTGGTAAAAATCTCGCACCGAGCGACATGCACGGCACGGAAGAGCCGCTTCGGGCGAGATCAGTAAATGATTTATGAAGGGGGGATGAGAACTATGACTGAGACCGCTAAGAAAAAGCGCGGTATGCCTTCATCGTTCACCATTCTTCTTGCTCTGCTGGCAATCGTCGCGGTTGTTACCGTTATCGTCTCCGGTACGTCCGGTGGCGCGGTTACCGCTGCCCGCCTGAGCGATTTCTGCACCGCCCCGGTCAAGGGCTTCGCTGACGCTCTGCCCGTCTGCCTCTTCGTTATGATCCTCGGTGGCTTCCTCGGCATGATGACCGAGACCGGCGCCCTGGACAACGGCATTGCCGTTCTGGTGCAGAAGCTTAAGGGCAATGAGATCATGCTCATTCCCGTGCTAATGTTCATCTTCTCCCTCGGTGGTACCACCTATGGTATGTGCGAGGAGACCGTTCCCTTCTACGCCCTGCTCGCCGCCACCATGATGGCTGCTGGCTTCGACCCTATGGTCGGCGCTGCCACCGTCCTGCTCGGCGCTGGCTGCGGCTGCCTCGGCTCCACGGTTAACCCGTTCGCCGTCGGTGCTGCCGTCGACGCTCTGACCGGCGTTGGCATTGAGGTCAACCAGTCCATCATCATCGGCCTCGGTGCCGTCCTGTGGATTGTTACCACTGTTATGTCCATCCTCTTCGTCATGAGCTATGCCAAGAAGGTCAAGGCTGACAAGGGTTCCACCATCCTTTCGATGCAGGAGCTCAAGGACGCCGAAGAGGCTCACGGCAAGGCTGCTTCCGAGGTTCACAAAGAGGTCAAGCTCACCGGTCGTCAGAAGGGTGTTCTGATCGCCTTTGCCTTCACCTTCGTCGTCATGATCGTCGGCTTCATCCCGCTGGCCGACCTCAACGAGGGCGTCGCCAACTTCTTCGATGCTGGCGCTGTCTATGACGCCGACGGTAACGCCATCGTTCAGGGCTGGTCTGCCCTGATCACCGGCCTGCCCATTGGCCAGTGGTACTTCGACGAGGCTTCCACCTGGTTCTTCCTCATGGCTGTCCTGATCGGTATCATCGGTGGCCTCTCCGAGAAGCAGATCGTCAACACCTTCATCACCGGCGCTGCCGACATGATGTCCGTTGTCCTCGTCATCGCTCTTGCCCGTGGTATCTCCGTCCTCATGGCTAGCACCGGCCTCGACGTCTACGTCCTCGACGCTGCCGCCAATGCTCTGGCTGGCCTGTCCGGCGTGATCTTCGCTCCCATGAGCTTCCTGGTCTACTTTGGCCTGTCCTTCCTGATCCCCTCGACCTCCGGTATGGCTACTGTCTCCATGCCCATCATGGGACCGCTGGCTGTTAAGCTCGGCTTCTCGCCCGAGGTCATGGTCATGATCTTCTCCGCCGCCATCGGCGTCGTGAATCTGTTCACCCCGACCTCTGGTGCCATCATGGGCGGTCTCGCTCTGGCTAAGATCGAGTGGACGACCTGGCTCAAGTTTGCTCTTAAGCTCATCGTCGCTCTCTCCGTCGTCTGCGCCATCATCCTGACCATCGCTTGCGTGATGATCTAAGTACCCCCTGGGTACCCCACGGAAACCATGACGATCCTATAACGGATCACCTGGTCATCGTCTGTCCGGTGGGGTAACCCCACCGGTAGACTCCTACCTTTGGCCCCCTCCCGTTCCGTGCGCGGGAGGGGGCGCTTTTGTGTTGCGCGGTTTTACCAAACCGCGCAACCAGTTGACGCTGCGCGCCGCCCAGAACGACAATTTATCATTCAAAAGGCAAGGCATGACCAAAAGGTCTATGCCTTGCCTTTTTCATGCCAACTTGTACGTTCTGGACGTCGCTCGCTGTCCGTCCTCTGCCTGCGGCGCTTTCCATTGTTGGTGCAGGGGGTAGCTTGCTCGCTCTGGCGCCTGTTCGCTGGCTTCGGCTCTGCCTGTGACGTTTCCATTGTTTGTGCGGAGTGACTTGTTCCCTGCCCTAAATTAGCTACCCCGGGTCCCCGGCGGTTGCGGTGGGCGTGTTTGGTTGGTGCCTGTTGATGGTCTGGTTATCGGGGAGGGCGGGCTCCGTTATAATCGCCTAGAACATAAATGGAAACGGGACGGGAGCCATATATGCGCCAGGGTTTCGACAACGCGAAGTATATCGAGCTGCAGGCTGCTCACATTAAGGAGCGCATCTCGCAGTTTGGCGGCAAGCTGTATTTGGAGTTTGGCGGCAAGCTGTTCGATGACTATCATGCCAGCCGCGTGCTACCGGGTTTTGAGCCGGACAGCAAGTTCCGCATGCTCAAAAGCATCGCCGACGATGTCGAGGTTATCATCGCGATCAACGCGAACCACATCGAGAAAAACAAGGCTCGTGGTGACCTTGGCATTACCTATGACGAGGATGTGCTGCGCCTGGTTGACCTGTTCCGCGGCAACGGCTTTGCTGTCGCGGCCGTGGTCATCACCCAGTACGCTGGACAGCCCGCTGCCGATGTGTTCCGCAACCGCCTGAACGCGCTCGGTATTCCCGCCAAGCTGCACTATCCCATCGAGGGGTATCCGCACGATGTCGATCTGATCGTGTCCGACGACGGCTATGGCAAGAACGAGTTTGTCGAGACCACCCGACCGCTCGTTGTCGTGACGGCGCCCGGCCCTGGCTCGGGCAAGCTCGCCACTTGCCTGTCTCAGCTCTATCACGAGCACAAGCATGGCACGGCCGCCGGCTATGCCAAATTCGAGACCTTCCCGGTTTGGAATCTGCCCCTTACGCATCCGGTCAATATTGCCTACGAGGCCGCCACGGCAGACCTCGATGACGCCAACATCATCGACTCCTTCCACCTGGAGGCCTACAACAAGACCACGGTCAACTACAACCGCGACGTCGAGGCCTTCCCGGTAGTCCGTGCCCTGATGGAAAAGATCCTGGGCAAGAGCCCCTACCAGAGCCCTACGGACATGGGCGTCAATATGGTCGGTTTTGCCATCACCGATGACGATGCCTGCCGCGACGCTTCCAAGATGGAGATCGTCCGCCGCTACTTTACCGCGGTCGAAAATGTGCGCCGTACCGGCGTGGGCGATGAGCAAGTCGACCGTCTCAAGATTATTATGAAGAAAGCCGGCATCGATAAGAACTACTCACCGGCGCGCTCGGCGGCCCTCACCAGGGAGCAGCTGACGGGTGGTCCCGTGGGTGCCATGGTCATGCCCGATGGCTCCGTGGTGACCGGTAAGACCTCCACGCGCCTGGGCGCCGCAAGTTCGCTCATTATGAACGCCCTCAAGCATGTCTCGGGCGTCGACCTTGAGCTCGAGGTCATTAGCGATGAGGCGATCGAGCCCATCAGCAAGCTCAAGACGCATTTCCTGGGCAGCAAAAACCCGCGCCTCCACACCGACGAGACGCTTATGGCGCTGTCGATCACCTCGGCCACGAGTGAGACAGCCGCTCGCGTCCTTTCGGGCCTGGAGCAGCTGCGCGGTTGCGATGCCTTCTTTAGCGTGATTATCTCGCCGACGGACGAGACGGTACTGCGCAAGTTGGGCATCAACGTGTGCTGCGAGCCCAAGTTTGAGCGCCGCGGTTTCTTCCATCGCTAAGTTTGAAGCACCGCGGTAATTGCATTGCATTTTGGCCGTATCGGGTTAGCGCCCGGTACGGCTTTTTGATCAATAAAGCGTCTATTTCGGCGAAAAATAGCTGTTTACCTGCCTAGAAACAATTTGAGCGGTATACAATAACCGTAACTGTTTCATCCTTAGCGGGATGCCGCATGATGGATATTACCTGCCATCGTGAGGTGTGTCGGTCGCGCACGGCGCGTTAGATGCTCGTGCTCGGTTTGAGGAGGCTGCTATGGCGGGCAAGGGTCGTGCGAGTGTCAACGATATGAAGCGTGTCGAGGTGCTGGTGTTGATGGAGATCGACCAGCAAACCGAAGACAATGGCGGGCCGTATGGTTTCTCGCGCAAAACGCTTGCCGAGCGCGTGGGGGTTTCGCCGTATCGTGCCCGCGCCGCAATCGATCGCTTGGATTCCGAAGGTATGATTGATGTCGTCTCGCGTTATAGCGACGACGGCGGTCAGCTTGCAAATGGCATTTGCCTCACCGAACGTGGTGAGTGGTATCTTGAGGGCGTCCGTACCGGCATGCTCGTTCAAGAAATGCTTGAGGACGAGGTTGCTGATCGATAGCAGCATGTAACCCTTGCCATAGTGACGCCGCCTGGGAAACCGGGCGGCGTTTTGTTTCAAGATTGAGAAATGCAATCGCACGCGAGAAAAATTGCGGACGGTCCGCGGCGCGAGTATTACAATGAAGACCCGTAAGATGTGGATAAACAACTTCTACGGGAAGCGCAGGTAACTCAATATGACCAAGCATGTGTTCGTAACCGGTGGCGTGGTTTCGTCCCTGGGCAAGGGTATCACCGCGGCCTCGCTGGGCCGTCTGCTCAAGTCGCGTGGCTACAAAGTAACGATGCAGAAGGCCGACCCGTATCTGAACGTCGACCCCGGTACCATGAGCCCGTTCCAGCATGGTGAGGTCTTTGTAACCGAGGATGGTTACGAGTCCGACCTGGACCTGGGTCATTACGAGCGCTTTATTGATGAGAACCTGACCCGCGATTCCAACTTTACGACCGGTGCCATCTACAAAAGCCTAATCGCCCGCGAGCGTCGCGGCGACTTTTTGGGCGGTACCGTGCAGGTGATTCCTCACGTCACCAATGCCATTAAGGACAAGTTTCGCCGCATCGAGGAGCAGACCGGCTCCGATGTAGTCATCACCGAGCTGGGCGGCACGATCGGCGACATCGAGTCCCAACCGTTTGTCGAGGCCATCCGTCAGTACCGCAAGGAGGCCGGCTCCGAGAACGTCTGCTACATCCACGTGTCGCTCGTTCCCTATATTGCCGCCGCCCACGAGGTCAAGACCAAGCCCACGCAGCATTCCGTCAAGGAGCTCCGCAGCTTTGGCATCCAGCCCGATATCATCGTGCTGCGCTCCGACCACCATATCGATGACGCTATCCGCGGAAAGATCGCAAGCTTCTGCGACGTCGACACCGATTGCGTCTTTACCAATGAGGACTGCGCGAGCATCTACGACGTGCCGCAGCTGCTTGCCGAGCAGGACTTTGACCTGCGTATTTGCGAGCGCCTGGGCCTGGACCCGCGTGAGCGCGACATGAGCGAGTGGAATGAGTTCCTGCGTAAGCAGAACCATGCCAACCATCACGCCGATAAGGTTAAGATTGCCGTCGTGGGTAAGTACACGCAGCTGCCCGATGCGTACCTGTCGGTTATCGAGGCCCTGCACCATGCGGGCGTCTTCTACGATCGCCATGTGGACGTCCAGCTGGTCGACGGCGAGAGCCTCGACGAGCAGAATGTCTCCGAGGTTCTGGGCGACGCCTCGGGCATCCTGGTCCCCGGCGGCTTTGGCAAGCGCGCCCTGGAGGGCAAGATCCTCGCGGCCGAGTTTGCCCGTGAGCACAAGATTCCGTATCTGGGCATTTGCCTGGGTATGCAGGTCGCCGTGTGCGAGTTCGCCCGCAACGTCGTCGGCCTTGCCGGCGCCAGCTCCTCTGAGTTCGATCCGGACGGCCCGTTTAGCGTCATCGATCTGATGAGCTCGCAGGAGGACGTGACCGAGAAGGGCGGCACCATGCGCCTGGGCGCCTATCCGTGCAAGCTCGCCGCCGATACCCTTGCTCGCGAGGCATATGGCGAGGAACTCGTCTACGAGCGTCACCGTCACCGCTTTGAGTTCAACAACGCCTTCCGCGACCAGCTCGAGGATGCCGGCTTGGTTATCTCTGGCCTCTCGCCCGACGAGCGCCTGGTCGAGATGGTCGAGCTGCCGCGCGACGTGCATCCGTGGTATGTGGCAACCCAGGCTCACCCCGAGTTCAAGAGCCGTCCGACTAATCCGCAGCCGCTGTTCCGAGAGTTCGTGCGCGCTTCGATCGGCCAGCACGAGGGTGTCGACCGTCTGCAGGTGACGCCCATGAACCTCGCTACGGACTAAGGGTGCCGGCGAATAAGGAACATACCGAAGCTACTCCCTCGTCGCTCGCCGTGGCGGCGGGGGAGTATCTCGATTACCTCGCGGTCGAGCGGGGCTTGGCGCGCAACACGATTGTGGCCTATCGTCGTGACCTGACGACGTACTGCGCCTATCTGGAGCGGGCGGGTATTGTGTCTTTTGAAGAGGTGACCCGTCAGGTCGTGGAGGGCTTTGTCGCCGATCGCCGCGGCGGAGGCTATTCCGACGCCTCGGTGGAGCGCGCGCTTGCTGCCGTGAAGGGCCTGCATGCCTTTTTGGTGCGCGATGGGGCCGTGGCCCAAAACCCGACGGCGGCGTTGCGCCTGCCTAAAAAGGCTGAGCGTTTGCCGGAGTATCTATCGGTGGAGGATGTCTCGGCGCTGCTCGATCAAGACTTTCCCGAGGGCGAGATGGGACTGCGCGACCATGCCATCTTGGAAGTGCTCTACGGATGCGGTTTGCGTGTGAGTGAGCTGGTTGGGCTCGATGTGGGCGATATCCATATTGACGATGGCTTTGTACTCGTTCGCGGTAAGGGCTCAAAGGAACGCCTGTCCCCACTGGTGGGAAGCGCGGCGCGAGCTCTGACGCTCTATGTAACTGAGGGACGTTCTCGCTTGGCGGCCCATGCCCGCGGAACCGAGACCTCGGCGGTCTTTTTAAATAAGAACGGACGTCGCCTGTCGCGCCAGGCCGTGCATGCGATATGCGAGCGGTATGGGCGTCAGGTGGGGCTGGTGGGGCTCCATCCCCATACCTTGCGCCACTCCTTTGCCACCCACATGCTCGCGGGCGGTGCCGACCTGCGTGTGCTGCAGGAGATTTTGGGCCATGCCGATATTTCGACCACGCAGGTCTACACGCATGTCGACCGAACGCAACTGACCGAGGTCTATCTGGCGGCGCATCCGCTAGCACATCGCTAGCACCTCGCTGACCTGCATATTTATAAATACTAAAGGGGACGGGCCCCAGATTGCCGAGACGCACTTTTGCGCGCATGGGCAATCTGGGGCCCGTCCCATTTTTCGCTAGACACCGATGCGGCGGTGGGCCGTGTGTACCGTGGGTGGGGGAGTTTGGGGGCGATGTGAACGGCGTGTAAAGGGACGTAAAAATCGCCTCAAGGTCAACTTGAAGGTTGAGGTTCGCGGGTGTGGTTCTACAGGTGGCATCCCGCCTTTGCTGCAAACACAACATATTGTGTTTTCGAACATATGCTCGGGGGTGTTTTACAACATATTGGGGGTGGAATGGTGGGGAG
>UQKM01000028.1 GCA_900541685.1 uncultured Collinsella sp.
CTCGCCGCGGCCCGGGACCCCCGACAGGGAGTCCGGCACGCCCAGGGCGGTCCGCGCGATCACCTCGGCGTCGCGCTCGTCGGTCTTGGCCTCGCCGGCGAACAGCCCGGCGGCGCGGCTGGCGGCGAGGCCGGGCAGGTAGGCGACCGCCAGCCCCGCGGCGCGGGCGCGCCGCACGGCGAGGGACCCTATGTTGCGGAACTGGTCGACGACGACGAGCGTGCCGGCGGGCGCGGAGGAGAACAGCGCGTCGAGAGCGCCCTCCCGGTTGCGGACGGGGGCGCTGGCCAGCACCTCCCCGCCGCGGTCGATCAGGCAGGCCCAGTGGGAGGACTTGCCGACGTCCAGGCCGAGCACGGCCGCGGGTCTGGTCGATGGCGCTTTCACGGTGGTATCCTTCCGGTAGTCGTTCGACCGGATGGCCTCCCCCTTGGCACTCACATTACCAGCCGCGGCGCCTGCCCGGCACTTTCCTATCAGCCGTCGGGGGCGGCGCGTCCCGCGCCGGCAGCACCCAACGGGCCCTCTCGGGGGCAGGGACGTTCGGCCGTGCGCGGGCGCCCGGTCGGCGGCCCGTTCTGGGCGCGCCTCAATCGTAGCCCGAGACGGGCCCGGGCTGACAATTTCGACTGTAATGGACGTTCCTTATATGCCGGCACCCAGGGACACTCCTGACACAGCCGAGGAACGCCCTCCTTGCGACCAAATTCTGGGCGCCTCGCCACCCCGAACGTTGTTTCCAAGCCCACACCCGCAGCAAACAACCCAAAATCACTCTTTTCGAGCCGACTCCAAGAGGTCATGGACAAAAAGGGGCAAATATGAGTACTGTTACCATTTTAGTAGCAGGCAAAACCACCCAAAATGACGTCCGAGCGACCCCTACAACCCCCTAAAGCAGCCAACCTGACTGGTTTAAGACATATTGGAGCCAATTTTAATGAACATACTATCGGCTATGTCCATTATCTTCTTGGATGTAAATGCTATTCACTTAGCAACAGTACTCATATTTGGCATTTTTTGTCCACTGCCATATAACTAACCCCCTATAGCGGGCAAAAAAGAGGCCGCGGCCCATGGCAGCGGCCGCTCGAAACCCAAAAGAGGCGCTAAGCGCTGTAACCCATCGCCTGCAGAACAAACATGACGACCGTCAGCACCGTAATCACACCGATAGTCGCCCAAGTGAGCACATTCCACACGCGGCCGTTGCGGTTAGTGCCCATAATGTGACGGTCAGCGGCAATAACCACCTGGAACACCAGAACCACGGGCAGCAGCACGCCATTGATGACCTGCGAGGTCATCATAATCTGGAACAGATCGACGCCGGGCATAAGCACCAGCACGGCAGAGATGCCGATGATGGCCGTAATGATGCCGCGATAGACCGGGGCCTCGTCCCAGCTGCGGTCGGCACCGCGCTCCCAGCCAAATGCCTCGCAGATAGCGCTCGACGTAACGCCCGGCAGCACGCAGGCAGCCAAGAAACTCGCCGCGACCAGGCCCGAGGCAAACAGTACCGTAGACCACTGACCCGCAATAGGCTCCAGCGCGCGGGCAGCATCGGCAGCATCGCTAATCTGAATACCCGCCGGGAACAGCACCGTACCGGTCGTAATGATAATAAAGCCGGCAATGACATCAGCGGCAAGCGAGCCGCTCACGGTATCGATGCGCTGCAGCACGATATCGTCCTCGCCCGCGTTCTTATCGACCACGTTGTTCTGCGCCAAGAAAATCATCCACGGCGCGATGGTGGTACCGATCGTTGCGACCACGAGCGACACGTAGCTGGGGTCATTTTGAATGTTAGGCACGACCAGGTCGACCGCGACCTCACCCCAGTTGGGGCCAGCCATAAACGCGGCGACGATATAGGTCACGAACACGCAGCTCACCAGCAGTAGAATCTTCTCGATGCGCTGGAAACTACCCGACATGGTAAGCATCCATACCAGCAGCGCCACCAACGGCACCGAGATGCTCGCCGGCACGCCAAAGAGAGCAAGACCGCTGGCGATGCCCGCAAACTCCGAAATGGTCACAGCCGTGTTGGCGATCAACAGCGCCGCCATGGCCAGCACGCTCTTGCGCACGCCAAAGCGCTCGCGAATGAGCGAGGCCAGGCCCTTACCCGTCACGCAGCCGCAACGCGCCGCAGTCTCCTGCGTCACGATGAGCAGCACGGTCATGACGGGAAGCATCCAGAGCATCTTGTAACCATAGCTGGCGCCCGCGCTGGAATACGTGGCGATGCCGCCGGCGTCATTACCCGAAAGCGCCGCCAACAGACCGGGGCCCATAGCGCCAAAGATGGCGGCGATGGTCAGCTTTTGCTTGGCGCTCGCCTTTTGCTTCGTGTTTTGCACGCGACCACCTATCCCATGACCGACATGGTGAGCAGCACCGCGGCGATGCAGTACGCCACACACGAGATCATGACGGCGATAACGTTCATGGCGGTACCCGACGTGTTAAGGTCGTGCTCGTCGCGCCAGAACAGCACCATCAGGTAAATCACGGCGCTCATGTTGCCCACCAGGCAGATGATGGCGGCAATGTTAAAGCAGCCGGTAAAGAGCTGCTCCTCAAACATAGAGGCATCGGGGAACGCAGCGGTGCGCACCAGCTGCGCGCACAGGTAAGTAACAAGCGAAAGGATCAGACCCATGCCCGTGCTCTGGAAGAAGAATCCCAGGTACGGTTTGGGCTCGTCGTCGTGACCGTCGTACTCGAGGAAGTAGTTCTTGACGAACGACACCATGCGCGAGGCAGCCAGCAGCACGAGCGGCATGGCGCACATGGGGAACACCACCAGATGCGCGGAGCCCAGCGCCGTCCCCAGCACCGTCGCCATAATGCACGAGGCGATGCCCCACACGACAACCCAGTACTGGCGATGCACGAACCAGCTGAGCACGTTCGTCGAGTCGTCCGACGCGCTATCGCCCGAGCCGACACCGGCGATCTGCAGGTCCTCCTGATGCTCCTCGGCGATAACGTCCATGGCGTCGTCGAAGGTCACGATACCCAGGATATGACGGTTCTCGTCGCAGACGGGGATGGCAACCAGGTCGTACTTGGTCATCTCGTCCGTCACGTCTTCCTGGTCCTCGTCGGGCGACACGTAGACCAGATCGCGATAGGCGAGCTGGCCCAGCGTGGCGTCGCGGTCGGCCACGATCAGCGTGCGCAGCGAAAGCACGCCCGTCAGCATACCGCTCGGATCCTCGGTATAGACGTAATAGACACTCTCAAAGTCCTCGTCGAGTTTGCGAATCGCCTCGATGGCATCGCCGACCGTCGCTGTGGCGGGCAGCGAGACAAACTCCGAGGTCATGATGCGGCCGGCGGTGTTGTCCTCGTAGCCCAGCAGATTACGAATCGCCTTCTCCTCCTTGACGCCCATCAGGCGCAGGAGCTTCTCGGCCTTCTCATAATCGAGCTCGTCGATCAGGTCGGCAGCGTCGTCCGGGTCCATCATGGCCAGCATCGACGATGCGTCGGTATCGGACAGGCCCTCGAGCATCTCGGTCATGAGTTCGTCGTCATCGAACTCCGAGATGGCCTCGGCGGCCTGTGCCGTATCGAGCTGGGCGAACACCTGCGCGCGCAGGCGCGGATCGAGCTGCTCGATGATGTCAGCGATGTCGGCAGGATGCAGCTCGCCAAGCGTCTTGTGCGACACCGAGAGCTGGATGTTTTTAGTCGAGCGATCGAGCAGGTCCATATAAGACCAGGCGATAATGTCCTCGCTGAGCGGCTTGCCCAGGTGCTTCATAAAGCCCTCGACGACGTGCTCGAGCGCGGGGCTGATTGCACGCAGCAGACCGCGGGCACCGACCTCGGCACCCAGCAGGCGCAGCTGATTTTCGCCCGACATGGAGAACTTGATGTCGTTGACGCGCACGACCTTCATGCCCTGTGTGTCGACAATCTGCTTGTTGAGAACATCGCGCGCCAGCAACAGCTCGGTCGGCTGCAGGTACGAAAAACGGATTTCGGTGGCCGACGTCTTAAGGTGTACACCCGTCTCGTCGATACGGTCGACCCATTTGCGCCAGCTGATCATAAACGGCGTCTTGCCGGGACCACGGAACGCGAGCGACGTCACGTGCGGAAAAACTTCGCCGGTTGCAATGCCAAAATCGTTCACAACGCCGAGCTTTTCGCCGTCGACGTCCAAGACCGGCAATTTGAGCATCTCACTCAGATAATTCAATGGTGCTCCCCATCATTATTCCTGCGGACCGCGTGACCATGCCGGCACGCAATTCGTGGACTTTTAGACATATATACGCATGCGCAGGCGGCACGCCGCTCGGCGCTCACACCCCGTGCACGCGCAGAAAGCACCTGCATGGGGTCATCGACTGTATGGTCGAGGTTTGGATTTCACCTGTAACCTTTCTCTTGACCCTCATTAACCGCAGTAACTATAGCATCAGCATCGCGCTGCGGCACCGAATTTATGCGCTGCACATTGCAGGCATACCAAACACTGACGTATCCGTGACATAGTCATTGGGGACGTTCTTCAATGACTAGTCCGTGGTGTCGTCGTCCTCGGGAAGTTGGGGGAACACGGCGTTTTTGGGCATGGAAACCTTGGTGAGCGAGGTGAGCTTTTTGCTCAATGCCGTGTCCGTCTTGACCAGGTCGCTGAGCGTCACGATCTTGTAGCCGTCGGCGACAAGGCCGTCGATAATCTGCGGCAGTGCCTCGAGCGTCTGCTCGGCGCACTCATCGCTATCGGTGAGCAGCACAATATTGCCCGGCGTCACCGAGTCGAGCACGGTCGATACTTGCTCGTCAGCGCCGTTGAGCAGCCAGTCGCCCGAATCGATATTCCACGAAACCACGGCGGACACCAGGTCCATCGAATCGATCCAGTTTTGCTCGTCAAACGCGGCGTAGGGGGCACGCAGCAACATCGTCTCGACACCGGTCGCCGACTTAATCGCCTCGGTGCCCTTCGTGATCTGCTTGCGCACCGTCTCGCGATCCTCGCCCTTGAGCGAATCATCGCTGTAGCTGTTGGAGCCGATCTCGCACCCGGCATCGACAATCGCTTTGGCAGTAGCGGGCGAGGCTTCTGCGGCATCGCCCGAAAGGAAGAACGTCGCCGTGACGCCCTTTTCCTTGAGCACCTGCAAGACCTGCTTGGTCGCGCCGCTCGGACCCTCGTCAAATGTCAGGGCCACGTACTTTTCGTAGCCCTTGGGCGCTACGCTTGCGCACTCGACTACGCAGTCGGTGGCGGGCACGACCTCGCCGCGGTCCTGCGTCTTGCCCGACTGCTCGCCGACCCATACCTCGGAGCGGCCCTGAACACCCCAGGTTTTGACATACTCAATGGCACCCGTGCCCTCGACCTTAAGCTTTGACTCGATAGTCGTGGCCTGGACCTCGTGCTTTTCGTAGGTGTTACGGCCATCCTTGACCGTCACCTTCTCGCCGCCCGTGAGCTCACGACTATCCCATTTGCCTTGCTTCACGCGCTTGCCGTCGACCTTCACCGACAGCTTTTCGCCGCCATGGCGCTTGAGCACGCTGTCATCGACGGCCAGCAGGTCGCCTGCGTCGTAGGCGTCAGTCAACTCCTGGTCGTCGATGAGATTCTGCAGCGTAGAGCCCACGCGCACCGCGGTCTTCTGGCCGTTGAGCTCCACGTCCACGCTGCGGTTGACGTAGCCCACGACGGCAGCGATAAACAGCACGAGCGCACAGCCCACGGCGATGAGCGCATAGGGCAGGCGAGACGAACGACGGGGTGTGCGGCTGTTGCCGATGCGCGCGCTGCGATCGCTAAAGCCGCGGCTATGGTTGAGGTACATCGCGCCGGGCTTACGGCGACGTCGACGCTGACCGCTGGGCAGCTGCCCCAGGTCGCGGCGCGCCGTCGGACGCGCACCCGAACGCCCGTTTAAGTTGGATCCGTTTTGGCGCATGTGCCCTCCCCCATAAACACAGCAAGCCGGAGCAACAGGTCTCCGGCTTGCCTCCCATCATTTGGTACGTCGCTATTTTGTAGCTTTTGACGAGCCTCCGCTCGCCTTTTGGTATTCGTCCTTAAAGGCCTTGAACATACCGCGCGTCTTGCCGAGCTGCTTGCCCAGTGCGCGGCTGCCCTTGTCCACGGCGACCGATCCCTTGTCGTCGAGCACCTTGGCGCCCTTTTTGACCTTGTCGCCCACCACGACACTGGCCTCGGCAGCCTTGGCGGCCGCGCCGCCCGAATACCCGAGCGCCTTGACCTCGTCCGAGACAATCATCGCGCCGTTCTCGTAGCCGCGCAGCATCGTCGGCGGCACCTGCGTGTCACCAACCAAAACACTCGAAGCAGCACCGGCGGTCACATAGAATGCCTGCACGATGCCCGAGCGCGGCTTGAACTCGACGTCCGAGCAATAGCCCACGACGTCGCCCGATTCCGTGCGCACGTCCATACCGACCCAGATGATGCAATCGTCCAGGTTGATGTCGAGGCGCTTGGCGGCGGCGGCATCGTACGTGCCCTTGACGTCCTCGACCGCAATGGCGCCCTCGTAGACACCAATGGCGTCGAGCGCTACGAATCGATCGGGACGCTCGATCATGCCCGCGATATCGGACTGGCGGACCATAAAGCCGACCACGCGCGTACCGCCCGGGGTAAAGACCGGAAAGTGAATCTTTCCGAGCTTTTTAGGGCTGCGCGGCGTGCCGTCCTTTTTGGTGCGCTTGTCCTCGGTAGGCTTGCGATAGATCTTGGCGCCGACAAAATCCCCGGCGCGCATTATGCCTCGGTCGAGGGCTCCGCGGCCTCGGCATCAGCCTCGACGGCGTTCTCGACCATGACGTCGGCGGCAGGCGTCACGTTGCCGCCCGAAATGGCGTCGTTGAGCTGCTCGCGCAGCTGGTCCATGCGCTCGCGGGCCAGGTCGACCTTGGCGCGCAGGTCGTCGGTCTTGGCGTCGACCATCGGGCCAAAGTCATTCACCGCAGCACGGGCCTCCTCGGCGCCGTGCTCGTAGGTGTCGCGCATATTGTCCCAGGCGTCGTTGGCGATATCGGCAGCCATGGCGCGGGTTTCGGCGCCCGAGCGCGGGGCCAGAGCAACGCCGATAATAGCGCCAGCAGCAGCACCAAAAAGTGCGCCGGAGACAAAGCTGAAAGTCTTACCCATGATCATTCCTCTCCTGCGGGCACGTCGGTGCCCACCGTTTGAATGCTGTCCATTATACCCGCAGCGCATCACTTGCCGCTCCGCTCATCTGCGTACGGCAAAGGCGCAGGTACGTGATGGTGATAAACGCGTAGGCCTACTCCTGAGGCATAGCCGGCATGGCCACCGTGGCACCCGGGTCCTCGCCGGCGCCGTCCACGAGCGGCAGGCCGCCCTCATGCGCAGGTCCCGCCGGAACCGTCGCCGCACCGCCAAAGACGGCAGCGGAGGCCTCGTGGTTCTCGGCAACCGCGCCCTCGGTATCAATCGCCACCTGGGGCTCGTCGTCAAAGTTGGGGACGCCCTGGGGCTCGGTGGAAACGGGCTCGGCGGTCGCATCGGCAACGGGCTCGGCGTCAACCGGCACATCGCCCTCGTCAGCGCCCTCGTCCTCGGCAGTATCTTCGCCGTTCGCAGCGGCGACGGCCTCGTGAGGATCCTTGCCCTCGGCCTCGGCGCGCATGCCCAGCACCAGGTTGCGTAGGCCCGCGACCGTGCCTTCCACGTCGGGGGCAGGCTGGTCGGCGTGCAGGTACGCCCAGTCCATCATAAAGGTGGCCGACGACAGCGCACCGATGGCCAGTGCGTCATCGGGGCACGAAAGCTCGACCTCAAAGACACGCTCGTCATGCTCGCTTACGCGCGTGCGGCCGCACGAGATGCTACCGGCAAGACCGGTCTCGTTCATGAGCTCAACCGTCACATGCTCCAGCAGGTGGCAGAGCTCGGTCTGACCCATGCAGTCCTGGAACTCGCGGCCGGAATCGCCCAGGCACAGGTGCTTGGCAATCGCCGGTACCAGGTAGTACACGCGCGCCGTGGCCTCGATGTCCTCCGAGGTCATGAGCGGCATGCCGGGGTTCACCAGCACATGCGCGCAAATCTTGTCCTCGCTGACGGTGACCTTAAGGATGTTGAACAGGCCTGCCATAACTCTCCCCTACTCTTCCTTGTCCTACTCGTCGCCGTCGTGCGGATTCGCGGAACCCGCACCCGACGTCGTCGGCTCGTCTACCGAAGACTCGGAATCCTTCTTATCGGTTTCGGCCGGAGCGATCACGCGAATGAGCGAGATGCGCTGGCCACGCATCGACTGCACTTTAAACTTGTACCCCGCGACCTCAAACACCTCTCCGATGTCGGGCACCGAGTCACAAAGCTCCAAGATCCAGCCGGCGATGGTCTCATAATCATCGCTTTCCTCGAGCGGCCAACCAAGCTCAATCGCGTCATCGCACGAAAAACGCCCATCGACGAGCCACTCGCGGCGCGAAAGGCGCGTGAGATACTTGTTGTCGGGGTCGAACTCGTCCTCGATCTCGCCGACGATCTCCTCGACGATGTCTTCGATGGTGATGATGCCGGCCGTGCCGCCGTACTCGTCCACGACGACCACGATCTGGTCGTGCGAGGTCTGCATCTCTGACAGCAGCGGCAGGATGTCCTTGGTGTCGGGCACAAAGGTGGCATCGCGCAGGTAATCGGCGATGGGCTGGTCGCCCTTGCCGTCGAGCGCGGGCTGGATCAGGTCCTTGATGTGCGCGATGCCCGCGACGTTGTCGGGGTCCTCGTGATAGACGGGGATGCGGCTAAAGCCGGTCTGGCGCATGGTGGACAGCACGTCGGCGACCGTCTCGTCGTCCTCGCACATGGTGGTGTCCACGCGCGGCACCATGACCTCGCGAGCCACGGTGTCGCCCAGATCGAAGATCTCGTGGATCATGCGCTTTTCCTCGTCGAGCAGGTCGTCCTGCTCCGAGACCATGTACTTGATCTCTTCTTCCGAGACGTTCTGCCGGTCGTCGGCGCTCTTGATGCGCAGAATGCGGGCCAGGCCATCGGAGCAAGCGCCAGTCAGCCACACGAGCGGACGGGCGATCTTTTGGAAAAACGACAACGGTCCCACGACCTGCTTGGACACGCCCTCGGCATTGGCCAGGCCGATGCGCTTGGGGACGAGCTCGCCGATCACGATGGACACGAAGGCGACCGCGACGGTGATGATGACCGGCGCCAGGCCGCGCGCGATGGCGGAGAGCGGCGCGATGCCAAAGCTCATGAGCCACGTGGCGAGCGGGTCGGACAGGCTCGTCGAGGCAACGGCGGACGAGGCGAAGCCCACGAGCGTGATGGCGACCTGGATGGTGGCGAGCAGCTGGTCGGAGTCGGCAGCCAGCTTAATGGCACGCTCGGCGCGCTTGTCGCCTTCCTCGGCCTCATGCTCCAGCACGGCGCGCTTGGCCGTGGTGAGCGCCATCTCGGACATAGAGAAGTAGCCGTTGATGAGGGTCAAAACGAGGGTGGTGATAAGGGAGATGGTTATGTCCATCGGGAGTTTCTCGAACCTCCAAGATTCGGGACGTTGGGTAGTAAGCGTAGGTGACGGATAGGGCAATTGCACCGGTCGCCCGTGCGAGCGGGGCCGTGGGCGCGGTCGCTAGATTACGAAGAGGATCACCGCCATGAACTGGAAGATGCTGCCGGCGAGTACCCACAAGTGGAAAACACTGTGCAGATAGCGCACGTTTTTGGCGATATAGAACGGCACGCCCACGGTATAGCACACGCCGCCGACGGCGAGCAGGGCAAGTGCCACGGGGTTGAGCAGCGACACGAGCTCGGGCAGTTTAAAGACAACGAGCCAGCCCATCAGCAGGTAGACCAGGCCGCTTACCCAGTGTGGCTGACGCTCGCGCAAAAAGCACTCGAGCGCGATGCCGATAATGGCGATGGCCCATACGGCGAAGAACAGCGCAGCGCCGCCGTCGTTTGCGAGCGTGATGAGGCAAAACGGCGTATAGCTGCCGGCTATGAGCAGGTAGATGCAGCTGTGGTCGATGATGCGAAACACGCGCTTGGCGCGCGCGGGTTGAATCGCATGGTAGAGCGTGGAGGCTAGGTATTCGAGGATAATGCTGACACCATAGACAATTGCCGCGGCCATGTGGGCCGGGCCTCCGCCGCGCAGGGCAGCGAATACGATCAGGAGCACCAGACCCGCGATACCCAGCAAGCAGCCGACACCATGGGTGACGGAGTTCATGATCTCCTCGCCCACCGTGTAGTGCGGAACGGCCGCGGCCTTGGGTCGCGGCTTGGAACTGTCGCTCGAATCGGACATGCCGGTTACATCCTCCAACGTAAAGAGTTCTCAACACTATATCAAAGCGTCTGGGTGCGTGCGAAATTTGCACCATACGTGACCCTTTGTTTACCCATTCTTTGCCTGTTGACGCATCAACGGCGAACATCCATAATGCACTTGTTTTAATTGTTGATGCATTAACATCTTATAGGAGAATACCGCATGGCTCAAAACGCACATTCCCATCGAAAGCTCAAGATAGCCGGCATCGTTGCACTGGTGGTTGTCATTGCGCTGCTCGGATTTGCCGGCAACTTTCTGTTTGACTTCGCGCTGAATCCCCGCGCGCCATACACCATGAAGATGATGCAGGACGGCAAGGACGACAAAGAAAGTGAGCAGCCGGATGCCGAGGGAACCGAGGCGCGGGCATGGTTTAAAGAGAACCGCGAGAGCAGCAGCCTCACCGCAGATGACGGAACCGAGCTTGCCGCCTGGTATTTTGCCGCCTCGGAGAACACCCACGATTACGCCGTCTGCCTGCATGGATATACCGACGAGCCCATCGGCATGGCCCGATACGCCAAGCGCTTCCACGACCGCGGCATGAACGTGCTCGCACCTGCCGCCCGCGCCCACGAGCGCTCCGGCGGCGACTATATCGGCATGGGCTGGCCCGAGCGGCTCGATGTCGTTGCATGGATTGGGCGGATCGTTCAGACTGACCCCGAGGCGCGCATCCTGGTCTTTGGCGAGTCGATGGGTGCAGCGACCGCCATGAACGTTGCGGGGGAATCTCTGCCCGCAAACGTGAAATGCATTATCGAGGACTGTGGTTATACGAGTGTTTGGGACGAGTTTTCTCTGCAGCTCAAGGACGTGTTCGGGCTGCCCAGCTTTCCCTTGCTCGATGTAGCAAACTTGGCGTGCAACGTGCGCGCAGGCTACGACTTTCATAAGGCAAGCAGTGTGGACCAACTCAAACACGCGACGGTTCCCATGCTGTTTATCCACGGCGACCAGGACACCTTTGTGCCGTACGACATGCTCGACCAAAACTACGACGCGTGCGCCAGCACGGTCAAGCAAAAGCTCACCATCCATGGCGCCACCCACGCCAAGAGTGCGCAGGTCGACCCCGAACTCTACTGGAACACGGTCGACAACTTCCTCGACGAGTATTATTTAGACAAATAGTACGGTTTACTGGTCTATATGACCCCCTAGCACTTCCGAAAAGCCGCCCGTGGGCACTGTGCTCACGGGCGGCTTTTGCTAACGCTGCGCTACAAAAGCGCTTGATTTGTCCAATAGCTAGATGCTACTTGACCTCGATGAGCTCGTACTTGCTCGTGCCCAGGCCGATCTTCTCGGCATGCGCGATGCACGCGCGCCAGTCGGTGTCGGGATGCGTGATGCAGAAGGGATCCTTGGCCTGCTCGCCCTCCAGATGCTCGTGATTATGCTCCATCTTGGCCGCGCTGTCGGTAAGCTCGGTGTTAGGCAGCGGCTCGGACGCCAGGACGGCGTCGGCGCAGGCCTGGTCGATGGCGACCGGGTCGAAGCTCGCGAACATGCCGATGTCGTTGACGATGGGCGTGTCATTCTCGGGATGGCAGTCGCAGTTGGGGCTGATGTCCATGGCGAGCGAGATGTGGAAGCTCGGGCGGCCGTCGACGATGGCCTTGGTGTACTCAGCGATCTTGTAGTTGAGTACGTCGGCCGCGGCATCATAGTCGGGCTTGATGCAGTCCTGGTTGCACGCCGCAATGCAGCGTCCGCAGCCCACGCAGCGATCGTGGTCGATGGCAGCCACATGAACCGTGCGAGTGCTGCCGTTGGCAAGCTCGCGCTCACGCGTACCGTCAAACGTGATGGCGCTGTGCGCGCATATCTTCTCGCAGGCACGGCAGCCAACGCAGTTGGTGGTATCGACGCTCGGCTTGCCAGCGGCGTGCTGCTCCATCTTGCCGGCACGGCTACCGCCGCCCATACCCAGGTTCTTCATGGCGCCGCCAAAGCCGGCCTGCTCATGGCCCTTAAAGTGGGTGAGGCTAATCACGATGTCGGCGTCCATGAGTGCCTGGCCGATCTTTGCCTCGCGCACGTACTCGCCGCCCTCGACCGGAACGAGCGCCTCGTCGGTGCCCTTGAGGCCGTCGGCGATGATGATCTGGCAACCCGTGGCATACGGGGTAAAGCCGTTCTGGTAGGCGGTGTCGATGTGCTCGAGCGCGTTTTTGCGGCTGCCCACATAGAGCGTGTTGCAGTCGGTGAGGAAGGGTTTGCCGCCCAGCTCCTTCACGACGTCTGCGACGGCGCGGGCGTAGTTTGGGCGCAGAAAGCTCAGGTTACCCAGCTCGCCAAAGTGAATCTTGATAGCGACGAACTTGTTCTCGAAGTCGATCTGCTCAATGCCGGCGCGGCGAATGAGGCGTTTGAGTTTGTCGAGCTGGCTCTCGCGAGCATGCGTGCGCAGGTTGGTGAAGTACACCTTTGCCGGTGCTGCGGGTGCGGTTGCGGTCATAGATCTATCCCCTCGGTCTATATGGCGTTACAGACATAGAGGATGGTACCCGTTGAAGTGGGGTTGAAGTCAAGCGCAACGCCGAGTCGCTAGGCACTCATTGGGGACAGACTTAAATGAGTGCCGCCAGGGACAGTCCAGGCCAGCGAGCCGGCCAATCGGCAAAGACCGTCCCCGATAACTAGTCGCTTAAGAACGTCCCCGATGACTACTCTTGGACTTTGAGGGCTTCGGCCAGGCTGACGCGCTTGATGGAGCGCGTGTGCAGCAACGCCACGACCAGGTAGGTCGCAAAGCCGATGCCCACGCATGCCGCCATGGACCAAGCGGGCACGTAGATCTCGATATTGCCGTTGTAGGCGAGCAGCATCGAGCGGAAGATGGCCGTGAGCGAGCCAATAATGACCGGCAGGCTCAGCACGAGCGACGCCGCCACGCACAGCGTGATCGAGCGGATGTACAGATGCGAGATCTCGCTATCGCGATAGCCGAAGACTTTCATGTAGCTGATCGAACGGGCGCTGTGGTCGATCACCGCCTTGGTCAGCAGGTACATAAACAGCAGGAAGATAAACACCGCGAGCCCGACCATCATGCCGATCATTTTGCTCATCATGCCGATGAACTGGTCACCCACGGCGCGCATGTCGTCGGGCGTGGTGTCACCGGCAAAGTAACGAGCATCGAGGTCGAGCTTCTCGTCGCTCACATAGCCGTTAAAGTAGGCGGCGTCGTTGCCGAACAGCTCGTTAAAGTCATCGATGCTCATATAGATATTCATGTCCGACTTTGAACCCCAGATGCAGTCCTTACCCGCGTACTCAAGAGAATAATCCCGAGCCTCGTACTTGTCGCGAAGCTCGACCTTCTGGCCCTCGCTCCAGCCAAACTTATCGAGCAGACCGCCGCCAAAGACGACGCGCCCGTCGCCGACGTTGAGGTCTTTCCAATAGCGCGAATGAGATGAAATGCCGTAGACGGAAATCGTCTCCTCGCCATTACCATCGCCGCGGTCGTATTGCAGCTGGTAAACGGCATATTTCTCGGCCTGCGCGATTGCGCCCGCGCCGTTGTCGGTCGTGTTGATCGGGTGAATGTCGTCGTTGTCGGTGTCGATCTTAGAGGCCTTGTCGATCAGGTCGATGGCCTCATCGCGGTCGCAGCCGAGGGCATCGGCAAGATCGTCGAGGCGTGCGTAGAGCGCATCCTTCTTGTCCTTGACCTTAGCAAGCGCATCCTGCGCTGCAGTCAGGCTCTCGGCAGACGGAGATGCGGTCGCGGCATCGGCTGCCGTCTGCGCCGCATCGGCCGCGTCGTCAAGCTCGTCATCGGCATCCTGGGCGGCGGAGAGCAGCGCGCCGTCAATCGACTGCAAGCGCTCGAGCGCCGACCACTGCTCGCGCTCCTCGGCAGTGCCCTCGAGCTCCAGCGGCGCCTTGAGTGTGTACTGATGCTCGGCGACCAGGCTCGTCTCGAGGTTGTCCGCGTAGTGCGTCATCGTGGGCAAAATCGCCAGGCCAAAGAGCAGCAGCAGCGAGGCGAATGCAATGCCCACGAAGAGCGTGGCGAAGTTGCCCAGGTTGCGCAGGAAGACGCGCAGGCGGAAGCGCGAGACAAAGCCCATGCGCTCCGGCAGCTGCAGGCCGCGCTTGGTGCCCGATTTGCCGCTCGCCTCGTGACGAAGGAACTGCAACGGCGTCTTGCCCATCTTGCGAAGCAGGCCCACCAGCGTGATGAGAATGAGCGCGGCGGCGGGAACCACGGCGCACTTCACAAAGATCTCCCAGCTCCAGTACACCTGGAAGGGCGGCAGGCTGTACGAGCCGTAGTAGAGACCGCGCATGGGCTCGGTAAAGAACGCAACGCCGAGAGCGGTGCCCAGTAGCGCCGCGGCCACGCCTACGATGGCGGGAAGCGCTAGGTAGTGCAGCACGATTTCGCGACGGCGATAGCCGCTGGCGAGCAGCGTGCCGATAATGGCGCTCTCCTCCTCGATGGTGGCGTCGGTGAGCACCACAAAGACAAACGCCATGATCACGATGATGATGTCGAGCAACGTCATCCACATCATGGAGTCGCCGTCCACGTCGTCGCGCGCATAGCCAATGCCCTGATTGGAATCGGCATCGATCAGATCGTCCACGCGCGCATCGGCATCGGTCAGCGCCTCGACCATATCCTGCTCCGCATCGATGCGATCCGCGGTGGGGAGATCGCGATCGGTAAAGGTAAAGGAGTAGGTGTAGGCAGGCGCGCCGCCGGCGTCCTCAAGCGCGGCAAAGCCGGCGTCGGTGACCTCGGCCACGCCGTACGTGATGGTGTTCACCGTAAAGTCCGAATTGTCGAGGAACAACGCCTGGCTATCGGGCTGGGTCATGATGCCGCAGATGGTGTAGGTGCGGCCCTCAAGCTCGACCTTATCGCCGATGGCGAGGTCGTTATTGGTGGCAAAGACGCGGTCGATGGCCACCTCGTCGTCCGCCTTGGGTTCCTTGCCCTCACAGTAGGACGCAATGTCCACCTTAGCGCGGTGCGCATAGGTGCGCAGGGTCCGCTTGGTGCCGTCGTCGCCGGCAGTCTTTTTGATGATGGCGTCGATAGAGAAGTTCTTGTAGAACGTAACGCCGCCGACGTCCTCAGCCGCGTCTTCGGCAGCCTTGAGCTGATCTTTGGTGGCCTCGAAGGAGGTAGTCACACGGCCGTCCTCGATCGTGTATGCATCGCGCATGTCGTCAATGAGGCAGCCGATGGAATGCGCCGCGAGCAAAAAGCCCGACGTGAGGGCGATGCTTCCGCACATAAGCAAAAAGATGCCCAGGTACTTGCCGATATTGCGGCGCAGCTCGCGCGGGAGACGTTTTGCGAGAGGTGTCATGGCGCCGCCTACCAATCGAGCTCGGCGGCCGCGACGGGTGACTCGTTGAGCTCATCCTCGACGATGCGCCCGTCGCGCAGGCGCAGCACGCGATTGGCCATGTGCGCGATGGCCGCATTGTGGGTGACAATGATGATGGTGCAGCCGTAGGTGCGGTTGACATCCTCCATGAGCCGCAAGATTTCCTTGGATGTCTTGTAGTCGAGCGCGCCCGTGGGCTCATCGCACAGCAGCAGGCCCGGATTTTTGACGAGCGCACGGCCGATGGCGCAGCGCTGCTGCTGGCCGCCCGAGACCTGGCGCGGAAACTTGTTGCGGTGCTCGTAGAGGCCCAGCGAGCGCAGCAGATCGTCGACATTGAGCGGGTTTTTGGACAGGTGCGCCATGACCTCGATGTTTTCCTTGATGGTAAGGTCGGGCACCAGGTTGTAGAACTGGAAGACAAAGCCCAGCTCGCGGCGTCGGTACTCGCCCAGATCGGCGGGCTTGAGCGCCGTGAGATCGCAGCCGTCCACCATGATGGAGCCGCCGTCGGCATCCTCCAGGCCGCCGATCAGGTTGAGAAAGGTCGACTTGCCCGAGCCCGAGGGCCCCAGCATGACGCAGATCTCGCCGCGGTTGATGGACGTGTCGATGCCGTCGAGCACCGTCAGGCGTGCATCACCGTCGCCATAGTGTTTCTTGAGTCCGTTGACCTGGACGTAGGCACGCTTTGTCGCCATGCTATCCCCCGTTGTTAGCCTTCTGCTACTTTTCTAAGGTAATAGTAAACCCAGGTGAACTATTTTTAAGCGACGTGCGCGGCTTTTTTCCAACCTACTCATCGGGGACAGACTTAAATGAGTGAAATCGCTCATTTAAGTCTGTCCCCGATGACCAGGTAGCTAGGCGTGGGATTTGGCGCGGGCGAGGGCCAGGCCTACGGCGGTGATGGCCGCAGCAAAGAGCACCGTGACGCCTAGGTCGCAGGCGATGTCGCCCAGCACGGTGGACGTCAGGTCCGCGGCGAGCGCCTTGCCGATCGCGTCGTTCACCCAATACGTCGGCACAAAGTGCGCCACCGTCTGCACGGCCGAACCCATCAGCGACAGCGGCATCCAGGCGCCGCCCAAAAACGTCATGAGCAAGCCGAGCAGGTTGCCCACACCGTTGAGCAGCTCCTCGCGCGCGCCCAGGCTCGACAGCGTAAAGCCAACGGCCAGCGGCGTGCACGCCAGGGCAAACGTTGCCGCCAGCGCCAGGCACACGCGACCCACGCCGACCTCGGCAACCGCGCTGGCAAAGCCCACGACGCCCATCATGCTCGACACGAGCCAGATGCAGACGGTGAGCACGGCGGCGGCCGCGAACACAGCGAGCGAACGCTGGCGCTCAGAGACCGGGCTGGCATCCATGCGGCGCACGCGCTCGGGCTCGTTCATGCCCGAAAACACCAGTCCCACCGACACGATGACCGACGAGATGATCGCGTACGCGCCAAAGTTGAAGTACGACTCGAGCGTGGTAGCAGCAGTCGAGTCGACCTTGACCTGCTCGATCTGGACCTCCGCGCGCTTTGCGGCCGCGTGCTCGGCGGCCCGTGCGACGTCACCGTTGGAGGCAGCGGGTTCAAGCGCCGCCGCAGCGCCCGCGAGCGAGATCCAGCGCGAGGCCTCGGCGGACGAAAGCGCCGCCGCCATGGTGCCGGAACCATAGGTCACGTCGAGCTTGGGCAGGGCCTCCCCCGCACGGGCGGCTGCAACAAGATCGTCCTCAAACCCCTCCGGGATAAAGAACACGCAATCGGCACTGCCCTTGGCGCTGTTGCTCTTGGAGAGCGCGTCGGCAAGGTCGTATGTGTCGTCGCCGACGCCCGTGACCAGGTCAAAGCGTGAGCCCAGGTGCTTGGTAAGCGCCCGCGAAAGGTCGCTATTGTCGCGGTCGACCACGATCACGTTGGTGTCGTAGGGCTTGTACTCGGTAAGCTGCGACGAGTTCCAGCTCACCGAAGCCGCGATGAATACGCCCATGAGCGAGATGAACACCGTATAGATGAGCAGGTAGAACGGGTGCGCCAGCGCCATGCGAAGCGCGGTCTTAAAGGTGCTCATAGCGGCTCCTTCCAAAGATCAGCGTAGCGGCGGCGACAAACACCAGGGCCATCAGGACGAGCGCGCCGGCGCGAACAGCGAAGGGCCCCAGGTCCTCAAAGAAATACAGGCGATTGAACATGTCGCAGATGAGCTTGACGGGGTTGAGCCAGCACTCGACCGGACAAGCGCGGGCGACGTCGTCGGCAAGCGCCATCGCCGGCTCGCCGTAGAGGCCGGCGAACAGGGCGCACGTGGTGGCAAAGCCCGTGAGGATGCCCGACTTGGATGCCTTGCCGCCCTTAACGGGAAGCGTGCCCACAAAAAGCCCCAGGCCCGTGGCGGCAAGCGCGGATGCAGCCCCGCCCAGCAGGCACAACCCCTCGCGCCCGCCAAAGTCGACGCCCACGACCAGGCGCACGTAGCCGATCGCAACCGCCATCGATGCAAAGGAAACCAGCCACGAGCCGACAAAAATGCCGGCCAGCGACGCCGTCTTGGAAAGACCGCCCACGCAGCGGCGCGCGCCAAGGCCCGACAGATTAGGCTGCAAATCGACGACGCTCAAGGCGGCAAACTCGGCAGACATCATCGCGACCAGGCCAAAGAGCGCGTAGTAGTAGATGACCGTGCCATCGGGCGTGGCACGAGTCAGGCTCACGCGGCGGGTTCCGCCCTCGAGCGACAGGGCGTGCGCAACCGCCGCCGGATCGGCGAGCGCCGCCGGGTCATCTTGGGCAATCTGGCGCATGAGCTCGACATTTTGCGTATACGAGCTTGCCACCGTTTCAAGGATGCTGCGGTCGGTGAGCACCGACGAGGCGCGCGAGCTGTCGTAACTCGACAGCAGCGTGAGCCTGGGCGTGCCCGCGGCATCAACCGTATAGATGCCTGCGACCTCGCCGGCCTTGAGCGCTTTGCGCGCGACAGCCAAGTCTTCGTACTCGCTCACATCGAGCAGCTGATCGTCGCCTGCCTTGGCAAGCGAAGCTGCCACATCCTTAAAGGTCGAGGCATCCCAGGCCTCGTCCGCCACGACGGCAACCGGCACCGGGTCGACCGTGCCGTCGGAGCTGAGGTTCGCAAACATAAACATGAACATCGTGGAAAGCGCAATAGGAAAGAGAGCGCCCCAGACCCACGTGCTCGGCCGGCGCAGCAGCGTCTTGACCGTGGTGATGATGGTATTGAACATGGCCGCCCCTAGTCGCGCAGCTCGCGGCCGGTGATCTCGAGGAACACGTCGTTGAGGGTCGGCGGTTCGGAATAGATGCGGCCGAGTGGCACGTCATGCGAGCGCAGCGCATCGAGAATGTCCGTCAGGTTGTGCGGGCTCGCTTCGCACGAAAACGTGAGCTGTCCCGCCGTTGCCGAAAGGTCCAGAACGTGCGGCAGGCTTGCGACGGCACCGAGCGCCGCACTCGGAACCTCGCCGACCTCGATTACAATCTTCTCGCCCATCTGAATCATGCGCTTGAGCTCGTCGTTAGTGCCCTGCGCCAGCACGCGCCCACCGTCCATGATCATGATGCGGCTGCAGATCTGCTCGACTTCCTCCATGTAATGGCTGGTATACACCACCGTGGCGCCCTCGTCGCGCAGGCGGCAGATGCCCTCCAGGATGGCGTTGCGGCTTTGCGGGTCGACCGCCACCGTGGGTTCGTCAAAAAAGATGAGCTCGGGCTTGTGCGCGATGCCGCAGGCAATGTTGAGACGACGCGCCAGGCCGCCCGAGAGCTTGCCGGGGCGGAACTTGGTAAAGTCGCCCAGGCCGACAAAGTCGATCGCCTCGTCCACCAGCGCGCGGCGGCGCTTGCGGTCGTTGACGTAGAGACTGCAGAAATAGTCGATGTTCTCGCGCACGGTGAGCTCGTCGAACACCGCCACCTGCTGCGGCACCACACCGATGCGGCGCTTGAGGTCGTAGCGGGCGGGCGTCATGCGCTCGCCGAACAGCTCGATGGTGCCCTTGTCGTAGGCGAGCAGCTGCAGGATGCAGTTGATGGACGTGGTCTTGCCCGAGCCGTTGGGGCCCAGCAGGCCAAAGATCTCGCCGGGGGCGATACTCAGGTTAAAGTGGTCGAGCGCAATAAGGTCGTCGTAGCGCTTAACGAGGTTTTCGACGTGGACGATGTCTGTCATGAGGCGGCCCTTCTGTTGCTTGCGGCCCGGTACGATTGCATCATCGCAGGAGCTGACGGCGCGCACCAGTGAGCTTTGTCACGAGTGCGGAGGTCTTGGTCGTGCGGCCTGCTGACGCGACCGCCCCGCCGCGTGGGAGGAATGTCACGCTTGCTCTGAGTGGCGCCTCCCCCGTGCGCGGCATCGCGTACAATACCCGTATGAACAGGCTATTCGACAAATCGATCGTGCTGGCGTGCTGCATCGCAGCCGCCACGGGCCTTGCTGTGGATGCTCGCCTGGTCGCGGCGTTTTGCCTTGGCGTTGTCATCGCCGCGCTGGCCGAGGTCGCGCAGGGAGAACGCGCCCGTCGCGCCAGCGAGGCCGGCAGCTACGCCTACGTCATCGCGGCTGTCTTCGTGCCGCCGTTTATGCCGTTCGCACCTCTCGCCCTCTATGACATCGCGCGACGCGTGCGCCGTGAACGCATCTGGCCCGCGCTGGCAATTGGCTCCGTGTTTGCCTGCGCACTTGCCACGGACCTTCGCTGCGGCGCGCTCACCACCCGAACGCTGTTGCTAACCGCCATCCTTTCGGTCGCCGCCACGTTGCTGTCGCTGCGCACCGCGCAGCTGGAGCGCGAACAGGAACGCATGCGTCGCACCCGCGACAAGCTGCAAGAACGCGCCCTGGCACTCGAGGCACGCAACCGCGACCTCGCCGACCGCCAGGACTACGAAGTCGAGCTCGCGACGCTCGCCGAACGCGCCCGCATCGCGCGCGAGATCCACGATAACGTGGGCCACCAGCTCACGCGCGCTTCGCTTCAAACCGAAGCCCTGCGCGTGGTCCATGCCAACGAGCCCGGCGTTGCCGCCGATTTCGCCGACGTCAAATACACCGTTGACGAGGCGCTCCAGCTCGTGCGCGCCAGCGTCCACGCGCTCAACGACAACGCCGTCGACCTTTCCGTGCAGCTCGAACGCATTGTTGAAGGCGCGCGCTCGGACGGCGGTCCGCGGATTGAGCTTGAAGTTATGACCGAACATGCGCCCGCAAACGTCGCGAACTGCTTTGCGGCGGTCCTGCGCGAGGCGCTCTCCAACACCATGCGCCACGCTTGCGCCCATGCTGTCACTGTACGTTGCATGGAGCATCCGTCGTTTTACCAGCTCATCGTTACCGACGATGGCGCGGGCGGGGTTCAAGCAAGCGGCCACGGCGCCGCGGAGGGCATGGGGCTCGCCTCTATGCGCGAGCGCATCGAGGCGCTTGGCGGCACCTTCACCGCCGGCCCGCGTGCCGGCGCCGGCGGCTGGCGCGTGTTTGCCACCGTTCCCAAACAGCAAGGAGATGATGGCCGATGAGGCTCATCGTTGTCGACGACGACCGCCTAGTGGTCGATTCGCTCAAGATTATCCTGGGCGCCCAGCCGCAGATCGAGGTGGTGGGCACCGGTGCCAACGGCAACGACGCAGTGGCGCTCTACGCTGAGCACTCGCTCGACATCGCGCTGCTCGACATTCAGATGCCGGGACGAGACGGCCTATCGGCGGCGCGCGAGATCCTCGAGCGCGATCCTGCGGCGCTCGTGGTGTTCCTGACGACATTCTCGGATGACGAGTACATTGTGTCGGCGCTCAAACTGGGCGCCCGCGGCTACCTGATTAAAACCGATGTCGCCGCCATTCCTCCGGCGTTGGCGCAGGTCATGGATGGCAAACGCGTGCTCGAGGGCAAGGCGATCGAGGACATCGATTTTGATGGGGCGGACGACGAGGCCGGCGCGACCCGCCGGCCCGCGGCCTTTGCCGGCCTGACCGACCGCGAGTTCGAAGTCGCCGAGCTCATCGCCCGCGGCCTCGACAACAAGGAGATCGCTGCCACCGCCTATATGGGCGAAGGCACCGTGCGCAACCACATCAGCTCGATCCTAGCCAAAATGGGCCTGCGCAACCGCACGCAGATCGCCATCGCCTACCTGCGAGGGTAGTTGCCCGAGGATCAACCGCTCCGGCATAGCAAAATGGCTGCCACCGATTTAATGCCATTTCAAAACTATGCCGGTTTCCGGGGCTGAGTCACGAGTCCCCAACCATGCCGATATTCGTGAAAATAAAACCGCAGGTAGACGAGCCGTCATTTTGCAGAAAACGCGGGTATGGATGGGAGTCCTGAGTTTAGCCCCGAAAACGGCATAGTTTTGTTTGAACGGTCCTGCGCGAACGCACCCACCAGCCGCGTGGGGCCAAAAATGATCCGTTTTCCTCCGTCCCCGGGGGATCATTTGGCGGCGCCAACCACGAAATCGGCCCATCTACTACGTTTGACTCGATACCCCCGACCATACCCCTGTTTTCCAGAAAACCGCAGGCGTTCTACCTGCGGTTTTGTTTTCGCGTTTTTTGGCATGGTTGGGGGTAAGGGGATAAACGTAGTAGATGGGCCGATTTCGTGGCGGCCCTTCCTCCCCTGCGCACAAAAGTGCCGCCACGGAGAGGGGAGACGTCTCCGTGGCGGCTGGGGGTGGGGGGTGTTCCTATAGTTTTGTCAACTGGGAAATGCTCTCCGTGCGACCGAATC
>UQKM01000029.1 GCA_900541685.1 uncultured Collinsella sp.
CTTTCGCTCGAGATTTTGGCAGAGGCCCAGGCTATGGGCGGCGTCGTGGCATTTATTGATGCCGAGCACGCGCTCGATCCCACGTATGCCGCTCGTATCGGCGTGGACATCGATGAGGTCCTCATTTCCCAGCCCGATACGGGCGAGCAGGCGCTCGAGATCGTCGACATGCTCGTGCGCTCTGGCGCCATCGATGCCATCGTCGTCGACTCTGTCGCCGCTTTGACCCCGCGTGCCGAGATCGAGGGCGAGATCGGCGATACTACGGTCGGCCTTCAAGCCCGTCTGATGAGCCAGGCGCTCCGTAAGCTCGCCGGCTCGCTCGCCAAATCTAAAACGACCTGCATCTTCATTAACCAGCTGCGCGAGAAGATCGGCGTCATGTTCGGCAACCCCGAAACTACGACGGGCGGCCGCGCCCTCAAGTTCTTCTCGTCGGTGCGCATCGATATTCGCCGTATCGACAGCATCAAGCTCAAGGACGAGGTCATCGGTAATCGTGTGCGCGCCAAGGTCGTCAAGAACAAGGTGGCGGCACCGTTTCGCTCGGCCGAGTTCGACATCATGTACGGCACGGGCATCTCTAAGGAGGGCTCGATTCTGGACATGGCCGTCGAGTGCGGTATCTGCAAAAAGATGGGTTCTTGGTTTGCTTACGGTGAGGACAAGCTCGGTAACGGTCGCGAGGCCGCTAAGGCCTTCCTGCGCGAACACCCCGATTGTGCTGACGAGATCGAGCATAAGGTTCGCCTCGCCTGCGGCCTTGAATTCGATGACGATGCTCCGTCCGAGGTCGAGCTGACCGATCAGCCGCTGGAAGACCAGGCTTCCGGTGATGAGTTCGATGAGCTTTACGCCATCGATGGCTCCGCGATGCTCGATGATGACGACGAGTAGCGGATGCCCTCATGTCGTATACGGTGACCGAGGCCACGGTCGTCTTTCCCGATAAGAAGGCGGCCTCCTCGTTCTCGAGTGGGTATGCATCGAAAAAGCCTTGTGCACATATCGACTGTGAGCTCGAGGGCGGTTTTGTTCGATCAATCTGGATTCCTGTTCGTGTCGCGCGCCTGTTCCTTAAAAATCGGCCCGATCTTCCCTGCGATTGGGATGAGTTTCGTGAGGCGGTGCAGCTCATTGAGCGTAAATGCGCGCTTACCATGGTGACTGAGATGCTGTCGCGCCGCGACCATGCCACGGGTGAGGTCCGTGACAAGCTGGCTCGTTACGGATTTCGCCAGCCCGCAATTGATTTCGCCGTCCAGCGTGCCGCTGAGTATCGCTTTTTAGATGAGAACCGCTTTTGTTCGTACTTTATCGAGGAACGCAAACGACGCGGCTGGGGACAGCGCAAGATTGAGACCGAGCTCAAGCGCCGCCATGTCGTACTCGAAGATATCCCCGGCTATCCCGAGGATTATTTTGCCGTGGAGGACGACTTGGCTCGCGCATCGGCTTTACTCGCGAAGCGTCGTGTTCCCGAGACGCGTGGATTTGAAAAGCTCGTCCGGTTTTTAATGGGCAAAGGTTTTTCGTATCACATCGCCGCCGATGCCGTTAAGGCGCGTCTCGATGCCGAACGTGAGGAATGTGCTGTTTAGACACATGTGTTTTGCGTACCTGCCGTTCACCGTGTTTTAGCCGCCTTACCGGGTCCATTTATTTGACAGTTGTTGCGGTTCAACGTACGATAAACACTGTCATTTGCTTTGTGATATGTGCTCATCTTTGATGAGTTTGTTTATATGTTTATCTGTATCCGACCCGCATAAGCTGCGCCCATATTACTCAAATGTCGCGAGCCGTTCGCAAGGACGGTTCGCTTTGTTGTGTAACGAATCCATAAAAAGGAGTGAGCATGCCTATCATCGCAGCGCTCGTTGGCATCGTTTTGGGTGCCATCGCCGCCATTGCCTACATGCGCACCGCCAAGCAGGGTAGTCTTCACGAGGCCGACGAAAAGATCCAGTCGGCACACGCACAGGCTGAGTCCCTAATCGGTGATGCAAAGCGTCAGGCCGAGACCCTCAAAAAAGAGGCTCTGCTCGAGGCTAAAGAAGAGATCATCAAGAACAAGCAGGCTGCCGAGGCCGAGGACAAGCAGCGTAAGAACGAGATTCGTACGCTCGAGAATCGTGTGATGCAGCGCGAGGAGTCCCTCGATCGCCGCAACGATGCCCTCGACAAGCGTGAGCACCAGCTGTCCAGCCAGGCTGGCCAGGTCGAGAAGCGCTCCCGCGAGCTTGAGGAGCTCTGCGCCAAGCAGACCTCGGAGCTCGAGCGCATCGCCGACCTGACCCGCGAGGACGCTCACAAGGAGCTTCTCGACAAGGTTCGCGGCGAGGTTACCCACGAGGCCGCCACGATCATCCGCGAGTCCGAGCAGCAGGTTCGCGCTGAGTGCCATAAGACCGCCCAGGAGATCTTGTCCCTGGCGATTCAGCGCTGCGCCGCCGATCACACCGCCGAGGTCACCGTTACCTCTGTGCATATACCGTCTGACGACCTGAAGGGTCGCATCATCGGCCGCGAGGGTCGCAACATCCGCACCTTCGAGCAGGTTTCCGGCGTTAACCTGGTGATCGATGATACGCCCGAGACCGTCGTGCTTTCGAGCTTCGATCCGGTCCGTCGCGAGACCGCCCGTGTCGCCCTCGAGAACCTTATTGCTGACGGCCGCATTCACCCCGCCCGCATCGAGGAGATGTATCACAAGGCCGCCGACTTGGTTCAGCAGCGCGTGCGCGAGGCTGGCGAACAGGCTGCCTTCGATACCGGTATCCACGATCTGCACCCCGAGATCGTTAAGACCCTGGGTGCTCTGCGCTACCGCACCTCGTTTGGTCAGAACGTGCTCCAGCATTCCCTCGAGGTTTCCGACCTGTGCGGCGTGATGGCTTCCGAGCTTGGCCTGGACGTTGTGACCGCCAAGCGTGCCGGCCTGCTGCACGATCTTGGCAAGGCTATCGACCATGACGTCGAGGGTCCGCATGCCGTTATCGGCGCCGAGCTCGCCCGTCGCTATGGTGAGAAGCCCGTTATCGTTCACGCTATCGAGGCTCACCACGCCGACGTTGACCCCAACACGGTGCTCGATGTTCTGGTCCAGGCCGCCGATGCCGTTTCTGCCTCTCGCCCCGGTGCCCGTCGCGAGTCGGCCGAGAACTACATCAAGCGCCTCGAGAAGCTCGAGGAGATTGCCAACTCCCATGACGGCGTCGAGCGCACCTATGCCATGCAGGCTGGTCGCGAGGTCCATGTCATGGTTCAGCCGGACAAGATTTCCGATGCTCAGTCCACGGTCTTGGCTCATGACATCGCCCATCAGATCGAGGAAGAGATGGAGTATCCCGGTCAGGTGCGCGTCGTCGTGATTCGCGAGAGCCGCGCTGTCGATATCGCTAAATAACATGAACGACGCGAACGAGCTCATCTCATTTATCGCGTCGATGTCGGGGGAGGGCAACCTTCGCGTCGAGGAGAACCTTGGCGAGGGGTATGTCCGCCTCCGCGTTTCGGAGGCCGAGCGGCGCCAGGCAAAGCACGACATCCAGCATGTCGAGGATATTGTCATCGAAATGCTGCGCAACGCTCGTGATGCCGGCGCCGACAAGGTCTATCTCGCCACGACCAAGGAAGATGGCGTCCGTACACTCGTCTTTCTGGATAACGGCTCGGGTGTTCCGCAGGATATGCAGGAGCGCATCTTCGATGCCCGCGTCACCTCCAAGCTCGAGAGCATGAAGATGGATCGTTGGGGTGTTCACGGTCGAGGCATGGCATTGTTCTCGATTAAACAGAACACCGATGAGGCATGCGTTGTCGCATCGGATGTTGACCTTGGCTCGGTCTTTAAGGTGAGCGTCGCTACCGACCGCCTTGGCGAGCGCGCCGACCAGTCCAGCTGGCCTCAGGCCGTGAAGGACGAGGACGGTCACTATGTCTGCGCCCGCGGCCCTCACAACATCATTCGCGCCGCCTGCGAGTTTGCCCTCGAGGAGCTGCGCGCCTGTGATGTCTATCTGGGGTCTCCGTCCGAGATCGCCGCGACGCTGCATGCGCAGGCCTCCAGCCGCCTCGATGCTTCTCGTCTTTTGTTTATCGATGACGAAGCGGAGCTTCCCGTGGTCGATCGTCTGGGTCTTGCTTCGGATGCGGAAGACTTTATCCGCATCTGCTCGGGTTTGGGCCTTGAGATGTCCGAGCGTACGGCGCATCGTATCTTGGCGGGCCAGATTAAGCCCGTTCGCGGTGTGACCGCACGCCTGCTACGCGAGCGCGATTCGTCCTCACATGCGTCCGCTCCGGTTGATCTCGCCAAAGATCGTCGCGGGCTGCGTATCGCCAAGGACGACATGGCGCAGTTCTCGCGAGCAGTGGAGCGTGACTTTAACGATCTTGCATCACGGTACTATCTCAACCTTTGCGGCGACCCCAAGATTCGTGTTTCGCGTGATCGCATCACTGTGACGTTCGATCTTGCCAAAGAGGAATAGCATCTTTACCGAGTCCGTTCGGTACGATACAGTTATTGCAGTTAAAACGTACTTTTAAACGCAGGAGTTTCTTCATGGATTGCCTGAAGGTATCAAGCAAATCATCGCCCGCGTCCGTTGCCGGCGCCATTGCCGGCATGGTCAAAGATGGTGTTCCCGTCAATATTCAGTGTGTCGGCGCGGGTGCCGTCAATCAGGCCATTAAGGCTGTGGCCATTGCACGCGGATTTTTGATTCCGACCGGGTTTGATATTTCCTGCGCGCCGGTGTTCTCCGACATCCTCATCAACGGGGAGTCGCGCACGGCCATCCGTCTTTCTATTTACGTTCATCAGATTAATCGAGCCGCTATGGATAACGTTGTGATGGATGACGTTAAGCCTGTGGCATAGATTGTTTACTCTTTGCCCGCGCTCTTTGATTCCGCCTATTCCACCTCGTTAGGACTTATACACATGGACCAGGGTTCCGTACGTGATATTCTTGCCGGTAAAACCTACTTCATCCGCACCTTTGGCTGCCAGATGAATCAGCACGACTCCGAGCGCGTGAGTGGCCTGCTCGACTCGTATGGCTGCCTTATGGCGCTCGATCCGGAGCATGCTGACATTGTCGTGTTCATGACGTGCTGCGTTCGAGAGGCCGCTGACACCCGTCTGTACGGTCAGTGCAACTCTTGTAAGAGCCTCCCGCCTTCGCCCTCGGGCAAGCGCGTGGTCGCCGTGGGCGGCTGCATCGCGCAGCGCGACGGCGAGGGCCTGCTCACGAATGTCGATAACGTCAATGTCATCTTTGGCACGCATTCCATCGCGCATGTGGCCGAGCTCATTGCCGAGGCATTCTTGGACGGCAAGCGCCATATTCGCACCAACGAGCACGAGGACACGGATGCGATGAGCATGCCGTGGCATCGCGAGACCCAGTATCACGCCTGGGTCCCCATTATGACGGGCTGTAATAACTTCTGCACCTATTGCATCGTGCCGTATGTGCGCGGTCGCGAAAAGAGCCGTCCTTTCGAGGAGATTGTCGACGAGGTAACCGGTCTAGTACGCCAGGGCGTGCGTGAGGTCACGCTGCTGGGTCAAAACGTTAACTCGTATGGCCGCGATCTGTTTGGCAAGCCGCGCTTTGCCGATCTGCTGTGTGCCGTGGGCGATACGGGTGTAGAGCGTATCTTCTTTACCTCCTCGCACCCCAAAGACCTGCTGCCCGAGACCATCGACGCTATGGCCGAGACGCCTGCCGTCATGCCCCAGCTGCACCTGGCAGTTCAGTCGGGATCGACGCGCATCCTTAAAGAGATGAACCGTCGCTATACGCGCGAGGATTACCTGGGGCTCGTCGATCGCATCCGCAATCGCATGCCCAATATCGCGCTTTCGACCGATATCATCGTGGGCTTCCCCGGCGAGACCGAGGAAGACTTTGAGCAGACGCTCTCGCTTGCCGAGACGGTCCGTTATGCTCAGGCCTATACGTTTATCTATTCCAAGCGCGCCGGTACTCCGGCCGCCGAGATTGACGATCCTACGCCGCATGAGGTAATTCTCGAGCGCTTCAACCGTCTGGTGAAAGTTATCGAGACTACAGCGCACGAGTATAACCAGGGTGAGCTCCATACCGTTGTGCCGGCGCTTATTGAGGGTACGAGCAAAAAGAATGACGCGGTGCTGCTGGGCAAGAGTCCTAAGAATCAGACCGTTCATGCACCGATTCCCGAGGGCTACAGCATCGATCAGCTGGTTGGCAAGATTGTCGATGTTGACATCGACGTTGCCAAGACGTGGTATCTGTCCGGATCCGTTGTGGGCGAGCCGCGCTAATGATTTCTCCCGGGGCAGGCCTTTCCGCCGTTGCGATTGTCGGTCCGACCGCGGTTGGCAAAAGTGATGCCGCAGATCGTTTGGCGGCTCGCCTTTCGTCGGAAGTGCTGTCGTGTGATGCGATGCAAATCTATCGAGGCATGGATATCGGTACTGCCAAGATGGCACCCGAGGAATGCACGGTGCCGCTACGCCTGGTCGATATTGTTGAACCGGGCTTTGCATATTCTGCGGCGCTGTATCAGGCAGACGCTCGTGTACATGTTGAGCGCTTGCTGGGCGAGGGCCGCCTACCGGTGTTTTGCGGGGGTACAGGCCTGTATCTCAAGGCCGCCCTGGATGAGATGGATTTTCCCTCGGGCGAGCTTGAGGACGATCGCCGCGCAGGGTATCAGGAGCTTGCCGAGCGCATAGGCGAGGAAGCGCTGCACGCGTTGCTTGCCGAGCGTGACCCCGAGTCCGCTGCGGTCATCCACCCCCATAATATTCGTCGTGTGATTCGCGCGCTCGAAATGCATGATGATGGCGTATCCTACGCGCAGCAAAAGTCGCAGTTTAGTGTTCCGCGCGAGCATTATCACGCTCTGTGGTTTGGATTGTTGCGTAATCGCGAGGCGCTTTACGAGCGTATTAACCTACGCGTCGATTTGATGTTTGAGCAGGGTCTAGTTGATGAGGTTCGCGGTCTTATGGACCAGGGGCTGGGAGATGCCCTGACTTCGATGCAGGCGATTGGCTATAAAGAGATTATCGATGCCTTTGACGGCGTGATTTCTATGGATGAGGCTCGCGAACTCATCAAGATGCGTTCGCGTCGCTATGCCAAGCGTCAGCTTTCGTGGTTTAAACGCGATGACCGCATCGTGTGGTTCGATATGGACGAGTTTACGATCGATGAGGTCGTTGAGGATATCCTTCACCGTATCGAGGTGGCCTAATGGCTCGGTTTTCCCTCGTTCCCACGGCGCCTGAGCCCGAACGTGCCGTTCTTGTCGGAGTTGAGTGGCGCGATAACGCCTGGCCGCTCGATCGTTCGCTTGACGAGCTTGAGCGTCTGGCCCATACAGCTGGCGCCCAGTGCGTGGCGCGTTTGTCACAGCGTCTGGTTAAGCCGTATCCAAAATCGTTTATTGGCTCCGGTAAGGTTGAGGAGCTTTGCGGGCTCGTACATCGAATGGATGCTGATGTCGTTATCTTCGATGACGATTTAACGCCCTCGCAGCAGTCTTATCTGGAGAAAGCCGTGGGCGAACCGGTTAAAATTATCGACCGTACGGCGTTGATTCTCGATATCTTTGGCCTGCACGCTCAGACCCGTGAGGGCCGCCTGCAGGTGCAGCTAGCCCAATTGCAGTATCTGTTGCCCCGTTTGCGCGGTATGTGGAGTCATCTTGCTAAAGAGCAGACACGCGGTGGCATTGGTTCGCGCTTTGGCCAGGGTGAAAGCCAGCTCGAGGTTGACCGACGTTTGATTCGCAACAAGATTGCCGCGCTTCGTCGCGAGCTTAAGCAGGTTGAACAGCGTCGCGATGTCCAGTCAAAGAGCCGTATCGAGTCGCCGGCGTTTCGCGTTGCCTTAGCCGGTTATACCAATGCCGGTAAGTCGACGTTGCTCAATCGTCTGACCGGGTCTACGGTGCTTTCACAGGATAAATTGTTTGCCACGCTCGATCCGACGACGCGCTCGTATCGCTTGCCCGGTGGTCGTGGCATGACCATTACCGATACCGTTGGCTTTATTCAAAAGCTACCGCATGGTCTCGTTGATGCCTTTAAGTCCACGCTGTCTGAGGTCCTTGGTGCCGACCTGATCCTTAAAGTTGTGGATGCCTCTGACGAGGATTACGAGCGCCAGCTCGAGGCAGTCGATCGCGTTCTTGACGAGATTGGTGCCGGCGAGCGTTTGACGCTTACGGTGTTCAATAAAATCGACCTACTCGATAGCGTCGATCGATTGAGTTTCCATCGTCGCTATCCCGAGGCCGTGCTGTTCTCGGCCCAGACGGGTGAGGGGCTTGACGATCTCGTCGACCGTATTGCCCGTGAGGCGGCTGCCACCGATGTGTTGCTCTCTGCTGATATCCCGTATCGCGAGGGCGCCCTCATCACGCTGGTGCATGAGCAGGGAACCCTTCTGCATGAGGAATATCTCGAGGACGGCGTTCGCATTGTGGCGAAGTTGCCGGCCCGAATCGCCCCGCGTCTTGAGCGCTATCGTACGGAATAAACGAGTTCTAGTACGCCTAGGATGACAGGCTGATGGAGCAGGTAGAACGGTAAGGCATGCCGACCGAGGACTGCGATCGCCGGGACGGGATTGGCGTATGCCCATGCTGGCGCTTCGAGGCTTGATGCTTGTGCTGCCCGGGCAGCAAAAAAGCCGGTAAGGTACATAAAGATAAACGGAATGAGCGGATAGTAGTCTCCCGAAACAAAATCCGGGCTCGGGAATCCAAGCCATGCCAGGTAGGGGAGTGGGTAGACCGCTTTTGGAATGCCCCAGGTGAGGGCAAAAAGAACAAGGCACGCCGCGATGCCCCATGAACCCGGTAATTTTTGGAGTAACGGACGGGTGAGTGCAACTACCGCAGTGCACGCCGCCATGCAATAAATGATGCCAAAGTTTACCGAATCGTCGACTGATACCAGTGTAGTTGCAATCCATACGATCAAGGCTGCGGTCGCGTATTTGAGGGCGCGCTTAACGTTATTGCGCGAGAGCGTGCACATCCAACCGGCGATAAACAAAAATACCCAGCTGATACTAGCGCGCCAGATATCCTGGAAAACCGTTTCGGTAAACCATGGCATATCCCATCCATATAGGTAGGCCAAATCGTAGCAGGCGTGAAAACCTGCCATCGACAGCATCGTAAACCCGCGGACGGTATCAAATATGGTGATGCGTTTTTGCATTACGAGAACCGGCGCATTAAACCGACAACCTTACCCAAAATAACGGGGTTCGTCGCATAGATGGGCTCCATGGTGTCGTTCTCGGGCTGCAGTCGCACGCGCCCCTGCTCCTTGTAGAACGTCTTGACGGTCGCCGAGCCATCGATCATGGCCACGACGATTTCGCCGTTCATGGCGCTCTTTTGCTCGCGAACGATAATGTAGTCACCATTGAAGATACCGACGTTGATCATTGAACTCCCATGCACCTCAAGGATAAAGGAGCCCTGGTCTGTGGCGATTTCGGTCGGGATGGTAAAGGTGTCCTCGATATTTTGCTCGGCCAGAATGGGAATCCCGGCCGCGACGCGACCGACAAGCGGCAGCGAGACCGTTCCGCGGGGCGCTGTGGGTTCATCGGATTTGGAAATCGAGACAGAAGATCCGTCCTCATCAAAGAGCTCTAGGGCGCGAGGCTTGGTGGCATCGCGCTTGAGCAGCCCTCGAGCCTCCAGGGCAGAGAGGTGAGCGTGCACCGTGCTGGGGGAGGAGAGGCCTACGGCAGATGCCATCTCGCGCACACTGGGCGGATAGCCCTTCTCCTGCTGATATTCCTTGATGAAGTCGTAAATCTGCTGCTGACGCTTGGTAATTTTGCGAGCCATCAGAGGATCCTCTCTGCCAATGTCAAACAAATGTTCGATTTTGCTTGACAGGAACAACTGTTCGAAGATAATAATAACCGAACATTCGTTCTCGCGCTAGACGTTTTTTGTCCGCGCGGCTTGATAAAACTGTTCTCAGCAAAACACGCGAGAGGAGAACATGATGAACGCAACGGATATGGTCCAGGGAAACCTCGCCCTTAAGCTCGAGACGCCTACTGCGCCGGTTTTCACGGTTGTCAAAGGCGGCCGATCTGGTTTCCAAACATTGCCTGGTAAGCCCGTCCGCAGCCGGTGCGTCGCCACGACTTCGGCTCCTGTTGCCCTAAAGGCCTCGACGATTGTCGCTCTTGCCGTTGCGCTCACGCTCTTCTTTGTACTTGCCACCTCGATCTTCAGCGCACGTCACGCCGCATATGCCGAGTCGGTATCCAACGTTACCTACGAGACCGTCCGTGTTCAGCCAGGCGATTCCTTGTGGTCGCTTGCCCAGGAGCATCCGATTGAGGGCCTTTCCACACAGGAAACCTCTGATATGATCCGCAACGTCAATCACCTGGAGCATGGCTCGCTCGATGCCGGTGCGCATCTTAAAGTTCCCGCACGTTCCTAAGATTTATGTACCGTCGCATGGTACCCTTGTAATCGTTTTAGAGGAGGTACCATGCGCTGTCCCAAATGCGGCAAGGCACATACTCGCGTCGTTGATTCCCGCTTGCAGGAATCTAATAACACCATCAAGCGCCGTCGCGAATGCTGCTCATGCAATTATCGCTTTACGACATTTGAGCGTTGTGAAGACCCTATCGAGGTCATTAAGTCAGACGGAACCAAGCAACGGTTCGATCGCAATAAGCTGCTGGTCGGTTTGATGCGCGCCACGATCAAGCGAGATATCGACGCTAAAAAGCTCAACGAGATCATTGACGATATTGAGGTCGAGCTTCGCTCCCGTACGCTCACGGCCGTTACGTCTCATGAGTTGGGCGATATGGTTCTTAAGCGGTTGGCCAAGATCGATAAAGTTGCCTACATCCGCTTTGCCTCGGTCTATCGCGATTTCAAAGACGTCGATGAGTTTTTGCAAGAGCTCGACAAGCTAAGGTGATTTCATGTCCAACATTACCGTTAACATTAAGCGTCTCGACCCAGCCGTCGAGCTTCCCAAATACGCCCATCCTACGGATGCCGGCCTGGACCTGCGTTCCAACGAGGATTGCATTCTGAAGCCCTTTGAGCGTCGTCTGGTCTCCACGGGCCTAGCTATCGCCCTGCCCGACGGCTATGCCGGCTTCGTCCAGCCCCGCAGTGGCCTGGCCATCAAGCAAGGCCTGTCTATAGTCAACACGCCGGGCCTCATCGATGCCCACTACCGAGGAGAGCTCAAAGTCATCCTCATCAACCTGGACCCCACGAACAACATCCAAATCAACAAAGGCGACCGCATCGCCCAACTTGTCATCCAAGAAGTCCCCACGGTCAACCTCATAGAGGTAGAAGAGCTAGACGAAACCGATCGAGGCAAAGGAGGCTTCGGCTCCAGCGGCATCGCTTAATCATTTTCAACATGTAGGGTCGGCCTCTCACCCGGGGCCCACACATATCATTCCATGCTCAAACATTCTCGCTTCGCTTCGCTCGCTGCGAAACTGCGCGTGGAACGATATGTGTGAGAGGCAGGCGGGCGGCTACTCGCTTGAAAAAAATAATTACATTCTAGTAAGCCAATGCGACAAAGGAACAATCCCTTTGTCGCATTGGCTGTCTGTATTTAGAATTTCCGGTTTCGCCTTTGCAGGTTCTAGTGGTGGGGAATCTGGGATTAGCCGCTAGCGCGTAAACGCAGCTCTCCCGTGGGAGGGCCCTATATATCGTCCCGCGCGCAGTTTCGCAGCAACGCGAGAATGTTTGAGCACGGGATGATATATAGGGCCCTCCCACGGGAGAGCGGACAGTCCGTCCTACCTGATATGCGCGGGTTTTCCGCCCCAGTAGAAGCGGCAGAAGGCTCGTTTGCGCTTTTGGGGTTTGCCTACGAATTCCATGGTGGCGATGGCAATGTCCTCGGCTGCGCGGGGACGGCGCAGTACTTCGCCATTGATGAGCAATGCCTTGAGCGACTCGGGATGATCATGGAGATGGCGCAACGTCACGATGAGCTCTCGTGCCGTGGTGACGTGCATGCTGGCGCCCATGCCGGTGAGCATAGTGGTGTTGGCCTTTTCCTGGCCATAGGACTTGCCCAGCAGGATCATCGGCAGATGTGCGCAGAGGCACTCGGTGACCGTGAGTCCGCCCGATTTGAGGATTGCCAGGTCGCAGCCGTGCATGAGGGCCGCCATATCGTCGACATAGTCCAACACCGTGACGTTCTCGAGCTTCATGGCATCGAAGAGCGTCTTCAGCCGGGTGGCATACTCCATGTCTTTGCCGGGCAAAAAGACAAAGTGCATGTCTTCGAAGCTTCGTAGGAAGGGGAGGGTCTGGTCCATCGCCGCTCGAAAGCGGACGTAAGGCTGAGGCAAACTGGCACCGGCCATTACCAACACGACGGTCTTGTCGGTGGGGAGGTTGAACTTGGCTAGCTCTTCCTCGCGATCGTAATCCATGTCGAATCCCGCGCGAATAGGAATGCCGGTAATGCGAATCTTTGCCTCGGGCACCTTGCGCGGACGCAGCGTTTCGGCCATAAATTCGTTGGCAACACAGAATAGATCGGTGTCCTTGTGGGGCCACCAGCCCTCGACTTCGTAGTCGGTCGGTACGCAAATGACCGGATAATCGATACCCGTAATTACGCGGGCGCCCACGGCAACATTGGCTGCTGTGATGTGTGTTGCGACCACGGCTATGGGCCTGCGGCTGCGAATATATTCGTTGAAGGCGGGGAACATAATTCGCGACCATGCCGTGCCGCCGCCCCAGAGAAGATGTCCCGTAAGCGTATATCGCCAGGTCAGGTCGTAAATGGGGCGCGTGGCTCCCGTAAAAGAAGCCGCGGTTTTATTGCCGTCGAATTTAATACGTCCAAAATCAAGGATATCGAGCACTTCAATCTCAACATCCTGGGGGATGCCATTGGTGCCGCGGATGAGGTCGAATGCCTGCGCAATCGCATTTGCGGCGGCCTTGTGGCCCGATCCGACCGAAGCGTGCACGATGGTCACAAGAGGTTTTTGCTGAGCCAAGAGCGTGGTTTGCTCCGATTGGGGAGTGCTGTGCATGGGCAGGGGAGCGTCGTCGCTCGTCTGCGTCTGATCCATCGATAACTCCCCTTCGACGTTGTAACACGGATTTATCATTGTAGTGCATGAGTGTCACGTTCACGTAAATTTGGGTATGAGCGCAAAGAACGACAACGTTTCGACGAGAGGACTTTTCATGGCTACCGACCAGACGATCGATGTTGCGATTATCGGTGGCGGTCCCGCGGGTTATGCTGCCGCCATTTATGCGGCGCGCGCCAACCTGACGACGACTGTCCTTGAGCAGGGCATGTCGGGCGGACAGATCGCCACATCCAACGAGATTGAGAATTATCCTGGCATTCCACTGCTGAGCGGTGCTGAACTTGGTGAGCGGTTCCAACAGCATGCTGAAGGCTTGGGGGCTCAGGTTGAATGGAGTATGGTGACAGGCGTCGATTACGATGCCGATGCGGCTCACTTTATCATTCATCATGATATGGGCGACACAGCGGCCAAGAGCGTCATTGCGTGCATGGGCGCCACGCCGCGTCCTGCGGGTTTTGTTGGAGAGGATAAGTATCGCGGTCGTGGCGTTTCGTATTGCGCAACATGTGACGGCATGTTCTTCCGCGGCAAGCAGGTCTTTGTTATCGGAGGCGGCAATTCGGCATGCGAGGAGGCGCTGTTCCTGTCCGACATTGCCAGCAGCGTGACCATCGTGCTGCGTCGCGATCAGTTCCGTGCACCCGAGGGCGTTGTGAATAAGGTGCTTGCTAAGGACAATATTTCAGTTAGGTACCAAACTAGTATTGTTGAGCTTTCTGGTGAAGCGATGCCCACGACAATTACGTTTAAGGATAATGCGAGCGGCAAGACGTATGCCGAGACCTTTAAACCTGGCTCGTTTGGCATTTTTGTCTTTACGGGGACCCAGCCACATACCGAGATTATTGAGCATCTCGTCGATCTGGCTCCCGACGGCGGCATTGTCACCGACGATTCGATGGCCACCCGTACGCCCGGCTTATTTGCAGCCGGTGATATCCGTTCCAAGCGTTTGCGTCAGGTTGTGACCGCTGTTTCGGACGGAGCCATAGCGGCAACTAGCGCATACACTTTCCTACGCGGATAAGTACGATAATATATCTTATGTAAGGTTGATATCTTTAAATATAGTGGTTGGACGGTGCATCAATGTACAGTCCAACCACTTTTACTTGGCGGTTATGTGGTATGCAAAACTAGATAACCTAGAATACAATATAGAAAATGAACGGAGGACCCCTATGAACTACGTCAAACATGTTATCCCGATGTCTGATACATCGGTCAGCATTAAGCCCGAGGATATTCAGCCGACGGTGCTGCCGGATGCATTTATTCAGTCCGATATGGTGGGTAAACTCAACGCGTTGAGCCTGCCACGCTATGACCAGCTGCCCAACGTAACGCTCTATCGCGATCAGGTTATTGAATATGTTGCGCTGTGGATGGAGCCGCTTTCGATTTGCGTTGAGCAGCCAGTTATCACGCCATCGATGATCAATAACTACGTGAAGGTCGGCCTCGTCCCTGCTCCGGTTAAAAAGCAGTATGGCCGTGAGCAGATTGCGCGTCTCATCGCCATTTGCATCTTTAAGCAGGTGCTGCCCATCGCTGCGGTTCAGGCGCTCTTTAATATTCAGCGCTTGAGCTACGATGCTCCGACGGCCTTCGATTATGTAGTCGATCAACTTGAGGCATCGATTCGTGCGGCGTTTTCCGTCGAGCAGACTCCCGTGCCCGATACCGCACATCAGGTTACGCGCGAATCGCTGCTCGTACGCAGTGCGGTTTCGTCTTTCGTATCGAAGGCGTACTTGATGAGCTATCTCAAGTTCAATGGGTTTAATAGCTAACCGAGGTATAAGACGGGCGGGATAAAGAGCCGCTGGCCCCTTATCCCGCCCGTATGTTTGTCTAGTTGGACATTATCGGCCCGAAGCCACGCCCATGCCGTAGCCGATGATGAGGCCGTGCATCTCGGCATAGTATGAATCTAGCCCGTTGCAGGGCATGATAATCGTCTTTGAGCCGGGCCAATGCTCGACTATGCGGTCAGCAAGCGCCTGGGCTCCAGCTTCGTTCTCAACGTGATCGATGATGACCTCGCCGCCGGTAAAGCCTTCGGCCTCCATAGTATCGACAATCTTGGTGAGCATCTTCTTTTCGCCACGCGTGTGCCCAACGAGTTCAATTTTGCCCGCTTCGCTCGCCGTGCCCAAAATGCGGATATTGAGCTTGTTGGCAATAACTCCGGCCGCCTTAGGGATACGTCCGGCCTTGGCGAGATTTTCGTAATTGCACAAACTAAAGAGGATCTTGCTGTTCTGCTCCAAGCTATCGAAGTAGGCGCAGGCGTCCTCAAAGGAGGTATCCGGGTTGCTTGCAAGATAGCGGTCGAACAGCAGGAAGATCAGATCCATTTTGCCACCTGCGGCTCGTGAGTTGACCAAATGAATCTGGCGGTTGGGCTCCTCGGCAAGCACCATGTCACGTGCGGTGGCCGCGGCATTGTAGCTTCCCGATACGCCCTCCGAGATGGGCATGCAGATCGTCTTGTCGGCAAGCTTAAAAAGTTCAGCCCACTCCCCTACGCTTGGACAGGCGCTCGAAGAAGCGCTCGACTCCGCCTGCACGGCGCAATTGAGCTCGTGAACATCGAGCGAGAGATCGTCGACAAATTCGCGCTCCCCCACTCGGATCTTAAGGGGTGCAAATGCAAAGGTGGTATGAGGTGCGGTTGGTTGCCAATCGCGAAGATTGCAGCTCGAATCGGAGATAAGTGCCCAGCTCATTGAGGGTCCTTTCTAATTGTTCCCCAACAATTATAGCCATCTTTTTGATTGATTGGATGGCTATCTAGTTTTGAATACTAGATAGCCATCCTAATCATAAGGCAAACGGTAGGCTCAAAAAGAATGGGCCTCGTGACTCAAGATCGCGAGGCCCACGTTCGTTCGCTGTAGCAATAAATTAGTAGCGTACGAAGATGTAGTTGTTGTTCATACCGGCTGCGACGGAGCTGATGATAACGCCCGTTTTGTAGTCGGAAGCATGGATCATCTGGCCATTACCGATATAGATGCCGGTATGGTAGGAGTTAACCACAACATCGCCGGGTTGCGGATCGGACACACGGGTCCAACCCATGAAAGTGCCGGTGGTGCCCAGACGGCAGTAGCGGCCCGTGAGGCAATAGCTTACAAAGCCGGAGCAGTCAAAGCTGTTCGGTCCAATGCCGCCCCAAGAGTAAGCGTATCCGAGCTTGCTGTAGGCGCGCGAAACAACGGTACCACCGTCAACGGACTGGCTCGGTGCGGAAGGCGTCGGAGCCGGAGCGGGCGTCGAGGGCTGCGGCGTAGGAGCAGGAGTGGGCGTCGAAGGCTGCGGCGCGGGAGCAGGAGTGGGCGCGGGAGTGTTCTCGGTCGTACCGGCGGTATCGTTGCTCACCGTGGCCTTTTCGGCGGTGCTGGCATTAATGCCAGCCTGCAGCGCAGCGTTGGCCTCGGCCTCGGCAGCAAGCTCGGCCTGCAGCTGAGAATCCAGAGAGTTCACGACACTCTGGGCCTCAGCTTGCTGGGCATTGAGCTCGTCGACCTTCTTCTGCGTCGCGGCGACGTTCTTCTCCTGCTCGGTTTGCTTATCGGTGAGCTGCTGCTTAAGGTCCTTGACCTCCTGAATGGTCTGGGCCTGCTTGTCGGACACCTTGCCGTAGTAGAAGAGACGGTTGAGCATGTCGCCCAGATCGTCGACGCCCGTCAGGACCTGAAGGAGACTCAGGCCGCCGGTCTTGTACTCACCGGCAACGTAGTTAGAGAGCTTTGCCTGACCTTCGGAAATCTCTTGCTGCTTTTGCGTGATCTCGCCTGCAGTCTGATCAAGCTCCTGCGTCTGTGCGGAGAGTTCTTCATGAATTTGCTGGGTTTGGGTGCCAATCTGCTCGAGCTTGGTACGGGCAGCGGCAAGGTCGGATGCGGTATCGGCGTAGGCCGGAGCCACGAGGCCCAGGCCCAAAACACAAGCGAGGGTTGCCGTAGCAGCGCAGCGTGCCATGTTTCTGTGCGTGTTTGCTGTGCGCATGTAGCTTCCTTTCCGGTATCTAAGGGTAGCGGCTAGTCCACCGTTACCAGGCTAAAGAGATCAACGTCCTCGTTAGAAGGCGTGAGCTTCTTGCGCGGGTTGAGAAACGCAAGCTCAAGGATACAACCGTAGCCCACAAGCTTTGCGCCCATATCTCGCACCAGTTTACCTGTTGCCTCGACGGTTCCGCCCGTCGCGACCAAGTCGTCCAGAATCAACACGGTATCTTTAGAGCTGATGGCATCGGCGTGGATCTCGATAGAATCAGTTCCATACTCGAGCTCGTAGCTCTCGCTTACCGTCTTGCGCGGTAGTTTACCCGGCTTACGTGCGGGAACAAAGCCGGCACCCAGGGCGACGGCCACGGGCACACCGACCATAAAGCCGCGGGCCTCGGGTCCTACGACCTTGGTAATGCCCATGTCGGCAAAATGCTCGGCAAGGGCATCCACCATGGCCTTCAGGGCCTCGGGATTGCCAAAGAGCGGCGTGATGTCCTTAAAGACGACTCCGGGCTCGGGATAGTCGGGGATATCGACGATTTGAGATTCGAAGTCGTACATGGGTGACCTTTCATGGATTGCCGGGTGAACGGCGGTTATTTGCCCGTGTTAGCAGACGAGCTATGCGAGGGGACGACGACCTTGGACGGCTGCACGAGCGACTCGTCGTGCGCGGTAACCGCGGGGACGCTTGCCCCATCGCTTTTAGCCTTGGTGGATTCGGAACGCGCGATCTCCTCATCGAGGGCATCGATGTCAGCGTCCTCGACCACGGCGTTGAGCGACTCAAAGACACGGTTCTTAAGGAGCGCGGTGTGCACACCCTCGGTGAGGTCGTGCAGCTTCTTAAAAGCACGCTCGAGCTTGGCGTCGCGCTCGTCATCGGAAGTATCCATGCCGAGCATGCTCACGAGAACCTGCTCAAACATCGAAGACTCGCGGTTTGCCGACGATACGTACTGACGCAGATTGCGCGGCTCAATGTGGAAGCGCGACAGCTCCGAGCAGTAACGGATAATCGGGAAATCTCGGCCATCGACGAGCTCACGGTTCTGCGGGCTCTTGATGATGCGGATAAGATCGTTCTCGGCAAGGGAGCGGATAAACGAAATCTCAACACCGAGCATGTCGGGAATGGTCTCGATGGGATGCAGCTTTTGCTTGGTCTCCTTGGGCTCCGTCTTAAGCGGAACATCGGACAGAAGACCCACCTCGTAAGCCAACGTGGACAGGTCCGTTGCGTTTTCCAAGCGCTGCTTAATGACGTTGAGCGGCATGTAACGGGTCTTCTGCAGGTGCAGGATAACCTCGAGACGGTCAACGTCTTCCTTGGAGTACTGGCGATACCCCTTAGGCGTACGATGAGGGGTGATGAGCCCCTCATCTTCTAGAAATCTAATTTTTGAGTTCGATAGATCGGGGTATGCGCCTCGAAGAAGGTTGACGACTTGGCCGATACTCAGATAGTTGCGTTCGGCCATTACCTACTCACCGGTTTCGATGCGCTCCGGCGTGCTCTCGTGGTAGATGAGCGTGAACGTACCGATCTGAACGGAAGAGCCGTCGTGCAGCGGAGCACCGTTGACGATGGCGCCGTCGACCCAGGTACCGTTGAGCGAGCCCAGATCCTCAATACGGGCGCCCAGGCCCTCACGAATAATGCGTGCGTGGCTGCGCGACACGGTCATGTCGTTGAGGAAGATACCGTTCGCGGGATCGCGGCCGATCGTGGTCACGTTGTCTTCGAGCTCAAAGGCAGCGCCAGTCTGCGGTCCCTTGACGATAGACAAGACGGGAGCAGTGATGTGCACGTTGGCCATGAGGTCGGGAACGGTGACATCGCTCGAAGGAACACGGAAAACGCAGGTAGCATCCGCAGTCTTATCGTTCTGAGGCATATTGTTAACCTTGTTGTCCATGACAACCCCTATCTAACGCGGCCACGCCGCAATAAATGTACTGTACGTAATCATACCCCAACGACTTAGTCTTCGATTTCGGGGTTAAGAAAGTCGATGTCCTCGTCCTCGGGATGCGCGATGGCCTGTTTAATGGCCACCCCTCCCTTAATGGAATAGATGACAGCGGTGAGCATGGAGAAGATGACGCCGCCGTATACAAAGAAGATGCCGAGGGGCACCGAGCTGCCGTTGAGGCCTGGGAATGCCGTGAACGTGGCGGGCAGCAGATGCCAGCCGTCGATGACGGGGAACCCAAGCAGCATGAGCGAGAAGCCGGTCATGAGCAGTGCCGTGGCAATCTTGCCGGGAAAGACGACGTCGATGGGGCGCCGGTGGTAGTGACGCACGATGAGCGTGCCAATGCCCAGGTAGATATCGCGGCCGATAATGAGCACGCAGACCCAGATGGGAAGCTCGCCGCGGACCACGAGACCCAGCACGCCAGTAAACAGCAGCGCACGGTCACAGATGGGATCCATAACCTTGCCGAGCCATGAGACCGTTTTGGTCATGCGGGCAATCTGACCGTCCATCCAGTCGGTGGAGGCCGCGATGGCATAGATGACAATGGCGACGACACGGTTGTTGTCCGTCACAAACAGGTACAGGAAGACGAGCGTGAGGATCAGGCGCGTAAAGGTGATGAAATTGGAGATCGTAAAGATCTTATTCGACGGGTAATCGGAGGTGCCGATAAGCTCCTTTTTGATCTTCTTCTTGATGCCCACAGGACTCCCCCGCTGGTATACGACAAAACTTTCGATACTATACCCGTTCTGGCGATGTCTATCCAGCGTAAGCATAGAGAGTCCAGACATATGGAGGATGCTACTGGGTTGTGCGGGATTCTGCATTTGCGTACATCAGCCTCCAAATATGACATTTTTCGGCATCTTTGATGCCTTATGTACACGTTTTGATTCGGTGATTACATCGATCGGGAAAGTTGTTGCCTTAAGCAAATTAATCATGATGTGCGGGTCGAGAAGGGTTGGCGCCAAAAGAACCCAACGGCCGTTACGGTTTCGTTAGAAACGCGCCCCACCATGGATGGTGAACCCGAAAGGTAAGGCGCGCGGGCACGGTGGCTCGGCCCGCGCGCCCGGAAGAGAAAGGATAAACCCATGGGTTACATGCTCGAGACGCGCGGGCTCACCAAGCGCTTCGGCCGCGGCGACCAGGCGCAGGACGCCGTGGCCGACGTGAGCCTTCATATCCGCGAGGGCGAGGTGTACGGGCTGCTCGGCCCCAACGGCGCCGGCAAGTCGACAACGCTCAAGATGATCTGCGGGATGCTGCGGCCGACGGCCGGGGAGATTCTCTTTGCCGGGCACGCCTGGCGCCGCGAGGACCTCTACGCAATCGGCAGCCTCATCGAGGAGGCGCCGCTCTACCCCAACCTCACCGCGCGCGAGAACCTGCGCGTGCGCACCACGCTGCTGGGCCTTCCCGAGAGCCGCATAGATGAGGTGCTCGCCGCCGTGGACCTCGCGGACACCGGGAAGAAGCGCGCCGGGCGCTTCTCGATGGGCATGCGGCAGCGCCTGGGGCTCGCGCTGGCGCTGATCGCCCGGCCACGCCTGCTCGTGCTCGACGAGCCCACCAACGGCCTCGACCCCATCGGCATCGAGGAGCTGCGCGACCAGATCCGCGGCTTCGCGGCGGCGGGTACGACGGTGATCGTCTCGAGCCACATCCTCTCCGAGGTGCAGCAGATGGCGGACACCATCGGCATCATCTGCGGGGGACGCCTCGCCTACGAGGATGCGCTTCGGCCCGGGCAGGACCTCGAGGAACTCTTCATGAGCTTCTGCCGGGAAGGGCGACGAGCGCGCGGGGAGGTGGCGGCATGACGGGCGAGAAAGGCGGCCTGCTCGCGGCCCTGCGCGCCGAGGCCCTGAAGTCGCGCCACGCGGCACCGGTTCGCCTGGCCGTGCTCATGGCGCTGCCTATGCCGCTGCTCGGCGCGATGCCCTACCGGGGCGTGCAGATCTTCAGCGCGTGGAACTACTGGTACGCGCTCTTCCTGCCCGTGTCTCTCTCGCTCGTGGTGGCGTGCGTCGCGCGGGCGGACGCTCGCACGCGGATGCGGGGGCTTCTGGGCCTGGGCTTCCCGCTCGGACGCGTCTGGTGGGCCAAGGCGCTCTGGTGCCTCGCGCTCTGCACGCTCTCGAACCTCGTGGTCTTCGGCATCTACCTCGCGGGATCGGCGCTCTCCTCGCAGGGCCTCACGGCTGCGGGCACGCTCACGATGCTCCTCTGCGCGCTCGTCAACACGGTGACCGCGGCGTGGATGATCCCCGCAGGGCTCTTCCTCACGGTGCGGCTCGGCATGCTCGCGGGCATCTTCTGCCCGCTCGTCGCGCAGCTCGTGGGTGGGTTCGCCTGGTCGTTGGTACCGTTGCCGCAGCTCTTTCCGCCGTCGGCGAGCATGGTCATCCCCACGAGCTTCATCCCCGTGCTGCCGAGCGGCGAGCCACTCGCGGCGGACATGGCGCTCGGCGGGGCGCTCGCGGCGGATGGCATGCTCACGCTGGCGGGCCTTGCGGTCAGCGCGCTCGCGTTCGCCGCGCTCACGGCGGCGGGCGCGGCCTGGTTCGCGAGCTCCGAGGAGAGGTGATGGCCGTGACGCGACTCTCCGACCCGACGCCGCGCATGACTCTCTCGCGGGCCCTGCTCTCCGAGGCCCTGCGCCTGGCACGCTCCCCGCTCACGGCGGTGCACCTCGTCTGCGGCCTGGCAGCCGGTCTTGCCTGCGGCGAGTACTTCTCAGTAGCCCGATGGGACCCGGCGCTGGGCGCGGACGCCTACGCCCAGTTCCTCGGCGCCCTCATGCCGCTCATGTCCGCCATCGTCTGCGGGCTCGCCGTGGACGAGGAGCGCGCTGCCGGGCGCCTCGCCAACCTTACGGCGGTCCCCTCGCGCGGACGCGCCGTCGCGGCGAAGCTGCTCGCCCTTGCGGCGCTCGGCGCCGCCGCGCTGGCCGTGGCGCTCGGCGTGTTCGGG
>UQKM01000030.1 GCA_900541685.1 uncultured Collinsella sp.
TGCTAGGCGGGCACTTTTACCGGGCGGCTAACCCACACAAACCCCCGAAGAGCCCAAAATGGCGCATCGCTGTGACGGTGCCATCGTGTGCGACATCGTCGGTCACGTAGTCGGCGACTGCCTTGACCTCGGGCATGGCGTTGCCCATGGCCACGGCCGTCTCGACGGCGGCGAGCATACCCAGATCGTTGCCGGAATCGCCAAAGCCAAAGGTGCGCGCGTTGCCGGTGCGACCCAGGTATTCCAGCGCTCGCGCCACGCCCACGCCCTTGTCGATGCCCTTGGGGCTCAGCTCGCGATTTGTTTGCTGGGCTCACTTGGAAGAGCGGCGGTAAACGCATCTCCCGGTTAATCCGGCACCGCCGAAGCGAACCCCACACACGCCCTCCGGCAAGCGGCACGCGCCCGTCAACGCAAAGGTCCGGCGGGACGCACCTAGCATCCCGCCGGACCGCCACTCGTCCAGGAGGCCGCCGCGACGAGCCCCTAGATCTTCGCAAGCTCCTCGGAGATGACGCGGCAGACGTCCTCAGCCTGAGGCATCACGCCGTACATCTCGAAGAAGCCGTGGTCGCAGCCGCGATAGCGAATCGCGGTGACGTCAACGCCCGCATCCTGCAGCCTCTTCGCGAATAGCTCGTCCTGATAGCGCAGGTAGTCATACTCGGAAGAGATGATGACCGTGCGGGGGAACGCGCTCACGTCCTCCGCGAACAGGGCAGACACCCTCGGGTCGAGCATCTCCTCCGCATTGCCGTTGGTATACATCACTGGCAGGTCGTCGTTGGCGTTGCGGATGCGATCCACCCTGCTCAGAGCCTCGGCCCTCTGGTCGTTCACGATCTCATAGAGGTCATAGGACCATTCCTCCGGAACAGGGCCGCCGTCGACGAGCGGATACAGCTCGGCCACGAGCTTGATCCTGTCCGCATGGGACCCGTCGAGGACGACGGCGTTGGTCAGGCTTCCGCCCGCGGAGTCGCCAGCCACGGCGACCCGCGTCGCGTCGACACCCAGCTCATCCGCATGCTCGACAAGCCAGTCGAGCGTCTTCACGCAGTCCTCGACACCACCGGGGAACATCGTCTCGGGAGACAAGCGGTACTCCGGGTAGATCGCGACGCAGTCCGTTCGCTCCGCGATGTCGCGCAGGCAGTTCTCGTACTGGCCAATGTTGCCCACCATGAAGCCGCCGCCGTGGATGAACACGAGCGCGGCGGAGCCGCACCCGTGGCCCTCGGGCGTGAAGACGTGCAGGGGAATGCCCCTGTCGCCAAAGTTCATGACGACGGTCTTCTTGGCGACGTTCGAGCCCCTCACGACATGGGTCTCCTTGTTGGGAGCGGAGCGCCACGCGATCACGTCCACCGGCCCCGCCGGCGCCGGGCCGGCGGCGAGCTTCGCATGGGCGCGCGCGTAGACGCGCGGATCGAGCACGCGCTCGCGCTCGTCTCCCGGCACGGGCTTCAGCAGGAGCTTCAGCCCGTTGGGCTCCACGACCTCCCTAGATCCACGCTCAAGCACTTCAAGCTCGGAAGTGGGGTACTTCCTCTCCTCGGTGCCCATGGCTAGCCGATCTTCAGCTCGTCAAGCTTGGCGTCAAGCTTGGCCATCTCATCGGCGGAAAGCTCCCACTCGAACGTCTCGCAGTTCTGAATCGCGTGGGCGTCCGTGCGCACGCCAACGAGCGCGGTGCCCACGTACTCCTTCTGGGTGCTCCAGTTCACGGCGACCTGTGCCACGGGCTTGTCATGAGCCTCGGCGATCTCGTCCATGACCTTGAGCAGCTCCTGGACGCGCGAGAACTTGGGCTCCTGGAAGTAGTCGTAGAAGCCGCCACGAACATCGCCCTCCTCGAACTTCGGCAGCTCGCGGAACTTGCCCGACAGGATGCCCGCGCCAAGGGAGCCATAGGTGAAGGAGTCGATGCCACGCTCGTAGCCCCACTTGATAAGGTCCTCGGAGGAGCGGTCGACCATGGAGTAGGGCGGCTGCTGGACGTCGACCTGAGCGACCTTCTCGCACTCCTCGATCATCTCGGTCGTGAAGTTGGAGACGCCGATGTGGCGAATCTTGCCTTGCTCCTTGAGGAGCTGGAGGGCGCACATCGTCTCGGAGAACGGGGTCTTGGCGTCGGGCCAGTGCACGAAGTAGAAGTCGATGTAGTCGGTGCGGAGATTGCGCAGCGAGCTCTCGACCTCCCTCATGATGTTCTTGAACGAAGAGTCGCGGTCATAGCCGGCGGCGCTGGTGATCAGGCCAACCTTGGTCGAGAGCAGGTAGCTCTCTCGGTCGACGCCCCTGAGCGCGTTGCCGACGACCTTCTCGGACGCGCCGTTGCCATAGCACGGCGCGGTGTCAATGAGGTTGACGCCGTGATCGAGCATGGTGCGGATGGCGGACATGCTGGCGGCGTCATCGTTCTCACCAAAGGAGTCGCCGCCGATCGCCCAGGTGCCCACGGCGAGCTGGGAGACGTCAACGTCGGAGTTCTTGAGGTGCGTGTAGCGCATATTCTCTCCTTCTAATGGGGCGGCACGCGTCGAATGTCCTCGATCGCGTGCCGCCAGGAATTGCCTTGAACAGGCTTCGGATGATCCGGAAACCGCCTTACACGATGCCCACGAGGCCGAGGACGAGCGCCAGAACCATGATGCCGACCAGGATGATGTTGACGTTCACGTTCTTCTTGCGCAGGAGCCAGAGGACGACGAGCGTAAGTCCCAGAGGCACGATGCCCTTGAAGATCGAGTCGAGGTAGGTCTGGATCATGACGGGGTCGGAGTCCTGAACCGGAATGGACAGGATCGTGTTGAATTGGACGTTCGCCGCGGTCATGGCGCCGATCATCACCAGGCCGATCGTGGAGGTCGCCTTGGTGATGAGCTTCATGAGACCACCCTCGTACATCTCGGAGATGAAGTTGGTGCCCATGCTGAAGCCGAGGTAGGTCATGAAGTATCGGCAGAGGATCGACGGGATGTTGTAGATCAGCAGGAACATGATCGCGCCGAGGGGCGAGCCGCTCATGGCGAGGTTGATGCCAATGCCAGCGGCGATGACACGCAGGACGCCCCAGAAGATTGCGTCACCGATGCCGGACATCGGGCCCATCAGGGAAACCTTGATGCCGTCGATGGACTCGGTGTCGAAGTCTTCGTGCTGCGAGTTCTCCCTCTCCATGGAGGCGACGAGGCCCATGGCGAACGTGCCGACGTTCTGGGTAATGTTGTACCAAGTCGTGTGACGCTTCATGGCGTCGGCACGGGCCTCGGGGTCATCGGAGTAGTAGCGGTTAAGCGCGGGCTGGACGGAGTACAGCCAGCCGTCGGCGCCAGCCTTGACGGAACCGCCGGCGCAGGAGGCGAACACGGAGAAAGAGCGCAGGAAAATGCTGTTGAGCATCTTCTTGTCTTCAGGGCTCACATTCTTGGTCAGGTTGCTCATGCGAAGAAATCCTCCTCGTCGCTGGTTACAGAGTCGCTGGAAACGGCCTGGGTGGCCACTCCCTTCTTGGTGAGATCGAAGATCTCCTTGTCGCGGAGGGCGGAGGCAACCGCGATGATGACACCGAGAACTGCGATGGCGATCATCGGGAGGCCGAGGTACTGGTAGAGCGTAAAGCCCAAGAAGAAGTAGATGCTGAGCTCGGTGCTCCACAGCATCTGGAGCAGGAGCGCCATACCAACGGCGGGCAGGAGGGCACCCACGGCGTTGAGGCCGCTCATGACATTGGCCGGAATCTGGTTGACAATGGCGGCAACGGGCTCGGCGCCAAGGTAAACGCCGAGGAAGGCGATGAGGCCAAAGGCGGCGTACTTAACGAACCAGAGAACGAAGTGCTGAAGCGCGAGGCCCTTCTCGTTGCCCTCGGCGGCCATCTTGTCAAAGGTGGCTGCGAAGAACGCGAGGAACACGTTGTTCATGAAGATCGAGAGAAATGCGGTGACGACGCCCACGGGAACGGCCAGTGTGATGGCGGCACCCTGGTCGATACCAGCGCCAACGGTGAAGGCGACGGCGAGGGCGGTCGCGGTAACAGGCTCGGCGGAGATAGCGCCACCAATGTTAACCGCGCCCATGAAGATCGCCTCGAGAGAGGCACCGATGATGACACCGGTCTTGACGTCGCCCATCAGGAGGCCCGCAACGAGACCTACCACGAGAGGACGCTCGATCATGCACTGACCGAGAACCCAGTTGCCGCCGTAGCAAATCAGCACGGTCAACCAGGCCATTATTGCCAACCCAACCATTTGACTTCCTTTCTTTCATTTCATTTGGCCGCCTGGCCAAATCCCCTTATTTCCCCGCCGCCTCGATCAGACTCTTGAGAGGAGTCTTGGGATTGGACGGGATAAGCTGATGGAAAACCGGAATACCCTGCTCGCAAAGCTCCTTCGCGGCCTCGAGCTCATCCGGGTTGAGCATGATCGTGGAGTTGAGGGCGACCTTGCTATCCGGATCGGACTTGTCGAAGCGGCCGACGTTGGCAACGTTCACGCCCTCAATCTTGCCCGGCGCGCCCTTAACGAGCTCAAGCACGTCACGCACGCAGTTGGTGAGCGCGAAGATGCGCATGGAGTCCGCGCGCGGATCGTTCGCGATGCGGCAGGCATCCGGAACGTCCTTGACGAGGAGTTTCTGGCCCGCCGGCGTACCCATGGAAAGCGTCATGCGAAGGGCGTCGCTCTCCACGGCGTGCTTGTTGGCGACGATGATCCTGGTGGTGTTGAGCTCCTTGGTCCACACCAGGGCGACCTGTCCGTGAATCAGACGGTCATCGACTCGAACCTGAACAATCATTGCTTCCTCTCTCTACTTGTTAGTACTCTCTAATCAAAGAAGTCTCCCTCGGACTCCTCGTTGTCCGCGGCCTTGCTCGGAGGCTCGACGACCTGCATCGTCGCCCTCGCCAGCTCGACGCTCTGTTTGATCGAATCTGCCGTGACCGGCTCGGCGCCGAGGAGCGTCTCGATCACGAGGCCGAGGTTCATACCGGTGACGTGGACGATCCCGCGCTTCTCCGGCTCCATAAGGACGACCTTCTGGAAGACGGAACCACCGTAGATGTCGGTGAAGATGATGGCCTCGTCCTCAGGGCCCACCGAGTCAATAAAGGCCTGGATGCGAGGGGTGAAATCGGAGTCGTCCACGTAGCAGTCAACTGCCTCCACCATGTCCGCCATGCCGGTCAGGATTCCGATCGAGCTCCTGATTCCGCTTGCGAGGTGGCCGTGCGACGCGACAAGAACTTTCTTCATCGAGTCTCTCCTAGAGCGAATAGTGGTTGGGGTTCAGAAGCTGGATCTTGCTGACGACGAACGCGCGCATGTCGGGGGCGGCGTCCATCAGGAGGCCTATGCCGTTGCCGTCGTTCTTACCGGAGTTGATGTCCTTCTCGAAGGCGCGGTACATGGAACGGAAGTACTCCGTGGCGATGTTGAACTTACTCATGCCGAGGTTCACGGCCTCCTGGAGCTGCTCGTCGGGGATGTCGGAGCATCCGTGCATGACGAGGGGGACGCTGACGGCCTCCCTGCAGGCCTTGATGCGCTCCATGTCGAGGTTCGGGACCTTGACATAGGGGCCGTGGGCATTGCCGACGGCGATGGCGAGCGAGCCGCAACCGGTGCCCTCGACAAACTCCTCGGCGAGGTTCGGGTCGGTGTAGTGGTCGCTGTTCACGAAGTCGTTGGCGTCAGAGCCGTTGCCGACATGGCCGAGCTCGGCCTCGATGTCGACGTCGAAGATCTTGGCGACCTGGACGACGTCCTTCGTGAGCTGGAAGTTCTCCTCATAGGGAAGTGAGGAGCCGTCGACCATGACGGATGGGAAGCCGGCCTTGACGCCCTTGACGGCGATCTCGTAACCAGCGGAGTGATCCTGGTGGACGGCGACGGGCACGCTCGCGCGCTCGGCGTAATAGCGGGCGGCGAAGGCGATGATGTCGAGGGCGCAGTGGTCCTCGAAGCCAGGCCAGTACTGGATGATGATGGGCATGTGCTCATCCTCGGCGGCCTGGATCGCATAACGGATGGTCTCCGTATTGATGACGTTAATCGCGGGCACGCCATAGTGGTGCTCGGTCGCATGTTGAAGAAGCTCGTTGACCTTGATGAGTGACATCTTTGTCTTCCTTTCACCTGAATAATCATTGGATCGGACAGTTCTCAGCTCGTCAGCTGGTTGAACACGAAGCGAAGCGCGAGGCAGGCAGGCGCTTGCGAGGCGCGGTGGAGCCTATGCGGCCGCCTGGCCCTCAGGCTGCGGCGCCGCGCTTCGACGCCATAGCACGTACGCCACAAGAGCAGCGACTGCAGCAATCGTTGAAGCGAGGGCGAAGGCCAGGAAACCCGCGTGCGTGCCGAGCGCATCGCACGCCCAACCGCCAAACAGGTTCGCAACCACGACGGACAGACCGCTCTGGACCATCGCGAAGGCGCTCTGACCTCGAGCGCGACAATCCTCGTAAGTGTGGTTGGCAATGTAGGTAACGCAGGAGTAGTAGACGGTCATGTAACTCACGCTCTGCAGCAGCTGGCCGCAGACCATGACCGGGACGATGCCGGTGCCCACAAGCACGAGCCTGAGCGCCGCCATGAAGCAGGAAAAGATCAGGAGGTTTATCTCGCCGAAGCGCCTGACCAGCTTGGAGGAAACGAGCAGGATGGGGATCTCGCTCGCAGCGGAGACCGCACTCAGGACGCCCACGAGGTTCTGACCCTCGCCAAGCTCGACCGCGTAGCGGCCCAAGAACGCCCCGATGAAGCCAATCGCGGCCGAACTGATGAAGGCGAAGACCAAGACGAAGGCGATCTCATTGCTGGTGAACAGCGAGAGGAGGCCCTTTCCGTGGGAGACCTTGGGATCGTCCGCGGCATTGGCGCGAATTCCCGCCTCGGGGAGGCGCCACATGTGAGCCGCGAAGACCACCAGCGCGGCGGAGACCACCGTGAACTGGATTTGAGGAGCCATGTCGAGCAGCCGACCGACGATCAGGACGACGATGGCATAGCCGATAGTGCCACCCATGCGAATGCGAGAAAAGTCCAGGCCAGAGCGATCCGCGAGCTCGATGACGAGGGAGTCGCTCAGGGGCAGGAGCCCCGAGAAAAACGCCGAGAATGCAAAGGTTACGAGAAGGACCGGGACGAACGTCGACGCCAGGTAATACAGCGGAGCGAGTACCGCCGCCGCAAGGCAGAGGGCCACGATGACCGCGCGGCGGCGCCCGAGCTTGTCGGCGATCGTCGACCAGAGCGGCTGGATGGCGAGCGCACACACCGGGGTCGCCGCGAGGAGAATGCCGGTCTGGGCCGCGCTGAGGCCGAGGCTCGTGTAGTGAGCGGAGAGAAACGGCGAGTACACACCCGCGCAGACCCAGTAGAGTACGTTCGCGAAGAACAGCGAAGTCATGCTTGCGTTTGTCTTGGCGTTGTGCATCGTGCTTCTCCCTTCTTGCTCGCCGGGTGCCTGTCTGGGCTTCGAAGTGATTCACCATCTAGCGTGAAACGGAGTTGCGAGGCGTTGAAACAATGTTCTGTTGTTTCATCGTTTTCGTGCCGTTGTTTCACGGCTCATAAGATAGCAGCTCAAGCTGAGATTGCGCCGAGGAAGTACCGATTTACCGTGAACGGTAGGAAATCAGCGGTGAAACGCTATTTCACCGCTGATGAAACATTTTGCTTATTTTTCACCTCTCTTGACCTAAGATACAAAGCAAGCTAGGACCAAGGAGTAACCATGGATAAGACAGGGGATGTGCTCAGCCACATCTGCGCGGTCATGAGCAGCCTATCCCCCTCGGAGAAGGCAATCGCAACGTATGTGCTCGACCACCCGTCGGATGTCGCAACGATGACCGTCCGCGAACTCGCCGCAGAAACCGGTACGTCACCGGCGTCTGTTTCGAGATTCGCAAGGACGCTTGACTACCGAACCTATTCGGACATGCGTCTGGCGCTCGGCATATCCATCAGCAGGGCATCCGGCGAAGAAAAGGCCACGGACGGCAGGATTACTCTGGACGACGTCGAGGGCTCCATCAAGTACGTCCTGTCTCACAAGGTCAAGGAGCTCTCCCAAACCGCCTCGCTCATTGACTCCGATGACTTTTCGGCAGTCGTCAATCTGCTCCACAACGCCAACCTCGTCCTGATCGCGGGCGTCGGCAACTCGATTAACATGGGCGTAAACGCGGCGTTCAAGCTCTCGCAGGTTGGAGTCAGAGCGTTTTGCCCCAGTACCACCGAAGCCATGGTCTCCGTCGCAACCAGCCTCAAGGAGAATGACGTTCTGCTCGTCATTTCGACGTCCGGATACTCGAAGCGCCTCGTCAACATATTCGACTCTGCCGAGGATTCGAACACCCCCATCATCATGATCACAGACAACCCGGATACGCCGCTCGCGAAGCGTGCCACGCATATCATCCGAGCCATCTCGCGAGATCAGGCCATCACCGGAACCGAGATCGCCTTCTCGCACAGCTCGATCAACTTCGTCATCGAGCTGCTGTTCCTCTTCCTGACCTCTTGCTGGGATGACCCGGTAGAGTTTAACAGGATCATCTCGAAGAATCTCATGGGAGACAAGCAATACAGCTAGGACGACGCACGCCGGCGCACCGATGCCCAGACCGAAACGGGAGGACCCCTTGATAAAGCTCATCCTCGCAGACATGGATGGGACCCTGTTGCCGTTTGGCTCAAGGGTCGTATCGGAGCGCACGCACAGCGCGATTCTTTCGGCGCTCGATGCGGGCATCGCGTTCGGCCCCGCAAGCGGGCGCGACTACGCCGACCTGGCCGATGCCTTTGACGGCGACGCGCGCTGTTTCTCGACCGGCATCATGGCCAACGGAAAGAAGGTCTTCTCCAGCGGCGAACTCGTGTTCAAAAAGACGCTCTCGACGGAGGCCCTCGTCAAGCTCGATAGCGCTGTACGCCCCTACGCGGGGACGTCACTCTGGCTAGTCGCCGATGTCGATGAGACAGGCAAGCGCTGCGAGCAGTTCCTCTGCGCCGTCGAGCCTGGCGACGAATTCGCCCTGGAAGTCGTTAAGGACTCCGGAAGAGACATGGCGCTCGGAGACGTGCCCACGAACCGTGACGTCATAACCGCCGGCATCTTCGTCAACGTCAGCTCCGCCCCGACGGAAGTCGTTCGGAGTCGATGCAAGGAAGCCTGCCCAGAACTTGATTTCCCCTCGCCCGTCCCATTCTTCCTCGATGTTGTTCCGGCTGGCTGGAGCAAGGTAAACGGACTCGACGCGCTTCTCGGCAGCCTTGGGGTCACGCTGGACGAGGTCGCTTTTATCGGAGACTCGGAAAACGACGTGACGCTCCTCGAAAAGGTGCCGAACTCCTACGCAGTCGCGGGCGCGATGCCAGAGGCGAAGGCCGCGGCCCATCACCTGATCGGGAACGCAGCCGAGGACTCCGTCGCGAAGCTCATCGAACAGATTGTCCAGCAGCGAGGCTAGGGTTCCGCCAGCGTGGCATGCGCCGCGTGCCTCGTCATCCGTTCGTGGCGCGCTACCTCGTGACGATCCAGAGCGTGGCCATCGTCGCGACGCCGATGCCTACGATGAGCGCGGCCCACAGGACGCGGACCACGGGGTTCATGTCGCCCGTCACCACCATGTCGTTCGCGTGCCAGAACCAGCTCTCGTTTCCCTTGCGCATGATGCACTCCCTTAGCCTCGATTACGCCATCTATGGCCGAGCAATCGCAGGTCACGTGCCATAGATTTGCCCTACGCCCAGCTTTCAGTTCTGTAAGGCGGCGGGAGCCTGTGCGAGGCCCCGAGTCCTGAGGCCGTTGCAATGAAAATGGGAATCAAGGGGCACGCATCAATCATATGGGTTCCTTTCGAGGGCGATGGCAAACGAAGCATCCATCATATAATGGAGCGACGCAACCAGAGAGGTCACCCATGGAATTTTATGCAAGCTGCCCCGAGGGCTTTGAATCCGCACTCGCCGACGAGCTCAAGTGGCTCGGGCTTTCGCATGTCCGCCGCCTGAAGGGCCGCGCTACGTTTGAGGGCGAGCTCGAAGAAGGCTACCGCGCCTGTCTGTGGTCGCGCCTGGCCAGCCGCGTGTTTGTGGTGCTTGGACGCTTTGAGGCGCAGGATGCCGACGAGCTGTACGATAGCGTTTACGACATCGCCTGGGAGAGCATCGTCCGCCCCGGCGCCACCATCGCCATTACCGCCCGCGGCGTGACCGAGCAGCTGCGCAACACGCGCTTCTCGGCCCTGCGCGCCAAGGACGCGCTGTGCGACCGTCTGGCCGAGACCACGGGCCGTCGCGCCGATGTCGACGCCGCCGACCCCGACGTTCACCTGTTGCTTTCACTGCGCCAGCGCCGCGCGAGCATAAGCCTGGACCTTTCGGGCGACCCACTGTTCAAACGCCTGCCGCCCGCAGCGACCCGCGCCGGCGAGGGCGCGCACGTACTGCGCCCCGACTACGCCGCCCTGGTGCTGGCGCAGGTCGGCTGGACCGCACTGTGCGAGCGCGATCTGACGGCCGACGATTACGAGAATGAAGCTCTGCCCACACTGGTCGACGCCTCGTGCGCCGGCGGCGGCCTGCTGCTGGAGGCAGTGAATATCCTAACCGACCGCGCTCCGGGCGCCGCCCGCGAGCACTGGGGCTTTGAGGGCTGGCAGTTGCACGACGCCGCCCTGTGGGAGCAGCTGCGTGCCGAGGCGCGCGAGCGCGAGACGGCGGCACGCGAGCGCCAGGCGCGCATCGTTGCCGTGGATGTTGACCCCGCCGCCCGCAAGACCGCCGAGCGCATGGTTAAATGTGCCGGCTACAAGCGCTTTGTCGATTTTTGCGCCGCTAAGTCCGCCACCGTACTGGACCATGCGGGCGCCGTTGCCGGTGCCGCCGTGGTCGCGGATACGACCGAGACACCGCTTTCGCTCATGCGCGACGCCATGACGCTCATCGGCGAGCTGCGCCGCGCGCCCGAGCTTGCCGCGGCGCCGGTCGCCGCGCTCACCCGCGACGGATTGCTGGCCCGCGCACTCCACGCCGAGCCCGAGCGCTCAATCGCCGTCATGCCCAACAACGAGGAGGCGACCGTCGAAGTCTGGCCTTCGCTCGACCACGCCGCCGCAGCGTTTGAGGCTGCGACCAGCGCGGATGCCGAAGAGCAGATCGCAGATGCCCAAGACGAAGCTGCAGCTTCCGCCATGCCCGAGCCTGCCGCCATGCTCGACCTGGGCGACGGCAAGCCGCTGCCCGTGCTCGTCCCCGAGTCCGAGCAGTTCGCCAACCGCCTGCGCAAGAATGCCCGTCTGCGCCGCAAGTGGGCCAAGCGCGAGGGCGTGAGCTGCTACCGTGTCTACGATGCCGACCTGCCCGACTACTCCGCCGCCATCGATCTGTACGAGGGTTGCCCGCAGACGCCGGGCCGTTGGCTCGTCATCGCCGAATACGCCGCACCTAAGACCATCGACCCCGCACTGGCCCAGGCCCGTATGCTCGACATTCTGGCCATCGCGCCGCGCATCCTAGATGTTCCCGCCGAGCACGTGCACGCCAAGGCCCGCATGCGTTCGCGCGGCGGCTCGCAGTACGGCAAGCAGGGCGCCGGCATGGGCGGCTCGGGCGAGCGCGCCAATATCGCGCGCCGTCGTCTGCCGCTCATCGAAGAGGGCGGGCTCACCTTTGCCGTCAACTTTGACGACTATCTGGATGTGGGCATCTTCCTGGATCACCGCGTCACCCGCAGCCTAGTGCGCGAGCACGCCAAGCAGGCGCGCCGCTTCCTCAACCTGTTTGCCTACACCGGCACTGCCACCTGCTACGCGGCCGATGGCGGCGTCGAGGAGACCGTGACGGTCGACCTCTCCAACACCTACCTGGACTGGGCCGAGCGCAACATGCGCCAGAACGGCTTTGTGGGGCCTCAGCATCATTTTGTGCGCGACGACGTGCTCGCCTGGATTCGCGACCAGCGCCAGACGCGCAACCGCTGGGACTTGATCTTTGTCGACCCGCCCACGTTCTCGAACTCGTCCAAGATGGGCCGCCGCACCTGGGATGTCCAGCGCGACCATGTTGAGCTGTTGGCCGGCGTATCGCGCCTGATCGCGCAGGGCGGCCACGCCATCTTTAGCTGCAACCTGCGAGGCTTCCGCCCCGAAACGCGCAAGCTCGCACGCGCGGGCGTGGTGCTGGAGGACATTACGGCGCAGACCATCCCCGAGGACTTCGCACGCAACCAGAAGGTGCACCACTGCTACATCGTGCGCCGCCTGCCCATCGAGGACGCCATGGCCGAGGTCGGCTTTAGCGCTGAGGAGATTGCCGAGCGCGTTGAGGAACTGCGCAACCCCGAGGCCCGCAAGCCCCGTGCGGCAGTACCCGCGCACGCGCAGGCCGGCAACGACAAGTCCAACTTTGCCGGCAAACCCTCCCCCGCCGGCAAGCCCAAAAAGAAGAAGTTCTACGCCAGCAAGCCCAAGGGCAAATAACAAAGTTGCGGTGGAATACGGACTGTTTTGCCTGGAATTAGGCAAATTTAGACCGTATTTCACCGCAACTCATATTGGGATGGTGGTTGGCGATCTAGCCTTGGATGACTAGGCGGTAGCCAATGCCTACGTGCGTCTGGATATAGCGCGGATGCGCGGGGTCGGACTCGATCTTCTTACGCAACGTGCCCATAAAGACACGCAGGCTCGCCAGGTCGCTCTTAGTTGCCGTGCCCCAAATCTCGTGCAGGATATATTGGTGCGTCAGCACCTTGTCGGCGTTGTGCGCCAGCAGGCACAAGAGCTTGTACTCGATCGGCGTCAGGTGCAGCTCCTCGCCGTCCATCGTGGCGATACCGGCATCAAAATCGATATGCAGCTCACCGGTATCGAACGAGCCCTCGGAGGCAACGCCGCCCGTCTGCGCATACGAAAGGCGTCTGAGCGTCGTGCGGATGCGCGCGAGCAGCTCCTCGACCGAAAACGGCTTGGTCAGATAGTCGTCGGCGCCGGCATCGAGCGCACGGGTCTTGTCCGCATCCTCGCTGCGCGCCGAGACCACGATAATCGGCATGCCCGACCACGCGCGCACCGACTCCACCACCTTGACGCCGTCCATATCGGGCAGGCCCAGGTCGAGCAGCACAATGCTCGGCGCCTGCGACGAGGCGGCGGCGATGGCGGCATGGGCGGTCTCCACGGCCATATGGCGCAAGCCGTGCGCCTCGAGCGCGGCGATGATAAGGTTGCGGACGGCGGGGTCGTCCTCAACAACCAAGATGAGCGGTTTTACGGCAGAGTTCGGCACAGCGCTACTCCTTATCAAACGAAACGTCGGCGGCGGGAAGCTCAATCGTAAAGACCGAGCCGTGCGGGGCCGCCGCGGCAACCCCTATGCTACCGCCATGTGCCAGCGCAATGGAGCGGCAAAGCGAAAGCCCCAGACCCACGCTGCGCTGGCTATCGGCCAGACCATGGTTGGCGGTGTAGAACGACTCAAAGATGCGCTCGCGGTCCTCGGGCGCAATGCCCGGGCCGTCATCGGCCACCGAGCACGCCACGCATCCGTCGTCGACGCCAATCGAGATCACGATATGCGAATCCGAGGGCGTATAGGTGATGGCGTTGTTCACCAGGTTGACCACCAGCTGCACCATCAGGCGCGCGTCGACGTTGACGAGCGCCGGCTCGTCGCACGCCACCACCTTGAGGTCGTGCTCGTGCACGGCCGGGTTTACGTGGCGCAGCGCCTCCTCGACGATATCGTCCATAAGCTCGAGCGTGGTCGACAGGTGCATACCGCCGCCCTCGAGCTTGGTGATGGCGAGCAGATTCTCGACGGTAGCGTTGAGCCATTGCGCATCCGAGCGAATGGATAGGAGCATGCCGCGGCGCGTCTGGTCGTCGAGCACGGCCGTGCCGGTCGAGCCCTGGTCGAGCAGCACGTCGGCATTACCCGAAATGCTGGTAAGCGGCGTGCGCAAATCGTGCGAGATGGAGCGCAACAAGTTGGCGCGCAGCTGCTCGTTTTTAGCGAGCACCGCCGCTTCCTCGCGGGCCTCCATGGCGCGGGCGCGATCGAGCGCCAGCTCGCCTTCGCTCACGATGGCATCGGCAAGCGTCCGCTCCTCGGGCGTCAGCGCATCGGGCTCGGCGACAATGGCGAGCACCCCCACCACCGAGTCGGGATCACCCGCGCGCACCATGGTGTCGCCCGAGTGCACGGTCAGGTATATGCCAAAGAACGCCGAGCCGCCATAGGTGGCATCGAGCGGCGTTCCCACATAGGCGGACGCCGAGAGCCGTGGCGGCATCTGCGGCGCCAGCTCGTGCACCGGCGCGGCATCGCCCACGGCCGTGTACATCGTGCGCGGCAGCAGGTCATCGTCGTCGGCATCGGCGCTATACCACACGACCGGACAGTCCGAAAGACGCGCCAGTTGCGTTGCCATAGCATGCACAATCTGTTGCTGATCGCCGCACCGCTGCAGCATGCGGTTGGTCTCGAGCACCATCTGCGTGCGACGGTCGCTGGCGGCAGCCTGCGCCAAGGCGCGGCGCAGGGCCAGCGCAATCGAGCTCGACACGAGCGAGACCACAAACATGATAAAGAACATGCCGGGATAGACGCGGTCGATGAGCGACAACGAGTAGCGCGGGTCGACAAACAAATAGTTGTAGAGCGCCACGGCAGCAGCCGAGCTCAGCAGGCAATACAGGCGGCTCCAGGTAAAGAATGCGCACAGCTGCACGGCGAACACATAGACGATCATGATGCTCGGCGCGAGTCCCGGATGGTCGAGCAGCGCGCCCACAATCGTCGCCGCGGCCAGCAGCCCCGCCGATACGCAGGCGTCATACAGAGGGCTGCGACGCGTCAGCGTTGTGCGCCGCCACCAAAAGTTCTCGGCAATATCGCCGTCCGCACGGACGTCCATCAGCGCCCCGCCCCTCTCTCAAAAACAAAAACCACCACAAAGGGGACTGGCACCTTTGCGGTGGTGGCCTCCTTGTGGTGGTTTCAAGTGTATAGCCTTTGCAGCCTGCGGTCGCTAGACAAACAGCAGACGTCGACTACGGACGCTCGTCGGGAGCCAGGCGCTGCATCTTGCTCACGGCCTTAAACTTGGTGAACAGCGGCACGTACTCAAAGCTCACGTTTGAGTTCTCCAGGCCGTACCAGCGCGCAGGCGTGCCGGCGGCGCGGCGGATGATGTACTTGAGCGTGATGGCCGTACGCTCGCTGGGCTCCACGTCGCTTTCGGGCGCCAGCAGCTTGCGGATCATGACGAACTTAAACGTACCGATGTTGCCCGGGTCCTTGTAGACCGAGTAGTCATGCGTCTGCGCCGGCAGCTCGCCGCTGGCAGCCAGGTCCTGAACAACCTGGCGCAGGTAAGCATTGACGCGCTGGTTGATCTTATAGCCCAGGTACAGATGCACGCGGAATACGTAGTCGGTGCCGAACGTCTCGACCGAGTAGGCAAAGGTATGCGGCTCCTCCATGGTCTCGACATTCACGAACCACCAGGCGCGAGCGCGCTTGGGGTGCTTATCCAAAATCGAGTAGACGATATCGCGGTCGATATAGTCGGTGTTGGTGTCCTTGGTCAGGTACACGATGTTGTCGCTCATGAGCTCGTAGCGATCGTCGTCGCGCAGGCGTTTGAGCTGCGGCAGATAGCTGCGCAGCGGCAGCAGCGTAAACTGACGTTGCTCGACCGCCGTGCCGTTGTACCAGCACACCATAATGCCCATGATGAGTGCAGCCATGAGGATGGTGAAGTAGCCGCCGTGGAAGAACTTGGTGAGCGAGCTCACAAAGAAGAAGCCCTCGAGCAAAAGGAAGAAGGCGGCAAAGATCCACGGCGCGACCTTGAGATTGAGCTCCACGTGCAGATAGAAGAAGAGCAGCATTGTCGTGCACATCATGGTCAGGGTAATGGCCAGGCCGTACGCGGCCTCCATGTGCGCCGAGTTCTGGAACAGCAGCACCACGACGACGCAGCCCACGAGCATGACGTTGTTGACCATGGGGATGTAGAGCTGGCCCTTGGTCTCGGCAGGATAGAAGACCTGCATATGCGGCATGAGGTCCAGGCGGCTGGCCTCGGACACCAGCGAGAATGCGCCGGTGATGAGCGCCTGCGAGGCGATGATGGCCGCGACGGTGGAAAGGCCGACGGCAAAGGGGCGCAGACCCGGGGCGAGCATCTGGTAGAAGGGGTTGAGGTCGGCGATACCCATGAGCTCCGGGTTGCCGGCGTTGTTGATAAGCCACGCGCCCTGGCCCATGTAGGACAGCAGCAGGCAGCACTTAACGAACGGCCAGGTGGCATAGATGTTGCCGCGGCCCACATGGCCCATGTCGGAATAGAGCGCCTCGGCACCGGTGGTAGCGAGGAAGCAGCTGCCCAAAATCATGATGCCCGCATGGTTGTTGGGGCTCAGCAGAAAAGCGATGCCACGCAACGGGTTGAGGCACAGCAGCACCGCGGGATACTGGCAGACAAAGAACAGGCCCGTGCCGCCCAGGAACAAAAACCACAGCGTCATGATGGGACCGAAGGCGTGACCGATCTTGGCCGTGCCGATGCGCTGCACCAAGAAGAGCGCGATGATGATGGCAAGCGTGATGGCGACGACACGACCCTGGTCGTCACCGAGCACGGCATGGACCGCCGGGATGGTGCGCAGGCCCTCGATGGCCGTGGTGACGGTAACGGCAGGCGTCAGGATGCCGTCGGCGAGGAGCGCCGCGCCGCCCAGCATGGCGGGGATGATGAGCCACTTGCCGCAGCGCTTGACTAGGCTGTACAGGGCAAAGATGCCGCCCTCGCCGTGGTTGTCGGCGCGCAGCGAGATCAGCACGTACTTGACGGTCGTCAGCAGCGTGACCGTCCACACGACAAGGGAGAGCGCGCCGAGCACGAACTCCTGCGTGACGCTTCCGATGCCGCCGTTGCCGGCAACGAGCGCCTTGGTTACATACATGGGGCTGGTGCCGATATCGCCATACACCACGCCCAGCGTGACGAGCATCGCCGAGATGCTCACAGGAATCGCAGCGTGCGAGGCTGCCTCCTTGGCCTTTTGTTCCATAAGCCGGTTTCCTCCCAACTTTAACGTTCGAAAGGATTATAGGTAATCGGCCATGTTTTAATGCACTGTTTTCCCAGCTAGATAAACATTTATACAGTCTTTAGGCTACCGCGGCGATATGGAATGTGACAAAGGGACGCCCCCTTTGTCACATTCGTCATTTTCCGAGCCAGTTTTTGAACCACCACTCCATGGAGCGGCTCATCTCGGCTATAAAGGGGCTCGTGTGTTTGCGGGTGTAGATGTCGACGACGCGCTCCCCCACCTCGCGGGCGTGCGGGCGAAACATCGCATCCATCTCGGCCACCTGCGCGTCCATAGTCGCAGCATCGGCGCGGCAGTAGCGCTCCTCGTGCACCAGGTTCACCACGGGGTGCGCAATGGCCGGACGCTCCTTGCGAGGCGTGCCGATAATAAGCATCGACAGCGGCATGGTATAGGGCGGCAGATCGAGCAGCTCGGCGACTTCCTCGGCATTCTCGACGATATCACCGATGTAGCAGCTCCCCAGCCCCAGGGCCTCGGCGGCAACCACGGCGTTTTGCGCGGCGATCACGGCATCCTGCGCCGCGATGGCAAAGTCGCCCAAACCCGGCGCGCGGCGGGGCGCCTTGCCCGTGCGCTCGACAAACTCGGGTTCAAAGCAGCCCACGTGCTCAAACAGATCGATCCACTTGGCATAATCGACCACAAATATAAGTGCCCAGGGCGCCTTGGCGATCATGGGCTGGTGGTCGCACAGGTCGGCCAGACGGTCCAGCGTGGCCTGCTCGCGAATGCTCACGATGGAATACATCATCATGGCGCCCGCCGACGGCGCGCGACTCGCCGCATGCAGAATCGCCGCCCGCTGCTCGTCGGTCACCGCCACGGGACGGTCGTTGTCGTCACGCGCGAAGGCACGCGTAGACGAACGATGCTCCAAGATGTCCAGCACCGCGTTGCCCGTAGTCTCGACCGGATAGCCGCACGTATCCACGACCGCAGCTCCGTCGCCGCCCATGTCCGCCTTGCAAACCTGCTCGCTCATCGCCCTACCCTCGCCATTTCTTTAAGAAGCCTTTACGTTTCCGTGTAATTCCCGTCCATTATCGCGCAGGTCGCCACTACATTGCGCCACACCGCCACGCGTGCGCGTTATTATGGCTGGTTGTTGTACGCGGCCGTCAAATGCTGCGCATATCTTGGTAACAATCGGGTAAATCCCCGCTTTCGTAGGTTTTAGTTTGTGAGGAGTCTCAGCATGTTCGCTGCCGCCATCTCGCTCGTCGGTCTTGCGGCGACCGTCTACCTTGTCTTGCGCGAGGCCAAGGCCATTCGCGCTCAGTCGGGCACCGTTGCCAAAAGCGCTCTTGGGTGGAGCGTCGCCTTTGGCCTGTTCCAGCTCTTTTTGACCATTTGGGGCGCCATTGGCCTCGTCGCTCAAAACGAGCCGCTCGCCTTTGTGATGCTCATCCTGACCAACGCCATTCTCACCGGCTGCGCTTGGGCCAGCATCGCCCGCGACCGCATCGCACCGCGCGTCTTTGCGTTCGCTGCCACCGATGCGCCCGCCCCCACTGGCAAGCTCGCCCGCCTGCGCGGCGCCTTTGTGGGCAAACCGCTCGTCGCCGCCGTCCTGTGCCTGCTGCTCGCCGGCGTCTTTGCGCTGCTGGGCATGGAGGTCTCGTCCAACCACGACTTTACCTGGGTCTACCCCCTGTGCATCCTGCTCGAGTGGGCCATCATCACCGTGCTCATGGTCGGCCTGTTCTTCCTATTCCAGCGCCACGGCGCAGCTCCCGCGGTCCTGGCCTTTGCCCTCTTTGTCCTGGGCATTGCCGAGTTCTTCGTCATCACGTTTAAATCCATGCCCATCCAGCCGGGCGACCTTTCGGCCATCTCCACCGCCGCCGCGGTCGCCGGCAACGGCTACACCTTCTCGATCTCGCTGTTCTGCGTGCTGTCCATGGGCTTTACCGCCATCGCCATGCTGCTGTGCGAGTACGCCGGCCTGATCGCGCCGCACCGTCAGAAGGGCGCCGCCAACGCCAAGCGCATGCTGCTCACCAACCTGCTCGTGGCGGTGCTGTGCCTGGGCGGCGTGACCGCGCATGTCACGCTCATCGACTACTACAACACCCTCGGCATCACCGTCTACACCTGGCGCCCGCTCGAGAGCTACTGGCGCGAGGGCTACCTGCCCGCCTTTATTAGTGCGGCACAGTCCATCAAGCCGCCCAAACCCGCCGACTACTCCGTCGACGATGCCAAGGCCACGCTCAAAAAGTACGCCAAGGCCTACGACAAGTCCGACGCGGCCAAGAGCGACGAGCGCGCCGCCGCCCAGGAGCAGTTCGACAGCGAGAAGCCCACGGTCATCGCCATCATGAACGAGACCTTCTCGGATCTGTCAATCTACCAGAACATGCGCGCCGGCTACGAGGGCCCGCAGTACTTTAAGAGCCTGTCCAACTGCCTCAGCCGCGGCAAGCTCTATGTGAGCGCCTACGGCGGCGGTACCGCCAATACCGAGTTTGAGTTTATGACCGGCAACTCCATGGCCAACCTGGGCTCGGGCGTGTACCCCTACACCATCTACAACATGGAAACGACTGGGAACCTAGCAGAGCAGTTCAAGTCGCTCGGATATTCCACCACGGCCATGCACCCCAACCACGCGACCAACTGGAACCGCGAGAACGTCTACAAGGACTTTGGCTTTGACCAGTTCCTGTCCATCAACGACTTCCAGGGCGCCGATACCCTGCGCGGCATGGTGACCGACCAAGCTACCTACGACAAGATTCTTGAGCTGCTCGACCAGAACGCCGATCCGCAGTTCATCTTCGACGTGACCATGCAGAACCACTCGGGCTACGACACGGGCCTGCTGCCGGTCGACAAGCAGATGCACCTGAACATCGACACGACCGACCTGGACGCCAAGACCGTCGAGGACGGCACGCTCTCCGATGTCGACGAGTATGTCTCGTGCATCGAGCAGTCCGATCAGGCGCTGCGCTACTTCCTCAACGCCTTGAGCAAGCTCGACCGCAAGGTGGTCGTGGTGTTCTGGGGCGACCATCAGCCGTTCTTCCCGTCCAAGTTCAATGACAAGTGGTTTACCGGCGAGGACGACGCTACGCATCAGGAGCGCCTGTGGCAGACCGACTACATCATTTGGGCTAACTACGACGTTGCCGGTTGTGACCAGACGAGCGAGGTCGACGACCTGTCCACCAACTACCTGTCCACCCAGCTCATGCAGCTGATCGGCGCACCGCTGACCGACTACCAGAAGGCGCACATGACACTGCGCGAGTCGCTGCCCGCCATCAACTCGGTCGGCTACGAGGACGCCAGCCTGCGCTGGGCGCTCTCCTCCAACGTCACCGGTGACGACGCCGCTGCCGCGGCCGCCACCAAGGCACGCGAGGATTACGCCAAGATGCAGTACTACGAGATGTTCCGCGACGGCAAGAACGTGTATACCGAGCACTTCCAGACCGAGGCCAACGAGACCGACCCCAACCTGGCACCGGGTACGACCAAGATCAAATAGCGACACGTCTTAACTGGTTCGTCTGCCCGGCGGCGCGAAACGTAAGGTTCCCTGCTCGGACAGTCCCGCTCGCACGGAGAGCACATTAAGTGCTCTCCGGCTCGTGCGGAACTCGCGATGAACCTTACATTCCGCGTCGCCGGGCAGACGCCTCGGTGTTGAAGCGCGGCTTGTCATGAAAGCATCCGCAACATATATAAGTTGAAGGCCACATTAAGTGGCCTTCTTTGTATTCGGAAAGTGTATCCCGGAATCTGCCTTCGGAATGGGACGCAGTTTCCACTTGAGGGCCTGTCGGGAAAGCGCATCCCACTTCAAAAGTAAATTCCGGGTCGCACTTTCCGCTAAGGCTCTCAAGCGGAAAGTGCATCCCATTCCAAGCCTTAATTCCGGGACGTAGTTTCCGGACAAGACATCAACCGGAAAGTGGGGACCACTCTGAGCGCCGATTCTGGGACACACTTTTCGAAACCCCGCCCATCCGGAAAGCCCGTCCCACTCCGTATACATCCAGGCATGAAATCATCAGCTTATTAGGCCTTCTATCAATAAAGAGACACCCTCCCGGGCGGCGGGCACGAAGTTCATCGCGAGTTCCGCACGCAAAGAAGGCCACTTAACG
>UQKM01000031.1 GCA_900541685.1 uncultured Collinsella sp.
CCCCGGGGACTACGTTGACGCTGCTTGTCTCGCCCGGGTGCCGTCGGGCCAGGGAGGGGCGTCTTCGCTGATAATTGCTTTGTTGGGAGGGCTGCTTTTATGCGGCTCTTTCTTTGTTTTTGGGTATATTTGTCTTTGTTGAACTGTTCTTGCGGCTGGGTGCGTTTGCGCCCTGGAACGCTTCTTTTGTAGCCGTCTCGGCTCGTTATTGAGAGGAGACTAACTTTTATGCGTATTGTGTTTATGGGTACGCCTGATTTTGCTGTGCCTTCGTTGACTTCGCTTGTTGAGGCTGGGAACGAGATTGCGCTTGTTGTTACTCGTCCTGATGCTGTTCGTGGGCGTGGTAAGAAGCTTGAGCCTTCTCCTGTTAAGGCCAAGGCGCTTGAGCTGGGGTTGCCGGTTGTTGAGGCTAATCGTATGACGCCTGAGGTTGTTGAGGTGCTCCAGGCTGCCCAGGCTGATATTTTCTGTGTGGCTGCCTATGGTTGCATTTTGCCCGATGAGGTGCTGCATATGGCGCCGCTTGGTATTGTGAATGTTCATGCTTCGCTGCTGCCTCGTTGGCGTGGGGCTGCTCCTATTCAGCGTGCGATTCTCGCTGGTGATGAGGTTGCTGGCGTTTCTATCATGCGCATTGGGCACGGCGTGGATACTGGTGCTTATTGTGCTCAGGCTTCCACGTTGGTTTCCGGTAAGCATGCTGAGGCGCTGGCCATGGAGCTTGGTGAGCTTGGCGGCAAACTGCTGGCTGATACGCTTCCTTCTCTTGCCGATGGCACCGCCGTGTGGACTGAACAGGATGAGGCGCTCGTCACCCATGCTGCCAAGATTTCCAAGCAGGAGATGCGCTTGGATCCGCAGATGGCGGCGCTTGATTGCGTGCGTCATGTGCTGGCTTCGTCCGATACCGCGCCTGCTCGTTGCGTGATTGCCGGTAAGACCGTGCGCGTGCTCGATGCTGTGGCGGCTGACGTGTCGCTTGGCGAGGGTCAGGTTCTCGTCAAGGCTAAGCGTGTTTACCTTGGTCTTTCCGATGGCACGGTTGAGTTGCTCGAGGTTAAGCCCGACGGCAAGCGTGCTATGGCTGCTTCTGCTTGGGCAGCCGGCCTGCAGGGCGCCGATCTTTCGTGGGGTGTTTTGTCATGAGCAAGCTGTCTCCCGCGCGCAAGCTCGCGCTCGATGTGTTGATGGAGGCCGACCGCCGCGGCATGTATGCGCGCGACGTGCTGTCCTCTCGCGCATCGGCCAAGGCTATTGACCAGCGCGATTCCGCTTTTGCCGCCCGCTTGGCGCTGGGTGTTGCCGCCACGCAGGGTATTTTGGACGAGCTGCTCGATCAGTTTCTTGATAAGCCTAAAAAGGTTGCGCCGCGTGTTCGCATGGCGCTTCGCATCTCGGCCTTCGAGATGCTTTATCTGCATACGCCTGGCCGCGTTGCCGTAAGTCAGGGTGTTGAGCTGGTGCGCAGCGGTGCTAAGTCCGCCGCTGGCTTGGCCAATGCTGTACTGCATAAGGTTGCGGACAATGTTGAGGACTTTGCTACTGCGTCCGATGTGGATGAGTCTAAGCGACGCTTGGTTCGTCTGTCGCGCCTGATGGGCCTGCCGCGTTGGCTTTGCTCTCGTATTATGGCGTCATTCGATACGCCCGAGGGCGCGCTCAGCTTTGCCGGCAATCTGGCACCTGCGCCGCTTGCTTTGCACGAGAATGCCTTTGCAACCAAGCCTGATCCGTACCTATCGCAGCTTGTGGCGCCTGTGTTCCCGGGCTGCCATGCGCCGGTCGATGCGCAGTCCACCGTTGCGTCGGGTGTGTTTGAACGTGCTGCCGCGGTTGCCTCGGACCTCAACGCTCAGCTTATCGCTACTGCGGCGACCCGTCCCGGGCGTTGCCTAGAGATCGGCGCCGGTCGTGGCACCAAGACCTATGTGATGATGTGCCAGGCCAAGCGTGCCGGCTACGATCGTCAACACACCGCACTCGATTTGCACGATCGCAAGTGCGATCAGAATCTCGCGCGCCTGCATAAGGCCGGTATTACGGGTGTTCGCACGGTTTCGGGCGATGCCTGCGAGCTTGACGAGGTCCTCACGTCGTTCGATGCGATGCTTGGTAAACCCGTTCTGTTCGATACGGTGTTTATCGATGCGCCATGCTCGGGCACCGGGACCATGCGTCGTCATCCCGAGATTCCGTGGCGCCTGACCGAAAAGGATGTGACGGTTGAGCTGCCCCGCCTGCAGCTGACGATGCTCAAGGAAGCAGCCGCGCGCGTGGCTGCCGGCGGTGAACTTATCTATGCCACCTGCTCGGTCTTTGATGAAGAGAACTCGCAGGTTGTGGATGCCTTCCTGGCTTCGCCCGAGGGCGCAGGCTTTAGCTTGGCACCGCTCTCCGAGGCACAGATCCTTCAGCTTCCCGAGTTTGCCCAGGCTAAGAAGCTCGTCTCCGTACGCCAAAACGACCGTGGACTTTTCCAAAGCGTGCCGGTAAACGCCGACTCCTATGACGGCCACTTCTGCGCCAGGCTGGTCCACAAGTAACAACTAAGTTGCGGTGAAATAGGGATTGAATAGCGGCTTCTACCCGCCAAACAGTCCTTATTTCACCGCAACTCATAAGGAAACCTGGGTAGCTAAAGAAGCAGTCCCGCGATCGGTGTCGGTCGCGGGACTGCTTCGTCTCTAGTGGTTATGTGGGCAGTTGGCGCAGCAGCCGCTTGTGGCGCTGGTGCTGGAGCCGCCGCTGCGCTGGTCGGTGTTGTAGAAACCGCTGCCATCGAACTTAATACCGCTGGCCGAGAACGTCTTGGCCGCCGGGGCACCGCAGCTCGGGCATAGGACCTCGGGGGTCTCGGACATGGGATGCTCAACCTCGAACACGTTGCCGCAGCTCGAGCACTTGTAATCGTAGCGCGCCATAATACTTCCTTTTCAGCACAAAGCGGGCAGATCGCTCTGCCCGCAAAAATTCAAACAGCTGTAACTGTACCCTATATCGGGGGTTTTATCACGCTTCGCCCCAGAATCTATGGGTGTTGCGCAGGAGCTGCGCAGTTTTGCCCTCGGCGGCCGCAACATCGGTCTCGTCAGCCTGCCAGGTCCAGTTGCCCGTGGCCACGCCCGGAACGTTCATGCGCGCGTCGTCGCCCAGCCCCAGGATATCCTGTAGCGGCATCATCACCAGGGGAGCGTCGCTTGCCAGCGCGTCGCTCATCAGCTTGGCCGCCACCTCAACACCGCTCGGCTCGTCGCCGCCCGCAAAGGATCGCGTACACCAACCGGCCAGCGTCGACGTATCATGCGTCGAGGTGTACAGGATCTTGCCGGGCGTAGGATGCACACCGCAACGGACGTCGTAGTCGCTAAACTCCAGTACGTCCATGCCGGGGAAACCGCAGGTCGAAGCCATGGCGCGAACACCGGGCGTCAAATAGCCCAGGTCCTCGGCGATAAAGTTGAGCGGACCCAGCTCGTCATAGGCGGTCTGGAAGAGGTCCTTGCCAGGTCCCGCAAGCCAGCGGCCGTCGGCACAGGCCTTGCCGGCGGGGATGCTAAAGTAGCTGTGGAACCCCAGGAAGTGATCAAGACGCACGCGGTCGTAGAGCGAGAACGCACGACGCAGGCGATCCATCCACCAGCTATAGCCGTTCTGCTTCATGTGGTCCCAACGGAACGTCGGGTTGCCCCACACCTGGCCTTCGGGCGCAAAGTTATCGGGCGGCGCACCGGAGATCTCGATCGCCTTACCGGTATCGGACAGCCAGAAGTTCTCGGGTTCGCTCCACGCATCGGCCGAATCGTCGGACACGTACATGGGGATATCGCCGATGACCTCAATGCCCTTCTTGTGCGCATAGTTCATAAGCTCGCACCAAGCCAGGTCAAAGCGGTACTGCATGTACGCCTGAAGCTCGGCCTCGTCGTGGAAGCGCTTGTCGTCGATCAGATGCTCGTTGTAGCGCGCGACATCCGCCGGCCAATCGTGGCGCGACTCACTCTCAAAGTACTTCTTAACGGCCATGTAGACGCAGTACTTCTCGAGCCAATCGGCATTGCGATGTTTAAACGCGGTGTACAGCGGATCGGCATCCTCGCCGCCGTTGGTCTTCCAGACAGCAAAGTCGGCGGCCAACTCCTCGTGACTCTCGGGCAGTAGGTCGATATTCCCCGCAAAAGCAGAGGGCCCGGCATAGGGGGAGCGGAAGAAATCCGTCGGGTTGACGGGCAGGACCTGCCAGTAACGCATGCCCATGGCGGCCAGATGGTCGATAAAGCGACGCGTGGGTGCGCCGATCGTACCTGGCTTGCCGTCGTCGGTCGGTACCGAGGTGATGTGGCACACGACGCCCGCGCCGTGATCAAGCGGCTCTTGCAGACGCTGCTCGGCGTGGTGATAGATGATCGACGACCCCAGCGGATACAAATCGAGTGTGACGGTACCGTTGTGGATTTCGCACTCGTGGCCGCTGATCACGTCGCTCGCACATTCGCCGAGCGCCGGGATCGTCACGCAGTGCGAATTGCGCAGGCTGCGGTTGATGATAACCGTCGCGGCCTCACCGTCTTTACCGGTGCGCGTGTAGGCGAGTACCTCGTCGTTGAGCGCGAAGGCCTTGATCTCGCCGTCAACCATAAACGGCAGGGCGCGGCGCACGGCCGAGGCGTTTTTAAAGATAGCGAGTGTATCGAAGTCGTGCAGGTCTTCCTTCATGGGAAGCGTGCGGCGATTGCCCGGATCGGTCAGGCCCTCAAGGCCGTACTCGTCACCATAGTAAATCGAAGGCACGCCGGGGAACGTCATCTGCATGAGCGTTGCAAGCCAAAAACGGCTCTTGGCCAGGCCCATCGAGTTCTCGTCCAGGCGCCACTTGCTGCGCTCGCACTCGGGTAGCTGCGACTCGTTGGGACCGCCGCCGAGCACTGAGATAATACGTGGGCGGTCGTGGCTCGACAGCAGGTTGAGCGCGCAGGACAGGGCCTCGCGCGGATAATTCTCGCGCAGGGTTTCGATATCCTCGGCTGCCTGGTAGGCGTTCTTATAGCCCATCAAAAAGCCGATGACCATATCGCGGAAGGGATAATCCATAGCCGAGTCAAGCTCGGATCCTTGCAGGTAACGACGCAGATGGCCATAGCTAATCTTGTTGGAGGCGTCTTCCCAGACCTCGCCGAGCAACAGCGCGTCGGGCTTCTCGGCGAGCACGGCCTTTTTGATCTCGGCCAGGAAGTCATCGGAAAGCTCGTCGGCCACATCCAGGCGCCAGCCATGGGCTCCGGCGCGCAGCCATTTACGGATGATACCGTCCTTGCCCAGGATCCGCTCGCGAACCAGCTCGGAGCTCTCATTGATGGCGGGCATGTTACCCACACCCCACCAGCAGTCATACGAGCCGTCCTCGTGGAAATAAAACGCGTCGCGCCACGGCGAATCTTCGCTTTGCCATGCGCCCACGCCGGGATAGTTGCCGTAGCGGTTGAAGTAGATCGAGTCGTCGCCCGTGTGGTTGAACACGCCGTCCAGGATGATGGAGATGCCCAGCTTCTCGGCTGCCTGGCACAGCTCGGTAAAGTCCTGCTCGGTGCCCAGGATCGGGTCGATCTTGGTGTAATCGGCCGTGTCGTAGCGGTGGTTGCTCGCGGCTTCAAAGATGGGGTTGAGGTAGATGGCTGTAAAGCCCAGCTCGGCGATGCGAGGCAGGTCTTCTTGGATACCCTTGAGTGATCCGCCGTAGAAGTCCCAGGTCTTGATGGAGCCGTCCTCGGCGCGCTCGTATACGGGCGGCTCATTCCAGTCCTCGACCATGCGGCGCTGGATTCCGTTGCGAGGCTTTTCGACCTGGGCCAGCGTGCGCTCGCGCCAGTGCTCGTCGCGGGCGTAGCGATCGGGGAAGATCTGGTAGACCATGCCGCGCTCGTACCACTCGGGTCGAACTTCGCGGTGCTTGTAGACGGTGACCTGGAACGACGGCACCTCGGCGTAGTCGTAGGTCACGCCCTCGCCGCCGGTGCGGCCCTGGGGCGCGCCCAGGCGAACCTCGGGTTGGCCCTCGATATTGCAGATAAAGCTGTACCAGATAAGACAGGGCTCGGTGCACTCAAGCTCTACACTAAAGATCCCGTCGCCCTCGTGCGTCATGGGATACCGAGACTCACCAATCTCATCGACCCAGGTACGCAACGTAAGCGTTGCCTGGTTGGGATCGGCATCCTCCAGAATCACGGAGAGCGAAAGGGTAGTTTCTGTGGTCACAGCGCCAAACGGAGTGCGAAACTGCGGCAGACGGCTGTTGTGAATCAATCTCATAGTACGGTCCAGTTCAATAGAATCATGGCCTGCGGGCCATGGGTTTTACGCCTAAGATGTAAGTATATCTGTAGTACACAGGGTGTATAAACAACATCCGTTTACTATCGGCGAACGGTTGTCCTAGAAAATCGTTTTACCACTACCTACAGAGAAGGGGCGCCCGGTTGGAGCGCCCCTTGCTTAGGGTTTGATGAGGTTTTGAATCGTCTGTATGCTATCGGCGCTTGCGGGTGGCCGTTGCCTTACGGACGGACGTCTTTTTGGTCGGAGCCTTTTCCTCGGTCGCGGCGGCGGGGGAGACCGGGGCCTTCTTGGAGGGCTCGGGCTTGGCCTTTACCTCGGCCTTGGGCTCCTCTTTGACGGCAGCGGACTTGGCCTCGGATGCCTTCGGTACCGGCTTGGCCTTTACTGCGGGCTTGGCCTCGACCTTAGCCTCTGCCTTGGTAGATGCGACCTTGGTCGTGGTCTTTTTAGCCGTCGTCGTGTTGCGCTTGCGCGTGGTGGTCTTGGCGGCGGGCTTGGCCTCGACGGTTGCCTCCTCCTTGGAATCGGCAGACGTCTCCTCGACCTTAACGGCGGGCTTTGCAGCTGTCTTCGGAGCGGCCTTGGCCGCAGTAGCCTTGGCGGCCGTCGACTTCGTTGCCGTGGTCTTCTTGGCAGCTGTTGCCTTCTTGGCGGTCGTGGTCGTCTTCTTGGCAGCGGTCTTAGCCGGAGCCTTGGCGGCCGGTTTGGCCTCAACGGCGGGAGTCTCGGCCTTTGCCTCGGGAGCAGCCTCGGCTTCTGCGGCCTTCTTGGCAGCGGCGGTCGTGCGCTTGCGCGTGGTCGTTGCCTTGGCAGCAGCCGTCTTTGCTGCGGCGGCCTTGGTGGCAGCGGCCTTTGTCGTCGTAGCCTTCTTAGCGGTCGTCTTGCGGGTCGTGGTTTTCTTAGCTGCAGGCTTTGCAGCTGGCTTGACCTCGGCCTTTGCCTCAGGAGCAGCCTCAGCCTTCACCTCAGGCTCGGCCTTTGCGGGCTCAGCCTCAACCGGCTTGTCCTCGGCCTTGGGCTCGCGCTCGGGCTCCGGCTCAGCTGCCACCGGCTCAGCAACAGCCTCAGGCTCGTCAACCACAGCCGCCGGCCTCTCAATCTCCGGATGCATAAAGAAGTACAGGTCCAGATACTTATCGGCCGAACGCGTCCAGCTAAAGTCCTGGCTCATGGCCTGCGTGACCAGCTGGTTCCAGGCGTCGCGGTTATCCCAGAACAGACGCGCCGCGCGGAATACCGCATCGCCCATCTCGTCGCCGTTAAAGTTGCTAAACGAGAAGCCCGTGCCCTCGCCGGTAAACTCGTTGTACGGGATCACGGTGTCCTTAAGGCCACCGGTTTCGCGCACGATGGGCAGGGTGCCGTAGCGCATGGCGATGATCTGCGACAGGCCGCACGGCTCAAACTTCGACGGCATTAGGAACATGTCGGCGGCAGCATACATACGCTGCGACAGCGCCGGATCGAACTCGATGCGTGCTGCCATGGTGCCGGGGTATTTGTCCTGGAAATAGCGCAGGCCGTCCTCGTAGTCGCGGTCTCCGGTGCCCAGCACGGCCACCTGAACGCCGCCGGCCAGAATGCGGTCGAGCGCGTACATGACCAGGTCCATGCCCTTTTGGCGCGTCAGGCGCGTGACCATCACCATGAGCGGGCGGTCGTCGCGCACCTCGAGCCCCAGTTCCTCCTGCAGCTTGGCCTTGCACACGGCCTTGCCGGAACGGTCCTCCACGGTGTAGTTGGTGGCAATGCGCTTGTCGGTCGCCGGATCAAAGCCCGCAACGTCAATGCCGTTGAGGATGCCCTGCAGCGCATAGGAGCGCTCGCGCAGCACACCGTCCAGGCCCTCGCCAAACTCGGGCGTCTGGATCTCGTTGGCATAGGTGGGGCTCACCGTGGTAATTGCGTCGGCATAGCGAAGCGCGCCCAGCATGTAGTTGACGCTGCAAGCGTCGCAACGCAGCTGTGAGGCGGCCGCGGGAATATGCGCCACACCCAGGATGTCCTCCATCACGGTGTCGCTAAACTGGCCCTGGAACGCCACGTTGTGGATCGAGAACACAGTCTTGACGCGGTCGTACAGCGGCAGACCCTGGTAGAACTCGCGCAAAAACACGGGCGCCAGTGCCGTCTGCCAGTCGTTGCAGTGCAGGATGTCGCACTCAAAGCCCTCGGGCAGGTGCTGCAGGCTCTCGGTGATGGCCTTGGAGAAGAACGCAAAGCGCTCGCCGTCGTCAAAGAAGCCGTACGGATAGTCGCGCGCAAAGTAGCGCTCGTTGTCGATGAACATATAGGTGACGCCGTCGTGCTCGAGCTTCTCGAGCCCACAGTACTCATTGCGCCAGCCCAGGCTCACGTAAAAGTCGGAGAAGTGCTCCATCTGCGCCTTGTACTCGTCCTTGATGGTGGCGTACTTGGGCACCATCACGATAACTTCGGCGCCGGCGCGCACGAGCGCTGCAGGCAGCGAGCCCGCCACGTCGCCCAGGCCACCGGTCTTTACAAACGGTGCGCACTCGGCCGAGGCAAACACAATCTGCATCTTTTTGCTGGAATCTGCCATATTGTCTCCCATGTTGCAATTCGAGAATAGCCGCCTGGCGCGAACCGGGCGGCTATTCTACATGTTACGAGCGATGTTGCGGTGCCAACGTTAACGTACGATGGTGGTATCGGAAGTTAACGGAGCCTTGCCCAGCACCAGAATATTCTCGGGCGTGCCGCGAAGCTCGGTGTTGGTGGGAACCACGTTGTTCTTGTCCAGGATGGCGTTCTCGACGCGTGCGCCGCTCTTGATGATGCAGCTCTGGTTGATGATCGAGTTGGTCACCGAGGCGCCTTCCTCGACTACGACACCGCGCGACAGGATCGAGTTGCGCACGGTGCCCTTGATGATGCAGCCGGCCGAGATGATCGAGTTGCACGCGTGGCTGCCGGTCGCATAGCGCGAAGGCGGCACGTCGTGAGCCTTGGTCAGGATCGGACGCTCGGGGTCAAAGAGCTGGTCGGCCACGGTCTGGTCGAGCAGATCCATGCTGCGGCGATACAGCGACTTCTCGCTAAACACGCCCACGACCTCGCCCTTGTACTCGTAGCTGCACACGTCGATGTTGCCAAAGTCGCCCTGAAGTGCCTCGAGCAGGTCCAGATAGTCGGCGGCCTGGTAGTGATCGATAATCTCGAGCAGCGTCTCGCGGTTGACGATGCAGCAGTCCATAGACGCGTTGTCGCCGTACACGACGCCGGCGCTCACGCCCGTCAGGCGGCCGTTCTCGTTGATCTGCAGCTTGGTCTCGTCATCGACGTTGCGCGTGGCCTTGCAGTACACCACGGTCATCTGGGCACCGGAGTTCTCGTGCGCGTCGATGATGGTGTTGAGGTCCATGTTAAAGATGATGTTGGTGCCCATCATCACAACATAGGGCTTGTCCGAGCGCTGGAACAACGTCTTGTTGGAAATGATGTCGCGCAGCAGGAAGCGCATGCCGCCCTTGGTGGTGCCATACGCGTTGCCGGGCACCATGAACAGGCCGCCCTTCTTGCGGTCCAGGCCCCAGTCCTTGCCCGAGCCCACGTGGTCGATCAGCGAGCGGTAGTTGCCCGGCATGACGACGCCGACGGTCTTGATGCCGGCATTCATCATGTTGGACAGCGGGAAGTCGATCAGGCGGTAGCGGCCCAAAAACGGAACGGACGCGATGGGGCGGTCCTTGAGCAGCACGCTGCCGTAGGTCGAAGAGTAGTTAGCGGTGATGTAACCGATGGCCTTGCGATTGATCATCGGATCATTCCCCCTTCCCGATAACGACGTCATTTCCAACGACGGCCGTATCCTTGGTGGTATCGACAGAGCCGAGCTTCACGCCCTCTTCGACCGTGGAGTTCTCGCCCAAAATAGCGCGGCAGATGTGCGCGCCGCTCTTAACGTGCGCACCCGGCAGCAACACGGAGTCCTCGACCACGGCGCGCTCCTCGATGATGACATCGGTCGAAAGGATCGAGTGGCGAGCGGTGCCGTAGATCTTGCAGCCGTTGGAGACCAGGCAGTCGTCCAGGCGGCCGTCCGGGCCAATGTAGTGCGGCGGACGCGTGGTGATGTTGGACATGATGGGGAAGTGCTTGTCGAACAGATCGAACTCGGGGTTGTTGCCCAGCAGGTCCATCGAGGTCTCGTGGAAGCTGGCGATGGTGCCGACATCCTTCCAAAAGCCGTGGAACTCGTAGCTGTACAGGCGCTTGTTCTCGCCGAGCAGCTTGGGGATGATGTCCTTGCCAAAGTCGTGGCTTGAGCGCTGGTCCAGAGCGTCCTCCTCGAGTGCCTCGATCAGCACGTCTGCCGAGAAGATGTAGATGCCCATGGACGCGAGATTCGAATCGGGCTTATCGGGCTTCTCGGTGAACTTGGTGATGCGGCCATCCTCGGGATCGGTGGTCAGGATGCCAAAGCGGCTGGCCTCCTCCCACGGCACGGGCATAACGCTCACCGTGAGGTCGGCGTTGTTCTCAATGTGCGTCTTGAGCATCTTGCGGTAGTCCATGCGATACAGGTGATCGCCCGAAAGAATCAGGACGTACTTGGGGTCGTTGGCCTTGATGTAGTCGAGGTTCTGCGTAATGGCGTCGGCCGTGCCCGCATACCAGGCGCCGCCGGTCTGCGTCTCGTACGGCGGCAGGATCGACACGCCGCCGTCGCGGCTGTCCAGATCCCACGCCTCGCCGGAGCCCACGTAGGCGTGCAGCAGGTAGGGACGGTACTGCGTCAGAACGCCCACCGTGTCGATGCCCGAGTTGGAGCAGTTGGACAGCGAAAAGTCGATAATGCGGAACTTGCCACCAAAGCTAACCGCCGGCTTGGCGATCTTTTGGGTGAGTGCCCCCAATCGGCTGCCCTGTCCTCCTGCGAGGAGCATCGCGATGCATTCTTTCTTACTCATCGATTTCTCCTTCTGTCATCGATGTTCCAAAACCCATTAGCGACGGGCGCGACCGAGCGCCGCGCCCGTCGAGTAATGCCGTGCTGGCAAAGGGAGCTTGCGGCCTTTAAGCGTGCCAGATCTCGTCGCGGTACTCGCGAATGGTGCGGTCGGACGAGAACCAACCCGAGGAGGCGGTGTTGAGCAGGGCCTTGCGGTTCCAGGTCTCCTGGTCGCCATAGCTGCCCGTGAGCGCCTCCCATGCATCCACGTAGCTGCGGAAGTCCGCCATGACCAGGTCGGGGTCGTTGTTGTTCATGAGCTCGTTGTAGATGCTCTCAAAGTTGCCCGAAAGACCCGCAAACGTGTTGTCCTTGAGCTCGTCCATCACGCGGCCCAGACGTTCGCGGTCGCCGTTGAGGGTATCCCACGCAAAGTAACTGTTGGATGCCCAGAGCTGCTCGACCTCGGGTGCGGTCAGGCCAAAGATGGCCTCGTTCTCGCGGCCGGCCAGGTCGGCGATCTCGATGTTGGCGCCGTCGAGGGTGCCCAGCGTAATGGCGCCGTTCATCATGAGCTTCATGTTGGACGTGCCCGAGGCCTCCTTGCCGGCCGTGGAGATCTGCTCCGAGATCTCGGCGGCGGGGTAGATGAGCTGGGCGTTGCTCACGCGGAAGTTGGGGATAAAGCAGACCTTCATGACCTCGTTCACACGGGCATCGTTGTTGATGACGTCAGCCACGGAGTTAATGAGGCGGATGGTCTCCTTGGCAAAGGTGTAGCTCGAGGCGGCCTTGCCGCTAAAGATGAAGGTCGTCGGCGTCACGTGGAAGTTAGGATCGGCGATGCGACGGTTGTAGATGTCCATCACCTTCATGATATTCATGAGCTGGCGCTTATAGGCGTGGAAGCGCTTTACCTGGACATCGAAGACGGTGTTGGGGTCAATAACCAGACCGGTCTCGGCCTTGACGTAGGCGGCCAGACGCTCCTTGTTGGCGCGCTTGGAGGCACCAACGGCCTTCAGGAACTCGGTGTCGTTCTGGAACTCTTTGAGCTTCTCCAGCTCAAAGGCGTCCTTGAGCCAGCCATCGCCAATGGCCTCGGTCACGAGCTTGGCATAGGTGGGGTTGGCCTCGGCAAAGAAGCGACGGTGCGAGATGCCGTTGGTCTTGTTGTTGAACTTCTCGGGCGTCAGGGCATAGAAGTCCTTGAGCACGATGTTCTTGATGATGTCGGAATGGATCTTGGCCACGCCGTTGACGCTGTGGCTGCAAATCACAGACAGGTTGGCCATGCGAATCTCGCCGTCCCACAGGATGGCGGTCTGGCGCAGACGCTCCTGCCAGCCCTCCTTCGTGGTGTCGAACGACTCGTGCCAACGACGGCTGATCTCGTCGATGATCTGGTACACGCGGGGGAGGAGCTTGGAGAACGTGCCGATAGGCCACTTCTCCAAGGCCTCGGGCAGGATGGTGTGGTTGGTGTAGCTCACGACCTGCGTCACGATGTTCCAGGCGTCATCCCACTCGAGCTTCTTCTCGTCGATGAGGATACGCATGAGCTCGGGCCCGCACATGGCGGGGTGGGTATCGTTGGTGTGGATGGCCACAAACTGCGGCAGCAGCTCCCAGTTCGCGCCGTGCTCCTTCTCAAAGGTGTCGAGCAGGCTGTAGATGCCGGCCGAAACAAACAGGTACTCCTGCTTCAGGCGCAGAAGACGGCCGTGCTCGCCGGCGTCGTTGGGGTAGAGGATGGCGCTGATGGCCTCGGCCTCAGCGCGCTCGGCATCGGCCAGAGCATAGTCGCCGCGGTTGAAGGCCTCCAGATCAAAGTGCTCCTCGACCGGCTCGGCGGCCCAGACGCGCAGCTTGTTGACGGTTTCGCCGGCATAGCCCACGACGGGGATGTCATAAGGGACGGCCAGGATGTCCTGCGTGTCTACCGTGCGGTAGAACGTGCGGCCGTTCTCCTCAAAGCCCTCGACGCGGCCGCCAAACTTAATGGTCACGGCCTTGTCCTGACGACGGACCTCCCAGGGATAGCCATGGGTGAGCCACTCGTCGGTTGCCTCGACCTGGCTGCCGTTGACGATCTCCTGCTTAAACAGGCCGTAGCGGTAGCGCATGCCGTTACCGTAGCCGGCAATGCCCTCGGCTGCCATAGAATCCAGGAAGCACGCTGCCAGACGGCCCAGGCCACCGTTGCCCAGAGCCGGATCGGGCTCCTGGTTCTCGATGACGGACAGGTCAAAGCCCATGTCGTCGAGCGCCTCGGCGACCATGTCGCGCACGCCAAAGTTGAGCAGGTAGTTGTCGAGCAGGCGACCGATCAAAAACTCGATCGAGAAGTAGTACACGCGCTTTTTGCCCTCGGCGGTCACACGGGCGTCGCTTTTGGTGGCAACGGTGCGCGCCTTCTCGGCCACGAGCTTGGCCAGGGCGTTAAAGCGATCGAGGTCGCTGGCGGCCTCGACGCTCTTGCCGCTAATGCTCATAACGGCATCGCGATAGAGCTCGGTAAACTCCTGCTTGTTATCGAAGATCTTATTCATACGTTCCTTTCCCCCGGGGATGTTTCTCCCGGAACGGTTATGACATGTATCCTACGCCCCCGCGGGGCGGGTAATTTCAGCTGTAACGGTTTTGTTACGCATCCTTGGCAGACGGCTTAACAGAAGCAGACTTGGCCTTGGTAGCGGCCTTTTTGGCAGCCGCAGGCTTGGGCTTCACCGAGGACGCCCGCTTGCGCGTCGCCTTCTTGGGCTCCTCGACCACGGGCGGCTTATAGCTGCTGGGGCCACGGCGCTTAAGCACCACGCCAGCCAGGCCGGGCACCTTAATCTCAATGGAGTCCATCTGCCCGTTCCAGGGATAGGGCTCGCTCGAGCAGGTGTAGGGCTCCTCACCGGCGTATCCGCTGCCGCCAAACTCGGGACGGTCGGAGTCGAAGATGACCTCCCAGTCACCCTCGCGTGGCACGCCCACGCGGAAGCTCTCGTAGCTCGCCGGGTCAAAGTTGATCAGGATGACTAGGTCGTCGTCGATGTCCTCGCCCTGGCGCACAAAGCTCACGATGGACTGCTTTGAGTTGTCCGCGTCAATCCAGGTAAAGCCGTCGTCGGTGTAGCCGCGCTCGTACAGGGCGGGCTCGGCGGTGTACAGGTGGTTGAGCGCCTTGATAAACGCCTGATGATGACGGTGAGTCTCGTACTCCTCGGTCAGGAACCACTGGATGGACTCGTAGTAGCGCCACTCAATAAACTGGCCGATCTCGTTGCCCATAAAGTTGAGCTTGGCACCGGGATGCGTCATCTGGTAGAAAGCCAGCGTGCGCAGGCCGGCAAACTGACGCCACCAGTCGCCCGGCATGCGGCCGATTAGCGAGCACTTACCGTGCACGACCTCGTCGTGGCTCAGCGGGCAAATGAAGTTCTCGGTAAAGGCGTACATGATGGAGAACGTAAGCAGCCCGTGGTTGCCGGGGCGCCACGGAAAATCGGTCTGCATGTAGTGCAGGGTGTCGTTCATCCAGCCCATGTCCCACTTGTAGTGGAAGCCCAGGCCGCCGTCCTGCGGCGGATAGGTCACGAGCGGCCACGCGGTGGACTCCTCGGCCATCATCATCACGTCAGGGAAATGTGCCTCCACGGCGCAGTTGACCTGACGGATAAACGCGCTGGCGTCCAGGTCCTCCTCGGTACCGTACTTGTTGAACTTCTTTTGGCCGGGATCGTCAATGCCAAAGTTGAGGTACAGCATGCTGGACACGCCGTCCATGCGAATGCCGTCAACGTGGAAGTTCTCGAGCCAGTACAGCACGTTGGAGACCAAGAAGGAGCGGACCTCGCCGCGGGCGAAGTCAAACTTGTGCGTGCCCCAGTTGGGGTGAATCTCGTGCTCAAACAGCATGTGGCCGTTAAAGGTGGCAAGGCCGTGGGCGTCGGCGCAAAAACCGCCGGGCACCCAGTCCATGATCACGCCGATGCCCGCCTCGTGGCACGCATCGATAAAGTGCATGAGCTGCTGTGGGTTGCCGTAGCGCGACGTGGCGGCGTAGTAGCCGGTCGTCTGGTAGCCCCAGGAGCCGTCGAAGGGATGCTCCATGAGCGGCATGACCTCGATATGCGTGTAGCCCATGTCGCGCACGTAGTCCACAAGCTCCACCGACAGGTCGTCGTAGGTGTAGAACTCGCCGCGCTGCGCAGGGAAGGGATCCGTGGGGCCGGGATAGTTGCCAAACTCGTCTGGATCGCCCTGCGGCGCGTCGCCGTGGCGCTTCCACGAGCCAATATGCACCTCGTAGATGTTAAGCGGCTGCGTCATATGGTTGTGGCTGGCGCGGCGCTTGAGCCATGCAGCGTCGTTCCACTTATAGCCATCGAGGGTCCACAGCACGCTCGCTGTTCCCGGAGGGCACTCGGCCTTAAAGGCGTACGGATCGGCCTTGTAGAGCTTTTCGCCCTCGTTGGTCTCGATGAGATACTTATAGAGCTGGCCCTGCTCGGCGCCAGGAATAAAGCCTTCCCAAATAGCGCTCGTATGCACGGGCACCAGCGGGTTGGCTTGCTCATCCCAATTATTAAATTCGCCAATGACGTGAACGCTCTTTACGTCGGGCGCCCAAACGCAAAAACGCCAGCCGCGCGTACGGTTTTGCGTATCGGGATGCGCGCCCATCTTTTCCCAGCTGCGCTCCCACATGCCAATGCCAAACAGATAGACATCGTCCTTGGAAAGCTCCGGTGCGTGCGGGGCGGCCTTACGGGTAGCGGGCTTTTTGGTTGCTGGCTTTAGCTTTGTATCGCTCACGTTTGATCCCATCATGACGCGGCAGCGTGTTGCCTTGGTGACTAGATGCGAAAGGTCCAAGGCTGCACGAATCGAAGGGACGGCGATAGTTCTATGATTCGTTCCACCTCGCGTGCTCGGTGGAACTTTCGGCACGAAATACGATAACACCTGTTCGTTACTTTTATGGAGAAAAGTGGATTTGCGGCGGCGTTTAATCGGCGAGCGCCATGTTTATACCACTGGCAGAATTGCGATGGTAAAAGTCTTGACAGTTTTACCAAATAGGGTTTCTAGACTATTAGATTGACGTTTGGTAAAACGTTTTTAGCAGGTTGTTTACCATTTGACATCGAAAGGTACGTTTATGTCCCAGACCGCTGCTCCCAATGTTGCTTTTATTTTCGATTGCGACGGAACACTGGTTAATAGCACCCTCGTTTGGGCCTATGCCCAGCCCGAGTTATTGCGCCGCCACGGGATTGACGTGACCGTGGATGACTTTGCCCAATTTGAGCACCTGTCGTTGGAGGACGAGTGCCAGGCCTACCATGACACGTGGGGCATTGGCGCGAATGGCGAGGAGCTGTATCGCGAGCTGGGCGAGATTTTGATCGATGGCTATTCTAAGGTGCCGCCGCGTGAGGGGCTCCTGGCATTTTTGGAGCAGGCGAAGGCGGCCGGCATTGCCATGTGCGTGGCTACGTCCACGCCGGCCGAGCTGGTTAAGTCTGCGCTAGCGGGAGCCGGGCTCGACGCGTACATGGAGTTTGTTACCACGACGGGTGAGGCAGGACGCTCCAAACAGTTCCCCGACGTATACGAGCTGGCGCTGCGCCGTCTGGTGGAGCGCCATGGGCACAAGTTTGAGCGCACATGGGTGTTTGAGGACGCCGTCTTTGGCCTAAAGAGTTCTGCCGCTGCCGGCTTTAAGCGTGTAGGCATCTATGACACGCACGGCCGTATGGAACGCGACGAGGTTCGCGACAACTGCGATATCTTTATCGACAGCTATGAGGACCTGGATTTGGCCCGCGTGCTTTCGTTTGAGGGATAGGCGAGTGCTGTGGCTTGCAAGGTATTAGTGGTCTGTGGCTCGCCCGTGGTGGCGAGCGCGGATCTGTTGCATAGGCTAGCAGGGGAGTGCGATCACATTGTCGCCGTGGACCGCGGACTCGACGCTCTGCTGGGTGCCGGCTTGTGCTGCGACGTGTATGTAGGAGATGCCGATACGGTGAGCGACGCAGGTCGCGCGTTGGTCGATGCCGCCACCGACTTTGAAGTTGAGCGCCACGACCCCTACAAGGACTATACCGATTTGGCGCTGGCGCTCGATTCCGTCCGCCGCCGCTGGCCGGGTGCCGAGGTTGTTACGACCTGCGCCACCGGAGGCCGTCCCGACATGGCACTGTCGGTACTGGGCCTGCTCGCAGGCTACGATGACGCCCCAGTCTGGATTGAAGAAGACGAAGTGACGGCCAGAATCCTGCACCAGGACGAGACCTGGACCGTCGAGGGCGCCGAGGGCAAAACCTTCTCCATCATCGCCATCGCTCCCAACACAGAGATAAGCGAACACGGCCTAGAGTGGGAACTTGATCACAGCCCCCTGGGCCTGTTGGCGGACACAGGCATCAGCAACATAGTCAGGTCAACCGCAAAGATTACCGTCCACCAAGGAACTGCAATAGCGTATTTGTTACGTGAGGGCTTTATCGGGACGGTGGGTTAATTGACTGATTTTGCCGAAGTCAAAATCAGTCAATTCAGCCTCGTCCCAGGAAAACCCGTAAGTAAGACAATCAACCCAAAAAAAGTCCTTGCATCAAAGAAAGTCTTCCCCTATAGTATCTCCTCGTCACGGGGGCGTAGCTCAGCTGGGAGAGCGCTTGACTGGCAGTCAAGAGGTCAGGGGTTCGATCCCCCTCGTCTCCACCATCGTGATTCTAAGAGGCCACCGGGTATTCGGTGGCCTCTTTTCATATCCCTCAACCCCACAAACGAAAGTGACGCGTGCGCCCGCGCCCACCCCGCAAAAAGTTGCGCAATTACCTTCCCGGTTTTGTACAAAGTTTGTTAGCCAAACTTAATAGTTTGAGCAATTCACGCCCTCAGCAAGACAACTCAGGCGTTGCTCACCAACGCACACACCCCCATAAACCTGCGGCAATGTGTGCAAGACGGCACAATATCCCCCATAACCACGGCAAATAAACAATATGTTGCTCAACACACCCCAAAACGCATGGGCCACCTGCTGTGCTAGGATACCTAACGTTACATGGGTTCAACTGTGCTCACGGCTCCAACAAGCCGCAAAGCGCAGGGTCGATCAGCATCCGGCCGTAACGGCGGTGCCAGAAAAACCACGAGCTCCAATAGCGTTGTCATGCGTATCGCATCGAAAGCATTTGTTCTTGACTTTGTGCAAGCTGTTTTTTCGATTCGACATTTCATGACAAATTGCAGCAGTCTTGCAGCTGTTTGCGTGCGGTCCAGTTTTGTTCCCGCTTGACTAGGCCGCACGCAGCCAGCTGGGGTCGCGGTCATTTTTGCGATACACGTCCGCGTCTCTAGCAACTGCACTTATACATACCGTTCACGGTGGGGCAGAGCCACGTGCTTGTCTAACTGGGCTCAGGGTTTGAATATGGAGCGCCTTCGCGCACAAGCGCCCTGGCGAAGCCATACCCAAACCCCGTGAGCCACACGTAAGACAGCAAGGGGGTGGTGCTCGTGTGGTATGTGATCCAGGTCATTAACGGTCGCGAAGACGTATTGCGCGAGCGCATTGAGCGTATGGTGCCGGCTGGTGTCATGCAGGAGCTCTTTTATCCCCAATTTCAAACCGAGATCAAAGTACACGGCGAATGGGTCAATACGACCAAGCCGCTCTTTCCCGGTTATCTTATCTGCGATACTGCAGATCCACGCACCGTGCAACAGTATCTGCTACACATGGACGACTTTGCCCGGGTGCTTGCCCAGGACGGTCAGTTTGTGCCGCTGGCAAAAGAAGAGGCTCAACTCATAAGCAGCTTTACGCATAGGGGAGACCGCGTAGTGCCCATGAGTGAGGCCCTAAAAGACGGCGACCAGGTCGTAGTAACCGCTGGTCCGCTACTGGGCCACGAAGGCCTCATCAAAACCATTAACAGACGCAAGAGCACTGCTTATTTGGAGCTCGACCTGTGTGGCCGACGCGTGACTACGCGCGTTGGCCTTGCCGTGCTTTCAAACGAGCAACGTGCCATGCGAAGCCTCAAAAAGGCGATCGCCTAGCTGCTGGCGATTGCCGCTCAAACCAAGGAGGACCTTCGGGTCGGGGACGTAGTGTTGGAAGAGAACGTGTCAGGTAAAACAGAATATATAAAGGATACGCCCGTGGATGCGGCACTGATTGATCAAGTTAGGGATTGGCGGGCAGACTCTGAAACTCCTGTTGCTACGGAATTTCCTCTCCCCGTTGAGAACCCTGCTCCGGCGCAAGGCTTCGTTGCGACAGGAAGCTATAGGGCACCTGCTGCCGATCCCAACGCTGCTGCCCCCAGGAAAGGTGGGCTAGGCTACTTTGCCTTCAAGCGAGCATTCGACATCGTATTTTCTGCTGTGGTCTGCGCGGTGTTGGCCGTTCCCGTCGTAGCTGCATGCGTCGCCATTGAGATTGACTCTCCCGGAAAGCCGTTCTTCCGTCAAAAGCGAGTCGGTAAGGGCGGCAAACCTATCTATATCTTCAAACTCCGAACCATGGTCTCTGACGCTCACGAGCATCCTGAGAAGTACATGACTCCCGAGCAGTTGGCGCAATGGCAGCGCGAACAAAAGGTTGACGATGACCCACGCATTACGCGCGTTGGTCGTTTTCTACGTCACACTTCACTCGACGAATTGCCGCAGTTCATCAACGTTCTTATAGGGGATTTGTCCGTTATTGGACCAAGGCCTGTGACGCTCGAAGAAACCTACGAGTACGGTGACGCTCGCGACGAAGTTCTTGCTTGTAAGCCTGGCATTACTGGCTGGTGGGCCGCGACGGATCGTAATGACTCGACTTGGGGGAGTGGTCAGCGACAGGCCCGTGAACTCTTCTACGTTCGTCATCAGTCGCTTGGTCTTGATGCTCGCGTATTTGTTAAGACCTTCAAAGCAATGAGGAGGGGGAAATGACGACCCCTTCCTTGAGCGTGGTAATTCCCACTTTGAACGCAGAAAACGAAATAGACAGCCTATTGGACACCATTGAGGCTCAGAGTCTGAAGCCTTTAGATATCGTAGTGGTTGATTCGTCCTCCGATGACGGTACCGTAGACGAGGTTGCTAAGCATCCCTGCGTTAACCTCATCCGCATAGAGCGTAAGGAATTCAATCACGGCTCGACCCGCGACATGGCTCTGAGGCGTAGTGCTGGCGAGTTCGTTTGCTTTCTCACGCAGGATGCGGTACCTGCTTCTAATCTCTACCTGGAGAGACTCGTCGCGCCTTTCTTGGCCGATGATTCAATCGCGCTCGTAACTGGTAGGCAATTGCCCAAGGCGGATGCAAGGCGTTTCGAGCAACTCGTGCGCAAGTTTAACTATCCCAACGTTCCCTCGGTGCGTAGCAAATCTGACCTTCCTAAATACGGCATCAAAACGTTCTTCGCATCTGACACCTGTTCTGCCTATCGACGGACCGCATATCTCGAATGCGGTGGATTCGATCATGTCAACACCAACGAGGACATGCTCATGGCCGCTAGGTTTATAGCATCGGGCTTGAAGGTTGCGTATGAGCCGAGCGCCGAGGTCTATCACTCCCACAATTTGGCACCTAGCCAGCAGTTCGCGCGCAACCGCGCTGTCGGCATGTTTCTGGAATCGCACGCAGATGACCTTATGTATGCGAGCGAGATTGGTGAGGGCGGTCGGCTTGTCAAGGCGGTGTCTTCGGAACTTCTTCGAGAGGGAAGATTCGGCGAGTTATTTGCCTTCGGCTTTGATTGTTGTGCCCGTCTTCTCGGAAACCGTGCTGGTCGTAGGGCCGCTAAAAATGAAAGGCTATAGCCAGTGAAAGGCATCGTCCTCGCCGGCGGGTCCGGCACGCGCCTGTACCCGCTCACGCTCGTGACCTCCAAGCAGCTGCTGCCGGTCTACGACA
>UQKM01000032.1 GCA_900541685.1 uncultured Collinsella sp.
AGAGCGCTTGACTGGCAGTCAAGAGGTCAGGGGTTCGATCCCCCTCGTCTCCACCCGAGCATTGAATGAGGCTCCAACGCAAGTTGGGGCCTTTTTTCATATAGGCACACAAGGTCAAAGGCGGCAGCATGATCCTCCTGGTCGACAAGATCGAAAAAAGCTTCGGCGCACGCGTCCTCTTTAGCGGCGCGTCCTTCCAGATCAACCCCGGCGAGCGCTTCGCGCTCGTGGGCCCCAACGGCGCCGGCAAAACCACCATGCTCAAAATCATCATGGGCATCGACAGTCCCGACTCCGGCCAGGTCCAGTACGCAAAGGACTGCCAGGTGGGCTACCTAGAGCAGGAAACTAATCTGGAGCACAAGGACACCACCATCCTTGCCGAGGTCATGGCCGCCGCCAAGGAAATCCGCCGCATGGGCGAGCGCGCCAACGAGCTGCAGGCCCAGATCACCGAGCTCTCCGAGCAAGGCAAGGACGTCGACGCACTCCTTAACGAGTACGGCCAAGTCCAAGACCGCTTTGAGCACCTGGGCGGCTACGAGCTCGAGAGCAACGCGCGCAAAATCCTTTCCGGCCTGGGCTTTAAGGTCAACGACTTTGAGCGCCCGTGCTCCGAGTTCTCCGGCGGCTGGCAGATGCGCATCGCGCTTGCCAAGCTCTTCCTGCGCCACCCCGACCTGCTGCTGCTGGACGAGCCCACCAATCACCTGGACCTCGAGAGCGTCCAATGGCTGCGCGGCTTTATCGCGAACTACGACGGCGCCGTCCTCATCGTCAGCCACGACCGCGCCTTCATGGACGCGTGCGTCGACCACGTCGCCGCTCTTGAAAACCGCCGCGTAACCACCTACACCGGCAACTACAGCAGCTACCTTAAGCAGCGCGAGGACAACCTGGAGCAGATGCGCGCCAAGCGCGCTGCCCAGGAGCGAGACATCGCCCATATGCAGGTCTTCGTCGACAAGTTCCGCTACAAGCCCACCAAGGCCGCGCAGGCCCAGGAGCGCATCCGCAAGATCGAGCAGATCAAAAAGGAGCTCGTCATCCTGCCCGAGGGCCACAAGCACATCGACTTTAAGTTCCCCGACCCGCCGCGCTCGGGCGACATGGTCGTGGGCCTGGAGGGCGTCTCCAAGTCCTACGGCGAAAAGCACATTTACAGCGATATCGACATCAAGCTCTACCGCGGCGAGCACGTGGCGCTCGTCGGCCCCAACGGCGCCGGCAAGTCCACCCTCATGAAGATCATCGCCGGCTTGGAGCCGCCAACCACCGGCACGCGCGACTTGGGCACCAACGTGGGTGTAGCCTATTACGCCCAGCACGCGCTCGAGGGCATGACCGAGTCCAACACCGTCCTGCAAGAGATCGACACCGTCACGCCCAAGTGGACCGTGCCGCAGCAGCGCAGCCTGCTGGGCGCCTTCCTGTTTAGCGACAACGACTCAATCGAAAAGCAGGTCCGCGTCCTCTCTGGCGGCGAAAAGGCGCGTCTGGCCCTGGCCAAGATGCTCGTTGCCCCCGAGGCACTCCTGTGCCTGGACGAGCCCACCAACCACCTGGACATCGACTCGGTGGACATGCTCGAGAACGCCCTGCAAAGCTTCCCCGGCACCATCGTGCTGATCAGCCACGATGAGCACTTGGTGCGCGCCGTGGCCAACCGCGTCATCGACATTCGCGACGGCAAGGTCACGGTCTACGACGGCGACTACGACTACTACCTCTACAAGCGCGAGGACCTCGCAGCCCGCGCCGCCGCCGAGGCGCCCACGGAGAGCGCGCCTGCCGCAGCCAAGTCCACCAAAGCCAGCGCCGCCCAGGCCGACACCCCCGCCGCGACGCCTAAGCCTGCCGAGGGCAAAAAGACCAAGGAGCAAAAGCGCGCCGAGGCCCAGGCCCGCGCCGCGCTCAACAAAAAGCTCAAGGGCGTGCGCAACCAGCTCAAGAAGATCGAGGCAGAGTTGGACAAAAAGCGCGCCCGCTATGACGAGCTTATGGAATTGATGGCAAGCGAAGAGCTTTATGCCGATCAGGACAAGTTCAACGCCGCGTTGGGGGAATATAACGGCCTTAAGCAAGAGCTGCCCAAGCTCGAGGACGAATGGCTCGAACTTTCCACCCAGATCGAAGAGGAGACCGCGCGTGAACTCTCGTAAGGCCGCCGCCGTGGCGATGAGCATCATCGCCATCGCCTGTCGCATCTGCGGCATCTTTATGAGCGCGATGACCGTGCTGCTATGCTTTAGCGGCCTCACCGCCAAGCTGCAGATCGTGGGCTTTGTCGTTGAGCTTTCGCGCGCGCTGCCGAGCGCCATCGCCGGCTATGGCGTCATTACGTCGCCCTTTGGCGGTGTGTTCCGCCTGGATTACGCCATCGTAGCCGTCATCCTGTTTGTGGCCGACTACCTGCTCACGCGCGCCTCGCGCCGCGTCCGCTAGGGGAGCGACATGTCCAGCAGCTACCTCATGAACCTGCTCGCCAGCGCCGTCGCCGTCATCGTTGGCATCGTCATCCACGAGAGCGCACACGCCGCGGCGGCTTGGGCGCTCGGCGACAAGACGGCCCGTTCGCGCGGTCGCGTTTCGCTCAACCCGCTCAACCATATCGACCCGTTCGGCACCATTCTCCTACCGCTGCTGATGCTTGCCGCCGGCGGCCCGGTGTTCGCCTTTGCCAAGCCGGTGCCCGTCTACCTCAACAACCTGAAGCGCCCCAAGCGCGACGAGGTCCTGGTGAGCGTTGCCGGCCCTGCGTCGAACATCGCCCTCGCGTGCCTCGCGGCCGCCCTCATGCACGCGGCATATGGCAGCCTCTACGCCAGCATGTCCTTTGCCGTGGCGTCCCAAATCATGAACTTCGGCGCCACGTTTATCGTGGTCAACCTGTCGCTGGCGTTCTTTAACCTCATTCCGATCCCGCCGCTCGACGGCTCGTCGATTATCGTGCCGTTCCTCAAGGGAAAAACGCTCGCCAACTACTATCGCCTGCAGCAATACGCCATGCCCATCCTTATCATCGTGCTGTATCTGCTGCCCATGTGGACCGGACTTGACGTAATCGGCCGCTATTTCGACGTTACCGTGTATCCGCTTGCTGAGCAGCTGCTCAACTTCGCAATCGCCGGCATCTAGGGTAAACTTACAGGTCGACCGTGCAAAACGGTCGCAACATGCACCCAAACCGCGCCGCGAAGGCGCCGTCAAAGGAGGTCGAAGATGTCGTATCGCGTGTCGACGCAGGTCTACAGCGGACCGTTCGACCTGCTGCTGCAGCTGGTAACCCGCCAAAAAGTAGATATCGGCGCCATCTCGATCAGCGAGGTGGCCGAGCAATACCTTGCTGAGGTCGAGCGCATCGAGGCGCTGGACCTAGACGTGGCGAGCGACTTCTTGCTGGTCGCGGCAACCCTTCTGGACATTAAGGCCGCCTCGCTGGTGCCCCAGGAGGCACCGCGCAACACCGACGACGATTACGAGGACGACGAAGACCTCGAGGAACTCAGTGCTCTCGACGGTGATGCCCTGCGCGAGGTCCTGATCCAGCGCTTGATCGCCTACAAGCAGTTTAAAGGCGCGGCGGCGGCCCTTGGCGCGCGCATGCAGGCCGAGAGCCGCATGCATCCGCGCGTGGCCGGCCCCGACCCCGAGTTTTTGGGCCTTATGCCCGACTACTTGGCCGGCATCACCCTGCGCGGCCTGGCCGTCATCTGCGCAGACCTGGACGGCAAGCGCCAGACCTTCCTACTGGAGGCCGAGCACGTGGCGCCGCATCGCGTGCCGCTCGACCTGACGGTGGCCTCGGTCGACCGCTTTACCATGGCGCACCAAACCTGCACCTTCCGCGAGCTGCTGGACGGCGACGCCACCACCGAGCAGCTCGTCGTCACCTTCCTGGCCATGCTCGAGCTCGCCAAACGCGGTTCGCTCACGCTGAGCCAGGACGAGATCTTTGGAACCATCTGCATCAACCGTGTCGAGGGCGCCGAGGCATACGTGCCCGGCGAGGGCCCCGAGCTCACCGAATAGGAGCGGCAACCATGTCAACCCTTTCAACGCTGGAGGCAAACAGCCTCAAAGGCGCCCTCGAGGCGCTGCTGCTGGTGTCGAGCGACCCCGTCAGCGCGCCCGCGCTGGCAGGTGCGCTGGATATCGCCCCCGGCGAGTGCGCGTCGCTGTTGGCCGAGCTTAAGGTTGAGTACGAGGAGGCCAATCGCGGCTTTCAGCTGCGCGAGGTCGCTGGTGGCTGGCGCCTGTTTACCCACCCCGCCTACCACGATGTGGTCGAGGCCTATGTGCTGAGCTGGGACACGCAAAAGCTTTCGCAGGCGGCGCTCGAGACCCTAGCCGTCATCGCCTACCACCAGCCCGTCACGCGCGAGGTGGTCAAGGGCATTCGCGGCGTCAACTCCGACGGCGTCATTGCGTCGCTCGTGGACAAGGGTCTGGTGCGCGAGCTCGGTCGCGACCCCGAGCGCGGTCAGGCCATCATCTACGGCACGACCAATGCCTTCTTGGAAAAGTTTGGCCTGCGCTCCACCCGCGACCTGCCCGATCTGGAGCAGTTTGCCCCCGACGAGCAGTCGCGCCAGTTTATACGCGAGCGCCTGAGCGGCCGCAGCATTCAGTCCACGCTCGAGGAGCAGGCCGAGGACCTAGACGAAGAGCGCGAACTGCTCGATACCGATGTTGAGAACGACGCAGATGAAGAGATCCTGGCAAGCGGTGACAGCTCGGAGGATATGCATGACGAGAATTAACGAAGCAGGGGAGACGCGCGGCGCGGCCGGCACGGGCACGGTGCCGTCCACGACCGACGCCCAGCCCGTCTACCCGCACACCATGCGCCTGCAGCGCTTTTTGGCGCGCGCGGGCGTGGCGAGCCGCCGCGGCTCGGAGGACCTGATGACCGCTGGCCGCGTGACCGTCAACGGCCAGGTCGCAACCGAGCTGGGGACCAAGGTCGACGTCGACCGCGACCATATCGAGGTCGACGGCATGCCTGTCAAGCTCAACCAGGGTGCCGTGTACCTAATGCTCTACAAGCCGACCGGCTACCTCACCACCATGAGCGATCCCCAGGAGCGCCCTTGCGTGGCCGACCTGGTCCCGCGCGACCGTTTTCCGGGGCTCTTTCCGGTGGGTCGCCTGGACCGCGACACCACGGGCCTTCTGCTCTTTACCACCGACGGCGACCTGTCGCAAGACCTGCTGCACCCCAGCAAGCACGTCTACAAGACCTACCAGGCGCTCGTGGACGGCCACCTGACCAATCGCGACTTGGAACCGCTCCGCCGCGGCATCGAGCTCGACGACGGCCTGTGCCAGCCGGCGATCTGCCGCGTCATCAACGCGCGCGAAGCCGAGGCCGTGGCTCCGCAGGGCGTAAAGCCCGGCACCACCGCCGTGGAGGTCATCATCCGCGAGGGCCGCAAGAACCAGGTCAAGCGCATGCTGAGCAAGATCCACCACCCGGTGATTCGCCTGCATCGCTGCAACTTCGCCGGCCTGGAACTCAAGGACGTGTCCAAGGGCTCGTGGCGCGAGCTCACCGAGCGCGAAGTGCAGATCCTCAAGGCCGGCGGCACCCCGCCCAAGCAGGCCGCATCCAAGCGCGGCACCGCGCCGGCGACCAACACCGCGAGCCGCACGCGCCACCACGGCAGCCACGGCTCCGCGCCCAAGCGCAACACCTACCGCGAGCGCTACACGGGCTAAGCAATCCGCCGCGCCCCGACGCCCGCGAACCATACCAGCACGTCAACCACCGAAAGGAAGTATTGCATGATCGTCGCCATCGACGGCCCCGCCGGTTCCGGCAAGTCCACCATCGCCAAGGAGATCGCCCGCCAGCTGGGCTTTAACAAGCTCGACACGGGCGCTATGTATCGCGCTGTCACCTTCGCCGCGCTCGACCGCGGCATCGATCTGGACGACGAGGCAGCCATCGACGCCCTCGCCGAGCAGATCGAGATCCGCTTTACCAACGGCACCGGCGAGGACACGCGCCTGACCATCGACGGTGCGGACGCATCGGCTGCCATCCGCACCCCGCAGGTGGACGCTAACGTGTCCAAGGTCTCGGCCTATCCGGGCGTACGCGCCGCCATGCTCATCCACCAGCGCCGCGCCGCCGAGGACCGCGACATCGTTGCCGAGGGTCGCGACATCGGCACCGTCGTGTTCCCCAACGCGCAGGTCAAGGTGTTTCTAACCGCCGACCCGCGTGAGCGCGCCCGCCGCCGCGTGCTTCAGCGTCACCAAAACGACGCTCAGCCGCTCAGCACAGAGCAGCTCGAGGCCGAGGTCGATGAGACCCTCGATGCCCTCAAGCAGCGCGACAAGCTCGACAGCAGCCGCGAGGTCGCACCGCTCGTGGCCGCCGAGGACGCCGTGCACGTCGACTCCACCGCCCACACCATCGACGAGGTCGTACGCATTATCGAGGACCTCATCAACCAAAGGAGGTAGCCTATGCGCCTGTTTAAGCAGACGCCCGAGGATTACTACAACGCCCCCTACGCCGAGTTCCCTGCGCTCATCCGCGGCACTGTCGCCGTAGTCATGGGCATCCTGTGGGTCTTCTCCAAGCTCATGTGGCGCTGGAAGGTCGAAGACGTCGACCTGCTGTTTGAGCGCCAGGAAGGCCGCGGCAGCGTGGTCATCTGCAACCACACCTCGATGGCCGAGTTGCTGGCAGTGGAGACGGCACTGTTCTTTGGCGGCCGCCATGTGCGCCCCATCTTTAAGTCCGAGTTCGCCAAGAGCAAGATTGTGCGCTGGGCCTTTAGCCGCGTGGGTGGCATTCCCGTCGAGCGTGGCACCGCCGACATGAAGTGTCTGCGTGCCGCCCAGCATGCACTGCAGCGCGGTGAGGACGTCCTGATCTTCCCCGAGGGCACGCGCATCCGCTCGCGCGAGATCAAGCCCGAGGTCCATGGCGGCTTTGCGCTCATCGCCCAGATGGGTAAGGCACCCGTCAACCCGCTCGCCATTTGTGGCTGGTCCGACATCACGCCCAAAGGCAAAAAGCTCATGCGCCCCAAGAAGTGCTGGATCCGCGCCGGCAAGGCCATCTCGCTTTCCGACGCGCCGGCCGAGCTCAAGCGCAAAGAGCGCCTGGCTTGGTTTGAGTCCGAGGCCATGAGTCGCGTCTACGCCATGCGCGACGACCTGTGCGCCGAGCACCCGGGCAGGTTCTAGCCATGGGTGAGAACGTCATGAATACCGCTGCGGCCGCCGCTGAGGAGGTCGTCCCCACCATCGAGATCGCTGCCCACGCGGGCACCTGCTACGGCGTACAGCGCGCGCTCGACATGGCGCTGGCCGCCGCGCCGCAGGCGGGGGAGAGCACTCAGGTCCACACACTGGGTCCGCTCATCCATAACCCCATCGTGGTACGCGAGCTCGCCGAGGCAGGTGTTGGTCTGGCCGATACCCTGGACGATGCCGCATCGGGCACCGTGATCATCCGCGCGCACGGCGTGGTGCCGCAGGTGATCGATGCCGCACGCGAGCGTGGTCTCGACGTGGTCGACGCCACCTGCCCCTACGTGAAGAAGGTCCATGTGGCGGCCGAGCGCCTGGTGCGCGAGGGCTACCGCGTGATTGTCGTGGGCGAGCCGGGCCACCCCGAGGTCGAGGGCATTCTGGGCCACGCCGGCGATAACGCTCAAGTCGTGAGCTGTGCCGCCGATGCGGACGCACTGCCGCTCAAGGGCAAGGTAGGTCTGGTTGTGCAGACCACCCAGACCGCGCAGAACCTGGCCGAGGTTGTGGCCTCCATCACCCCACGCGTGCAGGAACTGCGTGTGATCAACACGATCTGCGCCGCCACGAGCGAGCGCCAGCAGGCAGCCGCAACCCTCGCCAACCGCTGTGATTGCATGGTCGTCGTGGGCGGCAAAAATTCGGGCAACACGCGCCGCCTGGCGCAGATTTGTGCCGATGCCTGCGAGCACACTCATCACATCGAGGAAACTTCCGAGCTTGAGGCCGCATGGTTTGGCAACGCGCGCCACATCGGCATCACTGCCGGAGCCTCCACCCCGCAAGAACACATCGAACGCGCCGTTGCGCGCATCAAGGAGCTTTGCCGCTAATCATGGACCAGACCGTACCCGCATACGCCGCCGAGGTGGCCGATTACGGGCGCAGCCGCGACCCCGAGCCGGGTGAGGGCGCGCTCGTTAAGAACGTGCGTCCCGAATCGCCCGCATGGGATGTGGGTATCGAGCCGGGCATGCGAGTGCTCACGGTCAACGGTGAGCAGCTCACCGACATGATCGTGTGGCTCTGGGAGGCCGACGACGACACGGTCGACCTCGAAGTTTTCGACCCGCGTGACGGCACCGTCACCCCCGTGGAGCTGGATCGCTTTCCCGGCGAGGATTGGGGCCTTGAGTTCGATGGACCCATCTTTGACGGCATGCGTACCTGCGTCAACGCCTGCGTGTTCTGCTTTATGACGATGCTGCCCAAGGGTGGCCGCTCCACGCTCTACATTCGCGATGATGACTACCGCCTAAGCTTTTTGCAGGGCAACTTTGTCACGCTCACGAACCTTTCCGACGAGGACGTGCAAAACGTCATCGACCGCAACATGAGTCCGATGAACGTGTCGGTCCACGCCGTGAGCCCCGATATTCGCCGCCGCATGATGGGCCGCAACGCCCAGCGCGGCATGGACGTGCTCGAGGCCATCATGGCAGCCGGCATCGAGATTCACGCGCAGATCGTGTTGTGCCCCGGCATGAACGACGGCGAGGAGCTGGAAAAGACCCTGCGCTACTGCGAGGAACATGAGCAGATCACCAGCTTGGGCATCGTGCCGCTCGGCTTTACCAAGCACCAAAACCGTTTTAGCTGGTCCTACAGTGATAAGCCCGAGCTCGCGCGCGAAACCATTGCCATGATCCGACCCTTCCAGGACCGCGCGTACGAGCGTTTTGGCCGCCATACCTTCCAGATGAGCGACGAGTTCTATCTGGACGCCGGCATCGAGCCGCCCGAGGCAGACTTTTACGACGGCTACCCGCAGTACTATGACGGCATCGGCATGATTCGCTCCTATCTGGACGAGACCGACGATGTGATCGCCGCCGATGCCGAGCGCCTGACCCGCGTTCGCGAGGGAATCGCCGCCCGTGGTCAGCGCTTGCTGTGCCTCTCCGGTGCCAGCGCGCGCGATACGGTGGCACGCTTTGTGGAATCGCCGCACGGCCTTGCCGGCACCGTCACGGCCATCAAGAACCGCTACTTTGGCGGCAACGTGGACGTGACCGGCCTCATCGTCGCGAGCGATATCCTGGAGCAGCTGCCGCAAGACCTGTCGGGGGTTATGCTCTTTGTGCCTAAGCTCATGTTCAACGCTGACGGCATGACGCTTGACGAGTATCATCGTGACGATTTACTCGCAAGCCTTACCAGTCGCGATGCCGAGGTTCATGTGGTGTCGACCATGCCGCATGAGCTGCTCGATACCCTGGAGCACATCCTTGGCATTGTGCCTGCCGACTCTACTAATTCCGCTGACCCTACCCATTAAAGGAGAGCAGATGAAACCTATCGTCGCCGTCGTCGGTCGCCCCAACGTGGGCAAGTCCACGCTCGTTAACCGCCTGGCCCAGACCTCGGACGCCATCGTCCACGAGTCCCGCGGCGTCACGCGCGACCGCTCGTATCACACGGCCGATTGGAACGGCCGCGAGTTCACCATCGTCGACACGGGCGGCATCGAGCCGCTCAAGAGCGACGACGTCTTTGCCACGTCCATCCGCGACCAGGCTCTCGCCGCCGCCGAGGAAGCCGCCGTCATCCTGTTTGTGGTCGACGGCCGCACCGGTGTCACCGAGGAGGATGAGTCGGTCGCCCGCATGCTCAAGCGCTCGGACAAGCCGGTCTTTCTGCTGGTGAACAAGCTCGATAACCCCGATCGCGAGAACGACAACATCTGGGAGTTCTATTCGCTCGGCATCGGTGAGCCCACGCCGCTCTCGGCCCTGCACGGCCATGGCACGGGTGACCTGCTCGACGACATCGTGGCCCTGCTCCCCGAGGAAGAGGACGAGGTCGCCGACGAGTTCCCCGATGCGCTCAACGTGGCCATCATCGGCCGCCCCAACGCCGGTAAGTCCTCGCTGTTCAACCGCATCCTGGGCGCCGACCGCTCCATCGTGTCCAACATCGCCGGCACCACGCGCGATGCCATCGACACCGTCGTCGAGCGTGACGGAAAGCACTACCGCATGGTAGACACCGCGGGCATTCGCAAGAAGAGCACCGTGTACGAGAACATCGAGTACTACTCCATGGTCCGCGGCCTGCGCGCCATCGACCGCGCCGACGTGGCACTGCTCGTCGTCGACGCCTCCGTGGGCGTCACCGAGCAGGACCAGAAGGTCATGGGCTTGGCCATCGAGCGCGGCTGCGCCATCGTGGTGCTGCTCAACAAGTGGGACCTGCTCGACGATGACCGCAAGCGCGAGGCCTGCATGGAGACCGTCGACCGCCGTCTGGGTGTCATGGCTCCCTGGGCTCAGTACCTGCGCATCTCGGCCCTGACCGGCCGCAGCGTCGAGAAGATCTGGGCGATGGTCGACGCGGCCGAAAAGACGCGCTCGCAAAAGATCAGCACCTCGCGCCTCAACACGTTCCTCACCGACCTGCGCGAGTTTGGCCACACCGTGGTGGACGGCAAGCGCCGCCTGCGCATGCACTACGTGACCCAGACGGGCATCAACCCGCCCACGTTCACGTTCTTCGTCAACCACGGCGACCTGGTCAACGACACCTACCAGCGCTATGTCGAAAACCGCATGCGCTCGACCTTCGACTTTGCCGGCACGCCCATCCGACTCTTCTTTAGGAAGAAGGAGCAAAAGGATGCATAATCCGATCCTGCTGACCGCCATCTGCGCCGTGGTCTCGTTCTTTATCGGAGCGATTCCGTTTGGCCTGATCCTGGGTCGCGTGTTCAACCACACGGACATTCGCAAGGCGGGCTCCGGCAACATCGGCACTACCAACGCCCTGCGCGTGGCCGGCCCCAAGGTGGCCGCGCTCACGCTGCTGCTCGACTGCCTTAAGGGCGCTATCTGCGTCCTTATCGCGCGTCCGCTCATCGCCGATCTGGGCTATGGCTTCCCCGTGAGCATCATGGCTCCCGGTGCCGCCGGCGACTGGATGCTCGGTGTCATCTGCCTGGCAGCGGTGTGGGGACACATCTTCTCGCCCTACCTCAACTTCCATGGCGGTAAGGGTATCGCCGTGGGCCTGGGCGTGATTCTTGCCTGGTACTGGCCCATTGGCCTGTCGCTGCTGGGCATGTTTATCGTGGCCGTTGCCATCACCAAGTACGTGTCGGTGGGTTCACTTGCCGCCGCCATCGGTCTTCCCATCGCTGCCTGCGCGGTCTTTCCGTACAGCAGCCTGGGCCTCAAGTTTTGCATGGCGATGATCGGCATCACCGTGGTGTGGGCCCATCGCGCGAACATCAAAAAGCTCATGACCGGTAAGGAGTCCAAGCTTTCGTTTACCAAGCGCGTCACCGAGCCCGACGATAAGTAGGAGAGAGTCATGAATGTTGCGCTGATTGGCTCCGGCTCCTGGGGAACCGCCGTCGCTGGCCTTGCCGCCGCGCGAGCCGAGCGCGTGACCATGTGGGCCCATAGTGAGCAGACGGCCGCCGGCATCAATGGCGAGCACCGTAATCCCCGCTATCTGGTGGACTACGTGCTGCCGGAAAACGTTGTCGCCACGACGGACTTAGCCCAGGCGCTCGACGGCGTCGAGGCCATCATCTTTGCCGTGCCCTCGACACACCTGCGCGACGTCTGCCACCAGGCGGCGCCGATCATCGCGGACGAGACGCCGGTTCTGTGCCTCACCAAGGGCATCGAGCCCGAGTCCGGCCTGCTCATGAGCGAGGTCATCGCCAGCGAGATCGGCAACGAGTCGCGCGTGGCGGCGCTCTCGGGCCCCAACCATGCCGAGGAAATCTGCCGCGGCGGGCTTTCGGCCGCCGTCATCGCCAGCGAAGACCAACAGGTAGGGGAGACCTTTAAGGAGCTGCTGCTTTCCACGGCCTTCCGCATCTACCTGTCGCAGGATATGACGGGCGTCGAGGTCTGCGGCGCCATGAAAAACGTCATCGCCATCGTGTGCGGCATCTCCGCCGGCTCGGGCGCGGGCGATAACACGCTCGCCCTTATCATGACGCGCGGCCTGGCCGAGATCAGCCGCCTGGTGCACGCTCGCGGCGGGCAGGCCATAACCTGCATGGGACTTGCCGGCATGGGCGACCTCATCGCCACCTGTACCTCGGAGCATTCGCGCAACCGTACCTTTGGTTACGAGTTTGCCCACGGCGTGTCGCTCGACGAGTACCAAGAGCGCACACATATGGTGGTCGAGGGCGCCGTCGCGGCCCGCAGCGTGAGCGAGCTCGCCCGTTCACTGGGCGTAGATATTCCGCTCACCTTTGCCGTGGAGCAAACGCTCTACAACGGTGTTACTTTGGATAGGGCGCTCGAAATTCTCACCGACCGCGTCCCATCGCAGGAGTTCTACGGACTCACCGACTAGCGCAGAAAGGCTACTACCATGGGTTCCATTAAAATCGCTCCGTCCGTCCTTTCGGCCGACATGGCCAACCTTAAGGGCGAACTCGATAAGATCGCCGGTGCCGACTACGTGCACTTCGACGTCATGGACGGTCACTTTACCGGTAACCTCACCTTTGGCGTCGACATCCTCAAGGCCGTCAAGCGCTCCACCGATGTACCGGTCGACGCGCACCTGATGGTGTCGAATCCCGACGAGACGGTCGATTGGTACGCCGACGCCGGTGCCGACATGATCACCGTGCACTATGAGGCCTCCACGCACCTGCACCGCACGCTCACCCATCTGCAGCAGCGCGGCGTCAAGGCCGGCGTGGTACTCAACCCCGCAACGCCCGTCTGCGTGCTCGAGAGCATCATCGACGTTGTTGACATGGTGCTGCTCATGAGCGTGAACCCCGGCTTTGGCGGCCAGAGCTTTATCCCTGGTATTATTGCCAAACTGCACGAGCTTACGGCCATGTGTGAGCGCCACGGCGTTTCGCCCCTGATCGAGGTCGATGGCGGTATCTCTTCCAAGAACATCGCTGAGGTCGTCAAGGCCGGCGCCAACGTGCTCGTAGCCGGCTCTGCCGTATTTAAGTCCGAAGATCCCGCCGCCGAGGTTGCGCTGCTGCAGAAGCTGGGCAACGAAGCCGCACAGGAGGCATAAACCCTTATGACCGCAGGTCAAAACCGCATACCCGTGAATCTTGACTATGCCGCCTCGACGCCCATGCGCGCCGAGGCGCGCCTTGCGCAGCGCGAATATGACGACAGCGAGCTTGCCGGCGTCAACCCTAACTCGCTGCACTCGCTTGGCCGCAAGGCCGCCGCACGCCTGGAAGTCGCCCGTCGCGAGATAGCCCGTAGCTTTGGCGCACGCGTTCGCCCGTCCGAGATCATCCTTACCAACGGCGGCACCGAGGCTAACCAGCTGGCGCTGCTCGGTCTTGCCGAGGGCGCTCGTCAGCGCGATCGCAAGCGCGGTCGTGTCATCGTTTCGGCCATCGAGCACGATTCGATTCTGGACAATCTGCCGCTGCTGCGTGCCGCCGGCTTTACCGTCGACCTGGTGCAGCCCTGCCGCGCGGGCTACATTGAGCCTGCTACGCTTGTCGAGCTGCTCAGCGACGACGTGGCGCTCGTGAGCATTATGGTCGCCAACAACGAGACCGGTGTGGTGCAGCCCATCCGCGAGCTTGCCGCCGCCGCGCATACCGTGGGCGCCCTGTTCCATACCGATGCCATCCAGGGCTATCTGCACATTCCGCTCGATGCCGCCGAGCTGGGCGTCGACGCCATGTCCGTTGCCGCCCACAAGATTGGCGGCCCCGTGGCATCCGGCGCGCTCTACGTAAAGACCCGCACGCCGCTGCGCCCCCGCATCTTTGGCGGTGGACAGGAGGCCGGCCGTCGCGCCGGTACGCAGGATCTGCGCACGCAGTTGGCTTTTGCCGCTGCCGCCAGTACGCTGGCGCCCCACGTGGCCCAGGAGCGCGCGGAGCTGCAGACCTTGTCCGATAAGCTCTACGCCACGCTTACGGCCCATCCTCGCATTCACGCCACGATGGGCGACTACGCGCAGGCCGATCGTCTGCCAGGTATGGTTTCAATCTACGTCGACGGCATGGACTCCGAGGAGCTCATCATCAAGCTCGATGCCGCCGGCTTTGAGGTTTCGGCCGGATCGGCTTGCTCGAGCGGCAACATGGACCCGAGCCACGTGCTCAGCGCCATGGGCATTGGTCGCGAGCAGGCACTGGGCGCACTGCGCATTTCCTTCGATGACCGCGTGGATCCGAGCGATCTGGACGACTTTGCAAGTGCGCTGCTCTCGATCGTAGGTGCCGCATGATTGTCTCCGAGCTTGAACGTGCGCTGCTGGCGCGCTACCCCAAGGCGGACGCCGAGGGCTGGGATCATGTTGGGCTATCTGTGGGAGATCCCGCTGCAAAGATCACCGGTGTTGCCTGCGCACTCGACGCGACCGAGGCCAACGTGCACCGCGCTCTCGAGGCGGGCGCCAACGTGCTGCTGACTCATCATCCCATCTATATCAAGGCGCCCGAGGCCTTTTGTCCGGCCGATTCCGCACGTCCCCAGTGCAGCGCTGCGCTGTACGAAGCGGCTCGTTGCGGCGTGAGCATCATCTCGCTTCACACCAACCTGGACCGCTCGCACGAAGCGCGCGTTCGCCTGAGCGATTTGCTGGGCGCAGAGCCCATGAGCTCGCTGGAGCATGTAGACGAGCCTGAGCTCACCGGTCTTGGCGCACTCGCGACCCTCCACGACGCCTGCAACCTGCGCGATCTCGCCAACCGTGCCGCCATGGCGTTTGGCAGCGACCCGCGCGTGTGGGGCGAGGCCGAGCACCCGTGCCGCACCGTCGCCTTATTGGGCGGCTCCCTGGGCGACTTTGGAGAGCTTGCCATCGCTGCCAACGCAGATGTTATCGTGACGGGCGAGGCGGGATACCACGTGGCGCAGGACCTTGCCTTGCGTGGCCTGAGCGTGATTCTGCTCGGCCACGACCGCTCCGAAGAGCCGTTCGTGGATATCTTGATGAACTCTGCACTTGACGCCGGGGTCGACCCCCGTCATGCGATTAAAATACTGAACCCTTGCCAATGGTGGACTGTGACAAAAGGAGAGAACTTATGAGCGCCGGCGCTACGCTACTCAAGCTGCAACAGATCGATTTGGAGCTCGCCCGCAACAAGAGCGAACTTGCCAATATGCCGGAGCTCAAGGAGCTCGCTTCCAAACGCAAGACCTATGTGAAGCTCAAGTCCGAGATGACCAAGCTCTACGCCCAGCGCAAGGATCTGGACATTGAGCTCGACGATCTCAACACCACCGAGATTCAGACCAACAACGCCATCGAGGCTGCCAAGAAGCGTCACGTCGATGGTTCCGACTACCGCGAGGTTCAGGACCTGGAGAATGAACTCGCCACCCTGGCAAAGCGTCTGGACAAGATCGAGCACACCCGCAAGGATGTCGTCGTCGCCCATAAGGAGGCGCTCGACCGCGAGGCTCGCGCGCAGGCCATCATCGCCAAGTTCGAGGAGGGTGTGAAGGCCGATACCAAGGCCGCCCGCGCCAAGGCCGCCGACCTGCAGGCCCAGATTGACGCCGCCACCAAGGAGCGCACCGCCCTTGCCGCTACGCTGCCGACCGACGTGCTCACCGATTATGAGCGCCTGCTCAAGCAGTTCCGCGGCCTGGCCGTCGAGACCATCAAGGGCAACATCCCTACGGTCTGCCACACCGCGCTGCAAGCATCGTCCATGAGCGATCTCAACCACGACGGTAGCGAGATTACGCACTGCCCGTACTGCCACCGTCTGCTGGTGCTCCCGAGCAAGGAAGCTTAAACGATGGCGGCGCCCAACAATTCAATGCAACTTGAGGGAAAAACGATCCTGCTGGGTATTACCGGCGGGATCGCCGCCTATAAGTCGTGCAATATCGTGCGCCTGCTGCAAAAGCGCGGCGCGCGCGTCAAGGTCGTTATGAGCGAGCATGCCACCGAGTTTGTGGGGCCGCTTACCTTCCGTGCGCTCACCAACGAGCCCGTCGCCGTGGGTCTGTTCGACGACCCCTCCGACCCCATCCACCACATTTCACTCGCGCAGGAACCCGATCTGGTGATCGTGGCGCCCGCGACGGCCAATATCATCGCTAAGATGGCCAACGGCATTGCCGATGACCTGATTTCTACAACGCTGCTCGCCACGCCGCGACCCATTGTGATCGCGCCGGCCATGAACAACGGCATGTGGAAGGCGCCGGCCACGCAGGCCAACATGGCCACGCTGCGCGAGCGCGGTGTCCACGCTGTGGGCCCGGGCAGCGGCTACCTTGCCTGCGGCGATGTGGACACGGGACGCATGAGCGAGCCCGAGGACATCGTCGAAGCCATCTGTGAGGTGCTCAATCCCGTGCCGCAAGACCTGGCGGGCAAGCGCATCGTGATCACCGCCGGTCCTACGCACGAACCGATCGACCCCGTGCGATTTATTGGAAACCGATCGTCGGGCAAGATGGGCATCGCCCTAGCGGGGGAGGCCGCTCGCCGCGGTGCCGAGGTCACGCTCGTGCTGGGACCGACATCGCTCGATGTTCCTCGCGGCGTAAAGTGCGTGCGCGTGCAGACCGCCGCAGAGATGCTGCAGGCGGCGTTAAACGCCTTCCAGACGGCCGACGCTGCCATTTGCGCTGCGGCCGTCGCCGACTACACGCCCGCGGCCCCTGCGGACCACAAGCTCAAAAAGGCCAACGAGCGCCTGGATCGCATCGAGCTCGTCGAGACCGTTGATATTTTGGCTGAGCTCTCGCGCCAAAAGGGAGGGCGGTGCGTAATTGGCTTTGCAGCCGAGACCGATAACGTTGTAGAGTACGCTGAGCGTAAATTGGCCCGCAAGGGCTGCGATGCCATTATCGCCAACGATGTTTCGCGCGCCGATTCGGGCTTTGGAACTGATACCAATAAGGGTTGGATCGTGAGCACAGCAGGGACGCAGGAACTTCCCGTGCTAACAAAACCCCAGCTCGCAGATACAATTTTGGACTTGCTCAAAAATAATTAAAAAAGTTCTTGCACAAGTCCAAAGTTTCGGGTTAATATAATCCCTGTTGCGAGCGAGAGCAGAACAACAAACAAAAGCTTCGGGACGTGGCGCAGCTTGGTAGCGCACTTGACTGGGGGTCAAGGGGTCGCTGGTTCGAATCCAGTCGTCCCGACCAGAAGTTTGCAGGTCAGGCACTAGGTGCCTGACCTTTTTTGTTTTAAGCAATTGCTTAATTTTGATTAAGCAACAGGGTGCCAAAAATCTAGCTGCGCGATAATCGCCTTTTGCGGCTACTTGCGCGTTTTGCACACGCATGAGCCGATTTATTAACGCGATATGAATCTACATACGCGTAGCCGGTATACAGCCGAGTACAGGCTGCATTTATCGCGGCGATTTACACAGATATAGCGACTGTAACGAACAAGCGTGTCACTGTATTTATTCCAGTAGTTCACTTGATCGGTAGACAAGTGGGCGATTGCAACGAAACGCCAAGCGGGATGAACTCTATACGAGGGCGCAGCTGAGGTAATGGCGGGGGAGTGCGGCGGGCGCTCTGAGAGCCGCTGTACGACCCCATTTCTCCTCAAGCCGACTACCTGTGCCACGAACGTCAAATTGTTCGAGTAATCGCCAAAAGAATAGCCCGCGCGGGATTGCACGGGCCTTACATCAGATCAAATGTGAGCTAGAAGCACCAAACGGGGCAGACGCAACACCATCTCGTCGCGGCCTCGGCGAGCGACATATCGCAGTCGAGGTAGACATCGAGGAAGTCGTCAGATCCCGCACAGGGGGACCGCGATGGTGGCCACCGCGCCGCCCGAGGGGCCGTTGGCGAGCGAGACGGAGCCCCCGTGGGCGCTCGCGGCCTCGGAGGCGACGTGGAGGCCGAGCCCGTAGTGGCGGCCTCCGTCACGCGAGGAGCGGGAGGAGTCGTCTGTGAAGAGGCGCTCGCAGCCGCGTTCGAGGGCGGCGGGAGAAAAGCCCGGCCCGTCGTCGGCGACCTCGATGACGAGGTACCCGCCCGCGACGTCGCAGGAGACAGTCACGCGCGAGCGTGCGTGCTCGGCGGCGTTGGCCACGAGGTTCGCGGCGGCTCGCGCCAGGGCGGTTCGGTCGAGCGGGGCCTCGGGCGCGCCCGCGACAGCGGGGCCCGTGGCCGCGTCGAGCGCCACGCCTCGTGCCCGGGCGATCTGAGCGGCCTCGGCGAGAACCTGCTCGCAGAGCTCGGCCGGCCGCATGGGGGCCCTCTCCGCCCCGCCGGACCCGCGCGAGGCCTCGATGAGCAGGCGCACGTAGCCGTCGAGCCTTTCGACACCGCCGGCTATGTCGCGCGCGGCGGCCGAGAGGTCGCTGTCATTCTCGTCTTCCAGCTCCTCCGCCACGAAGTCGGCGTTGGCGCGCAGCACGGTGAGCGGCGTCTTGAGATCGTGGGCAAGCGACGCCATCTGCTCGCGCTGCCCCCGCTCCGCGGCCCAGCGGGCCTCGAGCGACTCGGCGAGGGAGGCCCGCATGGCGTCCATCGCGGCGAGGACGTCGTTCACCTCGCGCACGTTAGTACTGCCGACCGCGAAGTCGAGCTCCCCCGCGCCGACGCGCCCCGCCGCCTCCGCAAGCGGCGCCATCTTGCGCGAGATCACGCGGCTCGCGCGGCGCGCCACGAGCGCAAGCGCGAGCGCACTCCCCGCCGTGGCGCCGACGAGCATGAGGTTCTGCGGGTTGGGAAGCAGGCCGGCGAGGTCGCGCGAGACCCACTGCGGCAGGTACTCGCTGACGAGTGCGCAGGCACCGCCGCCCTTGAGTGGGAACGCGGCGTAGGTGAGGCCCGAACCCCCGCCCTCGATCTCCACTGTGCCTGGATCCGCGGCGAGTGCCGTACGGGCCATTTCCGTCGCGTCCTCGAGCCGCGTGCCCTCGAGGTCTGTCATCAGAACGTATCCGTCCTTGTTCAGGATGAGGTAGCGGTACGCCGTCGGCACGTCCTGCTGCCCGCAGACACCGTCGCGCGCCAGGCCCTCCGCGACCTCGCGCGCATTGGCCGGCCCCCAGCTTGCCTCGTAGACGACGCCCGCGTTGATCGCCACGGAGAGCACCATGAACGAGGCGAGCCACGCCGTGGCGACCGCCGCGAACGCGTAGGCGAAGTAGCGCGCGATGACGAAGGAGAGCGGCATGCCGCGACCTCGCGCCCCGATCCTCAGAGCTGCCACTTGTACCCCATCCCCCAGACGGTCGCGATCGGATCGGCGCCGGCCTCGGAGAGTTTCCTCCGGGCGCGGCTGACCTGCATGGATATGGCCGCGTCGTCGGCGACGCTCTCCCAGCCGAGTACCGCCTCGCGTATCTGCGCGCGGCTCATGACCTGCCCGGGGTGGCGGGCGAGGTACTCGCAGATGGAGTACTCGGTGGGCGTGAGCGGCACGGCCTTGTCGCCCACGGCGAGGCCGCGCGCCCCGAGGTCGATCCGCACCTCCCCGAAGGAGAGGGCGTGCGAGCGCGGTCGGCGCTCACGGCGTAGATGGGCCGCGACCTTGGCGCGCAGTTCCGCGGCCCCGAAGGGCTTGCGGACGTAGTCGTCGGCGCCCAGGCCGTAGGCGGCCACGGCATCCTCCTCGGCCACGCGCGCGGTCAGGAAGACGATGGGCCCGTCGAAGTCCGGGCGGATCTGCCGCACGAGCTCGAAGCCGTCGAGCCCCGGCATCATGACGTCGCAGAGCACGAGGTCGAAGCGCGAGAGGTCCATCCCCGGGACCGCCGTCGGGTCCGCCGCCCTGACGACCTCATGGCCGTCGCGGCCGAGGACGCGCGCGAGCGCGTCGAGGATCGCCCGTTCATCATCCACTGCCAGTATCCTCGCCATGTTGACCTCCTGAAACTCTCGTCGGAATTGTACTAGCGCCGCACTCAGCGGTCCAGAGCCCTGCGCGCAGCGCCGACCCCCAGCCGGCGTCGAGCAGGGCATTCCCGCCCAGGACGAGCGCTGCGGAGAGGAGGACGAGCACAGCGGCGAGCGGCTTTCTACGCATCTGCCCTCCCGTCCTCGAAGCGGCAGAACCAGGCGAGAAGGACGGCGTCGGCTGCCAGGGTGAGCACTAGGCTAGCGAGCGCAGTTGTGAGGAGAGGGCCCGCCGCGCGTGCGGCGTCGATAAAGGCCTCCACCCCGAGCGACCCCAGGCGAGCGGGCCAGGCGAGCGGCACCCAGCTCAGGGGCGTCGCCAGGGCACCGGTGAGCTCGCCGGTCATGAGGCCGTGCGCAAGTCCGCCCACCGAGAAGAACGCGAGGAGCACCCCCGCAGCGCCGGCGCCGATGGCGGCGCTGCGGCCGAGGCGCAGGGCCACGCCGAGCCACAGCGCGTAGAGGGGCAGGCTGCCCAGCACGATGCCCGCCCACGCGGCCGCAAACGGAGCGGGCCCGAGCGGCAGGCGCCCGGCAACGGCGAGCACGGCCCCGAACACGCCGA
>UQKM01000033.1 GCA_900541685.1 uncultured Collinsella sp.
TAAACAAATAATGCTACCTTTTGCAGTTTTTCATATAATTCTGCTGTATTTGCAGCTATACTCTTTTTTGTCGTGTAGGAATTACGTAGACAAAAAGGAGGTTATGTGATGGTAAGTATTGTTCTTGCTAGCCATGGTGACTTGGCGGCTGGAATCAAGCAGACGGGCTCGATGGTCTTTGGCGATCAGCCGTCTGTAGCCGTGGTCTCGCTCGAGCCGAGCATGGGCCCCGACGACTTCCGCGCCAAGGTCGAGGAGGCAATCGCTTCCTTCGAGGACCAGGAGCAGGTGCTCTTCCTCGTTGATCTGTGGGGCGGCACGCCCTTCAACCAGATCAGCGGTCTCATCGAGGGCCACGATTCCTGGGCTATCGTCACCGGTGTCAACCTGCCTATGCTCATCGAGGCATATTCGCAGCGCTTTGACGCAAAGAACACTGCACATGCGATCGCAAAACATCTCGTGACCGAGGCTAAGGCTGGCGTGCGCGTCAAGCCCGAGTCTCTGGAGCCCGAGGAGAAGAAGCCGGCTGCGGCCGCCGCTGCTCCTGCGGGTGCCATTCCTCCGGGAACGGTGATCGGCGACGGGCACATCAAGATCGCCCACGTCCGTATCGACACGCGTCTGCTGCATGGTCAGGTGGCCACCACGTGGACCAAGCAGATCAACCCCAACCGCATCATCGTGGTCTCCGACGGCGTCGCTCACGACGAGCTCCGCAAGACCATGATCGAGCAGGCTGCCCCTCCGGGAGTCCACGCCAACGTCGTGCCCATCAAGAAGATGGCCGAGGTCGTCAAGGACACGCGCTTTGGTGACACCAAGGCGATGCTGCTGTTCGAGAACCCGCAGGATCTGCTCAAGGCCATCGAGGCCGGCGTCGACATCAAGGAAGCCAACATTGGTTCTATGGCCCACTCCAAGGGCAAGGTCGTCGTCACCAACGCCGTCGCTATGGGCGATGACGACGTCAAGACTCTCGAGGCCCTCAAGGCCAAGGGCGTCAAGTTCGAGGTCCGCAAGGTTCCTTCGGATTCCTCCGAGGATCTCGACGCCATGTTGAAGAAAGCTAAGGCCGAACTGGCCGCTCAAGCATAGTAAAGGAGGGTCCGATACATGTCTGCAATCACTATTCTGCTTGTTGCGATTGTCGCGTTGCTTGCCGGTATGGAAGGCATTCTGGATGAGTTCCAGTTCCATCAGCCGCTCGTGGCATGCACGCTTATCGGTCTCGTAACCGGTCACCTTCAGGAGGGCATCCTCCTGGGCGGTTCGCTCCAGATGATGGCCCTTGGCTGGGCTAACGTCGGCGCCGCCGTCGCGCCTGACGCCGCTTTGGCCTCGGTCGCCTCTTCGATCATCATGGTGCTCGCCCTCAACGGTGGCGCCACCGATTCGGCCAAGGCCGTTACCGCCGCTATCGCCGTCGCCGTCCCGCTGTCGGTCGCTGGTCTGTTCCTGACCATGATCTGCCGTACCCTGGCTACCGCTATCGCTCACGCCATGGACGGTTGCGCCGAGAAGGGCGACTTCGCCGGCATCGAGCGCTGGCAGTACGCTGCTATCCTCATGCAGGGCCTTCGTATCGCCATCCCGGCAGTACTTCTGTGCATCATCCCGGCCGAGGCTGTTACCAACGCGCTTAACGCTATGCCCGACTGGCTGTCCGGCGGCATGGCTGTCGGCGGCGGCATGGTCGCTTCTGTCGGTTACGCCATGGTCATCAACATGATGGCCACCAAGGAGACCTGGCCGTTCTTCATCCTCGGCTTTGTCCTTGCTGCCATCCCTCAGCTCACGCTGATCGCCCTTGGCCTCATCGGCATCTCCCTTGCCCTCATCTACCTTGGCCTTAAGGATCTGGCCAAGCAGGGTGGCGGCATGGGCGGTGGCTCCGGCGACCCGCTCGGCGACATTCTGAACGATTACGAGTAGGAGGGGAGTGATACATATGGCAGAGAACAAGATTCAGCTCACCAAGGCTGACCGCAAGAAGGTTTGCTTCCGTCATCAGTTCCTTCAGGGCTCGTGGAACTACGAGCGTATGCAGAACGGCGGCTGGTGCTTCGCAATGATCCCTGCGATCAAGAAGCTCTACACCAGCAAGGATGACCAGATTGCCGCTCTTAAGCGTCACCTGGAGTTCTATAACACCCACCCCTATGTTTCCGCCCCCGTCATTGGCGTTACCCTCGCTCTCGAGGAGGAGCGCGCCAACGGTGCTCCGATTGACGACGTCGCCATTCAGGGCGTCAAGGTCGGTATGATGGGCCCGCTCGCCGGCGTCGGCGACCCCGCCTTCTGGTTCACCCTTCGCCCGATTCTGGGCGCTCTGGGTGCCTCCCTGGCCCTGTCCGGCAGCATTGCCGGTCCGCTGCTGTTCTTCTTCGCGTGGAACATCATCCGTTACGCCTTCCTGTGGTACACGCAGGAGTTTGGCTACAAGGTCGGCTCCTCCATCGCCAAGGACCTCTCCGGCGGTCTGATGGGCAAGGTTACCGAGGGTGCTTCCATCCTGGGTATGTTCATCATCGGCGCCCTGGTCGAGCGCTGGGTGTCCATCTCCTTCACCCCGGTCGTCTCCAAGGTCACGCAGTCCGCTGGCGCCTATATCGACTGGGCCAACCTGCCCGCTGGTTCTGAGGGCATCAAGCAGGCACTGACGATGTACAGCTCTGTCGGTGCCAACGCACTCGACCCGGTGAAGGTCACCACGCTTCAGGCCAACCTCGATCAGCTCATCCCCGGCCTTGCCGCCGTGTGCCTGACCCTTCTGGTCTGCAAGCTCCTCAAGAAGAAGGTCAGCCCGATCGTCATCATCCTGGCTCTCTTCGCCGTCGGCATCATCGGTCGCGTCTGCGGCTTCATGTAAGCACGCTTCGGTTTAAGACCGAGAGTTGCTAAGCAAGGGCTTTTGAGCCATTGAAACGGACCGCACCCGGTGGGTACACTGGATGCGGTCCGATTGTTTTTATTGGAGGGCGAGGCGCGTATGGCGCAATCTCAGAACAGCACGGTCGATCTGGCAACGCCGGCAACCTGCCTGATGGGGCTTACCAGTCACGGTAACGTGATGGTGGGCAACAAGGCGTTTGAGTACTATAACGAGCGCAATCCCGAGGATTATATTCAAATCCCGTGGGACGAGGTCGACTATATTGCCGCCGAGGTTTTGCGCGGCACCAAGAAGATCACGCGTTTTGCCATCTTTACCAAGGACAACGGCCACTTTACGTTTTCGACGCGTGATGACAAAGAGACGCTTCGCGCGGTCCGCAAGTACGTTGACGAGGACAAGCTCGTGCGCTCGCCTGACTTTATCGATGTAACAACCAAGGGTGCCAAGAGCATCCCCTCCCTCATCAAAGGCCTCTTCCACAAAGGCGACTAGCTCCTCATAAGTTGCGGTGAAATAGTTCCTAAATTCGACTTTAGATGCGTCTGGCAGGAACTATTCCACCGCAACTTCGTTTTGATCCGTCGCTTAGAAGCTGCGTTTTGGCCTTTTCCCTCAGACTGGGATGATGCTTCCCGTTGGGCTCGATTGGGAAAATCCATCCCAGTCTAAGCACCGATTCCGGGATGCAGTTTCCGGAACGCGCACGTCTGGGAAACCATATCCCGTTTCGAGCGGAAATTCCGGGCCTCAGCTTCCCAGAGAGGCTCCATTGGGAAAGCCTGGACCAGAATTCACCTGGATAGTGGGACGTGCTTTCCGGAAGGCTATTCCGTCGCAACTTCGAAGAGCTGCTATGCACCGTATGGCTGCGACATAAATCTGCTACACTAATACAACATGCCTCCGTAGCTCAGGGGATAGAGCACCGCTCTCCTAAAGCGGGTGTCGACGGTTCGAATCCGCCCGGGGGCACCAGAAAAATCGCAGGTCAGGAGTTAATTTTGCTTCTGACCTGTTCTGGTTTTAGGGTTAAGAACTGCTTTTGTTTGTAAATCTGGTAAGTAAATAATTTAACTTACCGAGTTTTCCACTGAAAACAGGAAATCACCATTTTGGGGATAAAAAGTTTTCAACAGCCGTTAGTCGGTTCCATTTTGGTGAAGCGCTTCCTCAATTTGGGTAAAAAAATTCACCATTTTGATGATTCGGCTGCTTTGAGTTTTTGATAAAAACGCCTGTTCAGAAGCTTGCGCAATACCCATTTTGGTGAAACCAATTAATAGAGAAATATACTATAAAGATATAGGGACGGCGATGCCGTCCTCTTCGCTCGCGAAGCTCGCTGCGCGGCCACGTACCGTGTCCTTGCCGCCGACTAAGCCGTCGATAAAGATAGGGACAGCGATGCTGTCCCCCTTCGCTCGCGAAGCTCGCTGCGCGGCCACGTACCGTGTCCTTGCCGCCGGCTACGCCGCCGATTTATTCGCTCACTTCGTTCGCTGATTGATGGACTAATCCGATTTATCGCTGACACCAGTCATAAGTGCAGCAATTGATATGTTGAATCCATTGGCAATTTTAGAGAGGTTAGAAAGACTGACATTTCTTCGTCCGACTTCAATGCTCGCGTAGTAGGAACGATCCATCTCAATCAAATTGGCGAACTGCTCCTGGCTGTACCCGAGTCCAGCGCGGAGCTCTTTGCATCTCATGCCGAATGATTTCTGAAGCGTCTTCGTATCCATGACAAAAAGAGTCATGGATTGTTGTATTTATGCCAACGGACTATATACAACAATCCCTGTTAAGGCGCATAATTACCTTTATTGGAAAGAGTTCTGATGCCCAGTCGGATAGGGCACGGAAAAGGAATGGAACAGCACAATGACTCAGGGAAAGCATTTCGCTGCCGGTGGCGATCACTTCGCCGCACTGCCAAGCAAAAAGATTCACACTCCGAAGGGGATCGCGCGTCTGACCGTCACCGCGGCGACCATGGCCGCCATGACCGGATCGAGCCTCATCTCACCGTTCACGGCATTCGCCCAGACCGGTGACGGGGGCACGCAGCACCCCGCCGTGATGTCGCCGATCGCCGCCCACGCCGGCGCGGCATCCGGTGCCGGCGCGAAATCCGCCGCACAGACCATCGCGGACCTGCAGAAGGCAGTCGACGAGGCGAAGGCGAAGGAGGACGCCGCCAAGGCATCCTACGATGAGGTCGCCGGCCCCTACAACGAGGCGGCTTCCGCCCGCGACCAGGCCAAGGCATCCTACGATTCTGCAGTCAACGCCGGTACGGCAGCCGACCGTGCGGCAATGGACGAGTACGCCCGTCAGGTCGCGGAGGGCAAGGACGCCGCCGATGCCGCCGGCAAGCACCTCGAGCAGGCGAAGGCGGGTCTCGCAGACGCCAAGGCAGATGCATCCGAGAAGGACGAAGCGTACCAGTCCGCCATCAAGGCGGCCCAGAATGCCAAGGATGCCCTCGATAAAGCCAAGGCAGATGCCGTAAGCGCCACCCCGGAGGCAATCAGTGCCGCCGAGCAGGCCGTGCGTGACGCCCAGGCTGCCGTGGACAGGGCACAGGCCGAACTTAACAACGCCAACACGACGCTTGCCGATGCTCAGTCCAAGCTGGTTGCGGCCCAGTCTGCAAAGGATGCCGCCGATTCTGTCCTCGCTGCAGCCAAGCAGAACAAGGACGCGGCGGATGCGAAGGCCGCAGCCGCCAGCGCCGCCTACGAGAAGGCGAAAGCCGACCTCGCTGCAGCGGAGGCAGGTGCCAGCGGTCCGGAGTACGATGCGGCAAAACAGAAGGTCGCGGACGCAGAGGCAGCCCTCGCCGCCGCACGAGCGGCACAGTCCCAGTGCGAGTCCGAGCTCGAGCAGGCACAGTCCGCTGCGGCAACGGCACAGGCCGATCTGAATGATGCCCAGGCGTCCCTCTCCGTAAAGCAGCAGGCCGCGGCCGATGCCGAATCCGGTGTGAACGCCGCCCAGTCCGCACTCGATGCCGCGAACGCCGACCTCGATGCCGCCAAGCAGGCGAACGTCGACGCCATCTCCAAGCTGGATGCCGCGAAGCAGGCTGTCAAGGACGCTGAGTCCGCCAAGGCGGCCGCCGACGTAGAGCTCGCGAACGCCAAGGCGGCGAAGGATACCGCAGACGCTGCCGTGACCGCCGCCCAGCAGAAGGTCGACGAGGCACGGGCGAAACTCGATTCCGCCGACGCGCAGCTCAAGCAGGGAGCCATCGGCTTCTTCCGTGCCATGGGTGCCGATGACGCAGTCAACATCATCCTGAACGCCAAATATGCCGGAAAGACCGAAGTCGGCAACTCCAAGGACGCCACGTCCCTTGATAACATGCTCAATGCGATCAGGTGGATGAAGTCCGTCAACGACTACCGCAAGTCGGTCGGCCTGTCCGAGCTCCATGTCACCTACAAGCTCATCGCCGGTGCCATTGCGGATGCCAACTACAGCGACACCGTGCTCGATCATGCCCGTCAATATGATTTTGCCGAAAATCTGGCATGGAATTACGGAATCGATCCGAGTGGGCAGTGGATCGAGCAGGAGAAGGGCTTTTTCGACAAGGCAACGGAGGCCCTTTATGGAGTCACCGGTCTTGTCGGCAAGGATGCCTATGATTTCTATGCAAAGAACGGCGTCGCAATCAACCATTGGATTGCAGGCAACTGCCGCTGGGAGAACGGCAGCAGCGGCACCGTCGGCCATTACATGAACATCATCAATCCCGAACTCGCCGTTATGGGAATGGCAACCTGCACCAAGGGCACCATGTCCGGGCTTCAGACGCAGTGCTACACCGCAGAGATCTCCGGCTGGTCCGGCTCCGGTTGGAACATGAACCCCATCTCCGTCGACGAGTACGAGCAGAAGCTGATCTCCTATATCAACGGTCTCAAGAACGCCAAGAGCGCACTCGACGCAGCCAAGGCCGATCTCGCATCCAAGCAGCAGGCAGCCGCCGGCGCCGCCACAACCGTCCAGCAGAAGCAGGTCGCAGCGGATTCCGCACAGGCAGACGTCGATGCCGCGAAGCAGGACGTCACCGATGCCCAGCGTGCCGTCGATGCCGCAAAGGCCGATCTCGCCGCCAAGCAGCAGGGCGTCACGGATGCCCGAGCTGGGTTGGATGCGGCGAAATCGAGCCTCGATGCCGCCAACGCGGCAGTCGTTACGGCAAAGTCGACCGTCCAGCAGAAGCAGGTCGCCTTTGATGCCGCCAACGCAGCCGTAACGACCGCACAGTCTAAGTTGGATTCCGCCAAGGCGGACACCGCTGCTAAGCAGCAGGGCGTGGACGATGCGAACGCCGACCTCGCGAAGTTCTTCCAGGACGTCGCCGACGCCAAGAAGGCGGTCGATACCGCAAAGAGCGTCCATGACGCGGCGGCAGCCGATCAGGTCGAGAAAGCGACCGTCCTCGCCGCCGCCGAGCAAAAGGCGGACGCCACCGCACGCGCCCTCGCGGATGCCCAGCGTGCCGTCGATGCCGCAAAGACCGACACCGGCGTTGCCGCCGACAGGCTTACCGGCTCCCAGACCGATCTCGAGGACGCACAGTCGAACCTCGACATCCTCACCGGTCTTGCCGCGAAGCTCGCAGAGGCACAGCAGCGCGAGCAGGATGCAGTAAGGGCCGTCAATGACACCAAGGTCGAACTCGATGCCGCGAAGGCAGCCGCCGGCGCCGCCGAGTCCCTGGTCTCCGCCGCCGAACAGGCGAAGGCGCAGGCAGACGCCAAGCTGTCGAAGCTGAACTCCATCGATGCCGGCGCGGCGATCGCTTCCGGCCGTGACGCGAACGCGGATGACGCCCTCAACGCGCTTTTCGCCGCAGCAGTCGAGGCACGTGCCAAGGTCGCGCCCGCCAAGGCCATCCTGGACGAGAAGCAGACCGCGGTGGACGAGCTCCAGCCCGGCTATGATGCGGCACTCGCCGCCTACGAGTTGGCGAAGTCCGACCGCATCGCAGCGGAGCAGAAGCTTTCCGATGAGATCGCACGACAGGAGGCAGAGGAGGTCGCAAAGCAGCAGGCGGCATACAGCCCGAAGCACCTCGCCGGCACGGATACCGCCCAGACCGGCAGCCTCGCCCAGACCGGTGACCGCGCGGGACTCATCGGCGAGACGTTCGTCATCGGCGGTACCGTCCTCGTGGCGACCGGCGTCTTCCTCGACCGGAAGAAGCGCCGCGAGCAGATGTAAAAGCGAGTCGGGCGTTGGATATCGGCTAGTGTCCAACGCCTGGTTTCATGGACAGGGAGATCGGTGTGAGAACAAAGGCTATTATCGTTGCGCTTCTGGTGTGCCTTTCGGCACCTCAACTTGGATGTGCCAGCGTTGCAAAGCAAGGAAGCGGCTCTACGGAAAGGGCCGCCACAGCGGTAAAGAATAAAGACAAAAAGAAGCCAAGCGAAGAAAAGGCGGCGCAAACCTCTGGAACCAAGAACGAGGAGAAGAAAGAATCCGACGACAAGGACCAGAAGTCCGATGACTCCAAGAAGGAGGATAACAAGTCTTCCGATTCCTCGAAGTCGGACAGCAAGGGCGATTCCTCCCAGTCCAAGCAGAATTCCGGCAATTCGCAGGGCTCTGGCAGCAACAATTCCTCTTCCAACGGCGGTAGCCAGAAGAAGTGGGTTGCCGAGCAGGGCCACTGGGAGACTGATTACAGCCAGGTCTGGGTGCCGAATGTGGTATATACGCGTCATGAACGTTGGATGTGCTCTGTATGCCATGCGACGTTTAACTCAGCAGCCGAAATGGACAATCATGTTATCTCTACCTACGGTGATGCACAACACCCTAATGGAGCTTCTGCAATCAATGATTCGTATACCACCTCTGAGGACCAAGGACATTATGAACAGCAGGCTACGGGACAACATTGGGTTGTCGACGTCGCCGGTCACTGGGAGTAATGTACATCGTTCCTCTCCTCTTACATTTGGTAAATGTTAATTTGCGGGCGGCCGGTTCGGCCGCCTTTTTTAGACGCCCAGTCTGGGAGCAAACGATAGGAAGGCAATCAAACGAGAGGCCGTTCCAAAAGAATTCGGCGGTGCCGGATGCTTCGGGCAAAACCTTCCGCAAATCGGTAAGGTCTTCCATCAACTTGCTCCAGCCCTCGCCCGGAGTCCGCTACAGCGAATTTCTAACACTCAGCATCCTTCGCGTTAAAAATTCGCTTCCGCTCACGGTCTCCGCTGACACTACGACACCGCGAAGCCTTTCGCTCGAAACGAGGCCTCTCATTTCGTGTCTACGCTACGCTTCGCCCAATCGCCGTCCCGGTTATTGCAAGATTGGTGTTGGGCTAGATAAATGGGGCCATACTCGCCCCCTTTATCTGCCAACACATCTTGTTTAACACCTCACACGGCGATAAAGTTAGAAATGAAGTTCGCCTTCATTTCTCTAAGGGAAGCGACGGCGTCACTTCAAAAATCGGCGCGACGTCAGTCGCTCCTAAAAAGGAAAGCAATCTCATATCGGTTTTGAATCGGTGGCCTCACCGATTCGCTCTGCTTTCCTGGGGGCATGAATGATGAGTTGCAAACGTCCGTACACCGTTAAGGCGACACTCACTTCTGAAGAATACGAAACGCTTTCCGCTTTGGCAGAAAAGGCGGGCATGACGAAAGCCGAATTCATTCGCTATGCACTGATTCATTGGAATGAATCGTTCGATGATCTAGCCATTTCCAAAAATAAGAACGGTGGCCGTAGCAAAAAGCTGCAAACCGTTTCAGAGGATTCGAACGAAAAGCGCTCGGCGGTTATTTACGTCAAAGTCACCGATGGCGAGCACGAGGCGATTCGCAAGCAGGCGGATGCGCTCGGCACGACCGTCAGTGCGTATGCCCGCCGCGTGATGCTGGCCGGGAAAATCGAGATGATCGATTTCGATATGAGCCAGGTCGCAAAAATCTATCACGAGCTGTATCGCGAGGGGACGAACCTCAACCAGCTGATGTACTTCGTGCACGCGCAAGGTCTTCCGGCCTACAACGAGAAGGCAGTTTTCCGAACGCTTGAAAAGGTTTACCAGAACGCCCGCAAAGTCACTCTCTTTATCGAAGAACTCGAACAGCGCTATTTCGTCGGCGGTGATCAAAATGACCGTCGTTAAGCAGAAAGGTGTTTCGTCCGAGCGCTATGCGAAGAACGTGCGCAAGTACATTAACGGAAAGTACGCTTTGGCCCGCGGCGGCTGGAACCTCGCGAACCGAAAGTACTGGTTTTCCGAGATGGCTATGACGCGGAAGATGTTTCATCACGACAGGCCTGCGCGTGCCGGCGCGAAGAACATAACGATGCTTCATCAGGTTCTTGCGTTTCTTCCCGAGGAGTGCAGCTGCAACGGAGGCAAGATGACCCCCGATGCATGTATGGCCTACGCGGAGCAATGGCTTGCGAAACACTACCCGCATCAACAAGTGATTGTCGCCTTGCATGAGGAAAGCGATAAGGCGGGAAAACGTTACGCGGTCCATATGGCGATTAACCGCACGGATCTTTTGACGGGTAAGCGTTGCGAGACGGGTGGGCGTCGCGGAAAGTACGAACGCGCTGCGTGGGTTCGTGAAATGGACAAGGCCTGGAATCTCGCTCAGCTCGAAAAGGGAAAGAAGAACTCGAAGATTCGAGACCGACAGCCGCGCGACACTGAAAAGAAAATTGACGATCGGGGAGAGTACAGCTATAAAAACAATTTGCGCGAGTTGATCCATATTGCAATCAACGACTATCACCCGAAGACTATGGAGCAGTTCAAAAAGTTACTTGCCTCATGGGGCGTAGAGATTTTCATTAAGAACAACCGAGTCTATGCGACGGATCTCGATATCAAGGAGGCCGGCAATCCGAAATGCACTTTCAACCTGACCCGTCTTGACGGGCGGTTTGCGATCAAGCAGCTTGAGGCGGCCTTTAAAAATAACGTGCTGGAAGCCGAGCGAGCCCTTCCTTATGAGAGGCGTTGCGAGATTTACATTCAACGGCTTAAGAAAGCGTATTCGGCGTGGGTCGAGCAGGCAGAGGCGAGCAAGGGCGTCGCCTACAATCTCTTCCCTAAGTTCATCGCACCGAAGTGCGATGAAGATCTGCTCGAGGATCCGGCGGTTCGTGATGAGCTTCTTGCCCGGCGCGGTTACGCAAGGGAGATTCGAAACCGTTACGCCGGCGCCGTTCCCGATGCTGGCGATGACCGCGTTCGCGCCGCAGGCCGAGCCCATGGTGGCAACATCGACATCTCGCCGCAGGTCGATCGTGCGGTCGACCGAGGCGATTACGCTCGCGGAGACACGCCTCGCTAGTTTTGGAGAGCCTATCGTCGGTGCCCTAGCGTGCTGCCATCCAGTGCCGATTCTTTCATGCTCGCAATTCGGCGAGGGTGAGGAGTATGAATTGATCGGCGGGAGTCAGCCGCTCTGATAGAATCGTCCTTGCTGTCGGCAGCCCTCGTGCCGGGCAGAGCCCTCCATTCGATGGGAGGTGATGCCCATGACCGATTTCACCGAGCTCGTGAAGCTCCTGACCGCTACGGTCTCGCTCCTCACGGCCCTTGTCGGCCTTTCCAAGGCACTCAAGCAGGGCTCGAAGCCCAAAAAGAAAGGCCACCGTCGCTAAGACGATGACCTAACTCTATTAAGCAACGGCTCTGCCCAGCTCACTACAACTTGGGCTGCCGTCGGCACCATTCTACCCTTCTGACGAGGAATTCGTCCATATTTCAAAAATCGAATCCTGTTCGCGCGTGGGCGCGTGGGCGTAAACTTTTAGTTGGGCAAACCCGACAGATTGGAGCTTGAAACATGAGGGATATGCACCTCATGTCGCTCATAAAACGTCTCCTGACCTCGAAGGAGAACGTTTTTTAGCGACAGAAGGAGACATAAATATGATCTGGTTTACCAGCGACACCCACTTCGGGCATGAGAACGTGCTGAAGTTCACCGACCGCCCGTGGGAGACGATTTGGCAGATGAACGACGCCATCGTCGACAGCATCAACGGCAGGGTTACCGTGGACGACGAGCTCTACATCCTGGGTGATTTCTCATTCAAGATGACCGCCCAGGACGCCTACGGGCTGCGCAAGCGGATCGCCTGCAGGCGCATCCACCTCGTCCCGGGAAACCACGACAAGGACTGGACCCAGCCGGCGGTCGCGGGCGCCTTCACCGTGGAGCCGCCGATCTGCGTGCTCAAGATCGACGGGCAGAAGATCGTCCTGAGCCATTACCCCATGGCCGACTGGCAGGGCATGAGCCATGGATCGTGGCACCTCCACGGGCACATCCACAGCAGCGGCGGCGCGTACAACGAGTTCAACCGCAAGCAGGGCCTTCTGCGCTACGACGTCGGTTGCGATGCCAACGGGCACTCCCCGGTGAGCCTCGACGAGCTGAGGGAGTGGTTCGCCGGAGTCGGCGAGCCGTGCGGCCGGGTGAAATGGCCCTGGTGGGTCAACGAGACCGGCGACAGGCAGGTCGAGCGCGAGCTGGCGGCGTACAAGAGGGAAGAGGTGATTCGATGACGGTCTATGTGACGGGCGACATCCACGGTGGGCTCGACATGCAAAAGCTCCGCGACTGGGAGCTTGGGGATAGCCTTACCGGCGATGACTACCTCATTGTCGCCGGCGACTTTGGCTTTCCGTGGGATTTCTCTGCCGAGGAATGCGCCGATATCGCCTGGCTGGAGTCGCGCCCCTACACGGTGCTGTTCGTCGACGGCAACCACGAGCGCTTCGATCACTGGGCGGAGCGACCCATGGAACTGTGGCACGGTGGGCTGACGCAACGCCTGTCGGATACTTCGTCTATCCGCCGCCTCATGCGCGGGGAGGTCTTCGAGCTCGACGGCTCGACGGTCTTCACCATGGGCGGTGCCACGAGCGTGGACAGGGAATACCGCGTGCCGTATTCCAGCTGGTGGCCTCAGGAGCTTCCGGACGAGCGCGAATTCGATGCCGCGCGGGCCAAGCTCGACGAGGTCGGCTGGAAGGTCGACTGCGTCATCACCCATACCTGCGCCACGCGCATGCTCTCGCCGACGCTCTACCCGGACCCGGGCTGGGAACGCCCTGATGTGGACCGGCTGACCGGATTCCTCGACGAGATCGAGGATCGCCTGGACTATAAGCACTGGTATTACGGTCATTTTCACCGAGACGGCAACCCGGACGAACGGCACACGGTGCTGTATGACCGGATCGTGAGGCTCGGGGACAAACTCCTGCCGTGGGGTGCGTACTGATGACGGTCTATGTGACAGGCGACGTGCACGGCAGGGCCGAGTACGGGTCCAGCCGGTTTGCATTCAAAAACTGGCCGCTGGGCCGGACCCTGACGCGCGATGACGCGGTGATCGTGGCCGGCGACTTCGGCTTTGTCTGGGATGGCTCGAATGCTGAGAGGTATTGGCTCGACTGGTTCGAGTCGAAGCCCTGGACCACGTGTTTCGTAGACGGCAACCATGAGAACCACCACGCCCTGGCCGGGCTGCCGGTGCGGGAGTGGAACGGCGGGCTCGTCCATGAGGCACGACCGCACGTGCTGCACCTGATGCGCGGAGAGGTGTTCGATATCGACGGGCTCACAGTCCTTGCCATGGGCGGCGCCGCGAGCAACGACAGGCAGTATCGCAAGGAGGGGAGGAGCTGGTGGCCCGAGGAGATGCCGAGCGAGAAAGAGACGGAACACTGCCGCTCCTCGCTCGACCGCGTGGGCTGGAAGGTCGACTACGTTGTGACTCACGAGGCTCCTGCTGCCCTGGCTAGAGAGCTGTGTCGCGAACGCGGACGTGAGTACCGCGGGGATCCGCTGCAAACCTTCCTGGGTGAGCTCGACGGACGGCTCGGCTACCGCGTCTGGTTCTTCGGTCACTACCATCGCGATAAATGGTGCGACACCAGGCATCGCCTTATCTATCGAGACATCGTGCCGATCGAAGATGCTGCGCCCGGTTCTAGAAACCTTCTAAAAGCGCTCTAGAAGGTTTCTAGAAATCAGTTACCTGACAGGAAGGGCGCGGGACTACTCGCCCCTCATCTTGGTCATGACCTCGACCTTGGCCTCGGCCACGGTCGCCCGCCGCTCGGAGGCGGCGAGGCGGTCCTTGAGGGCGGCGACTTCGGCCATCAGGTCGCGCTGGGCCAGGAGCGCATCGCTCAGCTCGGCTTGGGCTTTCAACGCGGCGTCACGCTCGACGCGCAGACGCTCGATCTCATCGGACATGGCCTCAGCCTCGGCGTGGAGCTGGACGACCTGCCTGCTGAGCTCCCTGGCATCGGCGAGGTATCTGACGCTCGCGGCATGGAGCTCATTGTTTTCGAGCTCGATGCTCGCGGTGTCGAGCTCGAACTTCTCCTCGATAAAGGCGACCCGCTCATTGCAGTCGGCCTCAAGTCTTTCGTTCCGGTCTCTCGCCTCGACGAGCTTGCGGTTGAATTCGTCGAGCTGGGCCCTGAGTAACGCGTTCTCGGTCTTGAGATCGGCGGTCTCGCGCAGCAGCTTCTCTCGCCAAGCCTTTTCAATCTGCTCGGCGGCCTCATCGAGGACGTCCTTCGCGCCGGGCGTCTCGCTGATTTTTCTGTCGTTCGGGTTGTCTGTCATCGTGCGGCACTCCAATCAACAATGGGCATGGCTCCGCCATGCCGTACGGCTGGGAACAAATACGCGGCCGCTGTTGAGTTGTGTTTGTCCTGCGCTTGGTGAGTTCTAAAAGCGTCTCAAGTCATACGTTCACGCAGGTTTTCGATTGGAGAAATACCGCACGTTTTCATGGTATCACGTGCCTTAAAGAACATGAATGGGCGGTCATATCGATTCGTTGAAAATAGCACCTACGACGTGCTGGTGGCGGGAGAGTGATGGCGTTAAAGATGTCGAGAATGATTATGGGAGTATTTTAGATGCAGGTATGAGAAAGGGTCGAATCGAAGTGTCTGGCCGGACGCCAATTGTCCGGGAACTGTTTCGGTTCGACCCTGCTTCATTTTACATCCGCGGCATGTTTTTGTAGACGCCTGGCGATTACCGACCTTCACGACCTCGATGACGGTTTCCCCGTCCTCGATTCTTGCCAGATTGCGGTAGACATGCTGCGTGAATGGTCGGATATCATTTGAGCCAGAATCATCTTCTATTGAAGCGGATTCTGGCTCAGTGGTTTTTAACTCGGTTGTTTGACAGAAGCCCACGTCGATAGTCGGGCTGTGGACTTAAGATTTCGGGGGCTCCCAAGCGTTTTCGATCGCGGCGCGGTAGATTGCAGCGTAATTAAGCATCCAGCTGCCATCACCAGTTTTTTGAATATACCCCTTATCCTTTAGAGAAGTATAGGCTCGGGATATCGTGTTCTTGCTCAAGTGGTAGTGATCCTCAATCCATTTGCTTCTAGCGCAAAAGCCCATGGGCCGTTTGTTTTTGGAAGGTTTTCCAAACTTCCATACGAGGCCGAGGATGAGACGCTCGGCGGCAACGGTGGTGACGCAGCACGCCCACTCGGGCACTGAAATAAAAATAGCTTTATCCATTTTCTCTATAATCTTTCGTTGCTCGGTAACATCATCGTTGAATATGTCGGAAATTGACGGTAGCTCGCTCATGTTTACCGCCTAGTCAAGGTGGGCGGTACGACCTTCAAGCTGCTTGAAAAGCTCATAGAATGAGCTTTCAAACATGTAATTCGAGCGATGGATTTGGATGAGCTTGCCGGACTCGCGCATAAACTTGCGCGCGGTGTTTTCGCTCCAGCCAGTGAGTTCGCGGATATCGTTAACGCGGAGTAACCGATCGCACTGAGCGGCACCAGTGGGGAAAGTCGGTGTGGACGCCTGAGTGCTAATCTGTGGAGTAGCCATGATGAGCTATCCTTTCAATGAGGGCCCTCCCTGTGCTTGTAAGACTTACCAGGTTCATAAGCACTTGGGGGGCCGGTTTTTATGACTACATGCGTAGCCATCTGACAGCTTTAGAATCTATTAAAACTCATTAGATGTCAATCAAATAAAGCGTCTACCTGCGGAAATAGTAGTATAGTACCGTAATATTATTGATGAAACGATGAATGAATGACATGCTATTTCTCGCTTCTCTGTATATAGGCGTTGATGAAGTCTTCGTAGCCTTTAACTGCTTTTATTTCTGATTGTTGAACGAGGCTTGTATACGTTTTGAGCGTGATATTGGGGTCCGCGTGGCCAAGAATACCTTGCACGCTTCTAACGTCCGATCCGTTCGCCAGCATAAAAGTGCTTACGCAATGCCTGAGCTGATGCGGGCAGATGCCCTTATATAGTTTTCCGCCAGTCGAATTATTCGGCTCATAGATTCCAAGATTGCAGCTAACTGCGAAATCGCGAAACCAATGGTTGAAGATGTAGTTCTTCATGTGACAGACAGTAGGGACCCCTTGCTCGACAGCAATATCGCTAATGATGGGAGTGCTGCCAGTCTGGGACAGCCCCAGAGAGGCCAGGAGCTCTTTTTGTATGGCTGACCATGATTGAAGACGTTCGGCCAGGGTTTCTCCAACGGGGATTTTGCGTTGGCTTTCTTGTGACTTGGGTGCCCTCAGTTCATGATCGTTGGTGTACTGCCTGTCAATTTTCAAGGTTTTATTGGCAGGGTCCCAATCGCGCCATTCGAGGCCCAGCATCTCGCCTTTTCGCATACCCGTATACACTAGTACTAGCGTACCAACAGCTTCGGCGGTGAGCTCAATATGTTGAAGATGTGTGCATAGGGTAGCTACTTGCTCGATTGTCAGTGATTCTCTTTTGTTGCGTGGTCTGCGAACATGAACGGTAGCGCAGGGGTTTCGGTCAATTATTCTCTTTGCGACTGCATTCGACAGAATCTGGCGCAGTTTCGCATTGATTCGTACAAGCTCAGATGGTTTGTATTTTCCCGTACGACGAGCTTCGGCATATGTTTCTTCGATTAGATCGGGAGTTAGCCCCTCAATTGTCTGAAACGCGCCGAATAGGTCTTCGATATGCCTGCAATCGTACGCTTCTCTTTCATAGCTCGTTGGCGCAAGCTCGGTGTCCCTATTTTCATGAAAGGCCCAGCAGTAGGACGCAAGCAAAGTGGGCTTTTTAGTTTTAGTGATCGTGCCAGAGGAGTTGATTTCAGCCAGCTTGGCCTGCATTGCAGCCTTAGCTTCTGTTTTAGTCTTGCAACGAACCGTATAAGTTGGGGATCGTTTGTAACGCCCTGTCTTAGGGTCCTTGACCCCAAGGGAAAAATAATAGCGATAGGTGTTAGGTGATCTCTTGTCTTTCCAACACGTGCCTCTTCCGCTAATTAGTGGCTGTTCTGACATCTTTGCACTCCGTTTCTTTGAATAGTTTTCAACAATTCATTGAGTGCAGTTTAGCTAAAGCTGTTAGTAATATGTTTGTAAAAGCGTAGGCGCAGCTACCGGAGGTAAAAGACACAAACTGCTATGTTTATCTGCGGTTATATGGTGTTCAATGATGCTTGATGAATAGTAGGGGGTAGCATTAAATCATATCTCCTAAAGCGGGTGCCGACGGTTCGAATCCGCCCGGGGGCACCAGAAGATTATGACGGCGTCGCGAGAGCGGCGCCGTTTCTGGTTTGTGGGAGCTGCCGGCGGATTCGGACCGTCGGCACCCGCGTCACTCATTTCCCCGCGGGGGGAGTTTTCGAATCCGCACGGGGGCACCAGAGATATGCCGAGCCCGGTACCGCAACGGCGACACGTCTTGATAGTTTTGGAAAGCTCGTCGTCGGTGCCCTAGCGCACTGCCGTTTTATGCCGATTCTGCCATGCCCGCACTCTTCGCGAGGGTGAGGAGCGTGACTTGATCGGAGAGGGCCAACCACTCTGATAAAATCGTTTTCGCTGGCGGCAGTCCTCGTGCCGGGCAGAGCCCTCCATCCGATGGGAGGTGATGCCCATGACCGATTTTACCGCGCTCGTGAAGCTCCTGACCGCTATGGTCTCGCTCCTCACGGCCCTTGTCGGCCTTTCCAAGGCACTCAAGCAGGGTTCGAAGCCCAAAAAGAAAGGCCACCGTCGCTAAGACGATGACCCAACTTCATTAAGCAACGGCTCTGCCCAGCTCTCTACAACTTGGGCTGCCGTCGGCACCATTTTACCCTCCTGACGAGGAATTCGTCCATATTTCAAAAAACAAATCTTACCTGCTATCG
>UQKM01000034.1 GCA_900541685.1 uncultured Collinsella sp.
GTCATGCCGCCGCAGTTGAAAGGCAGATTGCCGCTCTGGCGGGTTTGCAGCGTCGGCCGGTCCGCCGTTCGGCAGAACGGCGGAACCTGAGGTGCAGCGTCGAGCCATTACGCGGTTTGGTAAAACCGCGTAACCCTACAACTCTACGACCTCAACGTTGCTGTAGATCTCGTCCCAGCGATCCATGACCAGGTGGCCGGTCTTGGGGTCCATGGCGTTGAGCTTGCCGCAGGTATTGGCAGTCTTGAGCACTGTGACATCGTCGGCACCAGCAGCAATGGCATGCGCAAAGCCGGCGATGGTCGAGTCGCCGGAACCCGTCGCGTTCACGGCTGCAATCGCGGGCGTCTTGGCGCGGAACGCGCGGCCCTCGTGGAAGCCCACCGAACCGGCGGCGCCCATCGAGACGACGACCCAGGGAATGTCAGCAAAGCGCTCGTCGGCGGCAAGCGCCTCGCGTAGGGCATCGACATCTTCGGTCGTAAAGGACGTACCCAGCAGGCCGTTAATCTCGGTCAGGTTGGGCTTTACGAGCTCAGGCTTAGCGTCGGACTCCAGCGCGGCCTCCAGCGATGCACCCGAGGTGTCGAGCAGCACCTTGGCGCCCGCCTCCTCGGCGATCTTGACGAGCTCAGCATAGTAGCCAGCATCGACGCCACGCGGCAGCGAGCCCGAAAGCGTCACAACGTCCGCCTTCGCTGCAAGCTCGGCGAACTTGGCCGTAAAGGCCTCGAGCTCGGCCGGGGCGATCTGCGGGCCGCTCTCCAGCAGCTCGGTCTGATTACCCTCGTGCAGAATATTCAGGCAAATGCGCGTCTCACCGGCGATGGGCAAAAAGTCGTTCTTGACGCCGTCGGCATCCATAAGCTCGGCCATATAGGCACCCATGTGGCCGCCGAGCAAACCGGTCGCGAGCACATCGTCGCCCAACTGCAGCAGAACACGGCTCACGTTGAGGCCCTTGCCGCCAGCGGTCTTTTCGGGCGTCACACGGTTAACATCGTCGATGATCAGCTTGTCGAGCTGATAGCGCGTATCAATCGACGGGTTCATGGTAACGGTCAGAATCATGTTGAACTCCTGTTCCGGGGCGGCATGACCCGCCCCAAACATACGATAACTCGTTAAAGGATCTCGATCTCAAAGCCGCGGGTGACGGTCTCTCCCGGCTTGGCCACCAGGCAGCCACGCTTGTGCTCAAGAATATCGTCCTCGTCGGAGCAGGTGGACAGGCCGCCCCACGGCTCAACAGCCACAAAGTCGCCCTCGGGCTTGCTCCACACAATCAGGTACGGCATATCGGGGAACGTCAGGCGCACGCCCTTGTCCTCGGTTTTCTTGGTCAGCGTAACCACGCGGCTCTCGAGCACGTCGAAGATGGTCTCCGCGAAGTCAAAGAGTTCGTGGGTAAGCGGCAGGTTCTGGCCGATCATGGGGTTCTTGCTGCGATGCTCAACATCAATCAAGCCCGTCGAGGGAACGGCAGTGCAGAGGTCGGCGGCCTCACGCTGCTCAAAACGAAGCTCGTAGTCGTCATAGGACTCGCCCTCGTCGAGCGGGCACTTAAAACCGGGGTGACCGCCCACAAAGAACGGCATGTCCTCGGTGCCCTCATTGGTCACCTCGTACGACACGGCCACCTTTTCCGAATCGATCGTGTAACGAGCAACGATCTTAAACGGATACGGGTACTGCTCGAGCAACTCGGCATGGTCGGTAGAGCTTAGGCTCAACGCAGCCATGTTGTCGCTCTGCTCCTCGAGCTTCCACTCCTGCTTGCGGGCAAAGCCGTGGCGGGCAAGCTTGACCTCGCGGCCACCCATGGTCATTGCGTGACCGTCACGAAGGCCGCCGCAAATCGGAAAGCAAATGGGTGCCTGGCCCGACCAGACCGAAGGATCGCCCTGCCACAGGTACTCGCGACCGTTGGCTTTAATCGAAGTGAACGATCCGCCAGCCGTGCTCAGTGCCACACGAATAGAACCGTTATCAAGAACAAACTCCATAGGAGCCTTCCCTTTCGTACGCCAGCCCGCCAAGTCAATAGGGCTGATAGAAAACCGGCCCGCGCCCCCTCACAGAAACGCGAGCCGTCAATTGAAAAGCTACAGAATGCCGGGTACCGCCAAAACGAAGCACACAAGCTCAGCAAGCAAACGTGTTATCGGAGCAGCTAGCCGTACCAGAACGCTTCGCAACAACAGCGGTAACCCCACAGGTCACTCAGACATCAGCGAGAAGCCAGCTGGCGAGGCAAGGTGCCGTGAAGCGAGACGGCATTGACCTTCTGGTCATGCCGTCGAAGCTGAGCGGCAGATTGCCCGCCAGATGGCTTCGCAGCGTCAACCGGTCCGGCGTTTGTTAAAACGCCGGAACCCCTTAGTCGTGGTATTCGCCGCGGTCCCACTTCTCGAGGAACTCGTCAAAGAAGTGCGGGTCAGCCTGAGCCTCGGCGTCGGCCTTATTGCAGGCGTCGATCTTGGCGATCAGGGCATCGTGCTCGGGGGTCTTCTCGTAGGGCTCCTCCAGGAAGGCAAGCATAATGTCGGCCATCAGGAACTCGCCGGTAATCTTGCCGCCAAAGCCCACGATGTTGGCGTTAAGCTCGCGACGGGCATACAGGGCAGAGGTCATGTCGCGGACCAGGGCGCAGCGGGCGCCGGGAACCTTGTTGACGGCGTTGGTGATGCCGATGCCGGTGCCGCACAGGGCCACGCCAAAGTCGGCCTTACCGCTGGCAACAGCCTCGCCCACGGCCTTACCGTAGATGGGATAGTGCGTACGGGTGTGGCTGTAGGTGCCACAGTCGAGCACCTTGTAGCCAGCCTGCTCCAGGCGGTCGGCCAGATAGATCTTCTCGTCCGTAACGATATGGTCGCAACCGATTGCGATGGTCTTCTTCATCAGAACGTCCTTTCGTCTGAATTCACAAGTTGAAGTAGAAGTTCGAGTTCTCGGTGGCTCTCGTTAGGCCATCTTGTTGAGCATGTCGACACGGATCTGGTGACGGCCGCCGGCGTACTGGGCGCGCAGGAACTCGCGGGCGATCTTCTTGGCGACCTCGGTGCCCACAACGCCCGGGCCCATGGTGACCATGCGCGAACCGTTGTGCTCGCGGGTCATGTAAGCGGAACGCTCGTCGGAAATGTTGGCGACGACCATGCCCTTGATCTTGACGGCGGCCATATAGGAGCCGACGCCGTACTTATCGAATGCGAAGCCCTGGGAATCCTTGTGCTCCAGCAGGTCCTTGGCAACGGCGGTCGCGGAATCGACAAAGTCCGCGGCAGGGGTCTCGGAATAGTCGACGACCTCGTGACCGTCGGCGATGAGCATCTCCTTGATGGACTCCTTCATCGACATACCGTCGGCATCGGAAGCGATTACAACCCTCATGACATCCTCCTTGAGAGATACGCAGGTGCGTAGTTTCTGTTTGGAAGTGTTGAATCGCGTTCAGGTCCGGGCATCTGAATGTGCGGTTCTTCACTGTTCATGTTTATTTGAACACATTCGAACAGCGACTGCAACCATTATTTGTTTATCTTTGTTCTTTTTTGAACAAATACCGTTCGCTGGCGATTGTTGACCGTTTGGGCTCGAGGAGGGTCTGGCCTGCCACGTATTCAACAAACAAATAGGGCGGCCGAGAACGTGTCTCGGCCGCCCTTCTTACGGTTGGTCTTCCAAGGATCGCTTTGCCGCCTACTCAGACTGTCCGCTCTTCTTGGCATGTTTGGACGGAGCCCTCAGAAAACGACCCGTCAAATAGTTCGCCGGGCCAGAGATATCGATCCCCAGCAGCGTGTGCCCCAGCCACAGAAACGCCGCGAGCACCAGCAACGGGATAACGCACGAGGTCACGATCATCACGATGACGCCTTCGATCAGATCGGTCACCTGTTGCACCACCTTATCGGTCATCGACTTGGCACTGTCGGTCACCGATGTGAGTAAACTCGATGCCCCATCGGTCAGCTGCTCAAGCACATTCTTGTTTTCCGTGGTCTCGGATTTCTTCTCGCTCTTTGTGGAGCTCGCCTTGCTCGCTTCAGTCGCCTTTTGCTCTGTCTGCTCGATACTCACCTGATACGTCTCATCGACCTTTTGCGACACCCATACGCTCGCGGGCACAAGCGCCATGCCGATCACGGCAACCACCAGCACGCGCGTCGCCGCACGGCGCAGGACGGCGCTCGTGCTCCAGCGCCCGTGAATGCCGAGCGACACCGCAAAGAGCACCAACGCAAACGGGATCAGGATGCCCAGGCCAACCGACCACAAAATGGTCAGCAGGTATTTCTCGAGGTAGAGCACGGCAAGCACGATGCCCAAGTTACCCGAAAGCTGCGCGAGCTGCTCGGCAACCGGTGTTCCCGTATCACCCGGCAGCGCGGTAATGCCCGCAGACAGCGCCACGCACGAGGTCGTGAGCGCCAGTACGTTACCTTTCTTTTGATCGATGACCTCGATGGTGGAGTCCCAAGTCTTGGTATCGGCAAAATGCGGACGAGCCACAAAGCCCGACAGCAGCGCCAGTACCACGAGCGCAACGATAAAGCCAATCTGCAGCTTTTTGTTTGCGCACACGACATCGGACAGGCTGGGCTGCAGCTCGGTTACCGTCGTGTGCTCGGTTATCTGGACAGGACGCCCATGAGCCATCTCATGCGCATCTCTTTTTTGTATTGACCCGTTATCCGGCATTTGGATACCTCCTCATTCCGGCGTTTAATACGAAAGGAAGTATACCCACCGAGCAAAAATCGAACGGGAGGACGAACAGAGCGCACCAAGACTGTCCCCAATGCCTAGTCGTTTAAGAACGTCCCCAATGACTATCTCGGGATGAGTTGCGGTGGAATAGGGATTGTTTTGTGCCCGCCAGCCCCTATTCAGTCCCTATTCCACCGCAACTTGGAGGAGGACAGAAAAACCCTGCCGCGGGTAGCGGCAAGGTTTTTGGAAGGGAACTTGGTTGTGCGGGCTCGTTAGGCGAGCTTAGCTTCGAGTGCGGCGATGCGCTTATAGGCATCGATGGTAAAGCGGGTCTGCTTCTCCAGAATCATGGTGGTCATGAGGGTGTCCTGGGCGTGAGCCATGATGAAGGTCATCTCCATCTCGCCGCCGCCGGCCTCCTGCGACAGCAGCTTGGTCTGCGTGTCGTGAGCACCGATGAGTGCATCGCTGGCATCCTTGTGCAGCTGCTCGGCCTTCTCAAAATCACCCTCGCGAGCAGCATCGAGCGCTGCAAGCAGATCGGTCTGGGCGTCGCCCGCGTATGCGACAATCTCGAATCCAACCATCGAGATTTCTTCTTTGGTTGCCATATTGCGTTCCTTTCACATATGAACCAATGGAGAGCATCGCGTCCGGGCATACGCGCTGCGTTGTGTATGACAGAAACAGTAACATTCAAACAAAAAGGAACAATGCAAAACGGAATTTTGAGCTATAAACGGTCGATTTTTGCCCGTAAACGGTTTTTTAACCAGTTCGAACAATATCAAACACTATTAGCAGCAACCCAAACAAGTCCGTACCCTAGCGCAAATCGCGTACCGTATCGCCCTTTACGAGCACGCCGGGGATCAGCATGTGTTCCACGCCAGGCGCAACTCCCTCGGCGCCGGCGATCTTGTCGACCGCCCACATGCCGACACGCTTGTTATCAAAGCGCACCGTGGTCAGGCGACGATCGGGCACGATGTCGCCCAGGCTGTCATCGACACCCACCACGCTCACGTCCTCGGGCACGCGCTTTCCGCGCGACTCGAGCCCGCGAATGCAGCCGTAGGCCATGGCATCGTTGGAGGCATAGATGGCCGTGCAGGTCGGATCGTCTGTCAGAGCCTGCCCGGCAGCATAGCCGCTCTGCGCCGTCCAATCGCCACGAATGAATCGCGGCGGCTCAATACCATGCGCGCGCAATGTCTCGCGCCAGCCCTCCTCGCGACGCATGCCCGAAAGCGAGCGCTCGGGGCACGAGATAAAGTGCACGGTCTTGTGCCCCTGCCCCAGCAAGTACTCGACCACCTGGCGCGAGCAATCGAACTGGTCGTTATCGACCGTCGAGCACAGCGGGTGCTCCAGCATGGTAACGAGCACCGTCTGCATACCGGGCAGCGGCTCAAAGGTGCCAAAGTCCGCCGGCATGCGGTTCATAATCACGACCATACCGTCCACCGGCAGTGCGCTCATACGCGACGATGCGCTCTCGAGGGTATAGGGGTGTCCATCTACTTTAGTGAGGGTGATGGCATAGCCGTGCTTGTCGGCGGCAGCGGCAAAACCCTCCATACGGTCGAGGTTGCCGGTGCCGGTAATGTTGAACATGGCGACGCCGACCGTCTTGAACTTGCCGCGGCGCAGTGACCGGCCGGCAAAGTTTGGACGGTAGCCAAGTTCGCGCATGGCGGCGCGCACGCGCTCCTTGGTCTCGGGGCGCACGCTGGGCGAATCGTGCACGGTGCGCGAGACCGTCTGCTCCGAGACGCCCGCGAGGCGCGCCACATCTTTGACGGATACCGATTTTTTAACAGCGGCCATAGGTCGATCTTTCTATGTCAACGATGCCATTGACGGCATCCTGCACAGTCATTTTGAACACATTTAAGTATATCCAACGTCTCTCCAACGATACGCTTACCACCCAAAACCTACCGTTCACCGACAATTCTGCTTCGCCGAACGGCTTTTGTCGCCCAAATGTTAACGTTGCCATTGTGCAAACACAGAGCCACCGGGCGGCTCAATCGTTTACGCGCAAGGAATCGACGGTCTACAGGCACAGGGGCCACCGATTCACATCTTTTTTGTGTCGCAAAATGGCAACGTCAACATTTTGGCAACCAGACGTCAAAAGCTACCATCGTTGCTAACCCACCGACTCTTAGGAGCTTTGCATGGAGCAACTCATCGCCACCATCGAAAAAGGCCAGCCCTTTTTCAACGCGATCGCCCGCAACAAGTACCTCAAGGCGATTCGCGACGGCTTTATCTCCGTCATCCCCATCATCATCTTCTCGTCCATCTTCTGCCTGGTAGCCTCGGTCCCCAACATCTGGGGTTTCTACTGGCCCGATGACATCAACAACGCCCTGTGGAAGTGCTACAACTACTCCATGGGCATCCTGGCCATCGCCTGCGCCGCCACCACGGCCAAGCACTTCGCCGACGCCCAGAACCGCGACCTGCCCAAGAACAACCAGATCAACTTCATCTCGTGCATGTGCGCGGCCATCATCGGCTTCTTGCTCCTTTCGAGCGACACGATCGCCACGGACGCCGCCAGCGGCTTCAACACCACCTATCTTGGTTCCAAAGGCCTGCTGACTGCCTTCATCGCTGCATTTGCGACCGGCATCATCTACAAGTTCTTTATTAAGCGCAACATCACCGTCAAGATGCCCGAGCAGGTTCCGCCCAACATCTCGCAGACCTTTAAGGACATCATCCCCTTCTCCGTCTGCATCACCGTCTTTTGGGTCTTTGACATCGTCTTCCGCGCTGCCTTTGGCTTCTGCTTTGCCCAGGGCGTCATCCAGGTGTTCCAGCCCCTGTTCACCGCTGCCGACGGCTACATCGGTCTCGCTGTGATCTACGGTGCCATGAGCCTCTTCTGGTTCGTCGGCGTCCACGGCCCCTCGATCGTCGAGCCCGCCATCGCCGCCGCCCTCGTTGCCAACATGACCGACAACCTGGCCGCATTCCAGGCCGGCGAGCACGCCACCGCCGTCCTGACGCAGGGCGCCCAGTACTTCGTCGTATGCATGGGCGGCACCGGCGCTACGCTCGTCCTGGTCTTTATGTTCTGTTTCTTGGCCAAGTCCCAGGAGATGCGCGCCGTCGGTAAGGCCGCCATCGTCCCCGTGTGCTTTGCCGTCAACGAGCCGCTGCTGTTCGCCGCACCTATCGTGCTCAATCCCGTCTTCTTTGTCCCGTTTGTCTTTGCCCCGATTGCCAACATCTGGATCCTCAAGGTCTTTATCGACTTCTTGGGCATGAACGGCTTTATGTACACCTTGCCCTGGACTGTTCCCGGCCCCATCGGCACCATCATGGGCCTTGGCTTCCAGCCGCTCGCCTTTGTGATGCTCGCCATCATCCTGGTCGTCGACTTTGCCCTGTACTACCCGTTCTTCCGTGCCTATGACGCCCAAAAGTGCGCCGAGGAGGCCGAGATCTCCCAGGAGGAGCTCGCCGCCAAGAACGCCGAGAAGGCCGCTAAGCTCAACGACGCCTTCCAGGGTAAGGCCGACGCCAAGAGTGTTGCCGCCGGCGCCGCTGCCGAGGTCGTAAAGACCGACGCCGCCCCCGCTGCTGCCGCAACCGAGGCTACGGCCGCCAGCGACCTCAACGGCAAGCGCGTACTCGTGCTCTGCCAGGGCGGCGGCACCTCGGGCCTACTCGCCAACGCGCTGGCCAAGGCCGCCAAGGAGCGCGGCATCGATCTTGAGACCGCTGCCGACGCCTATGGCAACCACGTGGACATGCTCCCCGACTTTGACCTGGTCGTCCTGGCCCCGCAGGCTGCCAGCTACCTGGCCGACCTGCAGAAGGACTGCGAGCGTGTGGGCAACAAGTGCGTCGCCTGCCGTGGTAAGCAGTACATCGAGCTCTCCCAGAACGGCGACAAGTCTCTCGCCTTCGTAAGCGAGCAACTCTCCAAGTAAGTAGCACTTAGGGCCAGCCGACCATCCAAGGCCGGCTGGCCCTTCGATTTAGACGATTGGATATTTCATCATGTCCGTTAACCCTGCTAGCGTCACCAACCCGCCCGCGCAGTTTCCCGAGGACTTTGTCTTTGGCGGCGCCACTGCTGCCTACCAGGTAGAGGGCGAGACCCGCACTCACGGTAAGGGCAAGGTCGCGTGGGACGACTTCTTGGAGGCCCAGGGCCGTTTCTCCCCCGACCCCGCCTCCGACTTCTACAACCAGTACCCCGTCGATCTGGAGCTGTGCGAGGAGTTTGGCATCAACGGTATTCGCCTCTCCATCGCCTGGAGCCGCATCTTCCCCGAGGGCACCGGCAAGGTGAACCCCGAGGGCGTGCAGTTCTACCACGACCTCTTTGCCGAGTGCCACAAGCACCACGTTGAGCCGTTTGTCACGCTGCATCACTTCGACACGCCGCTGCCCCTCTTTGAGAAGGGCGACTTCCTCAACCGCGAGACCATCGACGCCTTTGTGGACTTTGCCACCTTCTGCTTTAAGGAGTACGCCGACCAGGTGACCTATTGGTTCACTTTTAACGAGATCTGGGCCGACGCCTCCAACACCTACATCGAGGGCACCTTCCCCGGCGGCGTCAAGGCGCACCTGGCCGAGGCCTTCCAGTGCGAGCACAACATGATGCTCGCCCACGCCAAGGCTGTGCTGGCCTTCCACAACGGCGGCTTTAAGGGCAAGATCGGCGTCATTCAGTCGCTGGAGTTCAAGTACCCGCTCAACGAGAACGACCCCGCCGACATCAAGGCCGCCAACAACGAGCACGTGCTGCAGAACCAGTTTTTGCTCGACGCCACCTTCCGCGGCGACTATGCCCCCGACACCCTCGAGTGCGCCAACCGCCTGGCTGCAGTCTCCGGCGGCACCATCGAGATCCGCGAGGAGGATCTCGAGATCATGCGCGAGGCAGCGCTCTACAACGACTACCTGGGCGTCAACAACTACCAGTGCCGTTTCCTCAAGGCCTACGACGGCGAGAACGACCTGCACCACAACGGCACGGGCGAGAAGGGTACCGGCCGCTGGCGCGTCAAGGGCATTGGCGAGCACGTGAACAAGCCCGGCATCCCCACCACCGACTGGGATTGGATCATCTATCCCGAGGGCCTGTTCGATCTGCTCGTCTACATTAAGCAGCGCTACCCCAACTACAAGCAGATTTTCATTACCGAAAACGGTATGGGCTACAAGGACCCCTACAAGGACGGCTTTGTGGACGACCAGCCGCGCATCGACTACATCGAGCAGCACCTGCGCTGGCTGCTTAAGGCCATGGAGGTGGGCGTCAACGTGGGCGGCTACTTCCTGTGGAGTCTGCAGGACCAGTTCTCCTGGACCAACGGCTACAACAAGCGCTATGGCTTCTTCTACGTAGACTTTGAAACCCAGAAGCGCACGCCCAAGGCGAGCGCCTACTGGTACAAGCACGTGGCGCAGACCCGTCGTCTGGACTAGCGACTAGCGGGGTTGCCTGCCCACATAACCTGTCCCCATTTCTCAACCGGGGGCGGCACGTCACACGGCGCGCCGCCCCCGGTCTTTGTGTTTTTGAGCGGGTCGAGGTCCGTTTGTCTCAATCTGTAACATCTAGCCGAGTTTTTCGGTCCCACCTGTTACAGATTGAGACAAACGTGGAGGCCGGGCCGAAATATCTAAATCTGTAACACTTAACCCGGTTTTGGACGTCTAGTTGTTACAGATTTAGATAAACGTGCGAGCCAATCCCTTCAATCTAAATCTGTAACAACTAGCTTGTGTTTTCGCCCCTAGCTGTTACAGATCGAGACAAATAAAATAGACCGGGCTGACAATCTCAGCCGCATGCCCCCTTTTTGGCCGCATTCCACCGATCAGATAAAGATCGTCATATACAGAGGTAGATATATCCTATGCCCTTCAGCCCTGAGCTGTTTTGGGTGAAGAACTATCTCTTCTCCGACTCGTCGTTCGAATCGTCTGCCGAAATCGTCAAGCGAGATTGTTGAATACGATTTGGAAGATTTAACTTCAACAGGAGTGACCCGCGGTTTTCCAGCCGCGTCTTCAAAGCCGCGCGAAACAAGAAAATCAATTTCACGCGTTCTGGGCCGACTCCCCTCTGTTTTGGAAGGCTCCTGCCAGCTGTAATAAAAAAGCGAATGCCCCAGACTCTTAAGCTGCTGCGCCACGATGTTCTCGATTAGCATTCCTTTATTAATTGAAATTCTTCCAAATTGAATGTCTCTATGAACATCCATAAGGTCCGGACCATCATCAAACGCCAAGCTCACGAGCAATCCCGTGTCCGCCATATAGCATTTAAGCGAAGACGCGTCCTCGTGCAGGCGGTAACCCACGCTCGGATCACTGCATAAATAGCAACGGTTAATCAGTCGCGCATCCTCAAGCCAGATTAACGCCGACTCATATGTCTCAAAACGGGACCCCTTCTCCAAGCTGTCAAATTTGAACCGTTTATTTGCCGCAGATAATTGACCCGGAATATCGTCATAAACCGCCCGCGCACGTCTAGCGTCCGAACCTCCAAACTTGGCAATGTCCTCCCTGTACAGTGCGATAATCTGCCGTTTAACCCTGTCGCATCCTCTAAAATCATTCTCTGCCACAAAGGAGTCGACCGACTGAGGCATACCACCGACAAGCATATACTCATCAAATAATCTCATGCACGTCGCATGAACGCCGTCCGGAAGCGCGGTCCGAGATTCGCGCGCTTTACGGATCTCTTCTGCATAAAGATCTTTTCCGGTCGCCCAAAGATACTCCTCAAAATCGAGGGGCTCGAGAGGGATTCTTTCTTCCTCTGACGGTATGACAATGCTATCGACATTCTTTTTGATGGAGACAAGAGAGCCTGTCTCGATGTAATCAAATCTGCCGTCTTCTACAAGATGCTTTATGTATTCGCGCGCGATGGGAAACCGCTGCACTTCATCAAAAATGACCAGCGACTCTCTCGGTTCGAGGGCCTTACCATACTGCAGCTGAAGCATGCGTAAAAAAAGATCGACATCTTCACGATGGTTCAGAAATATATCGAGCGTGGCTTTGCTAGCAGCCGAAAAGTCAATGTACAGATAATCCTTGTATTCATTTTGCGCGAAGCACTTGACGAGCGTCGTTTTGCCAACGCGTCTTGCACCCTCAATAAGCACCGCAGTGCGCCCTTGCGAGCGTTCTTTCCACTCCTGCAGACGATCATATGCCTTCCGTTTAAACATAATCTCACCTCAGCATAATTTACGTGCTAGTTTACAAAAATACCGACCTTCAGATATATCTAATAATACAAAAATACCGAGCTTTAAATGAGCTTATAGCTACAAAAATACCGACCATTGCATTGGTCTAAACATACAATAATACCGAGCTTCATGTATAACGGATGCTATGCCGAGCCGTCTCGATCTGTAACACTAAACCCGGTTTTGGGCGTCTATCTGTTACAGATCAAGACAATTCAACGATGCCGACTATTCGATACGGCGTGGTACAATTATGTCCCAATGCGAAGGAGATACTTATGCCCATCTGTGTGCCCGTCCGAGACATGAAGGACACTGCCACATTCACCGCACTTGTTGAGTCTGAGCGCGACGTCACCGTAACTAAGAACGGCTACGAGGCCATGCACTGCATCAGCAGCGACCAGTATCGCCTCATGCAAGAAGAGATCGCCAAGGCAAAACTGTTGTCTCGTATGATGTTGGCAGAAGACGAAATATCGCAAGGCGACTACAGCGACTACGAATCCTTCGCGGCTTCGATACGAGACAAATATGACCTATAACGTCGCAATCCTCAAAAGCGCGCGATATGAGTACGAGAGTACTGTCGGATACCTTGCTCAAATCCTCAAGAATCCGCGTGCAGCAGGCAATTTTGTTGCTGAGTTTGAATATCAGCTTGATCTGCTTCGCGAGCAGCCGCTCCTACGGCCTCTCTCCCATATACGAGAGCTGGCGGCACGCAATTATCGATCGTTTCCCGTCAACAACTACGTGTGTCTTTACAAGTGTGAGCGCGATACGATCTATATCGCCCATGTCTTTCACCAGTCACAGGACTACGCCCGCCTGGTCTAGCCCGGCAGCACGAGCTAGCAGATGACCTGCGTGTGCTCCTCGATGGCAGTGCGGTCCTCGGCGGCGATACCCGGCTCACACACCACAGCGTCCAAATTGTCCAGGCGGCAGAAGGTGTAGAAGTCGCGCTTGCCGATCTTGCTGGAGTCGGCGATCAGATAGCGCGAGTCGGCCTTGCTAAAGGCGAGCTGCTGGATGCGGCCCTCTTCCATGTTAGACGTGGACACGTCGCCGTTCAAAATGCCGTTGGCGCCGATATAGGCTGCGTCGATTCCCAGCGCGCGCAGGGTATCCTCGGCCGTTGGTCCCACAAAAGCGGCGGTGCGGCGGCGATACATACCGCCCACGAGGCACAGCTCGCAGTCTTCGCGCGCCTCGAGCAGGTTGAACACCGAAAGCGAATTGGTCACAATGCGCAGGCGAAACGTCGGCAGCATCGAGGCCATCTGCTCAACCGTGGTGCCCGTGCCCAAAAAGATGGTCGAGCCCTCCTCGATAAGCTCCACAGCACGGCGCGCAATCTGCAGCTTTTCCTCGGCATGCTTAGTGCGCTTTTCGCTGTGCGAATACTCATGGCGCAACATAGCGTGCGGACGGCCCTGTGCACTGCGGGCTCCGCCGTGCACGCGCTCGATCTCGCCTAGGCTCGCAAGTTCTTCGAGGTCGCGGCGAATCGTCATGTCCGAAACGCCCAGCGCATCCGAAATCTCTTTGACCGAGACCGTACCCTGCTCCTCGAGCAGCTGACGAACCTTATCCTGTCGCTCTGCCTTAATCACGATGAATCCTCGCCGTTCTTTGCGCGCATATCATTCAAACAGTAACGAACAAATTGTATCAGACTCGTACGCGTCAAAAATGAACGCCCGCACAGCTCCAATCATCACTTTTTTGAGAAAAATACCCCCAGCTTTAGTGGGGTGTAGTGATAATCTCGCCTGTTCGCGCTACAGTTTGTCGGAAATACCTCGATGTTAGGAACCAAATGATCACTTCCGAGCTTTTCGGCACCGCGCCGTGCGGTACCCCCGTTCATCGTTACACCCTCGACGGGCCCGAGATCTGCGTTCGCATTATGGACTATGGCGCCACGGTGCTTGGTATCGATGTGCCCGACATTCCCGGCAACGTGCGCGATGTGGTGCTGGGCTTCGATAAGCTCGAGGATTACTTTGACAACCCCGCCTGCTTTGGCGCGACCATCGGCCCTGTGGCAAACCGCACCGCTGGCGCCACGATCGCCATCGACGGCACGGACTGGCATATGCCCGCCAACGAGGGCGCCAACAACCTGCACAGCGACCTTGAGCACGGCCTGCACAAACGTGTGTGGGATGTTGAGCTCGACGAGGTCCATAACGCCGTGCGCATGACCACCTCGCTTAAGGATGGCGAGCTGGGCCTGCCCGGCAACCGAACCTTTACGGCCGTGTTTACCGTTACGCGCACCGGCGTCTTCCGCATCGATTATGGCTGCGAGAGCGACCGCGCCACCTACGTGTCCATGACCAACCACACGTACTTTAACCTTGCAGGCCATAACGCCGGCATGGACTGCGAACATTTCTTTGTCGCCAACGCCGCCCACTACCTGCCCATTAACGAGCAGAACATCCCCACCGGCGAGATTGCTCCGGTCGAGGGAACACCGTTTAACTTTCGCGAGCTTCGCCCCGTCGCACCCGGCATGGAGGCCGACGACCCGCAGATCAAGCAGGCCCGTGGCTACGATCACTGCCTGTGCATCGATGGCTATCAGTACGGCCGCAACCTGCGCCGCGCGATGCACGTCGAGGAGATGTGGACCGGTCGTGAGATGGACTACTACACCACTGCCCCGGGCGTGCAGCTCTACACCGGCAACTGGCTGGGCGACGAGCACGCCAAGGACGATGCCAACTATGGCTGGGGCGCCGGCTTTGCCCTCGAGGCCGAGATGTACCCCGACACGCCGCACCAGCCTCTGTTCCCGCAGGGCATTGTGGGCCCGGGCCATCCCTACAGCAATGTGATCGAATACCACTTTATGAGGCACTAAGCCCGCAACGCGACATATCGCACAGCAGCGCCCGCCGGCACCACCGCCAGCGGGCGCTTTTTCATCTTTTAGGCTCGTTTTTTCTGTGACTGTATGAGTGACATATCAAAACTATGCCCATTTACTACGTTTAGCCCGGGATGCTCGACCATGCACCGGTTTTTGTTACATTTGTGAGCAGTATACCTGCGGTTTTGTTTATCTCAAATTCGACATGCTCGACGATAGCCAATCAAACGTAGTAAATGGGCATAGTTTTTGACAGGCGGCATCGCGCGCGTCCCTCGCAAGGGCAAAATGATCCGTTTTCCTCCGTCCCCAAGGGATCAGTTGAACAGATTGCCAATGGGGTCGGGGGCGGAACTGGGGAGATAGCGGATTTCTAGCTCTATGCCGAGCTTTTGCAACTCTTTGAAGGCGGCGATGTCCGTATCGTCTACGGCAATGGTAGGCGTTGCAGAGCGCTTGCCCTCCCCTGCCTGCATATGGCCAATGCTGATCTTGGTTATTGGCACACCACCCTTAACCAGCGCGAGCGCATCGGCGGGTGAGGCCACTATGATCAAGATCCATTGACGCGGCGTTGCGGTATGAATGATGTCGATAGTCCTTTGCACCGAGAAAAACCGCGTCCAAACGCCTTCTGGCACCGCCACCCTCATTGGTGCCCATTGGCGCGAATCCGCCGCGATCTCATCGTTGACGATAAGGACAAGGTTGGAACCCACGGCTTCGTTCCACAGCTCAACGTCTTGCCCGTAAATGAAACGGTCATCGATACGCGTAAGAAGAATCTTGGGTTGAGCCATGGCTGCCCCATTCTGTTTGAGACCCATACGAGCGGGACGTCGACCACCAACTCAACAGCAGGTCAAGTAACAAATGGGCACTGCAGACATCACGCCTCTAATATTAGTGCATTTAAAGTGAGAAAAGCCGTCAGAACACTTGCGCGGATGTGCGATGTCCCGTATCATAGACAGCCGTTGACGCCTCAGTTGCGTCATCATATGGCCGCCAGCGTAGCTCAGTTGGTAGAGCACCGCTCTCGTAAAGCGGGGGTCACCGGTTCGAGCCCGGTCGCTGGCTCCATTACACAAGATAGCCGCCTTCGGGCGGCTTTTTTGTTGCCGATTTTGAGTGCGTGCGCGCCAATCCAAACATCGCCACGTCAACGGCGGCCAACTCGGTGGACTTCGGGTTTAATGCTTAGGGGCGGGGATTTACCAAAGTGAAATCTTAATGAAAAGAAACCCAGCTGCAACAATTGCCATGGTGAGGGCTCAAATTGGCCATATAGATCTAAAAAAGGGCTCTTCGGGGGTTTGTGTGGGTTAGCCGCCCGGTAAAAGTGCCCGCCTAGCA
>UQKM01000035.1 GCA_900541685.1 uncultured Collinsella sp.
GCCGCACCATTTGAGATTAAAGCTCCCGGCAACGGGGGCTTTTCTTTTACGCCAGCTTGAGTGCTTTCGTCCAAAGGGACGATTTCCTGTCGACTCGTGTAAGATTCCGAGTAGATGTCGCGACTAATTCGCGACCACTCCTTCTTCAAGCGACCGATCAGGGTGATATTTCGTGGCAGAGCGTCCGACATACAAGCTCAGGTTTCTCGATCCCAAGAAGCGCTTTCCGGCGATGCCCGAGCAGCCTGCGGGACGCTCGTATGGCGTGGTCTGGAAACTCTTTGGCGAGGATCAGCATGAATCTTGTTATGTCGTCGAATTCGTTGGCAAAAGCCGTGTGTCGCTTTTGGGCTACGTAAGCGTTTCGGGTGAGGTGTACAAGGTAGACTGCCCCGTTAGCGAGGCTCCGCTGCCCAACGATCCCGACATGGAACTGGTCCTTGACGAGTCGGACTCCGGTATTGGTGAGATTGTGGTTCGGGGAGCCAACGGCACAATGCGCGCGTGCGCGCGAACCGTCGGCTCTCCCGAAGGCCCCATGCGCGAGCAGTCCGACCACGAGACATGGAATTCGACCCGCTCCCTTCCTTACGGCGAGTTCATGGCATCGATGTTCCTGCGCTACGTGATATTCGCTGACTCCGAAAATGCCATTGCGAGCACGGCGGACGCCGGCGGACTCGACGAGGGTATGCAAAATGTTATCGACAAGATCAAGCTCGTAAAGTTGCCCGAGCCGGTCGAGGTGTTTTTGGGCTTTAACACGGCACCGCTCCCTGATGCTATCGAGACGCTGCTTTACCGCGTTGACCATGCCGAGAATCCGAGCGGTATCGAGCGCTATGCCGCCGCCCTTATGAGTGAAATTGACTTGCCCCGCTTGCGCACCATCGCCGCTAAGTCCGAGATGAGCCTGGCTCGCATTGATCGCTCAAAGCTTTTCTATCTCAATTTTGATCGCAGCCTGCTGGACCAGGACGAGATTGACATGCTGCTTGCCATCGAGTGCCGTCTTAACCGTCTCTCCGGCATCCTTGAGCACATCGGGGCCGGATTGGTCCCTGCGGCATCCTCGCCGAGCCTTGAGGGCTGCGCGCTCTTTGATGCGTGGCATATCGCCAAGACGACCAACGATGTTCCTCGACTGCTCGATACGGCCTCGAGCGATAACCCGTGGGGCGAACCGGGTACGGTGGCTTGCCAGCCGGGCGGTGAGTGGGATGTGCGTACCCGCTTCGCGCGTATTGTCGAGGCGCTTAACGTGGTCACGCGGCTCGACTATACCTATCGGGCAAACGTTGCCGAGGGGATTATGCTCGTTCGGTTTGGGCAGTCTGTCGTTGATGCCATGCCGCAACGTGAATACGACGCTCAAGATGACGCCTGGCACGAGCTGGACGAGGACACGCGCACGATCTGGGCCGCGGAGCACGATGCGCGCGTGGCGCTCACGCTTGCGGCAGCGTGTTTTGCCGCGGGCACCTGCATCACGCGCTGCTATGTGCAGATTGCTGCTCCCGACAGTGAGCAGGGCGAGTGCGTTGTCGCAACGTATTTCTTTGGGCGTGCGGCCTATCTGGCCGATTGCGTGCCTGTCGCCAAGGATCTTGAGAGCATGGACATGGACGATATGCCGTGCAAGCGTGTGCTTGAGGCGTATGAGTCAACCGCTCCGGAGACGATTGAGCCGGCGGAGGTTCATGCTCGTCCGCGTGATGACCATCGCATGCTGCCGCCGGCGCTGCGCGATCTGCTGCTTGCCGATACGGCTGACGAGCTGGAGGTCATGGAAGAGGACGACGACCCATACGTGGCCCGTGTTGTTGAATTGCGCGAGCAGGCAAAAGTCGACCGTACAGGTGCTTTTGAAGGCTTTTCCCGTCTTGTTGAGGAGTTGGAGGCTAAGTGCGCCGTCGCCGAGCTTTTGGCGACAGGTCCGGTTCAAACGCAGTTTTGCGATAACCAGCTGGTGCGCATGGTGCTACCGGTGTTGGAAGAAGACCGCTCTGTGCGAATCCTTCGTGCGCCCGATGCGCTGTACTTTGCCCAGCACGAGATCTGCAGCTTTTACGCCGAGCAAGAGGACTTTGAACGAGCACTGCCCGAGGTGCGCCATCTTTACGATCTGGCGCGCTCGTCCATGCAGCCGCACTTTGCGCTCATCAACGTGCTTGCGCGTCTGGAGCGCTTTGACGAGATTATCGAGGTGGCGCGCCACGGCCTACGTATTGCCAGCGATCGTTCTGCAATCGGCTACCTGTTCTATCGCTTGGCGTTTGCCTATTGGAATTGCGATCAGCTCGACCTGGCGCTGGCTTGTTACCGTCTGGTGCCGCGCGGCGAGGAGTCGGGCAGCAGCGCGCTGGAAGAAATGCAGGGCCTTATGAACGAGATGGGCGTCAGCGGGCCTCCGACGTTCGAGGAAGCGGTCGAGACCATCCACAAGGCTGGACTAGAGCTGCCGCCAGTGTCCGCCGTGACGAATCAGCTGGCAGATGCCGCTGTGCAACTGGTCGACAACGGTTTCTTTTTCCTGGCGCGCGGTTGTATCTTCCAAATGTGGCGCACCATGGGCAACGACGAGCTCGGCTCCCTCAACCGCTCGCTGGGGTAGGCGAAGCTTTCAAGAAGGAAAGGCTGCTAGGCAATTAGAAAATTTCCTCTTGCCCATCCTTGGCTGTTTGGTTACTATAGAACGGCTGTTACGGAGAGCTGACCGAGAGGCCGAAGGTGCTCGCCTGCTAAGCGAGTATGCCCCAAAAGGGCATCTGGGGTTCGAATCCCCAGCTCTCCGCCAGTATGACTTGAAAGAAGGGTCCCATTTGGGGCCCTTTTTATTATCAAGAATGGCGGCTGGGGATTCGAACCCTCAAAAAAAGGAGGCATCCTTTCGGACGCCTCCTTTCAGTGGACTTATTATTCTTGCGCCCTACACCTCGGGCGCCTTGGCGACGGTCTCGCTTTCTGCCGTGAGTGGGCGGTTGTCGATGCGACGGCCCAAGCGATCGAGCTTCACGAGCAGCCATTCAATGGGATTCGGCCCTGCGCCTTCCTCGTCGGCAACCAGGTCCATGACGGCGATCTTGGTGCCGTCCTGCTTGAGCGTGACGCTGCCCACCTTGTCGCCCACATGCACCGTGCCCGAAAGATCGTCGTAGCTAACCTTTTCGGTCACCTCGCCGGCAAGGGAAAACACGGTCACTTGCGCCGTGGGATCGGCGAGTGTGGCGTCGATCGTCTTATCCGTCCAGTCGGTTTGACCAATGCGCGCCATAAGCGGGTTGCCGTTGGCGGTCTTTTCCTGTGTGTTGGCGATTGCGACCGTCACCTTGTGACCGTAGTACCAATTGGCAAGGGTTGCGGTATCGGTAAAGCGCTGGTCGGTGGTGGTGGAGTTCAAAACGACGGTGTAGATCTCGTCGCCGTCGCGGTTGTAGGCGCTCGTAAAGCAATAGCCCGCGTCGTCGGTGGTGCCGGTCTTGCCACCGATGTTGCCATCTTGGCCCAGCAAATAGTTATGCGTGTCCATGGAATGCGAATGGTCGGTGCCGTCGGCGCCCGTGACCTCGATCCAGGAATCCTCGCTCGCTACGACCTCGCGGATCGTGTCGTTTTTCATGGCCTCCTGCATCATCAGCGCTACGTCGTGTGCGGTTGAGTGCATATCGCCAGCCCACTCATCAAAGTCCAGACCATGCGGGTTTTCAAAAAGCGTGCCGGTGCAACCGAGCTTCTTAGCGCGCTCGTTCATGGCTTTCACAAATGTTGCCTCGGCGTCTGTGGTCTTAGGGTCGATCTTCTTGCCCACATATTCGGCGAGCACGATGGCGGCGTCGTTGCCCGAGGGAATCATCAGGCCGCGCAGCGCCTGCTCCACGGTAAGCTCGTCGCCTTCGAGCAAGCCGGCGGTCGAATTACCCACGGTGGCTGCGGCGTTGCTCACCGTGACCTTCTCGTCTATCTTGCAATTCTCGACGGTTAGGATTGCGGTCATGACCTTGGTGATCGAGGCGATTTTGACCTGCTCATCGGCGCCGCGCCCATAGTAGACGGTGCCGTCTTTGCCCATGACGAGGGCATTGGTCGCATCGATATCGGGCAGGTTTTCGGCCGTGATGCCGCGCTCATCGGCGGTTTTGCCGCAGACATTGTCGGTCGTGAGCACTTGGGCGCCGGCGACGGTGGGCACGCCAGCGGTAAGGGCGATAGCGCAGACAAAGCCGGCGGCAAGCTGGGCTGAGCGCTTTGCAAAAGAGGTGAGGGACTTCACAGATTTCGCTTTCGACGGGATGGTCTCTTCTGGAACTAGAGTATATCGTTTGCCGGCATCGGCGATCATCGCGTGCGTGCGTGGCCCACATCCGCGCCCGAACGGACACATTGGTGCTTAAGGTCGACTTAATCGCCCGCGCTTGTTGTGTGTGGCACGCGCCGCCTCGGGCATAATGGAGCGCGAGAGGAGCACGCATGAACGAGCGCATTTTGGTAGTTGATGACGAGAAAGCCATCGCCGACCTGGTTGGTATCTACCTTACAAAAGAGGGCTTTGATGTCCGGATTGCCTACAGCGGGGCCGATGCGGCCAAGGCGATTCTGGAGCAGGAGTTTGATCTGGCGCTGCTGGATGTCATGCTGCCTGATATCGACGGCTTTGAGCTGTTGCGTACGATCCGTTCCAGCCATACCTATCCCGTGATCATGCTGACGGCGCGCGATGCCCAGCAAGACAAGATCGAGGGCCTTTCGCTTGGCGCGGACGATTACGTGGTCAAGCCGTTCCGTCCGCTTGAGCTCATCGCGCGCGTGCATGCTCAGCTTCGCCGCTACACCAGCTACGGTAGCCGCGCGCAGGTGGCCGAGTCGCCGATCATCCAGCTCGACGGCCTGGAGATCAACCGCGATGCTCGTTCCGTAATGGTGGACGGTGCGCCGGTGCGCCTCACGCCCATCGAGTATTCCATCTTGCTGTATCTGGTCGAGCATCGCGGCAGCGTGGTAGCCGTGGAGGACCTGTTCCGCGCGGTGTGGAATGAGGATTTTATGCCCGGCTCCAACAATACGGTGATGGTGCACATTCGCCACCTGCGCGAAAAGATCGGTGACGACGCTCAAAAGCCGCGCTTTATCAAAAACGTCTGGGGCGTCGGCTACATAATCGAATAACGCCTTTGATGGCGGGGGAGTAGATATGACAAAAGACGATAGGCGGGCATTCGAGGTACCCGATCGACTCTTTGAATACGTAAGGGCGGTCGTTGACAACCGTGCGTTAGCGACGGTGCTGCTCTTTTTGCTGAGTCTGCTGCTCATCGGCATTGACAATATCGTTGGCATCCTGGCAGTTCTACTCATTGGCTTTTTGCTGATTGATCGATTCGAAATCGTTCGCCGCTGTGTGGTGATCGGCGGCGCCGCGTGGACAATTACGTTGGCGATCGGGTCCATGGCGCTTGGCGGTATTGGCGAGCCCGTATTCTTTGACGCCGGCTTTGTGTTCAACATGCTTGGATTTGTGCTGGCGCTTGCCGTGTGCGTCCTGTTCTTCTGCGGACGCGCCCTGTACTACCAGGGTTACGAGCAGGGCGAGCTGCACGCCGACCGCGTGATTGCCGCCCGCATTCAGGACCGTCTGATCGATAACCCCGACACATGGGACAACATTGACGGCGACTTCCTCGAGGTCGAGGGCGCGCTCAACCGGGCGCGCGATTGCGAGCGTAGGGTTCAACAAGCCCTGCGTGACGAATCCCACCGCAAAGATGACCTGGTGACGTACCTGGCGCACGACCTGCGCACGCCGCTCGCCAGCGTGGTGGGCTACCTTTCGCTCTTGCAGGAGGCCCCCGATTTGCCGCTTGAGCAGCGCACACGTTTTACGGGCGTGGCGCTCGACAAGGCGCACCGGCTCGATGCGCTCATCGAAGAGTTCTTCGATATCACGCGCTTTGACTTCCACGATATCGTGCTCACGCGCGGCTATGTTGATCTGGGGTTGCTGCTGGCTCAGGTGGCTGACGAGTTCTATCCCATCCTCAACGAGCAGCATAAGGAAGCCCAAGTTGATATTCGCGAGGACCTGACGGTGCTCGTGGATGGCGACAAGATGGCCCGCGTGTTCAACAACATCATGAAAAACGCCGTCGCCTATAGCTATGAGGGCTCGACTATCACGATTGAGGCCAGGCGCCAAGACGATGGCGGCGTGCGCGTGCGCTTTATCAATCAGGGCGATCCTATCCCTGCGGCTAAGCTCAAGGTGATCTTTGAGAAGTTCTATCGCCTGGATGCGGCGCGTGCGACCAATCGCGGTGGTGCCGGTTTGGGCCTTGCTATTGCCAAGGAGATCATCGCGGCACACGGCGGTACCGTTGCATGTGAATCGACGCCCGAACACACGATATTCACCATCGAGCTGCCCGCCGCATAGCTAGCGTGCCCTTACAAACACTTGACAATGTGCTCACGTGCGTATGAGCCGCGATTCCTACTATCGATACTGCTGAATTGATATCGATATGGAGGTGTGCGGTATGACGGCTGCTGCGGCTGTGGAGCCCACGGAGCTTGAAGAACTCATGGAAGCGCAGGCCGAGGCCGCGCATGAGCGCGAGGTTGGGGATGCGACTCGCCCCACGGCAGAGGATCTTGCCGCCTCGCCGACGCGCATCGACGTCGAGGGCCTCGACCTGTTCTATGGCGACCACCATGCGCTCAAGGACGTGAATATCAAGATCCGCGACAAGCAGATCACCTCGTTCATCGGGCCTTCGGGCTGCGGAAAGTCCACGTTGCTGCGCTGCTTTAACCGCATGAACGACGGCATCAAGGATTGCCGCATCGAGGGCAAGATTGCGCTCGATGGTCAAGATATCCTGGGCGATTGCGACATCTGCCGTTTGCGCCAGCGCGTGGGCATGGTGTTCCAACGCCCCAACCCGTTTCCAATGAGCATCTACGACAACGTCGCGTATGGTCCGCGCGGCATGGGCGTGCGCGATCGCGTCGTGCTGGATGAGCTGGTCGAGGACTCCCTGCGTCGCGCTGCCCTGTGGGACGAGGTCAAGGACAAGCTCAAAGAGTCGGGCCTGGGTCTTTCGGGTGGACAGCAGCAGCGCCTGTGCATCGCCCGCGCACTTGCCGTGCAGCCCGACATTCTGCTGATGGACGAGCCGACCTCGGCACTCGACCCTGTGTCGACGTTGGTGGTGGAGCAGCTGGCCTGCGAGCTCAAGGAGACCTGCACGCTGGTGGTCGTGACGCACAACATGCAGCAGGCCGCGCGTATTTCCGATTCGGTTGCGTTCTTTTTGCTGGGTGAGCTGGTGGAGCACGCGCCCACCGCGCAACTCTTCAAGAATCCGTCCGATCCGCGCACCGCGGATTATTTGACGGGGCGTTTTGGCTGACGCTGTCTTTTACAGGTGCCTTTAGGGTTAAGATGCGGTCATATCGGCCGCAAAGGGGTTCAACATGATCTATTACGTCGAGGACGATGACAACATCAGGGATTTGACAGTCTACGCGCTGCGCAAGCAGGGAATCGAGGCCGAGGGCTTTTCGTGCGATGGCGAGTTTAAGGCTGCTGTGGCACGACGGGTGCCCGATGCTGTTCTGCTCGACATCATGCTGCCCGATACCGATGGCCTGGCAATTATGCGTCGCCTGCGTGCCGACCGCCTGACGGCGACGGTGCCCATCATGATGCTTACTGCCAAGGACACCGAGCTCGACAAGGTGATGGCGCTCGATGGCGGTGCCGACGATTACCTGACTAAGCCGTTTTCGCTCATGGAGCTTGCGAGCCGTTGCCGCGCGCTGCTGCGTCGCGGCGGCATGGTCAAGCAGGCGAGCGATGTGCTCAGCGTGGGCGACATCGTGCTCTCGCCCAGCCATCGCGAGGTGACCGTTGCCGGCGAGCCGCTTAAGCTCACCCTGCGCGAGTTCGACCTGCTTGAGTATCTCATGCGCAAGCCCGGCGTGGTCTTTACCCGCGAGTCGTTGCTGCAGAGCGTGTGGGGCTGGGACTTCGACGGCGGTTCGCGCACCGTTGACGTGCACGTGCAGACGCTTCGCCAAAAACTGGGCGAGCATGCCAGCGCCATCGAGACCGTGCGCGGCGTGGGCTACCGCTTGGCTGAGCCTTCTGCCGGTGATGGTGCCGAAGGTGACGACACCGCGTCCACCGCATCGGAGGAGTAACCCGTGGTCTTCGCCCCCCAGGGAAAACAAACGCTATCGCACCGCGTTTTTGTGACGATCTTTGTTTGCGCCATGGCGGTTATCGTGGCGTTTACGGTGTTGGGTGCGTTCTTTGTGCAAAACACCTTGGCGGATGCCACGAGTGCCAATCTGGCGCAGGAAACCGAGCTCATTGCTGCCGCCCTCGACGAGCAGCAGGAGCCCATCCCGTTCTTGCGTAGCCTCGATCGCGAGGACTTACGCATCACGCTGATTAACAAGGATGGATCGGTTGCCTACGACAACGAGGCGTCGCCTTCCACACTGCCCAACCATGGCGATCGCCCCGAGGTCATCGAGGCCTTTGAGAGTGGTTCGGGTTCCGCGGAGCGCGCAAGCTCTACACTCGACGAGATTATGCTGTATCGCGCCGTCACCCTTGATAACGGCCAGGTCGTTCGCTTGGCGCAGGCCCAGCCTGGCGTTGCGGCGATTTTGCTGTCGATGCTGGCGCCGATGCTGCTTATCGCAGCAGCGGGTGCGGTACTCTCGTTTTTCATGGCGCGCCGCGAGTCCCGTGCCATCATCGCGCCGTTGCAAGAGGTGGATTTGGACCACCCGCGCCGTAGCTATGAGCACGCCTATGCCGAGATGGTCCCCATGCTTGAGCGTATCGAGTCGCAGCGCCAGGAACTCAAGCGCCAAATGGCGGTGCTAGCGGACAACGACCGTATGCGCCGCGAGTTCACGGCGAATATCACTCATGAGCTCAAGACGCCGCTTACGGCGATTTCGGGCTATGCCGAGCTCATCGCAAACGGCATGGTTGAGGGCGAGGATGACCTGCGCAACTTTGGCGGTCGTATCTATCGTGAGGCGGGCCGCTTGGCAGCGCTTGTCAACGATATCCTTACGCTGTCTAACTTGGACGAGGCCGAGCGTGCGACTGAGGGCGAGGCGGTGCCCATTGGGTCCACGGAGCCTATTGAGCTCTCGCGTGCCATCTACACGGTTGAGCAGCGTCTTGAACAGGTCGCCCGTCAAGCGAATGTGACGATAAGTCATGAGACCAAGCCTGTGGTCATCGAAGGCGTGTCGCGCTTGATTGACGAGCTCATCTACAATCTGGCAAGCAACGCCATCCGCTACAATCGACCCGGCGGTATGGTTGCGCTGCAGTGCGGCACCAACGACGAAGGTCATCCGTTCCTCGCGGTCGCCGACACGGGAATCGGTATCGCGCCTGAAGAACAGGGCAAGGTATTTGAGCGGTTCTATCGCGTGGACAAGAGTAGATCCAAGGCACGCGGCGGAACCGGCCTGGGGCTTGCCATTGTCAAACATGCGGCCCTGTATCATCACGCCACGCTCGATCTGTCGAGCGAGTTGGGCGTGGGAACCACCATTACGGTGACGTTTCCCATACAGCAGGACGAGCCATTCGCATAGCGATACAACATAGATATTGATGTAGACGCCGCATCGGACTTTCGGGTGCGGCGTTGTTGTGCAATTTTACGATTGCTTCCGTCATTTTTACAGGAGAGCCTGTTTCTTATGTATAGAGTTTGGTCTCGGTAAAAAGATGCGATAACATACGGACAGTTTTGTCAATCCGAACTGGGGAAATGAAAGGCAAGCTGCATGACCCTTCTCGAACTGTTCCAGCTGCTCAAAAAGCACCTCAAGCTGGTCATCACCCTTCCGGTGGTCTGCGCGATCGCCATGGGCATCGTGTCCTTCGTTGCGATGGACAACACCTATACCGCGACGACGAGCATGTACATTCTCGCCAAGACCGACGATAGCGGTCAGATGAGCTACAACGATCTCTCGGCGAGCCAGATGCTTTCCAACGATATCGCCACGCTGCTTGATAGCGATAGCGTTAAGAGCGGCGCCGCCAAAGAACTGGGCCTCACCGATCTGGATGACTACAAGGTGTCTGTTTCCTCCGAGACCACCACGCGTGTCATTACGCTTTCGGTTACCGGTACCGATGCCAAGGAGACGGCTGAGGTCGCAAAGGCCATTGCCAGCTCGGTGAGTACGGTCGCTCAGAACGTCGGCGCTGCCCAGAGCATCAACGTTATCGACGAGGCTAAGACCCCCGAAGCCCCCAGCGGCCCCAAGCGTACGCTGTATATTGCCGTCGCGTTCCTCGCCGGTATCTTTATCGCAGTTGCCTATGTCGTTTTGGCAGACATGCTCAATACCCGCATCCGCGGTGCCGAAGAGGCAGAAGAGCTCCTGGGTATTCCCGTTGTTGGCCGAATTCCGGCTATGAAAGGTGGTAAATAGGCATGGCTAAGGCAAAGAACACCGATAAGCTCGTTGTACAGAATGCCGCCAAGACCCTTCTGGCCAATATCCGCTTTGCGAGCGTGGACGACCCCATTCGCACCATCACCGTTACCTCCTCGATTCCCAACGAGGGCAAGTCTACGGTTTCCATTAACCTTGCTCAGGCAATCGCCACGAGCGGCAAGTCCGTGCTCCTGGTCGAGGCCGATATGCGCCGCAGGTCCCTTTCCGATATGCTCGGCGTTCGTTCGCGCGGCGGACTCTATGCGGTCCTTTCCGAGCAGATCTCCATTGACCAGGCAATTGTCGAGACGGGTCAGAAGAACTTCTACTTCCTCGATGCCGAGCCGCACATTCCCAATCCTGCCGATATCATCGTCTCTCACCGCTTTGCCAAGCTGGTAAAGGCACTGTCTGCTAAGTTCCAGTACGTCATCTTCGATGCTCCTCCGGTCGGCACCTTTATCGATGCTGCCGAGATTGCCAGCCTGACCGACGGCACGCTGTTCGTGGTGCGCGAGGACTTTACCAAGCGCGAAGAGGCGCTCAACGCTATCGCCCAGCTTAAGAAGTCCGAGAAGGTCAAGCTCATCGGTACCGTCATGAATTACTGTGAGACCGAGACCAGCGAGTACTACTATTCTTACTACACCAAGGACGGTAAGAAGGTTAAGAAGGGCTCCGACAATCAGGGCACTTCCAAAAAGGGCATCTTCACCAACCGAGCAAACGTTTAGTTGATTAAGGCCGACCTATGCGTGACATTCATTGCCATATCTTGCCGGGTGTAGACGACGGCGCCGCCGATCTTGATGAGAGCTTGGCGATGCTCGAGGCTGCCAAGCGGGCCGGTGTAACCAGAATCGTTTGCACTCCTCACTGCCGTGATCCCTATTTTGATTACGACAAGATGTGGGATGCCTTTGAGCTACTGCGCGATAACGCTGACGGTTTTCCGCTTCAGATGGGCTTCGAGGTCAACCATCGAAAGCTCGTTGAGCTTGGTATCGATGCCGCGGAGCACCTGCATTTCGATGGGACCAACGAGTTTCTGCTCGAGCTTTCGACGCATGCCGATGCGTATGCGTTTAGAGAGTACGAGAACACGATTTACGATTTGCAGTGCCGTGGCTACCAGGTGATCATCGCTCATCCTGAGCGCTATCGTGCGGTTCAAAAGGATGTAAGCGTGGCGGAGCGCCTGGTCGATATGGGCTGCAAGCTGCAAGCTTCGGCGGACTTTATTGCCGGCGGTCGCTTTGGTCGCGAGAAAAAGCCGGCACAGCGCCTGTTCGATCAGAACCTGTACAGCTTCATCGCGAGCGATGCCCATAACGTGGGTCATTACGATTGCCTGGCGAAGGCTCGCGCGAAGTTTAGCGTGCGCGGAGCTCATTTTCGCTAAAATCTGTCCCTAACGTTCGCATTGAATGAAAGGGCAGCATGGATATCCAACTTAAGACGGGATGCTTTGATGACGCGGCGTTGGTGCGCCGCGTCGTTTTTATGGACGAGCAGGGCTACGAGAATGAGTTCGACGCTATCGACGAGGATCCGAACTGCATTCATGTGACGCTCTATGTAGACGGCGAGCTTGCCGGTTGCTCGCGCGTGTTTCCCGAAGAGCTTGAGCGCGCGGCTGACGCAGAGGCTCCGGTGTCGCCGGCGTGCGACTTGGACGAAGGTGTCGCGGCGGGGGAGACCTACATTATGGGGCGCGTGGCCGTGCTGCCGAGCATGCGCCGTCGCGGTCTGGCGAGCAAGATTGTCGAGGCCAGTGATGCCGCCGCGCGTGATGCCGGTGCCAAGCTCATTAAGCTGCATGCTCAGGAATACGTGCTACCGCTCTATGTCAAGGCGGGCTACACGTAGATTGCCCCGGTGGACTATGAGGATGAAGGCCAGCCTCATGCCTGGATGGCCAAGCGCGTAGATGGCAGATAGGGACGTTCCTTTCCTGCCGGCAGTTTGGGACACTCCTTGGCAATTGGCGCATCAGAGCGCTCGGACATACAGTTTTTCGATTCCGTATGTATATATGCGCGCTAATGGGTTATAAAATCTAAGTCTGAACATAGCAGGTCTGCGATGCGGCTCGGGCAACCGGGCCGTTTTTGCGGGCAGGGGTAGCGCGAAAGGACTGCACATGCGTCAATTTAAGACCGAGAGCAAAAAACTGCTCGACCTCATGATCAACTCCATTTACACCAATAAGGAAATCTTCCTGCGCGAGCTTATCTCCAACGCGAGCGACGCCGTCGACAAGCTCAACTTTAAGAGCCTGCAGGATCCGAGCGTTAAGCTCGACCAGGGCGACCTGGCCATTCGCGTCTCCTTCGATAAGGATGCCCGCACCATCACGATTTCGGATAACGGCATCGGCATGACCGCTGAGGAGCTCGAGCGCAACCTGGGCACCATCGCCCACTCCGGCTCCGAGGAGTTTAAGACCGAGAACGCCGAGCAGCAGGGCTCCGATGTCGACATCATCGGTCAGTTTGGCGTGGGCTTCTACTCGGCTTTTATGGTCGCCAGCCATGTGAAGGTCGTCAGCCGCGCCTATGGCGAGGATGTCGCCCATGTGTGGGAATCCGACGGTCTTGAGGGCTACACCATCGAGGACGGCGAGCGCGCCGAGCACGGTACCGATGTCATCCTGACGCTGCGCGAGAACGAGAAGCTCGATGCCGACGGCGAGGCCGAGACCTACGATCGCTTCCTGACCGAGTGGGGCCTCAAGAGCCTGATTCAGCAGTACAGCAACTATGTGCGCTACCCGATTCAGATGATGGTGAGCAAGAGCCGCCAGAAGCCCAAGCCCGAGGACGCTGGTGACGACTACAAGCCCGAGTACGAGGACTATCAGGAGCTCGAGACCATTAACTCCATGACGCCGATCTGGAAAAAGCGCAGCTCCGACGTTGAGCAGAAGGATTACGACGAGTTCTACAAGTCCACGTTCCACGACTTTGACGATCCCGCGCGCACTATCAGCTTTCATGCCGAGGGCACGCTCGAGTACGATGCCCTGCTGTTTGTGCCGGGCCGCGCCCCGTTCGATCTGTACAGCAAGGACTACGAGAAGGGCCTGGCGCTCTACAGCTCCAACGTTCTGATTATGGAGAAGTGCGACGACCTGCTGCCCGACTACTACAACTTTGTGCGCGGTGTCGTGGACTCTGCCGACGTGACGCTCAATATTTCGCGTGAGACGCTGCAACAGAACCGTCAGCTCAAGGCCATCGCCAAGCGTGTGGAAAAGAAGATAACCGCCGATCTTGAGGATATGCGCGACAACGACCGCGAGGCCTACGAGAAGTTCTTTGAGAACTTTGGCCGCGGCCTTAAGTACGGCATCTACTCGAGCTATGGCATGAAGGCCGATGAGCTCGCCGACCTGCTGCTGTTCTGGTCTGCCAAGGAGCAGAAGATGATTACCCTGGCCGAGTATGCCAAGGGTATGCCCGAGGACCAGAAGGCCATCTACTACGCCGCCGGCGATTCGCGTGAGCGCTTGGCCAAGATGCCCGTGGTAAAGGGCGTGCTCGACCGCGGCTATGACGTGCTGTTGCTGACGCAGGATGTGGATGAGTTCACGTTCCAGGCTATGAGTGAGTACGTTGCCGCCGATATGCCTAAGATCTACGAGGACGACGCCGCCCGCGAGGCTGCCGAAAAGGCCGTGGCCGACGGTGCCGAGCCCGAGGTCGAGGATCGTCATCTGGAGCTCAAGAACGTTGCGACTGGCGATCTTGATCTGGCGACCGAGGACGAGAAGAAGGAGGCCGAGGACGCCACCAAGGAAAACGAGGACCTCTTTAGCGCTATGAAGGAGGCGCTCGGTGACAAGGTCGAGAAAGTTGCCGTCTCCGCGCGCCTGACCGATGCCCCCGCTTGCATCACCACCGAGGGCCCGCTTTCGCTCGAGATGGAGAAGGTGCTCCAGAAGGGACCCGAGGGTGCGCCCGACGGCATGCCCAAGAGCCAGCGCGTGCTCGAGCTCAACGCCAAGCACCCGGTCTTTGACAAGCTTGTCGCTGCCCAGAAGGCAGGTGACGCCGACAAGATCAAGCAGTACTCCGGCCTGCTCTACGATCAGGCCCTGCTGGTCGAGGGTATCCTCCCCGAGGACCCCGTTGCCTTCGCGGCGGCTGTCTGTGAGCTTATGTAACTAGGTAGTTACGCGGTTTTACCAAACCGCGTAACTGCTCGACGCTGCAAGCCCGCCAGAGCGGCAATCTGCCTTTCAACTTCGGCGGCATGACCAGAAGGTCAATGCCGCCTCGTTTCAAGGCACCTTGCTCGCTCTGGCGGGCTTTCGCTCATATGACCCAATCCGCTGTCAAGAGCCACAATGGCCCCGCCGACCGC
>UQKM01000036.1 GCA_900541685.1 uncultured Collinsella sp.
GCTGCGGAAACGCGGGGTCCGTTCAGGCTGTTGCGTTGAGATTGAAAATCAACCCGCGTGTCACAGCGTGTCACAGCGGAGCTGATTCAGTTGAGATTGCCTGAACATTCCGCCCCTCTTTACGCCCTCGGGTATACTCAAAAGCTACTGATTCGATTTGATGCCCAGCAACAGCAGAGGGGATAGTATATGTGCGGTTTTGTCGGTTTTGTCGGTGGGACGGATAACCAATCCGAGGTGCTCACCAAGATGATGGACCGCATCGTCCATCGCGGTCCCGACATGGGCGGTCAGTTTATCGACGGCCGCGTTGCCCTGGGCTTCCGCCGCTTGTCGATCCTCGACCTGACCGAGGCCGGCGCTCAGCCCATGGCCAATGAGGACGGCAGCGTCGTTATCGTCTTCAACGGCGAGATCTACAACTTCCAAGAACTCCGTTCCGAGCTCGAGGCCAAGGGCTATAAGTTCCACTGCGGCGCCGACACCGAGAGCCTCCTGCACGGCTATGAGGAGTGGGGCGAGGCAGTACTTGATCGCCTGCGCGGCATGTACGCCTTCGTCATCTGGGACAAGAAGAAGAACAAGCTTTTTGGCGCCCGCGACATCTTTGGCATCAAGCCGCTCTACTACTATCCCATGGCCGATGCGGGCGACGGCGCGCCGGGCGTGCTCTTTGGCTCCGAAATCAAGAGCTTCCTGGACTACCCGCACTTCCACAAGGCGGTCAACAAAAAGGCCCTGCGTCCGTACATGACGCTGCAGTATTCGGCAACCGAGGAGACCTTCTTCGAGGGTGTCTACAAGCTGCCGCCGGCGCATTACTTTACCGTAGACATCCCGACCGGCAAGATGAACATCGAGCGCTACTGGGATTGCGATTACTCTGCCGTCGAGAAGCCGTTCGAGGAGTACGTCGACGAGCTGGATGAGGTCGTGCACGAGAGCGTCGAGGCCCATCGCATCGCCGACGTTAAGGTCGCGTCGTTCCTCTCCGGCGGCGTCGACTCCAGCTACATCGCCGCTTGCCTCATGCCCGACAAGACCTTCTCGGTGGGCTTTGACTACAAGAACTTCAACGAGACCAACTACGCCAAGGAACTTTCTGACAAGCTCGGCGTCGAGAATGTCCGCAAGATGATAACCGCCGACGAGTTCTTCGGTGCGCTCGAGGACATCCAGTATCACATGGACGAGCCGCAGTCCAACCTGTCTTCCGTGCCGCTGTGGTTCTTGGCCGAGATGGCCCGCAAGGACGTCACCGTCGTGCTTTCGGGCGAAGGCGCCGACGAGCTCTTTGGCGGCTACGCCTACTACGAGGACACGGTCCCGGTCCGCAAATACAAAAAGATGGTGCCGCTGCCCATTCGTCGCGCGCTCGGTAACCTGGCGCTGCATATGCCGTACTTCAAGGGACATAACTTCCTGGTCAAGGGTGCCGAGATCCCCGAGAAGTCGTTCCTGGGACAGGCTCTGGTATGGCCGGAGCGCGAGGTCGACGGCGTGCTCAAGCCCGAGTACAACACCGGCGATGGCGCCTTCGAGCTTGCCGCTCCCATCTATGCGCGCGTGAAAGGTCAGCCCGAGCTGGTCAAGAAGCAGTACCTGGACATGAACATGTGGCTCCCGGGCGACATTCTGCTCAAGGCCGACAAGATGTGCATGGCGCACTCGCTGGAGCTGCGCGTGCCCTTCCTGGACCGCAAAGTCATGGAGTTCGCCGAGCACATTCCCGACCGCTACCGCATCAACGAGAACGGCAACAAACAGGTACTCCGCCACGCTGCCAACAAGTCGCTGCCCGATGAGTGGGCCACCCGTCCCAAGGTGGGCTTCCCGGTGCCGATTGTCTACTGGCTGCGCGAGCAAAAGTGGTACGACTATGTCAAGGAGTACTTCACCGCGCCGTGGGCAAGCGAGTTCTTCGATACCGACGAGCTCATGCACCTGCTCGATCTGCACTTTGCGGGCAAGGGCGATTTCCAGCGCAAGATCTATACGCCGCTCGTGTTCCTGGTGTGGTACAAGCGCTTCTTTATCGACGAGGACCAGCCCGCTGTTCAGGCTGCCTAGCCTCGGCTTACGAACGCCTGCGCGTAACGGCTCCTCCGGGAGCCGTTTTTGCGTGGGTGCGTTTCAGTTACTATAAAAACCGTCCCTGCCAAATGGCTGAGAAAGGCGAAAGATGCACCATTCGGATTCCGCGACCGTGACCACGGTCGATACGCTTGCCAAGCTTCTCGATGTGTGCGGCGAGCTGCGCGCATCAGAGCAGGTTGACGAGCGTGCCGTGACCGGCTGCTCGTTTGATTCGCGTGCGGTCTCGGCAGGTGACGTGTTCTTTTGCAAAGGCGCTGCCTTTAAGCCCGCGTTTTTGAGCATGGCGCTCGATGCGGGCGCCGTCGCATTTGTGTGCGAAGAGTCGCTGGTCGAGTCTCTGGAGCCGCTGGCGCAGGAGAGCGGTGCTGCGATGCTGGTTGTTGATAGCGTTCGCACGGCCATGGCCCTGTTGCCGCCGGAGGTCTACGACCGTCCCGACCACGACGTCAAGATCGTGGGCATCACCGGTACCAAGGGAAAGACCACGGCCGCTTTCATGCTCCAGTCCATCATCAAGGCAGCGGGCGAATCCTGCGGCATGATCGGCTCGGTGAGTACCGACGATGGCATCGAGTGCTACGAGAGCACCAATACTACGCCCGAGGCCCCCGAGGTCTGGCGCCATATCGCCAACTGCCGTGAGTCCGGTCGCCAGTCCATGGTCATGGAGGTCTCGAGCCAGGCACTCAAGTACCAACGCGTCGAGAATCTGCCGTTTGACGTGGCGTGCTTCCTCAACATCGGCCGTGACCACATCTCACCGATCGAACACCCCACGTTTGAGGATTATTTTGAGAGCAAACTCAGGATCTTTGACCAGGCAAAGACCGCCGTGGTGAATCTGGGCACCGAAGAGGTTGACCGTGTGCTGGAGGCAGCGTCGACGGCCGAGCGCTTGGTGACCGTTGGCGTCGAGCATCCCGAGGCAAGCCTGTGGGCAAGCGATGTCCGCGTGGTCGGCTTTAACATCGAGTTTAACCTGCATGGCCTGTGTGCCGACGAGTCCGAGGCGGGGGAGAAGGTCCTGCTGGGCATCGCGGGCGACTTTAACGTGGAAAACGCGCTGGTCGCTATCGCCGCTGCGCGCGAGATCGGCATCGGTATCGAGGCTATCAAGAAGGGCCTCTCCAAACTGCGTGTACCGGGCCGTATGGAGGTCGTGGAGTCGAAGGACGGCCGCGTGATCTGCGTCGTTGACTATGCGCACAACCAGCTTTCGTTCCGTTCGCTTTTCTCGTCGGTCAAGCGCGCGTTTCCCGCTAGTCCAGTCATTGCAGTGTTTGGCGCTGCCGGCGGCAAGGCGCAGGAGCGCCGCGAGCAGCTTCCGCGCGAGGCCGCACCATATTCCGACCTGATGATCTTTGCCAACGAGGACCCGGCTCACGAGGACCCGATGAAGGTCTGTCGCGAGCTTGCCGAGCATGTTCCCGACGATACGCCGAACAAGATCATCCTCGACCGCGAAGCCGCTGTGCGTGCGGCGTTCAAGGCGGCGCGCGAGGAGTACGTCAACCCCGATGCTCCCACCATTGTCTTGCTGCTGGCAAAGGGTGACGAGGAGCTCATGCACGTGGGCGACGAGTTCGTGCCCATCGAGAGCGACCTTTCGCTGGCCAATCGCCTGATCGATGTTACCCAGTTTGACTAATGAACCATGATGGCGGCGGCGCCCTGAGTGCGCTGTCGCCATAAGCGTGTTCCCTCAATCAAAACATGCCGTCCAAGTCCAAACCCTTCTACGTAAACGGAGTAACCATGTCCCACAACACCTTGCCGACCGTTGCCGAGCTTTCGGGCGAGATGCGCGAGCGCTTGGCCAAGGTCAAGTACGTCTTTACCGACCTGGATGCCACGATGCTCGCGCCCGGCTCGTGCGTGCTGCGCGACAACGACGGCAACCCCTCGACCAAACTCGTCGAGGCCGTCGTGGCGCTCGCTTGCGCTGGCATTCAGGTGGTTCCCACCTCGGGCCGCAACCGTACCATGATCCACGAGGACGCGCGCGTGCTCGGCCTCAACTCCTACATTGGTGAGATGGGCGGCCTGGTCATGTACGACCTCAAAGCCAACGATTGGGAGTATCTGACTGGCGACATGCCCTACGACCCATCTTGCGGTCTCACGCCGCACCAGGTGATCGAGCAGACCGGCGTGTGCGAGAAGATCCTCGCCCGCTGGCCGCATAAGATCGAGTACCACAACGACATGTCGACTGGCTACAAGTACCGCGAGGTCACCGTCGGCATGCGCGGCGATGTGCCCGACAATGAGGTCCAGGCCATCCTGGACGAGGCCGGCTGCGGCCTGGTGTGGGCCTGTAACGGTCACCTGACGCATCTGTCCAAGCCGACGACGCTCGAGCTCGATCGCGTCGAGGACGGTCGCGCATTCAACATCAACCCCGCGGGCCTCAACAAGGGCGTTGCCATCGCACGTTTCTGCGAGCACCTGGGGATCGAGCGCGAGGAGACGCTCGCGCTCGGCGACTCCGAGTCCGACTTCTACATGGCCGATCACGTGGGCACGTTCTGCCTGGTCGAGAATGGCCTGACGAGCGCCGGCGCGCCCGAGTTCCTGGCTGCTTGCGAGAACGCTTTCGTTACGCGCGGCAAAATTGTCGACGGTTGGGCGGCGACGGCAGAGCTGCTGGTCGCGGCGCGTTCGTAGCGCGGCGTCGCCGCACTTGGACATGTCTTTTCGAGAGAGACTGGTGAGGTAATGTCCGATATCGAGAATCCGGCAGGCGACACGCGCCCGATTGGCGTGTTCGATTCTGGTTTGGGTGGTCTGACGGTTGCGCGCGCCATCGCGACGGCGCTGCCGCATGAGTCCGTCTACTACTTCGGCGACACCAAACGCTGCCCCTACGGCACGCGCACCGAGGATGAGGTGCGCTCGTTTGCGTTGCAGGCGGGCCGTTGGCTGTCGAAGCACGACGTCAAGATTATGGTCATCGCCTGCAACACGGCGACAGCTGCGGCCTTGCGTCTGGCCCAGCAGGTGCTCGACGTTCCCGTGATCGGCGTGATCGCGCCGGGTGCCCGTGCGGCAATCAACAGCACCCGCACGCGTCGCGTGGGCGTGCTCGCCACCAACCTCACCATTCGCTCGGGCGCTTACACGCGCGCCATTCAGGACCTAGATGCCGGCGTCGACGTATACGGCTGCCCCGCCTCGAGCTTTGTTGAGGTTGTCGAACACGAGCTCGCCTCGGGTGCGCATCTGCAAGAGCAGTGGCTCGAGAACGAGGACATCTTCGATACGCCTGCCGTGCGTGCGCTGGTGGGTGCCACGGTTGAGCCACTGCGCGACCACGGTATCGATACCGTGGTGCTCGGCTGTACGCATTTTCCGCTGTTGGTGGGACCTATCCGCCATGCGCTGGGGCCTGGGGTGCGCGTCGTGAGTTCCGCCGAGGAGACCACGCGCGAGCTGACCGATATTCTCACGCGCCGCGAGCAGCTGGCGGGCGACGCCGCCGAGCCGCAGCATCGTTTTGCCACGACGGCCGATAACATTGCCGAGTTTGCGGTGGCGGGCAGCTTTATCTTTGGTCAGCCGCTCAAGAGCATTGAGCATATCGATATCGATGAGCTGAAATAGATGTAAGGCCGCCGTCAGAGCCTTCGCCACACCTTTTGCCGAAAGGATTTTTCTATGGAGTACATGCAGGTCAACCGCGCCAACGGTCGCGCCGCCAACGAGTTGCGCCCCGTTAAGCTCACCCGTGGCGTCATGAAGCACGCCCACGGCTCGTGTTTTGCCGAGTTCGGCGACACGCGCGTGCTTTGTGCCGCCACCATCGAGGAGGGCGTGCCGGGCTGGCGCAAGGGTGCCAAGGCCGGTTGGGTAACCGCAGAGTATGCCATGCTGCCGGCATCGACCGGCAAGCGCTGCAAGCGCGAGCACGCCAACCGCAAGGGCCGCTCCATGGAGATTGAGCGCCTCATTGGCCGCAGCCTGCGTACCGTCGTCAACATGAAGGCGCTCGGCGAGTACACCGTTACCGTCGACTGCGATGTGATCCAGGCGGATGGCGGCACGCGTACGGCGAGCATTACCGGTGCCTGGGTGGCGCTGCACGACGCCCTTGCTATGTGGGTCGAGGCCGGCAAGATCGAGCGCATCCCGCTCACGGGCCAGGTTGCTGCCATCTCTATGGGCGTTGTCGACGGCAATACGCTGCTTGACCTCGATTATTCCGAGGACAGCCATGCCGAAGTCGACATGAACCTCGTCGCCACCGACACCGGTGAGATGATCGAGCTCCAGGGCACCGGCGAGCAGGCGCCCTTTGACCGTAAGCGCCTCAACGCCCTGCTCGACCTGGGCGACAAAGGCATCGCCGAGCTCATCGAGCTCCAGCGCCAGGCCCTCGCCTAACCTGCCAAAAAGGGACAGGTTTATTTTGGCAGGTTTTATCTGGGAAAACGTCGAAGTATAAGACTGCCGTTGATTGAGAGGGGAGAGGCGGAGGCCCTCGTCGCCCTCGGCGCGGCATTGCTATAGAGACAAGGAGACCACTCATGGCACTTGAGAAGATCGACATCGACACCCTCGACCCGGCGGCGACCATTGTCGTGGCAACGGGCAACGCCCATAAGCTCACCGAGATCGAGGCCATTTTGGGCAAGGTCATGCCCGAGGTTCGCTTTGTGGCGCTCGGCCAGCTGGGCGATTTTGAGGACCCCGAGGAAAACGGCACGACGTTTTTGGAGAACGCCATCATCAAGGCGCAGGCTGCCGTCGAAGAGACGGGGCTCATGGCCATTGCCGACGATTCGGGCTTGGTCGTCGACGCGCTTGACGGCGAGCCGGGCGTGTATAGCGCGCGCTATGCGGGCGTGCACGGAGACGATGCCGCCAACAACGCCAAGCTTCTCGTTAACCTGGAAGGCGTGGCGGACGAGGACCGCACCGCGCGCTTTATGAGCGTCGTTGCGCTTATCGACACGGATGGTCTGGTCACCTATGGCGAGGGCGCCTGCGAGGGCGTTATCGCACACGAGGGCCGCGGCGATCACGGCTTTGGCTATGACCCGCTGTTCCTGCCGGTCGACACGCCGGGCAAGACCATGGCCGAGCTGACGGCGGACGAGAAGAACGCCATCAGCCATCGTTTCCACGCGCTCGAGCATCTGTCCGCCAAACTGACGGGCGAGGAGTAGGCCGTGCGTGCGGTGGTGCAGCGCGTACTCAACGCCGGCGTGACGGTCGACGGCGAGTGCGTGGGCAAAATTGGGCGCGGCTATCTGGTGCTGCTGGGCGTGGGCCACGGCGACACGCGCGCCGAGGCCGATAAGCTGTGGGGCAAGCTCCGGGGCTTGCGCATCAACGAGGACGAGAACGGCAAGACCAACCTGGCACTTGCCGATGTCGACGGCGAGGTGCTCGTGGTGTCGCAGTTCACGCTGTTCGCTGACTGCCGCCACGGTCGCCGTCCGTCGTTTACCGATGCAGGCGCGCCCGATGTTGCCAACGAGCTCTACGAGTACTTCCTGACGCTCGTTCGTCAAGATGTCGAACACGTGGCGCACGGCATCTTTGGCGCCGATATGAAAGTCGACTTGGTCAACGACGGCCCATTCACCATCGTCTTGGACACGGACAACCTTTAGGTTACGCGGTTTTACCAAACCGCGTAACAACTGGTCATGCGAGGTTGTCGTCTGGTACGTATTTGGGACGGGGTTTATTTAGCTACTTGCATATGGCGGCAGCAGGGTGCTATAGTATTAGAGTTTTGTCTATCTTAGGGGTATTATCCCCTTTTTGAATTGCACCTTCTGGAGGCCCTGTTCATGGAAGAGATGGAAGTCAATCACGTCGACGACATCCACGAGAAGCTGACCGATATGGTGGGCGATCGCGTCAAGGTGAAGGCCAACATGGGCCGCACCCGCGTCGTCGAGCGCATGGGCACCATCAAGAGCGTCCACCCCGCCGTCTTTATCGTCGAGGTTGACGAACGTCGCGGCCGCAAGTCGCGTCAGTCCTACCAGTATATCGATGTCCTCACCGGGCAGGTCGAGCTGTTCGACCCCGAGAGCGGTGAGCACATTTTTACCCCGCTCGGCAATCAGCTCGAGGAGCACTAACGGTGACCGATCGGTCCCTGACTCTTTCCGCGCCGGCAAAGATTAACCTCTACCTGGGGGTTCATACCGAGCGCGATGACCGCGGCTACCACAGGGTCGATTCCCTGATGGCAGCCGTCGGTCTTTCCGATTCCGTGACGGTCGCGCCGGCGCAGGCGCTGACCGTCCAGACGGTTCCGGCATCAGATTTTCCCATGCAAAAGAATACGGCGTATCGGGCTGCGGTTGCTATGGCCGAGCATTATGGTCGCGAGGCAAACATCTGCGTGACGATTGAGAAGCGCATTCCATTGTGCGCCGGCTTGGGCGGCCCCTCGACGGATGCGGCCGCGGTCATTGTCGCCTTGGCGGAGCTCTGGGGAATTGATCGCACCGACCCCGCGCTCGACGACATTGCGCGGGGTATTGGTGCTGACGTCCCGTTCTTTTTGCACGCGAGCCTTGCGTTCTACGTAGGTGGGGGAGACGTGCTGGCAACTGAGTATCCCGCGCTGCCCGCAACGCCCGTCGTGTTGGTCAAGCCGCGCGAGGCAAGCGTTTCGACAATTGAAGCCTATCGACGTTTTGACGAGGCTCCGGTGCCTGCAGACAAGCCCGGCGCGATGGCTTCTGCCTTGCATGCTGGTGATGCCGAGACGGCATATGCGCTCATCCATAACAACCTGGGTGTCATTTCCGCACAGATGGAGCCGCAGATTCAAATGGTTCTCGATTGGCTGCGTAAACAGGACGGCACCGTTGCTGTAGATGTGTGCGGATCGGGTGCCTGCTCATTTGCCATTTGCGACACCGCCGCCACGGCCGAAAGGCTTGCCGACGCTGCCCTGCAAAACGGCTGGTGGTCCTGCGCGACGGAGCTCATTCCCAACACGGTTCGCATCGAAGTGCCAAAGTAGTAAAAATTTCTCTAGCACACGACGGAAATCTTTGTTACTATAGTCGAGCTAACGGGTTGTGGCTCAGTTTGGTAGAGCACTGCGTTCGGGACGCAGGGGTCGCTGGTTCAAATCCAGTCAACCCGACCAGAGCATGAGGAGGGATCGCTTCTTGCGGTCCCTTTTTTTAGCTATTGTTGTGATACCGCGATACCCGCGGTATACTCATTCGAGCTTGTCTCGCTGTATTGTGGAGGTCTACATGTTTGGACTGAGGGCTCCTGAGCTCATCATTATTCTCGTCGTTGTCCTGATTATCTTCGGGCCCAAGAACCTGCCGAAGCTCGGCAAGTCCCTCGGCTCTACCGTCAAGAATATCCGCGAGGGTATGGAGGGCGACGATAAGGCCGAGACCAAGCAGGCCGAGGAGGTCGTGGTCGAGCAGTCCGAGGAGGACAAGGAGATCGCTGAGCTCGAGGCCAAGCTCGCTGCTGCCAAGAAGAAGCAGGCAGAGGACAGCGACGCGGACGCAGAGTAGTCCCATCCCTTTGGGGTGAGCACCTGACCGGCTTGCCCGCAGGCTAGCCGGTCTTTTTCGTTTTGTTGACAGTTGATTGTTTGATCAGAGTTGGGGAGATATCCGTATGGACGCAAGCCAGATCGTACTGACCGCTGAGGGCCGCCAGAAGCTCGTCGAGGAGCTCGCTTGGCGTGAGGGCGATTACGCCAAGGAGATCGTCGAGGACATCAAGGAAGCCCGCGCGTTCGGCGACCTTTCGGAGAACTCCGAGTACGATGCCGCCAAGGACAAGCAGGCCCAGAACGCCGCTCGTATTGCCGAGATCCAGGCCATCCTTGCCAACGCTCAGGTTGCTGCCACCACAGGTGATCTGACCGTCTCCATCGGTTCCACCGTTTCTCTGATTGATCCCAACGGTGAGGTCATGGAAGTCACGCTCGTCGGTACCACCGAGACCAACTCGCTCGAGCACAAGATTTCCAACGAGTCTCCGGTCGGCCACGCCATCATCGGTCACGGCGAGGGCGACTCCGTCGAGGTCGTTACGCCTTCCGGCAAGACCCGCGTCTACACCATCGCCAAGATTGCACGCTAGACCACGGTCCCGCGTAAAGGTATGTTTTCGCTCCCTGGGACCGAATCCTGGGGAGCGTTTTAGTTTGAGGAGCTAACTTATGGCAGAGAACCAGAACGCCGCAGATCAGGCATCGACGCTCAACGACGAGCGCGCCACCCGCCTGGCCAAGCGCGCCGCCCTGTTCGAGGCGGGCCAGAACCCCTATCCCGAGCACTCTGAGCTTGAGGACTACGTTGCCGATATCGAGACTAAGTACGCCGAGCTTGCCGATGGCGAGGACACCGAGGACGTCGTGAAGATCGCCGGCCGTGTGGTCGCCAAGCGCGGTCAGGGCAAGATCATGTTCATCGTCGTGCGCGATGCGACTGCCGAGATTCAGCTGTTCTGCCGAATCAACGACATGGACGAGGCTGCCTGGAATACGCTCAAGTCCCTCGATCTGGGCGACATCCTGGGCGTGACCGGCGTGGTCGTGCGCACCCAGCGCGGCCAGCTTTCCGTTGCCCCTAAGAGCGCGACCCTGCTTGCCAAGGCCGTTCGTCCGCTGCCCGAGAAGTTCCACGGTCTTTCCGACAAGGAGACCCGCTATCGCCAGCGCTATGTCGACCTGATCGCCAACGACGACGTTCGCGAGACCTTCCGTAAGCGTTCGCAGATCCTCTCCACCTTCCGTCGCTTTATGGAGTCCGACGGCTACATGGAGGTCGAGACCCCCATCCTGCAGACCATCCAGGGCGGCGCTACTGCCAAGCCGTTCATCACGCACTTCAACGCGCTCGATCAGGAGTGCTACCTGCGTATTGCCACCGAGCTGCACCTCAAGCGCTGCATCGTCGGTGGTTTTGAGCGCGTGTTCGAGATCGGCCGTATCTTCCGTAACGAGGGCATGGACCTTACCCACAACCCCGAGTTCACCACGATGGAGGCCTACCGTGCCTTCTCCGACCTCGAGGGCATGAAGGCGCTCGCCCAGGGCGTTATTAAGGCGGCTAACAAGGCCATCGGCAATCCCGAGGTCATCGAGTACCAGGGCCAGACCATCGACCTTTCTGGTGAGTGGGCCAGCCGTCCCATGACCGACATCGTCTCCGACGTGCTCGGCAAGCAGGTCACCATCGACACGCCGGTCGAGGAGCTTGCTGCCGCCGCACGCGAGAAGGGCCTGGAGATTAAGCCCGAGTGGACCGCCGGCAAGATCATCGCCGAGGTTTACGATGAGCTGGGCGAGGACACCATCGTCAACCCGACATTCGTGTGCGATTACCCCATCGAGGTCAGCCCGCTCGCCAAGCGTTTTGAGGACGACCCGCGCCTGACGCACCGCTTTGAGCTGGTTATCGCCGGCCACGAGTACGCCAACGCGTTCTCCGAGCTCAACGACCCGGTCGACCAGGCCGAGCGCTTTGCCGCCCAGATGGCTGAGAAGGCTGGCGGCGACGACGAGGCCATGGAGTACGACGAGGACTACGTGCGCGCCCTCGAGTACGGTATGCCTCCCGCGGGCGGCATCGGTATCGGTATCGACCGCGTGGTCATGCTGCTCACCAACCAGGCTTCCATCCGCGACGTGCTACTGTTCCCGCACATGAAGCCCGAGAAGGGTTTCCAGTCCGGTGCCGCTGCCGCTAAGGCTGCTGAGGCCGGCAACACCGCGAGCCCGTTCGTCAAGCCGCTCAAGCCCACGGTTGATTACTCCAAGATCGCCGTCGAGCCGCTGTTTGAGGAGTTCGTCGACTTTGATACCTTCTCCAAGAGCGATTTCCGCGCTGTGAAGGTCAAGGCGTGCGAGGCCGTCAAGAAGTCCAAGAAGCTGCTGAACTTTACGCTCGACGACGGCACTGGCACCGACCGTACCATCCTCTCCGGCATTCACGGTTATTATGAGCCCGAGGACCTGGTCGGCAAGACGCTGCTCGCCATCACCAACCTGCCTCCGCGCAAGATGATGGGCATTCCCAGCTGCGGCATGCTCATCAGCGCTATCCACGAGGAGGATGGTGAGGAGCGTCTCAACCTGATCCAGCTCGACGCCTCCATCCCCGCCGGCGCAAAGATGTACTAACTAGTTACGCGGTTCGTAGAACCGCGTAACGGCTCGACGCTGCGCGGGCCGCATTTGGACAATCTGACGTTCAACTTCAAGGGCGCGACCAGAAGGTCAGCGCCCTTTCGTTTCACGTCACCTTGTCTCAAATGCGGCCCGCTCGCTGACTTATGCTCAACCTATGGTGTCATCTCGCCCCAAAAGGACCTTGCTCGCTCTGGCGGGCTTTCGCTCATATGACCCAATCCGCTGTCAAGAGC
>UQKM01000037.1 GCA_900541685.1 uncultured Collinsella sp.
CCAGCCCGTGGGAGGCCAGGGCGCCGCTGACCGGTGGACGGCACCGAGCCGTCATTGGACTTAGAAGGGGGAGGCCTCGCGGCCTCCCCCTTTTTGCGTTAATAGGGGCTGTCACTCCACTTCGCTGTGTTTTTATCCCTCGTTTGTCGCATCTTCTGCGAACGGGCTACAATGTCTTAGTCTGTGCAGCATGGAGGTGATTATGGCCGAAGCCGGAATCGGCGTTGATATCGTCGAGATTTCCCGAATGAAATCAATCCTTGAGAAGACGCCCTCGTTTGCGCGTCGCGTGTTTACTGATGAAGAGCGTGCGTATTGCGATGCATCATCTCGTCCTGCCGCGCACTATGCTAGTCGTTTCGCTTCTCGCGAGGCGGTGCTTAAGTCGCTTGGAACGGGTTTTAGCCAAGGTATTGGCCGTAAAGACGTTTCCGTAACGCGCGATAAGCTCGGCAAGCCAAAGGCGCTGCTTTCGGGCCGTGCTCTTGAAATCGCCCAGGAATTGGGTGTTGTCGAGGTCGCTCTTTCTATTACTCTGACGGGTGACTTGGCTGTCGCTAATGCCATTGCGATCACCGAGGATGCTCGACCTAAACCCAAGGAAGAAAAGGTGAGCACGAAGGAGCGCGTTGCTCAGACATTTAAAGAGGCTCGTTTTGTCTTAGACGAGCTCGAACAGCTGCAACAATCTGCTTTGGCGGAACATCTGGATGATGATCCGCAAGATATGCTAGGAGCATAGATGAAACCGGTTTTGAGTACCGAGGAAGTTGTTCGCCTCGAAGATATCATCGAGCGTGAGGGCACCTCGAAGGCCGAACTCATGGAGTTGGCGGGCGAATTTGCCTCCAATGAGATTTTAAAGCTCAACCCCGATCGTGTTCTTGTATTGGTCGGTTTTGGCAACAATGGCGGAGATGGCTGGGTTGCCGCTGACATTCTGACGCATAAGGGCATTGATGTAGATATCGTCTCTCCGGTTGAGCCGGATGAGATTCCTGCCGCTCTCGCTCGTCATGTCGCCCGTCGCACTGCTGGTCGCGACGTGCATGTGTGTGTCGGCCCCTCTCGTGATGAGCTGGAGGTGCTGATTGATAAGGCTGATGTTGTAGTCGATGCCATTTTTGGTACCGGTTTTCACGGTGATCTTCGTGCGCCGTTTTCAATCTGGATTCCCACGGTCAATGAAAATGCCGATCGCGTTGTCTCCATTGATGTTCCCTCGGGCTTGAATGCCGAGACGGGTGTGGTGGATGATGACTGCATTCGTGCCGAGCGTACGGTGACGATGATTGCTCCCAAGATCGGCTTATACAGCGCTGACGGCCCCGAATATGCAGGCGATTTGGTCTGCGGCGGTCTGTATGACCGCCTTGATGAGGTTATTGACGATGTCGACCATGCTGCCGAGATCGTGGAACCCGGCGACCTTGTGGACTATTTTGCTCCGCTGCCTACGAATATCGATAAGTACTCGCGCGGCTCGGTACTCATTGTTGCCGGATCGGCGCAGTATCCTGGTGCGGCCATTATGGCTGCCAAGTCCGCTGCCCGCGCAGGCGCCGGCTATGTGGCGGTCGCGACTCCGGATGCATGTGCCAACCTTATTCGCATGGCTCTTCCCTCAATTCCGGTCTTTGCCATTCCGTCGGATTCTCGCGGTTCTTTTGGCGCCGCTGCGCGCATGACGGTATGCGAGATTGTTAAGAAGTACAGCTGCGTGCTTTGTGGCCCCGGCATGACGACGTCTGCCGGTGCCATGCAGGTGGTTTCCGGCCTACTCGAGCTCGATGTGCCGCTTATCTTGGATGCCGATGCTCTCAACTGCCTTGCCAAGATTGCAATCGATGGCATCGACAGCAATCCCGAGATGTATCGTCGTGAGCAGCCGCTCGTTATGACGCCGCATTATCGTGAGCTTTCGCGTCTCGTTGCCGGCGATGAGGTCAATGACCTTGGAACCGCGATTGCTGCCGCGCAAAAGGTTGTCTGGGCCGCCGGTTCCGATAACCTCGTTGTTATCGCTAAGGGTCCGACGACGGCCATTTGCGGTGTTGAGCGCGTGTTGCTGCCGCTCTCGGGCCCGGCGTCGTTGGCGACCGCTGGCTCGGGTGACGTGCTTGCGGGTATTCTGGCCGGCACGCTAGCCACCATGCGCGACGAGATGGACCGCTGGGAGCTGCTGTACTCCTATGCCGTCGCGCTTCATAGCTATGCCGGTTTTGCCGCGGCGACGGAGTTTGGCGAGAAGAGCGTTATCGCGACCGATCTTATCGACTTGATCGGTCCCGCCATGGAATTGGCGGCAAAGGATGCGCTCGATGATCTGGGAATCACAGACGAAGGGTCGGATGATTAAGTATGAATAAAGCCGATTTGACGCGTTGGTCCTGGGTCGAGATCGACCGCGGGGCGCTCCGCCGCAACACGAGGGCCTATAAGAATTTGCTGAATCCGCGCCAGCGCCTGTGCTGCGTGGTTAAAGCCGACGCTTATGGTCATGGAGCTGTTGAGTGCGCCAAGATCATGTATTCGGCCGGTGCCGACATGTTTGCCGTGGCGACGGTTAACGAGGGCGTTGAGCTCCGGCAGGGCGGGATCACGAAACCCATCCTCATTCTTAGCGAGCCGCCTATCGAAGCCATTCCGACGTTGCTCGAGTTCGATATTATGCCCTCGGTCTATACGTCTGACTTTGCTCTTGCGTATGGCGAATGTGCTGTCGCGGCAGGCAAGGTGGGCAAGTATCATCTCGCCATCGAGACGGGCATGAACCGCATCGGCGTACATTACACGCAGGTGCTCGACTTTGTCCGCGGCATTAATTTCCATCGCGGTATTCAGTGTGACGGCGTATTTACGCACTTCGCCACGGCCGATGAACCTTCGGGCTGGGACTATAAGCTGCAGTGCCAGCGCTTTACCGAGGCAGTTCAAGCCATTAAGGATGCGGGTTTTGAGTGCGGTATCGTGCACTGCGCCAACACGCCGTCCTCGATGCTTGATCCCTCGATGCATTTTGATATGATTCGCGCCGGCGTTGGCTTGTATGGCATGCAGCCGTGCGAGCTGAGTGGCCGTGTGATGCAGCTCGATCCCGTTATGAGTGTTCATGCGCGCGTGACGCGCGTGGCACACCCTGCGATGGGCGAGGGCGTGGGCTACGGTTTTACCTACCGCGTACCGCGTACACGCGTTCAGATCTGTACGCTGCCGATCGGTTATGCCGACGGCCTATCGCGTACGCTTTCCAATCATATGGACGTGCTGTATCGCGGCGAGCGCGTGCGTCAGGTTGGCAATATCTGCATGGATCAGTTTATGGTCGCCATTCAGTCCAACCCGGCACACGAGATTCCCGAGGCCGAGTATGGTGACGAGATGATTATTGTCGGCCGCGATGGCGATGCCGAGATCACTATGGACGAGATGGCCCGACTGCGCGGAACGATTAACTACGAGGTCGCCTGCGGCTTTGGCATGCGTCTCGACAAGGTCTACGTGTAGGAGTCGCCATGGGCGTCATGCACATCCCCGGCCATTCCCATCAGGCACCACGCGAGGTCGCGCTCGAGGAAATTGAGGCCGTTCTGGGTGATTGTCACCTCTGTCAGCTCTATCAGTCGCGTCACAATATCGTGTTTGGCGTGGGAAACCCCCGCGCTCGCGTCATGTTTATCGGTGAGGCGCCGGGTCGCAACGAGGATTTGCAGGGCGAACCCTTTGTGGGGGCGGCGGGTGAAGACCTCAACGGCATTTTATCCCTGGCAGGTCTTAAGCGCGAGGATGTCTATATCGCCAACGTGCTTAAGTGTCGCCCGCCGGGAAACCGCAATCCGCGTCCCGAGGAAGTGCTGGCTTGCTCACCGTTTTTGCGCGAGCAGATTCGAAGCATCTGGCCCGATATCATCGTGACGCTCGGCAACCCCGCAACGCACTTTGTGCTCAAGACCGAGATCGGCATTACCAAGCTGCGCGGCAGGTTCCATCAGATGGGGCACTTTGTGGTGATGCCGACGTTTCATCCTGCGGCGGCGCTGCGCAATCCGGCGTGGCAGGAGTTGCTGGAGGAAGACTTTAAGATGCTGGGCGACTATCTGGAGCGGCACCCCGCGCCGGAGACCGCCTCGGAATAATAAGGAGCGCATATGTCCCTGGAGCGCCTGGGGGTAGGTACCTATAGAACGGCTCGTACTGCCGATACGGAGCATTTTGGCGAGCTGGTCGCACCGTGTCTAGAAGATGGTGATGTGCTGATTTTGACCGGCGGCTTGGGTGTAGGAAAAACCCACTTTACCAAGGGCGTCTCGCGTGCCCTAGGCGATGAGCATATGGTCACGAGCCCTACGTTCGCACTCATGGCTGTTCATGACCAAGGACGTATTTCGCTGTTCCATTTTGATCTGTATCGCCTGGAGCACGCCTATGAGCTTGAGGATACGGGCATTTTTGACGTGCTGGGCTATGAGGGTGTTTGCCTGCTGGAATGGGGCGAGCAGTTTCAGGATGAGCTGACGGACGAGTATCTTTCGGTGACGCTTAAGCGCGACGAGGACGATAGCGACGTGCGAACGATAACGCTCGAGGCGCACGGCGATCGCGCAAAGGAGCTTTCCCATTTGATAGATAGGGCTGTACAAGATGAGCTTGCATAACGACAACGCGCTGGTGGTGGCGCTCGACACATCGACCGACATGCTTGCCTGTGCGGCAAGCTGGATTGATGTGCAGACAGGCGAGGCAAAGCTGGCAAGTGGGGACCATCTGTGTCGCCGCCATGCCAACGTGGAGCTCGTGAATACTGTTGATGGCCTACTGAAGCAGACCGGCTTGGATCGTAGCGATGTCGGCTGTTATGTGGTTGGCCGCGGCCCGGGTTCGTTTACGGGCGTGCGTATCGGTATCTCCACCGCAAAGGGTCTGGCGCGTGGTGCCAACGTGCCTCTGCTCGGCGTGTCGACACTTGACGCTTGCGCCTGGACGGCATGGAAGGCCGGCGTACGCGGCAAGCTTGGCGTTCTTGCCGACGCCATGCGCGGCGAGGTGTACCCGGCGCTGTATGTGCTGGGGGACGAGGGTCCCGAGCGTCTGTTTGAGCGCGAGCGCGTGGTCAAGGCCGCCGTGGCGCTTGATGAGTGGCGCCAGACCGCGGGCTGGGATCAGGTTCAGCTGACTGGTGACGGTCTCGTGCGTTATGGCAAGCTGCTGGGTGAGGACGAGACGGCGCGCTGCGTGGGGCGAGACCTGTGGTGGCCTTCGGGCGAGGGCCTGCTGATGGCGCACGCCGCAGGCGACGGCGATCCGGCTCGCGTCTTGCCGATCTATACGCGCCTTTCGGACGCCGAGGAAAACGAGCGCAAGCGTCTGGGCCTTGCCGAGAGCGCGCAGAGTGAGGTGACAGGTGTTGCCGATGAGCTCGCCGGACGTCATCTGCAATTCCGCCCCATGGGCGCGGCGGATGCCGAGGGTGCGAGCACGTTGGAAACCACCTGCTTTGAAGGCGCCGGACACGAGGCGTGGACGCCGGGCATGTTCCTGTCCGAGCTGGGCGAGGGCGTTGCCGCTCCGCGTAGCTGGTGGGTGGCGCACGACGACGGCCGTCTACTAGGTCTTGCCGGCGGTATGGTCGTCGACGGGGACGTGCAGATTATGGACGTTGCCGTCGATCCGGCGCATCGACGCGAGGGCATCGCCCGCAAGCTGCTGTCGCACGTGAGCTATGACGCGCAGATGCTCGGCTGCACTACGGCTTCGCTTGAGGTTGAGGACGGCAACGAGGGCGCAATGGCACTCTATACCGCCCTAGGCTTTACCGAGGCGGGTCGTCGCCGTGGCTACTACGGTGCCGGCAAGGATGCCATCGTCATGACGGCACCGCTGCCCCTGGTGCTTCCTCTCGACAATGCCTCGCCCGAGCCAACTGCTGCCGAGCAGCGCGCATGGCCGCTGCCCGCGCCCGAGCGCACCGTTGAGGAGCGTGCCGAAATCGAACGCCGTCGCCTGGTGCTTGCCATCGAGAGCTCCTGCGACGAGACGGCCGTGGCAATTATCGATGCGGACGGCAATATGCTGGCCAACCAGGTGTCGACGCAGATCGATTTTCATGCTCGCTTTGGCGGCGTGGTGCCCGAAATCGCCTCGCGCAAGCACGTTGAGGTCATCGTGAGCGTCGTGGACGCGGCGCTCGAGGACGCCGCAGCGTCGCTGGGCCTTACGGGCGGAGCTATTGCACCAAGTGAGCTTGCCGCCGTGGGCGTGACGCAAGGTCCTGGCCTGGTGGGTGCCCTGGTGGTGGGTGTCGCCTTTGCCAAGGGCTTTGCGTATGCTGCCGGCAAACCGCTGGTGTGCGTCAATCATCTGGAGGGCCACCTGTTTGCCAACCTGTTGGCGCAGCCCGACCTTAAGCCCCCGTTTATCTTTACGCTCGTTTCGGGCGGGCACACCATGCTCGTGCACGTAAAGGCATGGGGCGACTACGAAGTGCTTGGCGAGACGCTGGACGACGCCGTGGGCGAAGCCTTCGACAAGGTGGCAAAGGCGCTGGGCCTTGGCTATCCCGGCGGCCCCATCATCTCCAAGCTTGCCGAGACGGGCAACCCCAAGGCGATCGATTTCCCCCGTGCGCTTAACAGCAGGGGGGACTATCGCTTCTCGCTTTCGGGCCTCAAGACGGCGGTGACGCTCTACATCGAGCAAGAGACCAAGGCCGGGCGCACGATTCACCTGCCCGACCTAGCGGCCTCGTTTGAGGCGGCGGTCTTTGACGTGCAGTACAAGAAGGCAAAAAGCGCCCTGCATGCCACCGGGTGCAAGGAGTATTGCATCGGCGGCGGCGTCTCGGCCAATTCGCATCTGCGCGAGATGATGATCAAGAAGCTCGGGCGTCAGGGGATCCGCGTGACGGTGCCGCCCTTGTCTGCCTGCACCGATAACGCCGCCATGATCGCGGAGGTCGCCCGCCGTAAATTCGACCGAGGTGAAATCTCGCTGTTCGACGTCGACGCCGATCCAAACATGACGCTGTAGTCGTACGGGCAGCGCCGGGGACCTTTCTGTATCGATATAGCTTCTGGGCTGGATCGGCGTCGACAGCGTCTGGCAAGGCTGACCTGCCGGTGTCGAATTTTCGGCGTTCTTTAGCTGAAAGAAAAAGTTGGTGTGCGGAGCTTTGCTCCGCATTTGGGATGGGAGCCCCTCGGGAGCGGGCGGGCGTATACAAGGTTTATCGCGAGTTCCGCACGAGCCGGAGAGCACTTAATGTGC
>UQKM01000038.1 GCA_900541685.1 uncultured Collinsella sp.
CGCAACGCGTTGCGCTGAGTCCTGAGTCTGTTGCAATGAAGATGAGAATCAAGGGATAGAACAACATAGAACAAATTTGCCGAAATGACTTCACCGGTGAAGCTTTGCGTGGTATAAATAGGACAACATAGAACGACCGCAGGTACGAGCTGCTGTCGTTCAAAGCCGCCACACAAGGAGGAGCGTCACCGTGAACGCACACGATCTGATTCAGGAAATCATCGAGCGCAAGGGCAAGGTCGAGAATGTCTTTTGGATCGCCTGCGGCGGTTCGATGATCGACCTCATGCCGGCTAACGAACTGCTCAAGCGCGAGGCCACCACGTTTACCTCGACGGTCTACACAGCGCGCGAGTTTTGCCTGATGGCCCCCAAGAGCCTAGGGCCGAAGTCGCTCGTCGTCGCCTGCAGCCACAGCGGCAATACGCAGGAGGTCGTCGACGGTTGCGAGATGGCGCTGGCAGCCGGCGCCGAGGTCGTGGCCATGACCGACTGCGAGGGCTCCAAGATTGATAACGGCAAGTGGACCACCTGGGTCTATCCGTGGGGCGAAGGCGTGCCGCAGGCCGAGGTTCCGCAAGGCATCGGCGTCCTGATGGCTGCCGAGCTGCTCGACCAGCAGGAGGGTTACGAGGCGCTCGCCGATATGTACGCCGGCCTTAAGCAGATGGATGCGCTGTTGCCCGCTGCCCGCGAGAAGGTCAATGCCGAGCTGGGCGATCGCTTTGCTGAGCTCTGCCAGCAGCACGAGTTCTTCTACATCCTGGGATCCGGCCCCAACTTTAGCCAGACCTACGCCATGGCCATCTGCTCGCTCATGGAGATGCAGTGGCAGCACTGCTGCTACATCCACTCCGGCGAGTACTTCCACGGCCCGTTCGAAGCCACCGAGCCCGGCGTGTTCTACTTTGTACAGCTCGGATCGGGCGAGTGCCGCCCCATGGAGGAGCGCGCGCTGGCGTTCCTCAACACGCACACCGATACGGTCATGGTGCTCGACGCACTCGAGTACGGCGTGGGCGACGTGCCTGCCAGCGTGCGTTCGTACCTGGAGCCGATCTTCTTCTACAACATGAGCTGCGAGCTGCGCGCCGCCCGCGGCAAGGTGTTCGACCACAGCCCCGAGGTTCGTCGCTACATGGGCATCGAGCAGTACTAGGTAACGGGAAAACCATTCACCTTCGATTCGCAAGGGCACTGCGTGAGTCAAAAAAGTGGGCCGCGCCGGGGATTTCCGGCGCGGCCCACTTAGTATCGCGCTTAGATTCGCAAGGTTGCGGCAGCCAGCGGCCTACTTTGCGTCGTAGGCCTCGGCATCCCACCAGTCGAGCTGGGCGATGTTGTCGCGAATGTGCTGGCAGCTCTTGTGGAAGCCCTCGAGCTCGTGCTCGGAAAGGTCGAGCGTGTAGACCTCCTCGACGCCCTCGGCGCCGATCACGCACGGCAGGGAGGTGAAGATGCCCTCCTCGCCATACTGGCCGGTCATGAGCGTGGAGGCCGAAAGCACGGCATGCTCGTTGTGCAGCACGGCGGCGCAGACACGCGCAGCGGAGTTGGCGACGGCGTACTCGGTGCACTGCTTGCCCTGGTAGGTCACATAGCCGCCCTTGCGCGCGAGCTCCTCGACCTCCATGTGGTCAAAGGCGTACTTGTCGGGGTTTTCGGCCTGAAGCTCGTTGAGGCTCTTGCCGGCGATGGTTGCGGCCTTAAAGGCGGCCAGCTGGCTAAAGCCATGCTCGCCGATCATGTAGGCGTCGATGGACTTGGGGCTCACACCGACCTTCTTGGAGATCTCGGTGCGCAGGCGGGCGGAGTCCAGACCGCAGCCCGAGCCGATGATCTTCTTGGGATCGTAGCCGGTCAGGTGCCACAGCTCGGTGCACACGACGTCGCAGGGGTTGGAGATGCTCACGAAGATGCCGTCAAAGCCGGCGTCGACGATGCGCTTGGCAAAGGTGCGGGCGGCGTCGGTGGTAAAGAACAGCTCACCGTCGCGGTTGCCGGCGGCCAGCGCGACCTTGCCGGCAGCGTTGACGATGACGTCGCAGCAGGCCAGCTCCTCGTAGTGGTCGTAGCAGTTGACGATCTTGGTGTTGTACGGGACAAACGAAAGGGAGTCGCGCAGGTCCTGGACCTCGGATGTCACCTTGGTCTCGTTGATATCGCACAGGTACAGCTCATCGGCAATGCCCTGCATGAGCAGGCTGTTGGCGACATGTGCTCCTACGTGGCCCTGGCCGACCACACCGATCTTACGCGTCTGGTACATATATGTATCCTTTCGGCCGAGTTTCTCGCGTCGAACCATTGTAGCCTCCTGCCGTCACTTTGCTAGGCTAAAGCGAAGTAGATTTTTGGGACATGCTTTAATCTCTACTTTTGGAGTGATTTGGGCCGCTGGCGACATCGCCGGGCGATGTGCTCGCGCGGATGGGGCCGCTCGTTGTACCATAGCTGCAACTGACTCGTAAGGAGCATCCATGCCCATTCGCATCCCCGACGCCCTCCCTGCCGCCGCGCAGCTCGAGAGCGAGAACATCTTTGTCATGACCGAGTACCGCGCGCTGCACCAGGACATCCGTCCGCTGCGCGTGCTCATCCTCAACCTCATGCCCACCAAGATCGCCACCGAGACGCAGATCATGCGCAAACTCTCCAACACGCCGCTGCAGGTGGAGGTGGACCTGCTGCGCACCAAAACGCACGAGGCCACGCACGTGAGTGCCGGCCACCTGGAGACGTTCTACCGCACGTTCGACGACATCCGCGACATCCACTATGACGGCCTGATCATCACGGGCGCGCCGGTGGAGCAGATGCCGTTCGAGGAGGTCGACTACTGGCCCGAGCTCTGCCAGATCATGGATTGGTCCACCACGCACGTGCACTCTACGTTGCATATTTGTTGGGGCGCACAGGCGGGGCTCTACCATCACTACGGTATCCAGAAGCACGACCTGCCGGCAAAGGCGAGCGGCGTGTTCGAGCATTATCTGGTGAAGCCGCAAAGCCCGCTGGTCCGCGGCTTCGATGACCGTTTCTATGCCGTGCATTCGCGCAACACCGATGTGCGTCGCGAGGACGTGGAGGCCGAGCCGCAGCTTGAAGTCGTGGCCGTGTCCGACGAGGTAGGCCTGTACATTGTCAAGTCGACCGACAGCCGTCGCTTCTTTGTCTTTGGCCATCCCGAGTACGATACCGACACGTTGCGTCTGGAGTACGAGCGCGACGTTAAGCGCGGTCTCAACCCTCAGGTGCCGGCGCATTACTTCCCGAACGACGACCCCACCGCCGAGCCGCGTAACGTCTGGCGCAGCCAGGCTCAGCTGTTCTACACCAATTGGCTCAACTACTACGTCTACCAGACCACACCCTACGACCTGGCCCGCGCCGGCGAAGAGCACTAGGCCTGTCGGGAGGTGCGCCAGCCGTTAGGCGCTGATGATGTGGGGTAGCGGCAGGTCGTGGACATCGGTGGGAACGTGATCGACACGCTGCTCGTCAAAGGCGATACCGACGATTTGGCATGCGGGCGAGAGCATGGTCAGGTAGCGGTCGTAGCAGCCGCCGCCGTAGCCCAGGCGCGCGCCGGCGTGGTCGAAGGCTACGAGCGGCACGACGATCATGTTGAGAGCCTCGGCAGGCACAATGGGGAAGCGGACGCTGTCGATGTCCGTGGCCGCAAAGGTACGCGTGGGGTGGGCGATAAACGGGGCCGCGGCCGCGTCTCCAGCCGCGACTGCCCGCATGCACATGCGCTGGCCACAAGCTGCGGCGTCTGTTGCCGAGAGCATGCACGGATAGGCCACGCGCCAGCCGCGTTTGGCGGCAGCCGCGGCAAACGCGGCTGGGTCGACTTCGGAACCCATCGCGGCATAGACGGCAACGGTGTGCGGCGCCGCGGCATCCAAGCGGCCTAGCAGCTCAACCAGCCGCGCACAGATATCAGCAGACTTCGCCGCCCGCAAGTCCAAATCAAGAGCATCGCGCCGAGCAATCACCGCCCGCCGCAACTCAGCCTTGTCCATCCCGGCTTCCTCTCCCAAACCTGCCAAAAGGAGCCTTCGTGAGTTCGTGTGGGTAGTCCCTATGCCTCGCGCCCCGGCAGGGCC
>UQKM01000039.1 GCA_900541685.1 uncultured Collinsella sp.
GACGCCCATCAGGAACACGGCGTCGTAGCCCTCGTCGGCGACCTTGTCGGCGAGCGCGGTCATCTTCTTGCCGGTCTCGTAGAGCGCCTTGCCGTCCTCGAGGTAGCCCTCCTGGTCGAAATGCATGATCTCGATCTTCTCGGTTTCCTTCATTTGTCTCTCCTTTCTGGGGTTGTCTCCACATCCCCCATGCCAACGGGCATCAAAACCCGCTTACATTCCGTAACACTCAGCCGCTTTGGCCTTAAGCGCATTGACTGACTCTTCGTAGCCCTCTGCCTTGACCTCCATTTGCTTGGAGACGGCATCGAGATACGGGTGCACGCCCCATGACTTCAGACGCTCGGCGATTATGGCCGCAATCGTCTGGAAGAACACAAGATTGGGAATTGCGCTGAGCAGCGGAGCCACCTGAGGCACCGCAACCTCGTGAGCCTTACCCCTGGGATGGGCCGTGAGCAGCACCGTTTTTGCCGTAACGTTCGATAGCGCATCGGCGATATTCGCAAGACGCTCCGACCCCTGCGGATCGTCGACGATAAACACCAGATAACCCGGAACGATCTGCATCTCGGGACCGTGGACGAACTCCTCGCCCTCGTGATGCATGGCAGGAATCTTGATGGTCTCGCTCAGCTTGAGGGCCGCCTCTTCGGCAACGCCATAGTTGGGGCCGTTGCCGACGACCATGGCGGGCATGTGCTCAGAAAGCTCGAGCATGCGGTCTTGGACATATGCCTCGGCGGTCTTGCACATCACGGCATTGGCATGGATAGCCTCGCGCAGGTCGTCTAAACGCTGGGCAACGCCCTTGGTGTCAATCGTTCCGCGCGCCTGACCGCCGTAAATACCAAAGAGCACCAGGTACTCAACGAGGACCTCGACGCCCAGAGTCACAAAGTCCACCGACTCGACGCCCACACCGTAGTCAAGAACGATATCAGTGTGCTCCTTGATGGGCGCCTCGACGTTTGCCGTGAGCGCAACTGCTGCCATATCGTGTGCACGCATGTAATCAAGAGCCGCGATCGTATTGGTCGAATAGCCGCTCTGCGAAACGGCAATGTTGAGCGCATGCTGCGGATAGGTGTGTTCAAAATCGACGAAGGCCTCGGGCGTCACAACGGACACCTGCATTTGCAGGGCATCTTGCAGGTAATCGCGAGCGCAATCGGCGGCATGGCGCGACGAACCCGAAGCAACGATGCGCAGCGCGTCAAAAGAACCGGACTGGAAAATATCAACGAGCTGCGCTACCAGCTCAGACGAACGCTCGAGGTTCTCTCCCATACGCACATGGGCAAGCTGAACGTAATCGAGCATCTTCATCGTCTCACCTCGTGACAAATCATTAGTATTTGATACCAATCACAGTTACAGGTTACAGCTTTTTGATACCTCTTTGTCGATTAATTTATCCCCATCGGCGAACGGTCGATTTTGAGCCATGTAAGGTTGTATATGCAGTCTGCTCAACGAATCAAAATTCCGTCAGCTTTTCAGCCCATTATGCAAAAAACCAGCTAGTACGTATAGGTATATCCACCCGCATCACCGCGGTTAAACGACTTGACGTACTCGATCGCCTGGCCGCTCGCATCGAAGCTCACGCACTCAAGCGTCAAGGCAAGATCGCCCTGCTCCAGTCCAAGCAGGCCGGCATCTCGCGCGCCAAGTGCTTCGATATCGAGCTTTTCCTGTGCCATGACCGGCTTTCGGCCCAACATCTCATAGGTCTCGTACAAACTGAAGACCGACACGTCAATATCTTCGATTGTGGGAAACAGCAGGCACGGGATGAACGCCATCTCAATCGATACGGGATCGCCGTTGACGCAGTTCAAACGCCGAATCGAATACAGTAAATCGTCCTCGGCAATGCCAAACAGGTTGGCATAATATGGACCCGCATAACGCTTGGAACGCGCGAGGATGCGGACGGACGGCTCGCCGCCCGAAGCACGAACTGATTCGCGAAAGCCTCCCGTTCGCTCGTAGGCAACGGGCACTTTCTGTGCCACAAACGCGCCCTTTCCGCGGACGCGTCGAATCTGCCCACGCCGAACCAGCTCATCGACAGCGCTTCGGATGGTCAAGCGCGTCGTACCAAATTCCTCGGCGAGGTCTTTTTCGGACGGAATCATGGAACCCGTGGGATATATACCGCGCTCGATACGCTCCTCGATGCGGCGTCGAATGCGCATATAAACCGGGGTGGCATCTACTGTTTCAGCCATTGTTCACCTGCCACGCTCCTCATGCCGTTCTTTTCGCCGTTATCGGCAAAGCGGAACTTTGTGGGCAAAATCACCGATTTGCAATGCTCCACAAAACGCATGTCCTTATCAAATTCTATCGTGCTCTCATAGAACACCGGCGTTCCCTCTTCTTGCTGGAGCAACTCGGCCTCTTCGGCGTTCAAACGCGAGATAGAGATATGCTCACGTCCATGCTCAACGCGCACGCCACCTTCTTTGAGCAAGACATCGTAAAGGCTCTCACACTCAAAATCGTGATCGGGAAGCGAGGGGCACAGGGACAGGTTAACGTGAGCCGTCTCGATTGACGCCGGCTCGCCCTCAATAAGTCGAACACGCTGCATGCGGAGCAAAGGAGCGCCTACAGCAACCCCAAGCTTGTCGGCAAGCGCCTCATCCGCCTCGATGGCCCCGGTGGAAACCAGACGAGAAGAGGGGTGCAGGCCGGCAGTCCGCACAGCATCGGAGAAGTTATACGTTTCCTGAAAGATATTGAGCGGTTTGGGAGGACACACATACGTACCCGATCCGCGACGGCTCTCGAGCGTTCCACACGAGATGAGCCGCGTGATACCGGCGCGCAACGCCGTACGCGAAACGCCAATCTCTTCGCACAGCACGCGCTCGGCCGGCAGGCGATCGCCGCCGGCAAGCTGATGGTGCTGGATATACCAAAGAATCCCCTCAACAGCACGATCTTTGGGGGGAATTGCATAAGATTCGCCTGCCATTGCACAGACTCCTCGTTCAGAAACGTATGTCGCCAAAATTAGGCCAGACCACCCATGGCATCAAATTCGGCCTTGATCTTCTCGGCGACATTCCGATACGACTTATACAGGCTTGAATCGCGTTTGACTTCATCGGTCATAACGGGAATCTCTAGTTTGGAAACCTCGTCTTTTCCCGTCTGAACCGCCACAACAACGCCCATACCAAGACACATATTACGCTTGGCTGCGTTCATTTTTGCCGCCTTAGCGGGATTTGCCAGAATACGCTGGGCAAATTCCTGTTTAGAGACCGCTTCATCGGCCTCCGGATCGCCCGCCTCGGCCACTTCGCACTGCAACACGTCCGCATAGTCAAAAATCTTCGGCTCGCCGCCGCGCTGATGTACGGCCCACTTGCGACGCGTGGCATCCTGGTAGATAGCCGGCAAAAACGTAAACCGCGGCGGGTCCAAAATCGTGTCCGTGATGGTAAACACATCGGGATCAAAGGCATCCTGCGGGTTTTTCTTCTTGAACAGCCCCATATCAGCCTCTCTTACTAACATTTAACAACTCAAGCTGAATATAGCACCAATTTCAAGCCGCCACCTCACCCTATCGGTGCGCGGCGTCTGTGGCTCGCCCAGCGGAAGAGTTCACGGACGAGGGCCGGGGAGGCATACTCTGTTTTGAGAAGTGGGCTTCGCGAACTTCTCAAAACAGAGTATGC
>UQKM01000040.1 GCA_900541685.1 uncultured Collinsella sp.
AATCCAAGGGTTATACCCTAAGAGCAAACCACCCCTTTTAGGGGTGGTTTTGATTCAGCTCCATTTCAAACTCGGCTGCATGGACGAACGTGCGAAACAGATTCTTGGCAGGCGGGTCGAAGAGACACGCAGGGACCTTGGTATCTCCAAGGTTGATTTTTGTGTGGCGACAGGAATCAGCCGACCCTACCTCGACCGAATCGAAGATGGGACGGCAAATTTCACGCTCAAGGTTCTATTTAAGATCGCGCCCGCCCTTGGCATGACGGTGTCAGAGCTTCTCGAGGGTATCGAATAGGGGATACCCGTCGACAACTGAATTACGCCATCGGGATGCGGTCGTGGTTGACTTGGCTGTAGAACAGGCGCTGGATCTCGGCGGCATCGCGTGACTGGCCGAGCGCCCACATGGTCTTGGCCACGAGCGTCTCGGTGGTCATGTCGTCGCCGCGCAAAATGCCCGGATGATCGGCGTAGGCACGGCCGACCTCATAAACACCCAGGTCAAGGCCCTCTTCGGGGACCTGCGTGGTCATAACGACGGTGCGGCCCGAATCGACCCAGCGGAAAATCGCCTCTTGGAACGACTCGCCCGACTCGCCAAACTCGGGGATACCGCCAATGCCAAAGGTCTCAAGGATTACAGCGTCGTAGCTATCGGCAAGGGCGTCGAGGATGCCCGGGTTTACGCCGGGCGTGAGCTTGAGTACAAATACGCGCGGGTCGATGCTGTCGTAGAAACGCACCGGGTTTTCGCCCTGATGCGTGCCGTGAAGCCCGTTGCGCACGATGCGGTCGTTGCGGATATAGGCGATGGGCGGATAGTTGACGCTAATGAACGCGTTAAAGCTCATGGTGCGCTGTTTGCGGGCGCGCGTACCGGCAATGGCTACGCCGCCAAACACGATTGAGACGTCGTGCGAGTGCTCGTCGAGCGCATAGAGCAGGCTCTGGTACAGGTTGAGCTTGGCGTCGGTAAAGGGATTGCCCATGGGCTTTTGCGAGCCGGTGAGTACGATAGGCTTGGGGCTGTCCTGAATCAGATAGGAAAGCGCCGCCGCGGTGTAGCTCATGGTGTCGGTGCCGTGCAGAATCACGAAGCCGTCGTGGTCGGCATAACCCTCGACGATGACGTCGCGGATACGCATCCAGTCACTGGGGCGCATATTGGTGCTGTCGATGTTCATGGGCTGCACGACGTCGAGCTCGCAGAGGCCCGAGATCTCGGGGACGCTCTGGGCGAGCTCCTCACCGGTCAGGGCGGGGGAGAGGCCGTTGCCGTCCTCGGTCGATGCGATGGTGCCGCCCGTGGCGATGAGAAGGATGCGCTTCATGCTGGTATTCCTATCGGTTTTGTCGCCGCAAGGGCGGAGTCGTTCGGCAGTATTGTGGCACAGGGCGTCCAATGTTCAAACGTAATACATCATCTGTAATGTTTAGTAATACTTCAATTGCCGTCAAATAAGGGCCCAGGTCGTGCGTTTGCCGTGCGCTGATGGCCGCGAGGGACGAGAAACCCCATATAACGTGTACACTATGGAAGTTATTTTCGTTCATTCACGCGGGTGGGCACCGGCTCCCCGCCAACAAGAGGGGGAAACCATGGATCAAAAGGCTTCCGCAAAGGTCCTCGTACTCGACTTTGGTGCGCAGTACGGTCAGCTCATTGCCCGTCGCGTCCGCGACCTCAACGTGTATTCCGAGATCGTTCCCTGCGACATCTCGGCCGATGAGATTCGCGAGATGAACGCCTCTGCGCTCATCCTTTCCGGCGGCCCGGCCTCCGTGTACGCCGAGGACGCTCCGTCCATCGATCCCGCCATCTTTGACCTTGGCCTTCCCGTCCTGGGCTTTTGCTACGGCCATCAGATCACGGCCGTGACGCTCGGCGGCAAGGTCGGCCACTCCGAGGTGGGCGAGTACGGCCGCGCCACCATCACGCGCACGGCTGGCGCCAAGCTCTTTAACTCCACGCCCATGGAGCAGACCGTGTGGATGAGCCACCGCGACGCCGTGTCCGAGGTGCCCGAGGGCTTTACCGTTACCGCCAGCACCGACGTATGCCCGGTTGCCGCCATGGAGTGCGTCGAGCGCAAGATTTTCACCACGCAGTTCCACCCCGAGGTCAAGCACTCCGAGTACGGTCAGCAGCTGCTGAGCAACTTCCTGTTTGAGATCTGCGGCCTGGAGCCCAACTGGTGCATGGACAACCTGGTCGAGACCATGACGGCCGAGTTCCGCGAGAAGGTCGGCGACGACCGCGTGATTCTGGCCCTGTCCGGTGGCGTCGACTCCTCCGTCGTGGCTGCGCTGGGCGCTCGCGCCGTGGGCAAGCAGATGACCTGCGTGTTCATCAACCACGGCCTGCTGCGCAAGGGCGAGCCCGAGCAGGTGGAGGAGGTCTTCACCAAGCAGTTTGACGTCGACTTTATCCACGTCCACGCCGAGGACCGCTACGCCGAGCTTCTGGCCGGCGTGACCGAGCCCGAGGAGAAGCGCCGCATCATCGGCACGCAGTTCTGGAAAGAGTTCTTCGCGGTCGCCCAGCAGCTCGAGTGCGACGGCAAGCCGGTCAAGTACCTGGCTCAGGGCACCATCTACCCCGACATCATCGAGTCCGGCGCGCGCAAGACGGGCGGCAAGACGGCCACCATCAAGAGCCACCACAACCTGATCCCGTTCCCCGAGGGCGTGCACTTCGACCTTATCGAGCCGCTCGACCACTTCTTTAAGGACGAGGTCCGTGCACTTGGTCTGGCGCTGGGCCTGCCGGGTAACATCGTGTTCCGCCAGCCCTTCCCGGGCCCGGGTCTTGCCATCCGCATCATCGGTGCGGTCGACAGGGAGAAGCTCGAGATCCTCAAGAATGCCGACGCTATCGTGCGCGAGGAGCTCGATGCCTACAATCAGCGTCTGTTTGAGCAGACCGGCGAGCGCAACTCCGAGCACAGCTGCTGGCAGTATTTCGCGGTCCTGCCCGACATCAAGTCCGTCGGCGTCATGGGTGACGAGCGCACCTATCAGCGCCCGATCATCCTGCGCGCCGTCGAGTCCAGCGATGCCATGACCGCCGACTGGGCCAAACTGCCCTACGACGTGCTGGCCCGCATCTCGGGCCGCATCGTGGCCGAGGTTCCCGGTGCCAACCGCGTGTGCTACGACATTACGTCCAAGCCGCCTGCGACCATCGAGTTTGAGTAGGCTGACAGGGTTTTGACCTGCTCTTTTGAGTATTGCACTGTGCTCCTGAGTTTCGTTTCGTACGAGAGTTACGGCAAAGCCGCCAGCGACGGCGGTGAGTAAAAACGATAATCTGGCCTCCGTTCCCGCGTTGGGACGGAGGCTTTTTCTTTGCCGTTTTACTCCCTTTCACCT